>NZ_CP033040.1:1453333-2180000 GCF_004293625.1 Thiomicrorhabdus indica | reverse complement strand
ACAATCAATACCTATAGATACTTTGGAAGAGTTGCGATTGCTCAGTAATTTAGAAACAAATGAAGATAAGTTGCTACAGATTGTTTTATTTGGTCAACCCGAACTAGATACAGCATTAAAAAAACCGGAAATTCGTCAACTTGCTAGCCGAATTACATACAGTATTAATTTGCCGAAATTTAAACCAACAGAAGTTATGTCCTATTTGAATTATCGGTTGAGAGCTGTTGGGTATAGAGGATTAGATATTTTTGACCTAAAAATGGCAAAAGAGATTTATAAGGTAACGGATGGCTTGCCTAGAGGGATCAATGAAGTTGCTGATAAGTTATTAATGGCAATGTTTAGTCAAGGTGATACAAAAGCAACTAGAAAACACTTAAAGGCGTTGCAGCTACGACCGGTGTTTTTTTCTCGGAAAAAAGCGCCGTATTTTATTTCTATATCTATTGTTTTAATTTTAGTTTCAGCTTTTGTTTTTAATAGCTTGAATTTGAAATACTCTGACGAGTTAGGTGTTGAAATGATCAACCCTAGTGCATCAAAACTTCAGCAAGAACGTGAAGCTTCTCCTATTTTAACTCGAACTTTAAAGCAAGAAAGTTTGAAAGAAATCGCAGAGCCTACAATTATTGAACATAGTATTGATGAAAGAAAAGAAGTTAAACCGCTAGTCACCGAGATTATTGATACAGGCTCGTTTGAAAAAAATCTTGTTTTGAGTCACTTAAAAGCAATAGAAATTTTTAACAGTATCCCTGATGAATATAATGTAATTCAGCTAGCTACGGTTACTTCTGATGCTGTACAAGATCAACTTCAGGCTTTCGATTCAGATTCAACAGTTGCAGGTCGGTACATTTTACTTGTAGAGACTCTGCCCGCTAAGAAGGCATATCGCGTTAAGTTTTTTCTAAAATCTTTCGGAAATTATAGTATGTTATCTAAAGAGTTGAAACAGTTGTCAGTAAGCGTTAAGAGTTCAAACCCTTATATTTTGTCAGTTAAAGGTTTGAGAGCTAGGGCTGAAGAAATTAGCCTAGAAGATTTAAAATGAGTCAGGTATTTAAAATGAATGTAAGTCGTAATCTAAGAAAAGGCATTCTCAGCGTCATAGCTTGTTTTGGCTTGATTGGTTTAGTTGGATGTGAAACATCCGTAGTAAAACGCGATCCGATTGCACCAGCGGTCGCTGATGAATTTACGCCGGCCGGTCATATTTTATTGAAACCCAACGTCGAAGAAGTTACCGGTATTGAGTCCAAAATACCGCAGATTACTGCCTACCAGCCAGCAAAAATCCCTAATATTAATTTTAATGAAAATGAAATTTATTCCATCACTGCGATAAATGTCCCTGTAAATGATTTACTGTTTAAGTTAGCTCAGGATGCCAATAAAGAGATTGATATTTATGCAGGTGTTGAAGGTAATGTGACGATTAATGCAATCAATCAACCCTTAGACGAAATTTTGGCTCGGATTTCAAATCAACTTAACTTTATTTATGAGGTTTCTAGGAACACAATTATCATTCGTCCGGATTTTCCAGAATGGCGAAATTATGAGGTTGATTATGTCAATATAAATAAAACCAGTGAAGATCGGATTGATATGAAAATGAGTGTCTCTTCAAACACTGGTGGAACAACAACTAGAAGTGGGACTGTAGGAAGTTCATCTCAGGTGGTTGTAAAATCTGAACATAATTTTTGGCAAAGACTAGAAGATAATGTCAGCCGTTTAGCACAACTTGACCCTTATACAACAAGTCCTATGGTTACAGAAGGACAAGAGGGAAGAGGAATAGAATCAAGCCAAAATGTAGTCGTTAACCCTGAAACAGGCTCAATTTCAGTCTACACTTCCAAGAAAAAACATGATGCCGTTAAAGATTATATTGAAACAATAACTGCTCGTGCTCAGCGCCAAGTCATGATTGAAGCGACGGTGGTTGAAGTTGAATTGAATGATAATTATCAAGCTGGAATTGATTGGTCATTTGCCAATGCGAATTTGTTTGGTCAAAATGGTGGTCTAGCGTTAAATTTTCCATTTCAAAATGTTAATTCTGATGGTGGATTATCAATTACTACTCTAGATCCAACTGGTGCAGTTGGACCTTTTAGAACAGGTTCAGCAAATATTTTAGCTAATTTAGAGTTCCTTCAAGAGTTTGGGGATTCAAAAGTTTTGTCTAGTCCAAAAATTATGGCAGTGAATAACCAGGCTGCTTTATTGAAGGTTGTTGAAAATATTTTACCGTTGAAGTAAACACAACGACTGGTGATCAAACGAGTCAGACGACTTATGAAACAGAGGTAAATACTGTACCAGTAGGTTTTACGATGAGTGTAACGCCTTTTGTGAGTGATGATGGTGAGGTGACACTAAATATTCGACCAACTATTTCTCGGCTTGTCAGTTCGGTGGAGGATCCTAATCCTGCACTTGCGGCAGCGGGTGTTCAAAGTTTAATACCTGTCATTCAGGAAAAAGAAATGTCTTCGGTTCTTAAGCTTAGAGATCGCCAAACAGCCATTATTGGCGGCTTGATTGAAGATAAGAACTCAAATAATCGTTCAGGTGTACCAGGGTTTAGTGAAATACCTTTTTTCGGAGATATTTTTTCTAAGCGTGGTGACAATGCTAAGAAAAGTGAATTAGTGATTTTTATTCGACCTGTTATTGTGAAAAACCCTGATATTGATGCCGGTGATTTAAAAAGTGTCGCGAAGTTTTTGAAAACCCAACCACTTCCAAAAAAAGAACCTAAGAAAATCAACATGAAAGAAGTTATTCCTGTTGAATCAGTCGATATTTTTGAGGAATTTCCAGAGTGAGCGTTCTGTTAGAAGCTTTAAAAAAAGCTGCTGAGGAAAAAAAGAAAAAAGGCAGTGATGGTGATTCGTCAATGAATGTTGGCAAAGAATCCATTGAAAGTGAATTAAATAAGAATTCAGAGAATTCTTTAGGGTTTTCTTTAAGCTCGGAAAGTTCAACGGAATCTTCTGAAAAGGGTTCATTGTTAGAATCCGAAAACGAGGAAAAGCCTCGTCTGGAAGACGATAACACCGATTCTCTAATATTAAAACTGAAGCCTAAAGAATCTGAGGTTGAACATTCTGATTTGCTAGACATTGATGAGGAAGAGTCAACTCTTCCAACGCCTCCGTCTGTTACATTAAAAGCAACAGAAGTTGAGCTAGATTCTGATTTTGATTCTAAGCGTACACCTGAAGAAATTGAGGAATTTATTTCACCTAGTTTCTTAAAGGATGATAGAGCACCCACGCCAGAACCAACCAAACAAAAACCGGCATTGCAAATTAGTGAAAATGATGAGGATTTACTTGCAGAAGCGACAGCTTCTTTTGATGAAGAAGTTCTCTCAGTTCCTGATTCAAAGCTTTCATCTAATGAAATTAAGATCGATGAACCCGTCGAGCAACCGAGTCCTCCAAATACCGCATCTCTAGACACGACGATAGCTACAGAACCTTTCTCAGATGCAGTTGAGAAATTGCCAGAAAGTAATTTAGAACGAAAGGAAGATGTTGAAGATAGTTACAAATGGAGTATGAATGACCTCCCTGGTTATGAAGATATTGAGAGTTCTCAGAAAGTACTTCAACCTGAGATCGATTCAAGCACTATGGATCAAAGTGCAATTGACGAACAATCTTTAGCTAAAAATCCAGTTTTAACGAAAGGTGAAAATCGACGGCTTAATTTAGTGTCAAAGAAAAGAGCCACACTCAATCCAAAATTTCTAATTTATGTAGGTGTTTTAGGGCTTTTTATTGGGTTGTTTTTTTATGCAATTCTCTATTATCAAGATCAGAGCCAAGCATTAGAAGACTCTTTCAAAAAATATCAAATTACGCGTATTGAGCCTAGTGCAGCTTTATTGGCTAAAACCCAAAAGACTTTACCGGCCGGTGACCAAAGTGTCGAACCAAAACAAAACATATCCGCTAGTAATAAGGTAAAAACAATTTCTGAGAACGAACGGATTGTGGAAAGTTCTGTTGATTCAGCAAACGCTACTCTCTCTGATAAGCCTAAAGTTAATACTTTGGATGCCACAAATGATTTAGATTCTAAAGAGGAAGCGACAGTAGATTCGGCCAATAAAACCGATTCAGTTCTTGCTGTAAATGATGAGAAGCCTGTTTCTTCCAGAAATAATGTTCAAATGCTTGAAAAATCAAGTCTGAATAAAACTGAAAAAGCGCTGAAGGCTGAGCCAGCAAAACCGGCAATAATTCAGAAAACTAAAGGGCTTTCACCAGAAAAACTAAAACTTAAAGCAGCTTATAAAGCTTACCAGCAGAAAAAGTGGGCTTTGTCTGAGCTTTTCTTTAGAGAAGTCGTTGCACTAAACTCAGAGCATACCAATGCGCAGCTTGGTTTGGCAGGTAGTTTGCTGAATCAGCAGAAGTTTAAAGAATCTCTTGATGTTTATTACCAAGTGTTAGATTCTTCTCCCAACAATCTTTATGCAATTGAAGGAATTGCTTCAATTATGCAGCAGTTCCCAAGCCAGAACACTCGGTGGCAAGATACTCTTAGTCAAGTTCTGAAAGACTACCCTGATTCAGCTCTTCTAAAGAGTGCGATGGGGAATATCTTTGCACAGCAGAATAATTGGCAAGAAGCTCAAAATTATTATTTTGACGCATTAGCTCTGGAGCCAACTAATGCTATGTATAACTATAATTTGGCAATAAGTTTAGATTACTTAAAACAATATGCCGCAGCCATTGAATACTACACAAAAGCTTTATTGTATAAAACGAATCAGACGAATTTTGATGAAGTGGTTATAAAAACTCGATTAGCTGCTCTAAAACTCTTTATGGAAAAAGGGGATTATTAGTGGATTATCCTGAAAGACTCGGTGAGAGGCTGATTCGACAAGGGTATATCAATCAAGACCAATTAAATATTGCACTAACAGAACATAAGAGAAGTGGACAAAAGCTGGGTGAAACCCTTGTTGCTCTGGGATTTGTTAGTGTAGAAGTTATCCGTGAAGTGGTTGGAGCTTATGTAGGTTATACCTCCATGAGCTTAAAAGATGTTGTTCCCGATCCTAGAGCGATAGCGCTGGTCTCTGAAACCTTTGCACACAATTATTTAGTGATGCCAATCAGTTTGTCTGGTAATACTTTGAAAGTGGGTATGTCAAACCCAGGTGATATCTTATTACTAGATAAGTTGAAAAGACACTTACAGGGCGCTGAAATTCGAATTGAGCCGGTATTGGTCGTAGAAAATGAAATTCAAAATGCGATTGATAATTATTATGGCTATGAGCTTTCGATTGAGGGAATCTTAAAAGAACTTGAAACGGGACAAGCGGACTTAAGCACTATTTCTGCAGGGAATGAATATTCCCAGCCAATGGTTCGATTAGTGGATAACCTTTTGACAGATGCTGTAAAGCGAAATGCTTCGGATATTCACTTTGAACCTGAAGAAGACTATATTCGAATCCGATATCGTATTGATGGGGTTCTGCAGCAGATCCGGTTATTGCATAAGATGTTCTGGTCGGGCTTAGTGGTTCGTTTGAAAGTTATGTCTGATTTGGATTTAACTGAACAACGAATTCCGCAAGATGGACGAATGACATTGATTGTTCAAGGTCGTCGAATAGATTTTCGTGTGTCATCGCTTCCTGGGACGCATGGGGAAAATTTTGTACTCCGTATTCTTGACCGTGAAAAAGGGATTGTTCCTCTTGATGATTTGGGGCTGGCCAAAAAAGCTTACGATGACTTGAAATTAATGATTGCTCGTCCAACAGGGATTTTGTTAGTCACGGGGCCAACAGGTTCCGGTAAAACAACGACTCTCTATTCAATCTTAAATGAATTGAATGATATTGGTGTAAACATCATGACGCTAGAAGACCCTGTTGAGTACCCAATGTCAATGATTCGCCAAACACCTGTCAATGAAGAGATCGGTATGGGGTTTGCAGCGGGTATTCGAGCCTTGTTGCGACAAGATCCAGATATTATTTTGATTGGTGAGATTCGTGACGGTGAAACAGCTGAGATGGCGATTCGAGCTGCAATGACTGGTCACCAAGTATTTGCTACTTTGCATACCAATTCTGCGATTGGTGCCATACCACGTTTGCTCGATATTGGTGTGTCTCGTTCAATCCTGTCTGGAAATATTATTGGCATCGTTGCCCAGCGTTTGGTCAGAAAACTCTGCAAGTATTGTAAACAGCCTTATGAAGCTGAAGAAATTGAAAAAAAGTTGATGGGAGTTCCTGCAAATGATCCCCTCACGCTTTGTACTGCAGTTGGATGTGAACATTGCAATGATACGGGCTATAAAGGCCGTCTTGGTTTGTTAGAAACGTTGCGATTTAATAGTGAGATGGATGCCTTGTTATTGGATGGTGCTAGTCAGACAGCCTTGCTAGAAGTGGCATATAAAAATGGTTTTATCAATATGTCTCAGGCAGGTATTAACTGGGTGAAAGCTGGTGAGACAACGCTTGATGAAATCAGTCGTGTGGTTGACTTGACTGAATTGATTTAAAGGAAGTCTAATGGAAAACTTTCAATACACAGGCATCAACAAACTCGGCAAACGTGTTTCAGGTGTTATGCCTGCAAACAATGAGCAGGAACTTGAACAAAAACTCCGTAATAATGGAGTTGATCTGTTAACTGCTAAGCAAAAAACAAAAGGCTTTAGCTTTAGTTCGGCGAATAAAATTAGTCGTAAAGATATTATTTCAGTGACTTTTCAGATTGAACAGTTGATGAGAGCTGGCGTTCCTCTTATGGAAATATTGGATGATTTAAAAGATTCATTCGAGAGTGATGCCGTTAAGCAGATGCTAGCGTCGATATATGAATCTATGGAAGGAGGGAACACTTTTTCAAGTTCTTTAAAAGAGTATGAAAAGGACTTTGGCGAAGTGTATATTTCTCTAGTGTCGGTGGGTGAGCAGACCGGTAACTTAGAAGATATTCTTCTTGATTTGGCTAATATGCTCAAATGGGAAGATGAACTGGTTTCAAAAGCAAAAAAAGTAATGATTTATCCTGCAATTGTCGCAATTGTGGTTATTTCTGTCGTGATTTTGATGATGTTGTTTGTGGTCCCTGAGTTATTAGGTTTTATTACCTCTATGGGCGGAGAGCTAGGGTTTGCAACGACCTCTTTGATTTGGACCTCGGATTTTATTCAGACATATATTTTAGAGCTAATCATCACTCCGTTTATTTTTGTATTTATCCTTAAATGGTGGCGAAAACAGTCGCCGGAATTCCGAGTTAAGTCCGATGAAAAAGCATTAAAAATCCCAATTATCGGTGAGGTGCTATACAAGTTGAAACTCGCGCGGGTCGCAAACTCTCTCGCTGTTATGTACTCTTCAGGTGTAAGCTTTCCAGAAGCCTTAAGAATGGCGAGTGTAACAGCTGGCAATAAATACCTCGAAGGGAACATACTACGTTCTGTTGATATGATTGAACAAGGAAAGCCGATATTTGAATCGTTTGAAGAAGCAGATGTTTTCCCCTCAATGGCTGTGCGAATGGTTAAGGTTGGTGAGTTAAGTGGGGGGATGGATACAGCGCTTAAAAATGTCAGCTATTTTTATGATAGAGAGGCCAAAGAACTCATTGAGAAAATAGAGCCGACAATTGAGCCATTGTTGACAGTCATCATGGGCTTTATTGTGGGTTGGATTATGATTGCAGTTCTCGGACCGATTTACGATACGATTGCTCAGGTTCAGTTATGATTCAACTCCAATGCTTTAAATACGACACCATTGCTCAGGTACCATAAATCATGCGTTATGCTCTGTATATTACCGATACTCAACTAAAAATCTATCCTGAGAAAATTTCAGACGAGATGCCTGTGCAAATTTTTGGTTGGAGGCCAGATAAAGCACTAATTGATCAATTTATTTTCCAGTTATCTGAAAAAGATGAAGTTTTCATTATTCTAGATTTAATTGATGAAGAATTAAATTTTGAATGGAGTCCTAAAGTTTTGCCTTGGGAAAAGGCACCTCTCTTAAAACGTCGCATGGAACGTGCCCATGCGGACAATAACGCATTAGTTGAAATCCGGGCGAACCAAGCGAGTCGAAGTAATAAAGAAGGGCGTAAGGAAGAGTTATTATTGACTGCAACGGTGGCAGATGGATTTAACCTTACCAACTGGTTGGCAAAGCTTGAATCCGCAAATGTGCTATTGCAAGCAATTTACTCAAAACCTTTCTTAATGAAACATTTCTTTGAAACAAATGCTTCGAAGCTTGATATCTCAGGTAAGTTTTCAAAATTTCCTTTGTTAATTACCAGTCGACAAAGTGAACATCATTATCGGCAAACATTTGTATTTGAGGGTAATTTACGATTAAGCCGTCTAGTAGAGCTTGATAGCAGTTTGCATAGTTTTGATGAAATCCAAGATGCGCTTTTAAACGAGACGCGAATGGCTGTAAGCTATGTTTATAACCAAAAAATCTTGCCTTTCAAAGCACCGTTTGCAATGTTGTTTCTTGATTCAGATGCAGGTGTGATTAATGAGCTTCAAGATATCGCTTTAAGACGACAACTCATATCATCGGAATGGCAAAATGATGAATACTTTTTTGCAACTGCGTTGTTTAGTGATTTAATTCGATCAAAAGGACATTGTTCTAAGCACCTAGAGACCCAGTCTTGCTACTCCGAGCAAGCTATGGTTGACTACGTTTTTAGTGAAACCCCAAAAGGGTTTTATCAAACAGGTTATACCAAGAAAATTCAAAATATCTTTTTGGGGCGAAAGCTCTTTGTTTCGACCAATGTCTTATTGGCATTGGGTTTAGTGGGTTATCTGTTAATTAATAGTGTTGATTCGTATCTAAAGTGGCAAGAGCTCGGTATGCTTGATGAAAGAATCACAGCCCATCAGACTGAGAAAAAGCGCCTTGAATCTCTGGTGCAACTTAAAGATGATGCTCAAACCATTAAATCATCAGTTGAGTTTTCCGAATCTATTTTGAAACTAAAGCTGGGTCGCTTGGTTGGATTTGATATTCAGTCGTTAAGTGAAACGTTAGTCAAACATAATAATATTCAAATTTCAGACATTAAATGGAGCAATAAAGAGCGCTTTGATAGCAAAACGCATGAAATCAGTTTCAATGGATGGGTATTTCCTTTCTATGGTACATACAAAAAGCCCGTTGAATGGGTTGATAACCTTGTCAGCGATCTTGAAAAAGTTTCAGGTGTTCAAAGTGTCCAGCTAACAAAAGAACCGTTGAACCGGAATCTAAATCAAGCGGTGACAATCAATACGGACGAAGGCAAAGTACCGGCACTGGCTTTCAGCATTACCTTGAGGATGAAAGATGGCGAATCTAAATAGTATTACTCAAGATCCTCTATTAAAACGTTTTTTTCTTTGGTCGATTGTCTTCTTTATTTTGCTTGGAGGTGCCATTGGTGGCGCTTGGTATGGTTTTGAAGAAATGAATAAAGAACTTGCCATACAAAAGGCTCCAAAAGTTAAAAAGCTGAATGAATTACAAAGTCAGGTTAAGTTTCTACAAAAACAACTCAAGCTTTATGAGCAGTATGGTGCGAAATATGAGGAATTAATTGCAAAAGGTCTCGTTAAAAAACAAGATCGTGTTTTTTGGACCGACAAGCTAATTGGTTTTAAACAAACACTTGTTATGCCGGAGTTCACCTTTAACTTCATGCCGGAAAAACCTTTGACAAGCGGGTTATTCCAAAAATTAAAAGTGCCCAATAAACTCTTCTATTTTAGCCGGATAAAGTTCACAATGAATATGCAACATGAAGAAGATGTATTGCGGTTAATGGAGTTGTTGAATGCAAAAGTGTCGCCAATTTATTTGCTGGAATCCTGCGAGCTAAACTTAAAGGATGAAGATCACAAGGTTCAAGCGAATTTTAATTTAACCGAAGGCAATGTCAGTGCTGTTTGTACGATTGTTGCATTCCATACGCATATTGTTATTGGTCAAGGATCTGAGAAATAACCTTGTTGGAATTCTTACGATATGACGGCAACATAAATAAAGTATTTGAGAAAGTTATGAATAAACGAATAACAAAATTTGCCTTAATTTTGTCGATAGTTGGAGTTTGGCCGGCTATGAGTTTAGCGGCTGACTCTTCTTCTCAAGATAACTCAGCAGCTGTTGAAGAGAAATCTCAGAAAAAAGTAGATTCAAAAAAAGATGCGAAAAAAAATGATGAATCCTTACCACCATTAAACCTCAAAACGGTTTTGCTGAACAAGCCGACGCGTGAAAAAATTGATGCGCAGAGAGCTGATTATTTAAACCCTAAACCAGAAAAGCAAAAAGAAGCGATTGAACCGATTAAGAAAAAAACAGGTGATAAAAAAGCTAAGAAAAAACCGATTGTATTGCCTTATAAGTTATCGGTCACAGCGGTGATTAAGAAGCCAGATGGTTCCGCTTTAGTTCGAATTAATGATCAATACAATCAAACTAAATCCAAATATATTTCTATTGATGAGTCGAGAACAGGGCCAAATGGAGCCGTTCTAAAGATTTTAAGAAAAACACAAACAGTTCCTGTTGGGCAAACATTGTTTCCTCGCCAGATGAAAATGGTGGAGAACTACAAAATCGAACAACAAGAAAAGAAAAAAGCATTGCCGAAAACCAAGGATAAGGTTACCGAAGACACCTTAAAACAGGTTCAAATTATTACTGGAGAATAGAGTTAATCTATGGAAATTATTTTTCAAACACTCATACCAGCATTTGCTGGTATTTTTTTGGTCGCAGTATTGTACTTATGGAAAAAATTACAGCAAAGTCGCAGACAACTGGTTCAGGCTGAACAAGAATTAGACAGTTTGAGTAATTTGCAAATTACGCATTCTCATTTAATTTCCCGTTTTGATGAAACTCAAACTTTAGTCAATTCACAATCAGAAAAGCTTCAAGAATTTTATGTATTGCAAGGCCAATTTGATGAAATTCACGCTCAGTTAAAGAAATACGAAGCTGACATTTTGGCATCTACTCAAGAAAAAAATGAGCTTCAGAGAAAGTTAACTGAAACAAAGCAGTTAACAGCAGAATTGCAAGAACGCCTAACGCAAGAAAGCAGGCAATCTCAGGAAAAAATCACTTTGCTTGAAAATGCAAAACAGCAGTTAACACAAGAGTTTAAGCTACTTGCGAATCAAGTTTTTGATGAAAAACAAAAACAATTTACCCAGAATTCAAAAGATTCTCTTGAGTCATTGTTAAAACCTATGAACCAATCCCTTGAGCAGTTTCGTTCTCGCTTGGAAACAACTCATAAAGAGGATATAGAAGGTCGCGCGTCTCTGAAAGAACAACTCAAGCAGTTGCAGACATTGAATTCGCAAATGTCGATTGAAACTCAAAATCTGACTCAGGCATTGAAAGGTGAGAGCAAAATGCAAGGTAATTGGGGGGAGTTGATTTTACAGAGGCTTCTTGAACGCTCTGGTTTACGTGAAGGGCAGGAGTTTGATCGAGAGAAAAGTTTTACCTCTGAAGAAGGAAAGCGCCTGCGTCCTGATGTGATTTTGAATCTTCCTGATAACAAGCATATCGTTATTGACTCGAAGGTTTCACTCACCGATTACGAACGTGCATTAAATGCACCTTCGGATGAGGCACGCTTGAAAGCCACCAAAGCACATTTACAAAGTCTAAAAAGCCATATTTCGACTTTGGCGGCCAAGCGCTATGAACACCTGAATCAATTGAATGCTCCAGATTTTGTTTTGATGTTTGTTCCAATTGAAGCTGCTTATTTAATGGCGATTGAAGAAAATAGCCATATTTTTGAAGATGCCTTTGATCAGCGTGTTGCAGTGGTGACGCCAACAACGTTGTTTACAACTTTAAAAACCATTGAACAACTTTGGCGATATGAGCGCCAGAGCGAAAACACCGTAAAATTGATCCAACGGGCTGCAGATGTTCATGACAAATTTGTGGGGTTTGTGGCTAATTTTGAAAAGGTTGGCACGCAGATTACTCAAGCGAACAATGCATATAACGATGCATTCAAACAACTCTCTACCGGCCGGGGTAATTTAGTTCGACAAGCTCAGATGCTCAAAGAGCTGGCGGGGAAAACCAAAAAAGAGTTACCGGAACATCTGGTCAGTGAACAAGAATTGGATAAAAAATCATCCAAAAACGCACTGGAAGACGCATCAGAAATAGGATGATGTGCATTAAGAAAAGAAAGTAAAAAAGCCTGATTAGCAAAGCTCTCAGACTAGGTTTTTTTGCAATAAAATCCAATTTTTACCGTCATTTTTCGCTTTAACCCAATGTTTTTTGAGTGTTTCAGGGATTTGTTGACAATCTACCGGCCGGTAATTTAAGCGTTTATAAAAATCTTCTAAATGAGCCAGAGCAAACAAAGTAATTGAAATATTCTGGGTTGATACGGTTTGCAAAAGATTTGGAATTTGCTGCATTAATCCATGAGCGTAACCTTGTTGACGGTAATCAGGTGCGATAAATAGGCCTCTAAGCCAATAGTGTTCATTTGGTTGAATCATAATGAGGCGAACCCAGCCAATCAGTTTTGAGTTTAGGAATAGTACGCCACCAAGGTCATGTTGATTTGGCAGGCTCTGTTTATGTTGTTTACAAAAGTGTTTCAACTGGAATTGTTCCATTTGGGATAATTCATTCAGTTGTTTGACTTGTAAGTCTGTATTCAAAAGAGCTCCGATCGCTTTTAAACTAACCGAATGGTTGATTCGTTAATTCAAATAAATATCTATGATTAATTCTAGCAAAAGAACAGAATGTCCCAAGTGTATGCGAGCCCAGAAAGCTTGCATTTGTGACTGCATTGTATCAATTTTACCTGCGGTGGAAATTGGCATTCTGCAGCACCCAAGTGAGCAAAAACAGAGCAAAGGCACAGCAAGGCTAGCCGCCTTATCAGTAAAAAATGCCAAGTTGTGGGTCGGCGAGTTAGTGACTAATGCGGTGTTGTCAGTCAGTCATGGTCAAGTTGTGGAAACGCCTGTCATGTCAAAAGATAGCTTGGCTCAATGGATTTCACAAAAAACGACTTTATTACTCTATCCAGAAACGGATGAAGTGTTAGATACGACAGTGTTAGATTCTAATTTAAGCGATTCTGGAATCATGCAAAATTCTTTTCAAGGAATGCCCGTAAACAAACAGTTACCGGCCGGTAAAGTTTGTAAAGTTTCAGAAATCAACCAGTTGAATGGTGATTTTCAGGTGTTGGTACTCGATGGTACATGGCGAAAAACACATAAGATGCTTATGCTAAACCCAATACTTCAAGTTTTGCCGAGAATAGCGATATTTCCAACTAAAGCTTCTTCGTATCACATTCGAAAGCAGAAAAACAATCAGTCTTTAGCGACCATTGAAGCGATTGCGGAGCTGATACAAATGCTTGAGCCAGAAGCTAGCAATGCTGAGAGATTGCACACCGCCTTTGACAAAATGCAGCAGTTTTTACTGAGTTTAAGGGCTAAATCCCATTCTCATCAGCAAGTTCGTAAAGAGGAGTCTTAAAGGGCTCTCCTGCGACTTCTTGAACGAGTTTTGGCACTAAATAACCTGGTAAGCGCTCACGAAGCGCTTGGTGTAAAATCAATGCATCCTGATCCGCAACTTGAAAATGTGCAGCACCTTGAACTTTATCCAATTGATGCAGGTAGTAGGGCATGACTGATTGAGCAAATAAGGCATGACTGAGTTTTTCAAGCACGTCGACCGAATCATTGATTGATCGCAGTAGAACTGTTTGATTTAAAAGATGAAGTCCTGCCTGTTGATAGCGCTTAAAAAGCTCATGAGTTTGTGTGCTTAATTCATTGGAGTGATTACAGTGCACCACCAGAACAATATTGAGAGCGGTCGTTTTTGCCCATTCCAACCATTCCTTCTGAGCGGCATCTGTTGGCGAGACCACGGGCGTTCGGCTGTGAATTCGTAAAGTTTTGACGTGTTGAATGGACTCAATTTTTTGAGATAACTTGAGTAAAACGTTTTCTGATAGGCTCATCGGGTCCCCACCACTCAAAATCACTTCGTGAATGCTGTCGTCTGCTTGTATATATTCAATGGCTTGATGCCAAGCACGATTGTTACTTTGATTTTCATAAGGAAAATGGCGTCTGAAACAGTAGCGACAATGAATGTCACACTTTGGACTCGCAATCAATAATACTCGGCCATAGTATTTGTGGATAAGACTAGGTAAAGGGTTTTTGTCCAAATCGCCAACTGGGTCTTTTTTATAGTGCTCGTTTGTTTCTAATTCTTGGTTGACGGGCAAAATTTGTCGAAGCAAAGGGTCAGTAGGGTTCTTAAGCTGAATTTGTTTGGCAAAATGTTTAGGGACTTTCAGGGGGAATTCCGACAAATGGCAATCGTTTTCCAATTCGGGTAACTGAATTTCAGCCAGTAAATGGTGTAATTGCTTTGCTTGCTTTTTTTGCGAGGAATTTAAGAGATCGAATGAGATGCTTGAGACTTTGGCGTTAGAACGCATAATTTACCGGCCGGTTGAGTTTTACAAACCAAGAATTTTAAACCGAATCTGTTTTAGGGTAAAATGCCGTGCAATTTAATTAAGAGTATCTGGAAAGCGTTATGGCAACAGTAAGCACCAACGAATTCAAAAACGGCTTAAAATTCTTAATGGACGGACAGCCATGTACCATTACTGACAATACGATTGTTCAACCTGGTAAAGGTCAAGCATTTAACCGCGTGAAATATCGTAATTTGATTACCGGTCGAGTGTTAGAAAAAACATTTAAATCGGGTGAAAAAGTTGAAGCAGCAGATGTTATGGATACTGAACTACAGTACCTTTATAACGATGGCGAGTTTTGGCATTTTATGGATGCAGAGTCCTTTGAACAGTATCAAGCTTCTGAAGCTGCTGTAGCGGATATTAGTAAATTCCTAGTTGAGCAAGATATGTGTGTGGTGACTCTTTGGAATGGTGACCCGATTTCTGTCACGCCGCCAAAGCAAGTGACTCTGGAAGTTGTTGATACGGATCCTGGTTTGAAAGGTGATACGGCTGGAACTGGCGGTAAACCAGCAACGCTATCGACAGGTGCTGTCGTACAAGTTCCTCTATTTGTTCAAATCGGTGAGATGGTCATCGTCAACACTGAAAAAGGTGAGTACGTTTCTCGCGCTAAATAAGTTGTTCAAATGTTGATGACAAAGTTTGAAAGACTGAAAAAACGCTCGCAGTTCTTGCATGATCTGCGGGCGTTTTTTTATGAACGAGCGGTGATTGAAGTGGATACTCCGATATTGTCCCAAGCTGCTACTCCTGATCTACATTTGCGTTCTTTACGAACGACTCTTCAGATTCCTGGTGAGGGCTTAAAAGACTATTACCTTCATACATCACCAGAATATCCAATGAAACGGCTGCTATGTGATGGTGTGGAAGATTGTTTCTACTTGGGAAAGGTGTTCCGTGATTCGGATTTGAGTCCTCGTCATCAAATAGAATTTTCAATGTTGGAGTGGTATCGACTGGGTTTTGATTTACAACAACTGATTGATGAAGTGGTCGCTCTGATACAAGCAAGACTTTCTGGTTCTGAGACTCTTTGTGATGATGTTGAGCAACTAACTTATCGTGAAACGTTCACAAAATACGCTCAAATTGACGATATCTTTAGTGCAACTGCGGCGAATTGTCGGGAAGTACTTTTAATTCATAAAGTTCCAGAGATTGTGGGTGTTGAGTTAGATGATAAGGTTTTGTGGGAACAGCTGGTTCTGACAGAAGTCATAGAACCACAGCTAGGAAAATCAGGGATTTGTGTGATTAATGATTTTCCAGCCAGAGATGCAGCTTTAGCCCGAGTTTCAACTGACAACCCGCAGTGTGCTCAGCGATTTGAAGTTTTCGTCAAAGGTATGGAACTGGCCAATGGTTATTATGAATTGGCTGATGCTAATGAGTATCGCCAGCGTTTTGAAGCCTCTCTTGCTATGCGCAAAGAACAGGGGTTGCCACCAGTTGTTCTGGATGAAAATTTACTCGCTGATTTGGAGCAAAAAGGGTTGCCCGATTGTTCAGGCGTGGCTTTAGGTGTTGACCGTTTATTCGCCTTACAGCAGGGCTTAGAGGATATTTCAGAAGGGATTGCATTTGGAATTAAAGACGCTTGAATTAACCAAGCGCTTTTAAATTTAATTACAAGAGAGCTTTGCACCCTTTCGGGTATAAACACGAGATAATAAATAATCAAAATTGGCTAAAATCCTGCCGAGCTTTGTTATACCCCAAGGGTACTTCCGTTGGGCGGCATCTTGCGAATAGCCAGCTATTCCCTGCACTTTTTGCCTAGATCAACCGAATTTTTTCTCAATTTATGCTTTATCTCTTACACGTGCAAAACTCTCTAGAAATCAAATCATTTGCTACCGGCCGGTAATATTTTTTTACCATTCATTAGCTAAATTCAGAACTTTTACACTATCAAACCTCTGATTGAATCTGATAAATTTGGCTAAGCCCCTATGGGCGTGACTTCAATAGGATTCAAGCAGAGGTTCCCCTTATGACTACTGAATAGAGTCGTTGGTATTTTTGGATTCTTGTCCAGCAAAAAGCTCATCCACAGCAGCTTTGTCGTAGCGTGCGTGAAAATTGCACATCTCATTGTGAATGACAATTTCTCCTTGCTCTTCAAGAATTTTTCGGACTTCTTCCTCTCCCAAGCTTTTTAACATGGCATCAATTTTTGATGAGTCTTGAGGACAATGATATTCAATCTCGCGAGCTTCAAACAGCTCAACAGTTTCTTCGTGGTAAAGTCGATGTAGCAGTTCTTCGCAACCCAAGGAGGTTAACTCATCGTCACTGATTGTTGAGGTTAAATGTTCAATACGATTCCATGCATCGTCATCTGAACTTACCTGTGTTTCGGCAGTTTCAGGCATTTTTTGCAGAATTAACCCGCCGGCAGAGTTTTCATTTGCCGCAAGGAAAACACGTGTTTGAAGCTGTTCTGACTGTTGGAAGAAAATTTCAAAACATTCTGCGACCGTTTCAGCATCGCGACTCACATAGCTTTGGAAGTGATGATTGGTTTGAGAGTTTTCTAGGGTTGCAAGGATTTGCCCATTGCCGAGTAATTCAGATAGTGTTGTTTCATCGGTAATCGTTTGCGAGGTTTTGGCAACACCTTTTATGAGTAAGTTGTCCATCACTTCAACGACAAGCAGGTTCACAGGGCCAGAGCCTTGGATTTGAAGAGTAATGCGACCTTTATGTTTAAGCCCATTTGCCATAATAATGGCGACTAAACTCAATTCGCCTAACAGCTTTGAAATGACATCAGGGTAATGGCGCTCATGAGTCATGGATTGCCAACTGTCTGTCAGTTGAACGAATTGGCCGCGAATGCCATGGTCTTTAAATAAAAAACGTTGAATGCTGTTATTTGCCATTTTGTTCAAACTCTTCTCTAAAGTTGGTTAAATTGAATTTTTGCTTTTATGACTTCCATAATTAATTTGTACTGGAAGTGCTCATTTTTATCTTTTTCTACAAAATAATTTTGTACTGAACTACAATCGAATTAGCAAGGTAACTTCTATACAAAATTAAACTGTACTGGATGCATAATATGCCTGTCAGACGCATCCCGAAAAGCTATCGTAATGTCACCGGAATTTACGCTTCCAGCAAGTCGATTGATTCGGCTATGTTTGAATCCACTCTGGAGCGCGATTTTATCACACTTCTTGAATTCGATTCCCATGTGCTGGAGTTTGAAGTTCAGCCTGTAAAGATAGAGTGGACGGATCAAAACGGTAAGCACCGCCGCTATTTTCCGGATGTCATTTTTAAGCGTAAAACCAAGCAGCAAGGTTGGAAGTTTAAGATTATGACAGAAGTGGAAGTTCGTACAGTATTGCAGAAAAACGCAAAATTCCTTCAGCCATTTATTCGGCGAGGTGCGGATAGAGAAGGTGATATGAATCTGCTCGATAATAAACTCCGCGAACTGAAAAGTTCAACGCTGGCTCAATTATTGAGTGAATTAGTGCAAAGTGATTGGGATAAGGCTGCCTTGTTGCCGACTCTGTGGTATTTGGTTGGCACTCGCCAAATGATATGCGATTTGGAGAGCAGTCCGTTGAATATGAACACGCCGATTTTAAGGTTTGGATATGGGTAATAACGGTTTGCTTCAACTTGAAATCGGCGAAAGCGTGGTTTATCAAAACGAACGCTATTTTATCCGCCAAGTGAATAGTATAAATACAGTAGTTCTCATTTATGCTGAAACAGGCGCAATTAAAGAGGTTTCCATCTCTGAGGTTTCAGTATCTAAATTTGAAGAACCGAAAAAGACAGATGATTTGCAAAGAATTTCCGATGATTCTTGGAACCAAGCCATGGAAAGGTTTGATATTGTTCAACCATTACTGGTTGCAGGACGAACTCGTAAAATGGTGGAAGCTAGAGCCAAAGAATTCGGGATATCGACAAATACTCTATACGGCTGGATAAAGCGTTTTCAAGAAACCGGCAAAGTGACTGATTTACTTAGAGAAGATCGAACCGACAAAGGCGAACCTCGATTAGCGCCGGAGATTAAAGAAATTGTCGAAACGGCTATCCAAAATGAATACAAAACTCAACAGAAAAAGTCGGTTGCTAAGGTTTGTCGTTAAGTAGAAAGATTATGTCGCTTGAAAAACCTCAAGTCTCCGCACTGCAATACGATTAGAAACTGGATAACCAAGAAAAACCCCAAAGAGATGATGGCGGCTCGCGAAGGGCAGAAAAAAGCGGCCGAAAAATACTCTGCAATCAGAGGGAAATTTCCCGGAGCAGATTGGCCTTTAGCCTATGTTCAAGTGGATCATACTTAATTAGATATTCAGCTTTGCGATGATCATTGGCGTAAACCGGTTGGTCGACCATGGATTACAGTGGTTTTTGATGTCTTTTCCAGAATGGTTCTGGGGTTTCGAGTTGGCTTTGATGCAACGTCCGGACTGATTACCAGTTTGGCGATTTCTCATGCAATTTTACCTAAAGAGAATTGGCTCGCTAAATACAATATTAACGGTGATTGGCCTTGCTGGGGAATTCCTGATGGCTGGCATATGGACAATGCGACTGAATTTAGAGGGAAAATGATCCAGCGGGCTTGCAACCAATATGGCATTAATGTCGACCGGCAACCGGTAGCGCGCCCGAATTACGGAGCTCATTGAAGCAAACGATGTGGAGACTCGTTTTCAAATTGCCCAATGTGCTTTCTGGTTGCTAGATGAATAGCCAAAAATTTTGTATTCTGCTTGGCAGAATGGTGGGATTCGTTACAATCTCTTAGTGAAAGATATAGCTTCGGTTCCATTTTGGTTTACGTCAGTAACTGAACCTCTTAAAGTTCATTACACTAAGAGAATTGAGCTTTTGAAAACAGAAAAAATTGAATTTGAGTATGGCTGCATGAGTAATGAAGAGCAAACAATTGAAGAGATAAAAGAGAAGTTAAAAATCCTATTAGCTAGTGAAGACTATAGTAGCGATGAGTTGATTGAATTGACTCATCGAATAGTAGCCCAGGAAAAAGATAAAGTTCGATTTTCTATTGATGCGGGTATCATTGACAGATTAGGACAAGAATTGGTTGCTCGCCAAGAGACAGCTGTATCTGAACTTGTGAAAAACTCTTATGATGCGGATGCCACTGAAGTAGTTTTAACTTTTAAAAATTCGGATGACCTTGGCGGAACCCTTATTATTGAGGATGATGGCGATGGCATGACCAGAGAAGAGTTGGTTAATGGTTTTATGAGAATTTCATCTACCGATAAAGTGCATAATCCGTTATCCAGAAATTATAAAAGACAGCGTGCCGGTCAGAAAGGAATTGGAAGGTTTTCAGTTCAAAGACTAGGTAAAAAATTAACAATCGTTACTCAAACTGATGCAGATGACTTTGCACTTTCATTAACAATTAATTGGAGTGAATACACTAACGACATTGATCTGAATAGTATTTCAAATAGATTAAATGTTATTGATAAAGTGAAAGACAAAGGAACTGTCTTAGTTATTGAGGAACTAAGAGATAAGTGGACAACCGCATCAATAAAAAGGGTATATAGATATGTTTCTAATATTATTCAACCCTTTGCTTTATCGGATATTGTTAATTTAGATGGAAATTCAGATCTTGATCCCGGATTTAAAGCCAAGTTTTTTAAACAAAATAATTTCGAGAAGCCAGTAATTGTAGCCGATAAAGAAGTAATGGTTTATGAGCATGCTATCGCTGAAATCGAAGGTTATATTGATGAAACAGGAATAGGAATATATACAGTCGATAGTGAAAAATTAGGCATTAATGAAATTGGTGAAATAGGCAACGATCCTGATGATAAATCAAAGCCTTTTACTGAATTAAGGTATGTAAGGTTTAGAGCATTTTATTATATTTACGATAGTGATTTAATTCCAAAAATGCATGCAAGTAGTATAAGAAAACTTGCTAGAAAAGAAGGTGGAATCAGGCTGTATAGGAATGGATTTAGAGTTTTACCATATGCGGAGCCTGGTGACGATTGGTTAGATTTAGATAGGTCTGTTCGAAGAAGAACCATTCTTCCTCAACACTCAAATATTAATTTTTTCGGTTTCGTGGAATTAAAAGATAAAGAAAACAACTTTAACGAGACTTCTAGTCGTGAAGGTTTGATTGAGAATGAGGCCTTTAGACAGCTAAGAAATTTTGTACATAGAACTATTATTACGGGTGTATTAGCGGTTGCAGCGAATCGAAATGTCAAGGCAACATCGGGACAGAAAAAAGATGATAGAGGGAACTGGGAAAAAATAGAGCTTCGAATTCAAAATATAGCCAAAACCATTGAAGAGCTAGAAAAAGAATTTGATGATGAAAGCCCTCAAGGAAAAACTAAAAGAAAACGTCGTGCTAAAAAAATAAAGGAAGCTGTAGAGGAGCTTGAGGTATTACATAAATCTGAGTTGACTAGCTTGATAAAAGAGCGTTCGATGTTGAGAGTTTTGAGTAGTGTGGGGTTAACAGTTTCTCAGTTTATTCACGAAATAAAACATCATATGGATCATATTCGAAGTGATGTCTCATTTTTATTAGATAAGCTAGAAGGTGAAACTGAAGTTTTTGAAAGGGTATGTTTACTGAGTGAAAATTTTGATTCTTTCCATAACTACACATCGTATTTTAATGATGTAGTCTCTCAAAATCTGATAAGGGATATTCGCCCTCAAAACATGCGTAGTGTCATTTCTAAGTTTGTTAAAACAATGAAGTTAGATGCGCAAAAGTCAAATATAGAAATGCTAGAGCCAAAATTTAATAGAGATTGGCTTTATACCAAATCTATGCACCCTTCTGAATGGTCCTCAATTTTATTCAATTTTTATACAAACTCGAAGAAGGCGATTCAAAGAGCAAAGTCTCAAGGTCAAATTTTTATTGAGTGCGGTGAGCAAGACGACATGATTTATGTTGAGTTCTCAGATAATGGTGATGGTATTGAAGCAGGTAATGAAGAAAGAATATTTGAAGAGTTTTATACAACAACAAATGTTGAAAGTTTCGAACTGTTGGACCAAAATTCTGAAATTTTGGGTACCGGATTGGGTCTGAAAATAACAAAAGATATTGTTAAAGGTTACCGCGGAAATATTTATGTAGTTTCACCTAAGATGGATTTTTCTACCACGGTTAGAGTTGAAATAAGCAAGGCTACAGATAAGGAATTGGATGAGAATGGTTTATAAAGTCGTATATGTAGAAGATCAAGATGCAGGTTCCGTTTTAAAAGATTTGAAGCGATTTGGATTAGAACCAATTCATTGTAAACCTATAACGTTTGCTGAAACTGTTAGCTGTATTAACGGTTCCAATCCTGATTTGATTTTAATGGATTATAAGCTTCTTGAGGGTGGTGGTGAAACCGATGCGCCTGCATTAGCCCAGTCTTTTAGAAGTCAGGGGGTCGAAGACGCATCTTTAAGTATTCCGATCGTTTTGTTATCGAACAATTCAAAGATGCAAAATTTTTATAAGGACTTCACTAGCAACGATTTATTTGATTTCTCAATAAATAAAGAAAAATTTCATCAGAATTTAGATAAATATACAACTCTAATGAAAGAACTGATTGAATCGTATAAAGAGATAAAAGAGAGAATTGTTAACAAACAATCAGTGCTTGACCTACTGGAAATCCCCGATAATTTAATCGAAAACATTGACCCAAGAATTGTTGATTTTTTGAAATCAGTTAATTCAGATAGCACATACCAAGTATCAGGTTTTATTTTAGATAAAATTGTAAAACCTATTGGCGTGCTTATTGGTGAAGATGTATTAACCGCAAGACTTGGTGTAAGTAAGGGCTCTGTTGATTGGAATGACTTACTTCAAAAGTTCGAGCAATATAGATATAAGGGGGTTTATTCAGGGGCATACAAACGCTGGTGGGCCGAGGGTATTCAGTATTGGTGGCGTCATGAATTGCAACAAAGTCTCCATCTGAGACGTCTATCAGCTGAGGAAAAACTAATTATTTTAAAAGAACAATTTCCAGAGATTGAACTTGAAAGAGTCGAAGGGGACGCTAGTTCTGTAACAAGAAAATTTTGGACTATTTGTCATCACAGCTATATTCCAATCGATCCTAGTGAAGCTTTTGAGAAAAAAAACATATTGTCAGAAGTTCCTTGGGTTGAACCAGAATACTATTCATATGACAGCGTGTGTGATAACGATTTATTTCAACAGCTTTCTGAAATAGATAAAGAGCGTTTTAAAGCTTTAGCAAAAGGGTATTAATGTGGAGTGGGATAGACTGCAGTATGCTAAAGATCTGGAAACGCTTGCCCAAAAAGTACAAACATATGATAGTGATAAAATATTCCAAAACCTAGAGTCTACTTTATATGTAGTTGCAGGTAAGGTTAAACACCATTCAGGCAATCTAATCTGTGTTTGTGCTGAAAATATAGAAATTGTTTTAAAGAAAGCGATGTCGGGTAGTATTCCTCCAAAACTTAACACTCTAACAATTACTTTTGATTCTTGTGTTGAGTTTGATATTTCAGTTGATATTAGTGTTAATGACAGAATTCAGGATTCATTTGATTTTCAGATTGAACTGAAAGGTATTGATGAGGATGGTGAGCACTTTAATTCATGGCATTTAGATAAGGATATTAGGAAGCCTGGGGCTAACCCTCCTAAAGTTTCTCATCCTCTCTATCACTTTCAGTCTGGTGGAAATAGATTAGAGGGAAGAGCAATATCGGGTGCAGTTTTTTTAGGCGCACCAAGGCTGCCCCACCCTCCTATGGATGTCATTTTGGGATTACATTTTATTTTGAAGAATTTTTGTAGCATGAAAGACTATGTGTTTTTAAACAAGCTGTTTAATGACTTTGACTATGAGGAAATTATTTTTAGGGCTAAAGAGAGAATGTTCACTCCTTATTTTCGAGCATATGAAAGTGGTAACTCTCATCAAGACTTTACATTTGAAAATGTTTTTCCATTGGCTGTTTCATGAATAAAGAAATATTTAAGTTCCTTAATTCATGCTCTTGCTCTGTTATTGAAACGAATAGATTAATAGTTTCGTCTTTTCTAAAAACAAATAATTACGCGTTTGTAAAAAATAAACTGATAAATTCTTTAATCATTAAAGAAAATGATAAAGACTTTGAATTATTTCAAGAATTTGAAAAGAAATTTAGTGTTGTGTCGCTTGAGTCGCTGATTACTTCATTTGAGTTTGTGATTTCACCAGAGGATAAAATTGTTACCGGTGCAATCTATACCCCAAAATCAATCCGAAAATTCATTATTGATAGTTTAATTCATCGAGAAAGTTTTGATAAAAATTCGAGTGTTTGTGATTTGGCTTGTGGATGTGGTGGTTTTTTAGTGACTGCGGCAGAGATTATTCATAAAGACTTTAATTTTAGCTATGAAGATATTTTCGCTAAGCACTTATTTGGCGTGGACTTGATGGAGTATTCGATTGAGCGCACTGAAATTATTTTGTCTATCTTGGCGATATTAAACGGTGAGGACAAGCAAGAGTTTAATTTTAATTTGTTTGTTGGAAATACCCTCGGTTTTGATTTTCATAAGGTGATTGATGGTTTTAATGGATTTGATTTTGTAGTTGGTAACCCTCCATATGTATGTTCTCGAAATATTGATAATGAATCAAAGTTGTTACTAAAAAACTGGAATGTTTCCTCGACTGGCCACCCAGATTTATATATCCCCTTTTTTGAAATAGGCTTGCGTAATTTAAAATCATCTGGGGTTTTGGGTTATATAACAATGAACACTTTTTTTAAAAGCTTGAATGGTCGAGCCTTAAGAGAGTTTTTAAGTGGTTCAGAATATCCGTTTTCTATTATTGACTTTGGTGATTTGCAAGTTTTTGAGTCAAGATCAACTTACACTTGTATCTGTTTTATAACGAATAAATCAAATGGCTGTATTCGCTATAAAAGGATAACAAAAATTAATGCTATTGATGACTCGGGGATGAAGAAAATTGATTACAATCTTCTCGATAATCACAACGGTTGGAACTTGCAGGCGACAGAAATAATTTCCAAAATTGAAGCTACAGGGCAGCCTTTTCAAAAAGTTTTTAGAACAAGTAACGGTATAGCAACATTAAAAAACAATATTTTTATTTTCAGTCCTATTGAAGAAGATGAGGTTTATTATCACATTCAGGATGGATTTAAAATAGAAAAGAATATTTGTGTTGATATTGTCAATTCCAATAAGTTTATAGATTGTAACGACCTAACAATTGCTAAACGTAAGATAATATTTCCTTATTTTTATGAGAATGGCTCTGCATCAGTAATACAAGAAAAAAAAATGGCTAGTTGTTACCCAGAAGCATATCGTTATCTTTTAGCACATAAAGAACCGTTATCGAGACGCGATAAAGGAAAAGGTAAATATCAGGAGTGGTTTTCATATGGTAGAAATCAGGGGTTGGATAAGCATTCTTTTAAGCTATTATTCCCTCATATCTCTCCTAAGATTCCAAACTATATTTTAAGTAATGATGATTCTTTGCTATTCCATAATGGTATGGCTTTAATTTCTCAGGAAGAATATCCTTTGAGGCTAGCGAAAAAAATTATGCAGTCCAGATTGTTTTGGTTTTATATTACTAATACAAGTAAACCATATGGTTCAGGGTATTTTTCATTAAGTAAAAATTACATTAAATCTTTTGGTATTTATCCATTTTCTGATGAAGATATTGAGTATTTATTGAGTGAAAATAGTCAAAATATGGTAGACGCTTATCTTGAAAAATTATATGGTATAGATCTTTCTAGTGTTAACTAGGATATTTTGTAACGAGTTATTGTACATAGTTTATTAGCAGTATTCAAAGTATGAAGAACTCTTTCTGTTTGTACTAAAAATGCATTTGTGACAGAGCCATTTTTCACCTTCTCAAACACCCTTGTAACGAGCTAGATTTTTCATAATGCTATCAAGGTATCTCGTTGCCAATTCTGTGATTGCTTTTAAGTAACCCAACCGTGCATTCGCCTTTCTTACGTTAGTAGTGACTACCATTGTGTTTAATATCGACGCTAATATAGCTTCTTCGCGTTCTGCTAGCAGACTCCAATTAAGCCATTGCCTTCTTGTGCTGGCTTCAGACAGAGGTACAACGTCAATTCTTCTAATTTTGATGTTTATGCCTTCCGCAGATAATTGTTTTACTGCTTCTTGAAGCATTTTTAAATCAGCACCAACGCTTTTGCTTCGATTTGGTTTGTAGAGTCCTTGCTATAGTCGCCTTGCCCGGTTCCTAATCCGTCGGATTCCGGCGCTTTAGGTTTGTTTGTCGGGGGTTTATAGCGGTTGTATTCTTTGCTTTCCGGGTTGATAATTTCTTTATTTTCCAAAAAATCGAATTGAGACGTTTGGCTGAGGATGTTTTGAATAGGCAGGTTTTTGTGCGTTTCCGTTTCACTATTCAGTTCTTGATCATCAATTTCCTTTTCGTCGTATTTCGGTCGTAGGCTTTCTTTTCTTCAGGCCCCATATCCGTTTCGGAATCGGCCTTTGTCGAGTTATTATCTCGGTCAACTTGAAGCTGCGAAAAAGGGAATGGATGCGAACACTTTAGCAATTGAAGTATTAGGTATCTTGGGCGTTCTTTAGTTCCAATCTGTAAGCCGTTTATCTCTCCAATTAGAACCGATTTTTAGAAGTGGAAGTTGGCCGACTCCGATTTCTATTGTTCGATCACCATTTTTGGAGCGAATAAGAACTTCGATAAGTAATTCTGACGGCACTTTCGGGTTTCTAGTTACCCGTCCGTGCCAAATGATTGTCCAGTCTCCTTTCGGAAACTCTCTAATAGGTGGTGTGTTTAGGAAAATTTCGGCCATTCTCAGTACAAATTAATTTTGTAGAATCCAAAATAATGTTGTTCAGTCCAAATTAATGTTGAAACTCACATTTCCATTGTCAGCTTGTGCCTGTAAGTCAGCGTGATAAGAGCTGCGTACCATTGGCCCAGAAGCAACATTTTCAAAACCCATTTCATAGCCTGCGATTTCAATCTGTTTAAACTCTTCTGGTGTCCAATATTTTTTAACAGCTAAATGGAAACTACTGGGTTGTAGGTATTGACCGACGGTCAGCATTTCAACATTATGGGCGCGTAAATCACGCATGACTTGTAATAGTTCATCCATGGTTTCACCTAAGCCCACCATTAAGCCTGATTTCGTTTTAACTTCGGGGTTAGACGCTTTAAAACGTTTAAGTAAATCCAGAGAAGCTTGATAATCTGCGCCTGGTCGTGCTTCTTCATAAAGGCGCGGTACCGTTTCCAAGTTGTGATTCAACACATCCGGCGGCATTTGTCCCAGTGTTTCAAGTGCGACAGTTAATCGACCACGAAAATCAGGGACGAGGGTTTCAATTTTTAAATCCGGCAGTTCATCCCGAAGAGCTTGCACAACATTTTTAAAATGTGTCGCACCGCCATCACGAAGATCATCGCGGTCAACCGATGTAATTACCACATATTTAAGCTGCATGGCTTTTACAGTTCGCGCTAAGTGCGCTGGTTCTTCTTGATTTAAAGGTTTCGGGCGGCCATGCGTGACATCACAGAATGGGCATTTTCGGGTGCAAATGTCGCCCATGATCATAAAGGTGGCTGTGCCATGTCCAAAACATTCACCGAGATTAGGGCACGATGCTTCTTCGCAGACACTATGCAAACCTTGTTCACGCATAATGTTTTTCAATTCGCGAATCCGAGGTATATCTTTCGTTTTTGGAAGCTGAGCTTTAATCCAACGTGGTTTTTTTAGCTTTTCTGCTTCCGGGTCAGGACGATGTTTTAACGATTTGGTTTTGTATTCGCCTTTCGACATGGCTGCGTTGCGAGCTTTGATTGAACCAATTTGTTCAATTGGGATTTCTTGGCGTTCAGGCACGTTCGACATGGACAGTTCCGATTTATCAATTAAGCGCGTCATTATAAGCCAAGTTGGAGGTTTTCAAAAATTGCACACGAAATTGTGCGTCATACAATGTTTACCGGCCGGTATCTTTAACTGTGATATTCAGCTGGAAATTAACTGTGCTGAAATAATTTCGGTAAGCTGTGCCCCGATTTTGTCAAAGCTTGGCAATGGGTTGTCGGAAAGTTGTGTGAACTCATCTTTCAGTTGAGTCATTTGCATACCTTGAAGGCCGCATGGGTTAATCGCCTGAAAAGGGGTTAAGTCCATATCGATATTTAACGCCAGACCGTGATAGCTTTTTTGTTTGCGAATTTTTAAACCTAAAGAGGCAATTTTTTTGCCTTTTACATAAACGCCTGGGGCATCGGCGCGCGCAGTTGATTCAATATTAAGATTAGCAAGCAACTCAATTAGACTATTTTCAATGAGACTGACAAGCGCGCGAACACCTAGCTTACGACGCTTTAAATCGATCAATACATAAATGACCAACTGTCCGGGGCCGTGATAAGTAATCTGACCACCACGATCGGTTTGGACAATTGGAATCTTTGGGTTTGGGTTGAGCAGGTGTTCGGCTTTGCCATTCAAACCTTGAGTGTAAACAGGTGGGTGCTCAACAATCCAGAGCTCGTCAGGTGTTTCAGGCGTGCGCTGCTCGGTAAAGGATTGCATTGCTTGCCAAGTGTTAAGGTAATCAACACGTCCTAGGGAGTGAATGTGAATTGGGATGCAGTCAGTCATTACAAGTCGCGAAGTTATTGTGACTTTACAGTGTCATTTTGACTTCTGGGTGTTGTTTCAGCTCGCCATAAATACCATGAATTTGTTCGATGCAGGTAGCATAGAATGTCACATTGACAGAGATAAAACGTTTCCCTTTGGAATTGTTGATTTTGATATTATCTCGTGGAGTATTAGGCGCGTATTTGCAACAGACCTTATAAACCAATTCGACAAATTCCTCAGAATTTTCTCCCATGGCCTTTAAACGATAATCACATGGGAATTCAATTAATGTCTCGCTGTCAGGGGTATGTAAATCTTTTGTCATCTTATTTTCCATATCGTTTTCAAATTTTACATCTTTTAACTAAGCAGTCGTTTTTACCGGCCGGCAAAGAATTTAAAAGGTAAGGTTTGTTTGAATACTATTTGTAATGCTGTAATGCGTTGGATTTTATCAAAAACATACTTCAAGGTTTTTCATTCATGCAACAAAAAAGCCGCGATCACTGTGGATGCGGCTTTAGAATCATTCAAAGCAAAACATTTATTTCTTTAACTGAAGGTCGTAAGTTAATCCAATAAAGATTTAAACGTCAGCTTGATTTGATCCATAACTTTTTTCAAAAAAGAACCTTCTTCAACACCTGAAAGGGCAACGAGAGGGCGTTCAATGACAGGTTTTCCTGAAAGATTGATTTGCAGCGTGCCAAGTGGTTGAGTTTCAGTAATTGGAGCTTTTAGCTCTGGTGTAATCGTTGATTCAATCTCCAGATTTTTGTATTGACCACGAGGAATGGTGATGTACAAATCATCGGTTAATCCAACACCCACTAAATCTTTATTGCCTTCCCAAACTTTGACATCATTCAAGCGTTGCTTGGCGCTATACACTTTGTGTGTTTCAAAAAAACGGAAGCCGTAGTTTAGGAGTTTTTGAGATTCTTGAATGCGGCTTTTGGCACTTTTGGTACCGAGCACAATGCTGATCAGGCGCATTTCTTCCCGTTTGGCAGAGGAGACTAAACAATATCCAGCACTTTCCGTATGGCCAGTTTTTAGGCCATCTACGGTTGGATCTTGCCAAAGAAGTTTATTGCGGTTGTATTGCGTAATGTTGTTGAAGGTAAATTTCTTTTCCGAGTACCATTGGTATTCGTCTGGGAATTTTTCAATCAGTGCCTTGGTGAGGATAGACAAATCTCGCGCAGTTGTGAAGTGTTCTGGGTGTGGCAAACCTGTTGCATTCATATAGTTCGTATTTGTCATACCCAGTGATTGCGCATATTTATTCATCAATTGCGCAAAGACTTCTTCACTGCCTGCAATATGTTCGGCCAACGCAACCGATGCGTCATTACCTGATTGAATGACCATGCCTTTAATTAAATCTTGAACCGACACTTGTTTGCCCACTTCAATAAACATTTTTGAGCCCGGTGTTTTCCAAGCTTTTGGGCTAATGGTTACCATGTCGTTTAAACTCAGATTACCATTACGGATTTCGTTAATCACCACAAAGCCTGTCATGATTTTAGTCAAACTGGCCGGCTCAACGCGTTTATCCGGGTCATTACTGGCCAGAATATGCCCACTATGAAAATCGATAAGCAGATAAGCATCTCCAGCAATATCCGGTGCAGAAGGAATGACTGGAATGGCAGGCATTGCAATATTGGTAGTCGGTTGAGCCTGAATGTTAAGTGACAAAAATGAGAAAAGAAAAATCAGAACGGGTTGTAACAGTCGCATCATGGAGAGTGCATCCCTTGTTAAGGTAATTGTGTTTTTATTATTGTCCGGTGTTATGTAAGCATATTGATACCGGCCGGTAAAGTTGCACTTACTCTACCATAAATTGTTTGTGATTTTCAGTCCTGAATAGTGACTTGGCAAAACTTTTCAATGGTCTTTGCTTCGTTAGTATTTTGCTTGTCGTAATAGTTTTTTATGGGTGTGGATTGACATTAATATTCCAAAACTAATCATTAAGGTGACCAATGAACTTCCACCGTAGCTGACTAAAGGGAGTGGAAGGCCGACGACGGGAAGTAGACCACTCACCATCGAGATGTTGACAAATACATAAATAAAGAATGTCATGATGAGGCTTGCTGCGACATAGCGAGTAAAGTTATCTTCGGCCTTTGCTGAAATATACAAACCTCGACCAATAACGAACAAGTACATCAGTAGTAAAATAATGACCCCAATCAATCCAAACTCTTCTGAGAGAACGGAGAAAATAAAATCGGTAGTACTTTCTGGTAAAAATTCAAGATGCGCTTGAGTACTGCCTAAAAAACCTTTGCCTTCAATACCGCCTGAACCAATGGCTATTTTAGACTGAATGATGTGGTAACCCGCACCTAAAGGATCGGATTCGGGATCCAAGAAGGTCAGTACCCGTTGTCTCTGGTAATCATGCATAAATTCCCAAGCGATAGGAATACTTGCCGCTGCGGCAAACAGTGCTCCAAAAATCAATTTCCAAGGAAGGCCAGCAAAAAACACAATAAACAAGCCACTCATTGCAATGAGCAAAGAGGTTCCTAAATCTGGCTGAATGACAATTAGACCCGCTGTCAGGCCAATCACTACAAGAGCGGCTAAGATTCGTTGCCAGTTTGGAGGGTAGCTACTGTGTGCAAAAATCCAAGCGACCATCAAAGGTAAAACAACCTTCATAAGTTCAGATGGTTGAAATCTTGCCGGCCCTAAATCAAGCCACCGTTGCGCACCTTTTCCAACATCTCCGACAATAGGGACAGCAATGAGCATTAATAAGGCAATGGCAAATAAAAAAGGCGTGATAATGTAAATCCAATTGGGCGGGATTTGAGCAAAGAGCAACATGAGTCCCAGAGCAATGGTAATTCTCACCAAATGTCTTTCGGCCACTTGCCAATCACCGCCTGAAGCACTGAAAACAATCGCTAGACTTAAACTTAGCAAGAGTAGAATTCCGGCTAATAGCCAGCCATCAATATGGAATCTCGAAAACCAGCCTTTATTGGTTTTATAGAGGGTTTGCGATGTTTGAAAGCTCTGCATTCGAATATAATTCCAGAAGAAAGTCTAAGGTTGAGTTTGAGTTTTACTCAGTGGATTCGTCGGGTCTGAGTATTTTTCAGGGGTTAAATAACGTTCTATAAGCGATACTGCTACTGGAGCAGCGGTTTTTGAGCCACTTCCGGAATTTTCGGCGATGACCGCCACTGCAATTTTAGGTTTTTCTACAGGCGCAAAACCTAAAAATAATGAATGATCATGCAATCGGTTGTCGAGTTCATCCGCATTATAGTCTCCTTCATTCAAGCTGAATACTTGTGCGGTTCCCGTTTTTCCAGCCATTTTAAAAGGAAGGTTTCGTCCATGGCGTCTTGCAGTTCCACGTTTTCCATGCATTACCTCTACCATTGAATCAATGACTTTTTCCCAGTTATCAATTTCCTGAATTTGGATTTGCTCAAATGGTTCGATTTGCTCATGAGAAACCAAGTGAGGAATAATTTGTTTGCCTCGGTTCGCTAAAATCGCGGTTGCAGTTGCCAATTGTAGTGGGGTCGTGAGGTTATAACCTTGACCAATTGAGGTGATAATAGTCTCGCCACGATACCAAGGCTTACCTTTGGTCGCCATTTTCCATGCTTGAGAAGGGAGGATTCCTTTTGACTCTCCAAATAGGTCAATGCCGGTGCGCTTCCCAAGGCTGAAAGGAGCAAGAGAGTCATGAATTGTGTCAACCCCCATATCCAAGCTTAGTTCATAAAAATAAGTGTCACAGGATTGAGCAACAGCGGCTTTCATATCAACGAGTCCGTGCCCAGTACGTTTCCAATCTCGATAGCGGTGTCCTTTGTATTCAAAGTATCCGGGGTCATAGATTTTTTTGTAAGGCGAGATGATGTTCCGTTCAATGGCACCTAATGCCACAAAAGGTTTAATCGTCGATCCTGGAGGGTATTGACCATTAATTGCGCGGTTAATAAAAGGGCGGTTTTTGTCATCCATTAAGGACTTATAGGTTTTGCTATCAATACCATCAACAAACAAGTTCGGATCGTAGGTTGGAACGCTAACAAAAGCTAAAATTTCCCCGGATTGCGGCTCAATCGCAACAATGCTACCGCGTTTACCTTCTAAGAGTTTTTCAGCATATTCTTGCAGTTGAATGTCTATGGTCATGTGCAAGTCTTGGCCAGGAATGGCTGGTTCGGATTCCAGTTTGCGTAAAATGCTACCGCGAACATTAGTTTCGATATATTGGAGTCCCGGGTAGCCTTGTAGAGTGGATTCGTAATAACGTTCTACCCCAGATTTGCCTATGACTTGGGTGCCTTTATAGCGCTTTGCATTCACTCTACCTAATTCGCGCTCATTGATCCGGCCGACATAGCCAATCGCATGAACGCCTATGGCTTTATATGGGTAGGTGCGTTTCAATCGAGCACTCAGCGTCACTCCTGGAAACTTGTGGCTAATGACGGCAAATTGCGCAGCTTGTTGTTCGGAAAGAGTATGTGGGAGTTGATAACGTATGGCTCTTCGCCCTTTACGGAAACGCTCCATGAACTTTTCAAAACGCTCTTTGGGCATGTCGGTGAGAATTTTCTGGATTTCGGCTTCAAATTCATCAATCGAATCCATGTCTTCTCGGATCAGTTGAAGGCTATAAACAGGTTGATTGTCCGCCAGAAGTCGATGGTTGCGATCATAGATTTTTCCTCGAATGGGAGGAATGACCTCTAAACTGACACGGTTGCCTTCTGCAAGACTATGATATCGATCGTAATTAATCCATTGCAGATAGGCCATCCGGCCGGTCAAAAACAGAAACAAGCTACAAACAAAAACAAATGCGATGATTAATCGTAAACGAAACTGCCGTTTTTTCTGATGCACGGCTTGTGAACTGTCAAAATGAAGATTTTCTTGCATTTAATTTTGTTCGACTTGCAGTGTGAAACGATTAAATAATGGTGCGATGATTATCCAAAATATCGCGGCAGAAAATGGCATTAACCAAAAATAGATGGCATGAGTGTCTGTTAATAACGGGTCAAAAAATATCCAGTTGGTGAACTGGTAAATGAAAAAATAACCGGTAATAAATATCGCTTGTTGCCAAGGTGTAAAGCTTCGAAAGTGAAGGCGATGGCGGCTTAGCAGATAAATCAAACTAACATAGATAATTGCATGCGCACCTAATGGGGTTTGCGTTAATGTATCGCTAAGCAAGCCTAAAATAAACGCGGTTACAATGTAGCTCCGGTCAAGAAAATGGCCAGCCCAATAAAATAAAACTAACAGTGAAAAAGGCGGAAATATAGGTGAGGCATGTACTGAAATAACTAAACTATCACTCACTAAAGCAAGTAATAAACTAGCGACAAAGTACCAGCGAACTTTTGCGCTTCGATGATAAGTAAACGATTCGCCCACGAGGTTAGTCTCCAGTCTCTGTTTGATTGAGTGAACTGTTTAAATCGTAATCTAAATCGGTCTTCAAGGTCTGAGGTGAGATAGCCTCAGGTTTTAGAATTAAGACTTTATGTGCTTTATTGAGCTCTGAAATTGGCTGAGTAAAGATTTTTAAGTAGGGGGCGCTGCCTGTTTTTTCCACTTCGGTAACGGTTGCAACAGGGTAACCACTTGGGAAAACGCCACCGAGTCCAGAAGTTTCAATAATGTCACCGACTTTAATGTTGCTATTACTTGGAATAAAGTTTAACTCACTACTGTCGTAGCCTGAGCCTTTTAAAATTCCGCGTTGAGATGTGCGTTGGATTCGAACGGGAAGATGATGATCAGGGTCGGTGATTAACATCACTCTCGCACTATAGGGTGCCACATTGATAATTTGTCCAACAACACCATTCGCATCAATCACGGTATCTTGAGTTGAAACACCATCTTTTGACCCCTTATTCAAGGTCATGAATTGTGAAATCGGGTTTTGACTGAATTGTGTAACTGTCGCAATTTGCACCGTGTGGTCGGCAATTTTTCCTGTCGTACCTAGAAGCGATTCCAAGCGAGCTACTTCCTGCTTAAGATTAATAAGCTGTTGTTGTTTAGCTTTTAGGAGTAAGACTTCTGTTTTGAGAATCTGATTTTGACGTTTCAGTTCGTCATAATCAACGATATCGCGATCAAATTCTTTAAAAAATGTTTTGGGAATGGAAGCGACTTGTTCAATTGGCGTTAATCCGGCCAATAAAAAGCCACGTAATTCAGAGACCATTTCTCCATAACGATCTGCCGCCAACAAAACGATGGCTAAAATAAAGGCCACAATAAAATGAATCGCGTCTTGTTGAGGCGTCGTCGCAGTCGGAGAAATAGTTGGCTCCTAAAGGTTAAAAGGCTAATCGTTGTCGTTGAGTGTTTAGCTGTGTTGATGATTTGAGCCGATAAATGAAAAACATTTACCGGCCGGTAAGATTCAATAAATCATTTAATCAAATGAAAAAACGTCTAAACCTTTTTCATCCATCAACTCTAAAGCACGACCACCACCACGTGCAACACAGGTTAGGGGATCATCCGCTATGATCACAGGAATACCTGTTTCTTCAGCAAGGAGTGTGTGAATGTTTTTGAGCAGAGCGCCGCCGCCAGTCAAGACGATACCATGTTCCGCAATGTCAGCGCCAAGCTCTGGTGGCGTGTTTTCCAAAGCGGTTCGAACGGCACTAATGATGGCTGCCAATGGTTCTTGGAGGGCTTCTAACACTTCATTTGAATTCATTGTAAAACGGCGCGGAATGGCTTCCGCCAAATTTGTTCCGTGAACTTCCATGGTGGCAGGTGAACTTTCATGGTACGCCGTACCAATAGTTGTTTTAATTCGCTCAGCAGTCGATTCACCAATAACCATGCCATAGTTACGACGAACATATTTAATAATTGCATCATCAAAACGATCGCCGCCGACTTTGACAGAGTCAGACCAGACAATACCATTCAGTGATAAGGTCGCGACTTCGGTCGTTCCTCCTCCAATATCGACAACCATGGAACCCGTTGGTTCTGAAACTGGCATGCCTGCACCAATAGCAGCTGCCATCGGTTCTTCAATGAGATAAACTTCGCGAGCACCAGCACCGGCGGCAGATTCGCGAATAGCACGACGTTCAACCTGAGTTGAGCCACAAGGCACGCAGACCAAAACTCGAGGACTAGGTTGGAAGAATTTAGCTTCGTGCACTTTACGAATAAACGATTGCAGCATTTTTTCAGTGACTTCAAAATCTGCAATCACTCCGTCTTTCATCGGGCGAACTGTTTCGATGTCTTTGTTCTCTTTGCCCAACATCATTTTGGCGTTTTCACCGACTGCGACAATAGAACGAGCGCCATTACCACGGTGAGAATTGCGTATCGACACCACAGAAGGCTCGTTTAGAACCATTCCTTTTCCTCGAACATAAATAAGTGTATTTGCCGTTCCCAAGTCAATGGAAAGGTCATTGGAGAAAAGCCCCATAAGTTTACGAAACATTGTGAAGTGTCCTTTAGCGACTGAAATCAAAGATTTGGCTATTCTAACGGATTTCCAGACAGGGTAGAAGCTTCGTTGAATGCAGTTTTTTAATTGTTTCACTTATAAATTGAATAGCAAATTGAATTCACAGTACTGTTGTAGGAGTTTTCCTTTAGTCGAATCGCTAAATATGGTATTTTATTGCGTTATTTTTGGGCTGTTGGCGGTAAGTTGAAAACGTTACCGGCCGGTTAGTGATTGATATGCAATCGGGAGTTTCACTGTGTCTATAGGAAAAAGCGAAGTTGAATATATTTCGCGTTTGGCGATGATCGATGTCGCTGAATCAGAAGTTGAGCAGGTATCTGCCAAACTCAATAATGTCTTGGATTTATTTGAACAAATGCAAGCCGTCAACACGGACGGTGTTGAACCAATGGCTCATCCTCATGAGGTGAGTCAGCGTTTGCGTAAGGATGAAATCACAGAGGGTGATCAACACGAGAAGCTGCAATCCGTTGCACCTTCTACTGCAAAAGACATGTATCTTGTTCCGCAAGTTATTGAATGATAAGAGATAAAAAATGTTACACACTTTAAGCGTAAAACAGATGAGCGATCAGCTCCATGCAGGCGAAATTACCAGTGTTGAACTCACTCAGCATTATCTAGACAGAATTTCCAAATACGACCCCGAACTGAATGCCTATGTCACAGTTACACCTGAACTTGCGTTAGAAATGGCAAGAGAGGCGGATGAGCAGTTGAAAGCTGGCACTGCCGGTTTATTGACTGGCATTCCCGTTGCACATAAAGATATCTTTTGTACGGATGGTGTCAAAACCACCTGTTCATCAAAAATGCTCGATAATTTTATTGCGCCTTATGATGCTCATGTAGTCTCTCTGTTGAAAAAAGCGGGTATGCCGATTCTAGGTAAAACGAATATGGATGAATTTGCTATGGGTTCATCTTCTGAAAGTTCTTATTTTGGTCCAACAAAAAACCCTTGGGATTTAAATGCTGTGCCAGGTGGTTCGTCTGGTGGAGCAGCCGCGGTGATTGCTGCGAATTTAGCACCAATGGCAACGGGCACCGATACGGGAGGATCCATTCGACAACCAGCGAGTTTTTGTGGAATTACAGGTATTAAACCAACCTATGGTACTGTATCGCGTTTTGGAATTATTGCTTATGCATCGAGCTTTGACCAAGCTGGCCCAATGACTCGTTCTGCTGAAGAGTCGGCATGGATGCTCAATGCAATGAGTGAATTTGATCAGCGTGATTCAACGTGCCTAGAACATGAACGTCCTGATTTTTCAGCTGATTTGGAAAGTTCTCTACAAGGGTTGAAAGTCGGTGTTCCAGAAGAATATTTTGGTGAAGGTCTAGACCCAGAAGTCGAAAAAATTGTAAAAGAAGCGATTGCTCAGATTGAAAAGCTAGGTGCAACTATTGTTTCAGTCAGCTTGCCGAACAAAGATTTAGCGGTTCCGTCATATTATGTATTGGCACCTGCTGAGGCTTCTTCAAATTTATCGCGTTACGATGGTGTGCGTTTTGGTTATCGTTGTGAAAACCCAAGCAACTTGCAAGATTTGTATAAGCGTTCCCGTTCGGAAGGTTTTGGTGCTGAAGTAAAACGTCGAATTATGGTCGGGGCTTACGCTTTATCTGCTGGTTATTACGATGCCTATTATCTTAAAGCACAGCGTTTGCGACGAATGGTTCGTGATGACTTCACCAAAGCTTTTGAGCAATGCGATGTGATTATGGGGCCTGTTGCACCGACTCCTGCATTTAATATTGGTGAAAAAACTGATGACCCAACCAGTATGTATCTTGCAGACCTTTATACTATTCCGGTAAATTTGGGAGGTTTCCCAGGTATGTCTGTACCGGCCGGTTTCGCAGCTGGTCGACCAGTCGGTCTTCATATGGTTGGACCATATTTCAGTGAAGCAAAGCTTCTGAATATCGGACATCAATATCAACAAGTTACGGATTGGCATAAACAAACGCCAGCCCATTATCAGTAAGCGCTTAGGAGAAGAATAAATGAGTTGGGAAGTTGTGATTGGTCTTGAGATTCATGCTCAGTTGACCACCAAAACCAAAATCTTTTCAGGCGCATCCATTGCTTATGGTGCGGCACCAAACAGTCAAGCTTGTGCTGTTGATTTGGGGATGCCAGGAATGTTGCCGGTGGTTAATCAGGCCGTAATTGGTAAAGGTTTAGCGCTGGGTCTCGCACTTAATGCTGAACTTGGCCGTAAACAAGTATTCGATCGTAAAAACTATTTTTATCCAGATTTGCCGAAAGGTTATCAAACCACACAAATGGACTATCCAATTGTTGGTAAAGGGTATTTGGATATTGAAGTTGATGGTGATATTAAGCGAATTGGTGTAACGCGCGCGCACTTGGAAGAAGATGCCGGTAAATCAAATCATGGTGTTGTTCCAGGACAAACGGGGATCGATTTGAACCGTGCAGGAACCCCACTTTTGGAAATTGTTTCTGAACCAGATCTTTCTTCTGCGCAAGAAGCGGTAGCGTACGCACGTAAAATGCATGAGCTAGTGACTTTTTTAGGGATTTGTGACGGTAACATGCAGGAAGGTTCTTTCCGTGTGGATTCGAACGTTTCGGTTCGTCGTCCTGGGGAGCCGCTTGGAACCCGTGCCGAGTTGAAAAATATCAACTCATTCCGTTTCATTGAAAAAGCGATTGAGTTTGAAATTGAGCGTCAAATTGAGCTGATTGAGTCGGGCGGTCAAGTCGTTCAGGAAACAAGATTATACGATTCAGAGACTAACACCACACGTTCCATGCGTACCAAAGAGGAAGCGAATGACTACCGTTACTTCCCATGCCCTGATTTATTGCCTATTACGGTGACAGAAGAAGATATTGAAGCGGTACGAGCATCCATGCCAGAATTGCCTGATGCAAAACGCAAGCGTTATGTGTCGGATCTTGGTTTGAACGAATATGATGCAGGGGTGTTAACCTCTTCGCGTGCCATGGCTGAGTTTTTTGAATCGGTGCTTTCTCACACGCAAGGCAATGACGCCAAACTCTGTGCAAACTGGATTACATCTGATTTAGCGGGTGCATTGAATAAAGCCAACTTGGATATCGCTGACTCTCAAATTTCTGCTGAACTGTTGGCAGGTTTGATTGCACGTATTCAGGATGACACGATTTCCGGTAAAATTGCAAAGCAAGTCTTTGATGCTATGTGGAAAGGTGAAGGTTCGGCTGATGACATTATTGCCGCTAAAGGCCTAAAGCAAATCACAGACACTGGTGCAATTGAAGCAATGGTTGAGGAAGTCCTTGCCAACAATCCTTCTCAAGTTGAAGCCTACAAGGCAGGTCAAGAGAAGATGTTAGGTTACTTTGTCGGGCAAGTCATGAAAGCTTCAGGTGGCCAGGCAAACCCTGGACAAGTTAATAAGATTTTGAAAAATAAACTTTCCTAATCTGATGAAAATTCTGCGCAATAGGTAAGTAATCTATTGTGCAGGCTCTTACCTGTCTATTGGAGCGTGAATAGTTGAATCGTTTTACCAAAGATAATTCTCGTCGTTATTTTCGCTATCCCATTCCATGTAAATACTTTATTTCTCCTGAACTTCTTGAAGCCAGTACTGATCTATACAGCAATGGTATAGATTATTTTAATCGTGCAACAGAAGATAATATTCTGCAATTAAAAACTGAGGTGATGCAAAAGCTGCATCGTCTGAGCGCACATCAGGATATTTTCCTTAAAATAGTGGGGGATATCTTTGAAAAATTTGATATTGTCGTCCATTATCTTCGAATGCTGAATCGTGGTGAGGAAATTGCCAGTCGTCGAATTTATTGGCAAAACCAAGAGAGAATATTGGAAGGTTTTCATGGTGTTCAGGAGTTGGAGCGTGAAGCGCCAAAAACTTTTGAGTTGTTGGTTAAAATTGAACAGAAGTTTGTTCGTTATGTGCAAATGATTCAAGAAACCATTGAGAACTCGACAAGCTCCCACCTACACTTTACAGATTATCCAGAAGCATTTCGCTTTACAGCCGAAATCCGTGAGCGATTTATGAGCCGTAAAATGGATTTAAACAAAAGTGATTTGTTACAGATGATCCTCTCTTTGGAGCGACTGTTTGAAAAGGGGTTTGAGCCGTTTAATAATTTGGCAACCGATTATTTACTTTATCAAAAGCATGAATCTTGGATTTTACGTGATTTGAATTTGTCCGCCTGTGGGTTGTCATTTTTGAATACACGAAAATATCCGAATTTGACCAAGGCAGATGTCAAACTTGTTTTGGAAAATAGCTATGCAGAAGTGATTGAATTAGATGGAAAAATTGTACGCTCTCGTTATTTACGACAATTCAATATGAACGAGACAGCGATAGATTTTTACTTTCCAAATGCAAATGATCAGCGTGAGCTTCTTGCTTATCTTCATCGGATGGAGGCTCAAGCCACAATTGAATTGTGGGAGGAAGACGACCATGCCCGGTACCAGTGAAACCTTTGAAGTAGCGAATCTGGATGGTATTTCGGAAAAGCTCGCTGATGCGGTTTGTTTGTTAATTAATCACTATCCATTGAAATCTTTAGTGGGTTTTATGCGTAAAGGAGTTCCTGAAGAGGTTCAAAAAGTGTGTCCTTCGATTCAAGAAAAAGAGTGGGATTATCTTTTGCCGCAAATTGTCTTTAGTAAGATTACCGCTTTGGAATTGAATGCAAATTATCGTTTAGAGCAATTGGATTATCTATTGAGATTGTTTAGGGAGTGTTTTCGTGCCGGCGGGCATCAAGGGATAATTGACTGGCAGGATTTACCCGCCGATTATTTGATTGCGCAGACGTGGCTAAAAAAAGCGCAAAGTTTACGAAGCAAAAAATAAGTCAATCTAACCAAGTATTTTCTGCCTAAGATACCTAATCTGACATAAGCTTTGAGTGATTAAGAAAAAGCTTGAAAGCTCATAAAAAATCCTTATATTACCAATTGTGTTAACCTGTTTCTGTTTGATGAAGGAGAAAAATCCATGAAACGTATTGGTTTATTTTTATTAACTAACATTGCGGTGATTGCTGTCGCGATGATTACCTTGAACCTTTTGGGGGTTGGAAGCTATATGCAAGGCAACAGCCTAAACTTGGGTAACTTATTTATGTTTGCTCTGGTATTTGGTTTTGCCGGTTCTTTTGTTTCTTTGGCGATGTCTAAGTGGATGGCAAAAATGTCCACGGGTGCACAAGTCATTGAAACACCTCGAAATGCCGATGAGCAATGGTTGCTTGAAACTGTTCAAAAGCAGGCGCAAAAGGCAGGCATCAAAACGCCTGAAGTTGCAATTTATGATTCACCTGAACCGAATGCATTTGCAACAGGGATGAGTAAAAACAATTCTTTAGTTGCAGTATCGACCGGTTTGATGCGTGCGATGCGTCAAAATGAAGTGGAAGCGGTTTTAGGTCATGAGGTGGCTCACGTTGCAAATGGAGATATGGTTACCATGGCATTGCTTCAAGGGGTTCTGAACACGTTCGTTATTTTCTTTGCGAAAATCGTTGCTTATGTGGTCGATCGCGTGGTACTTAAAAATGAAGAAGAAGGTCACAGTTGGACATTTATTATTGTAGATATCGTTGCACAGATTATCTTCGGAATTTTAGCAAGCATTATTGCAATGTGGTTCTCTCGTTACCGTGAGTTTCATGCAGACAATGGTGGTGCTTATTTGGCAGGTAAAGAAAATATGATTGCTGCTTTGCGTCGCCTGCAAACGATGCAGCCGGGTCACTTGCCTGACCAAATGGCAGCGTTTGGTATTTCCGCAGCCCCTTCATCATTCGGTGATCTATTTAAATCACACCCTGATTTGGCTGATCGTATCGCCAAGCTGGAACAAACACCAAATGAGCAGTTGAAAGTGGCTTAATCTTTAGTCGTAAAAAAATTGCTATTAATTAACCGGCCGGTAAATATTTTACCGGCCGGTTTTTTTTATGTCTGTAATTTATCATATGAGCCTGAATTGCTTGAATGCGAAGGATTTGTAACCGAGCAATTAGTAATTATTAGCGATGGTGATTTTTTAAGATTTGCACCATTCGAAAAGGACTGATTGGATTGAATGTAGGAATATGCTAAAGGCCAGCATTACAAAATGGATGTTAAGTCTTTAGCTTATGGACGAAATAATTTGCTTTTAGGAGAGGAGCTAACAAGAATTTAAGATGAGGTTCGGTGAAGTTTCTTAACGTATAAAAAACGCCGCAATAGCGGCGTTTTTTATGGGTAAGACAATGTCTCTTTGATTACTTTTTAATACCCCATTTATAGGTGTAAAGTAGTTGCCAATTTGTTTGAGCGTGAGAGATTTCAACCCCATTATTCAATGCACCGCTACCGGTTACAGTAACTTCTGGTGCGTGCGTGATTGAGCCATCAATAGAGTGTTGTTTGTCGAAATTGTAACCAAATCCAAGCATATAGTGTTTTTCAGTAATTGCTGGGAATAGTGGGTTAACTTTATCGTCAGGAATTGGGTTACTTGAAAGGTTCATACCGGCACGAAGAGTCAGTTGTTTATTCATTTGGTAGGCCGTACCTAGCATGAATACATTCTGATCTTCCCAATCCTGAGGAAGGGTGACATCAATGCTTGCACCTGCAAAGTTTCCATTAGTTGCGACGTTGTCAGCAGTGAAAACCATATTGAAATCAGCCATGACATCAGACCAATTGATGCGTTTATAGTCCGCTGTCACTAACCATTTTTCATTCGGTGTGAAGGCGAATCCCATTCCAAATGTTTCAGGCCACTGAAAATCTTTAAGCTTGATTTCACCTGACACAGGAATTGTCATATCAGCATATTGACCATTTGGCATGCCGCCCATCATAACGCCGGTATCTGCATTGACATTCATGCTAAGCGTAGCGTCACCTTTCATATCAGAAAGGTTTGTTTTTGAGTGGTAAGATGCACCAAATGATAGTTTGTCGTTGAATTTGTATGTCATACCAAGTTTACCACCAAGGCCTGTTCCTTTGGCTTCACCTGTATAGTCGCTATTGTCAGAAAAATCAAAACGAGCCCAGTTAACGTCTGAAACAACACGGTTAGCCATCATTTGGTTTAGACCACTAAACATTGTTCCGCTTACATTACCACCTTCGGCAAGGGCTCCAAATTGGTTACCTGACACATCCATCATAATATCCATACCGGCCCAAACGAAATCAATCGAACCACCTACGGTTAACTTGTCATTTACTTCCACATTCACTGGAAGTAGTACACGTCCAACAGATAATTCCGAACGGTTTTCCTCTCCACTCAATGCAACCGTGTTCATTGGATCGGTTTGAGGGTTGGTCATCATGCTGTAACCACGTGCAAAAAGATCACCTGACATACCGGTAGTGTCGGCTTTCCCATATTCGGTTCCCATTCCACCTTGGCCTAGAATACCAATCCCCCAAGTAATGCCATCTTTTTTACGAGCATAACCAAAACCAGGCATGAAATAAGAGTCGCCTGCAGAATCTTGGTCAATCATTGCTGCCGACATTTTAGAATTAACATCTGGGCCAAGTTGACCTAAGCCGATTTGGAATTTGTTACCTTCTTTGGCTCCCATACCCATGGTAGCAGGGTTGTTCATCATCCCGCCTAGACCATTATTGAAGGCTTGAGCAGTCCCCCCCATACCGGTTGAAATTGGTCCATAACCAGCCATATTCATGCCGTTGGTTGCATAGGCTGGGGCTGAAATAAGGGAGGCCGCAGCAATTGCGATTGCTAATTTGGTTTTCTTCATTACATCACTCTTCTGTTATTTAACTCTTAATGAGATTTATACCCTTATTTCAGAATTTCATGTATTTCTAAAATTAGGGGTTTCTGATTTGCACAACAAATAATGAAGGATTTTTGAAGGAAATGGTAATAAAAATTTATTAATGCGATATTAATGAAATATTTTTTATGGAAGAGAATGACGGTATATAAAGAATGCAAGTACCTGTTTTTGCAACAAATCATTTCCTTGGAAAATGGAAGGGAATGCAGTTTTTTCCAAGGAAAATTGCATGCGAAAAAGTTTAAACTCGTGCTTGACCTTCTGCTTGGATGCGCTTAATCATATGGTAAAGCCCTGTAGACCGATTTGGAGAAAGTTGTTGCAGTAACCCAATTTTTCCTAGGAATTCCAGTGGGGCAGATGCAACTTCTTCTGGTGTTCTTCCATTGTAGAACTGAAGCAATAGAGCAATTAAGCCTGAAACAATTGCGGCATCACTTTTTGCCTGCATAAAAAGTCTGCCATCTTTTTCTTCGATATGAATCCAAACTTGTGATTGGCAACCGTGGATTCGGTTTTCATCCGTTTGAAATTCTTCCCCCATGTTTTGTAATTTTTTTCCCATATCAATTAAGTAGCGATAACGGTCTTTAGGATTGGCAAAATGTGTAAAGCGCTTAATTAAGTCGTCTTGAACTTCAGCAATTGTTTTGGTTGGGAGGGTGTAATCCATTACGGTTTCCTTCAGCTAAAAATCAAAAGCTTATTTTAGCAGACTTGAACCCCACTATCGGCTGAAGCAGGTTTTCAAGAGTTGATGAGTAAGAGTGACTAAATATTCCAGCCGAATAGAGATAATTTACCGGCCGGTTTCAGTTTATCGTAGATGATAATTCACTGGAACGCTGATATTCCAGTTTTGACGTTGAATTTCGGGAGGGAATGCTTTAAAACGCTTTTTCATCTGTTCTGTAAAGATTGACAGGGCCGCTTGATCCAAAATATTACGTTCAGAGGAAGTGACTAATTGAACATTTGAAATCGTTCCATCTCGATTCAGTACAAAAGATACGACGACTTCTCCTTCCCAATGACGACGTTTAGCGCGGCGAGGGTAGGTGTCTTGTGCATAACGCATAATTTGTCGGCGCAGTTCACTTAAATAGGCTTGTTCAGCACTCATGACTTGTTTGGCACTGTATTTAGGTTTTAGAGGCTTCGTTTTTTGCACCATTTTTTGAGATGACACGGTTTCTACCGGCCGGTCAGAAACTTCAGGCTTTGAATTTTCAACGGCCGTGGTCTCAATTGGTTCCGGTTTTGGTTCCGGTTTTGGCTCCGGTTTTGGTTCCGGTTTTGGTTCCGGTTTTGGCTCCGGTTTTGGCTCCGGTTTTGGTTCCGGTTTTGGTTCCGGTTTTGGTTCCGGTTTTGGTTCCGGTTTTGGTTCCGGTTTTGGTTCCGGTTTTGGTTCCGGTTTTGGCTCCGGTTTTGGTTCCGGTTTTGGTTCCGGTTTTGGTTCCGGTTTTGGTTCCGGTTTTGGTTCCGGTTTTGGTTCCGGTTTTGGTTCCGGTTTTGGTTCCGGTTTTGGTTCCGGTTTTGGTTCCGGTTCTGGTTTTGGTTCTGGTTTTGGTTCTGGTTCCGGTTTTGGCTCTAGTTTAGGTTCTGGTTTTGATGTTTGTACTGACTGTGTTTCTGGGGCAGAAAACATAGAAAGTGTTACGTCTACCTTGCGTAGTTCGGGCTCAGAGGGCTTAGGGTCTTGACGCATTAAAAAAATGGACAATCCGATCACTGCGCTGTAGATGGCAACCGAAATGATGAATGCGCTTCGAGTGGTTTTAGGTGTTTGTATTGACATTTTATATGTTTACTGGAGCCGCAAGAGAGTATTAGGAGGTTTTAGACTCGGTCAAAACCGTTAAATTTTGTAGATTTAAGCCTTTCAGTAAATCAATGATTTTAACGAAGCGACCGAAATCCGTTTTCTGATCCACGCTCAGAGTGATCGATTGTTCTTTGGGTAAAAGCACTAACTGTTGCTCAATCTCTACAAAGTTCAGCGGCTTTTCATCCAAGAAGTACTGGTTTTGCTCATTAATCGCTAGATGAATCACTGGTAAATCGGTCGGTGGCGTGTAGCTCTGCGAATTCTGTGTTTCAGGTAGTTGAATGTCCAGACTGTCTTTCACAATAAAGCTCGCAGTCATTAAAACAATCGCCAATAAAACTAGAATGACGTCAATCAAAGGGATGACATTAATGGTGTCAAATCGTTTCATACATTTACCGGCCGGTTACTTTTGCTCAATTTGTGCGCGAAATTTAGCGTTAATCACATCGACATTTCTCATTAAGCCGTTGTAGGCCATAATGCTTGGAATGGCGACGGCAATCCCTGCTGCAGTCGCTTTTAGGGCGATCGCAAGGCCGAGCATAATGGCAGCGGTGTCGAGGGATTGTCCTTGGCCAAGATCATAAAAAGTTATCAAGATACCAAGGACGGTTCCTAAGAGTCCGACGTAAGGCGCATTTGCTCCGACAGTCGAAAGAGTTGTCAAGTTATGCGTTAATGCAAGATTGAGGTGTTCATGATGAGGGAAGTCCTGCCATTGAACTTTTTTGAAAAAAAGTTGGCGCTCAATGGTTATCCATAGGGCGATAAACCCCATTAAGCCTAAAATGCCAAAAACTGCGTAATCTAAGTATGCTTTGAGTAATTCCATAAGTTTCTAATACGTTTTTAAATTATCTTGTTGGATGAATGTTGCAAAGTATAAATCATTTTATAGTTAATCGTGAATGATTCTTATATGCATTTAATAAAGAATTAATCATTGAGTCTTTTTTTGATCCACTGTTCACTGTATCAACAGGTTTTGAGGATGCTTGAGTGCCGATCGAGCCCTCAATTTCTTCTCTTTTCATAAAAAATGATAGAATCTTTGTGTTTTGATTATGGGTCGTCATGATATGAGATCCAGATGAAATATAGTTTCAAGAAAAATTGAATATACTCTTGATAAGGAGAGCTACATGAAAAGACGTGATTTCTTTAAATCTGCACTGGCTGCAGGTGTTGGTTTAGTGGGTGCTTCTGCGCTACGCCCGGTTTACGCTTCAGACATGATGGAATTTAAAGGTCCAGAAGTTCCTGATGTTGATCCGGTAAAGGTTGCTGAGCACTGTTACTCGATTCCTGCAATGGGGCCGCATCCGACACCGGATAACTTTGGTATGTTTTCAAATCCAGGTTTTGTGGTGACAGAGAAAGGTGTGGTAGTGGTCGACACGGGTTCTTCACTTCAAATCGGTGAGATGATTTTACGTCAGATTAAGAAAATCACCGATCAACCGGTTGTTAAAGTCATTAATACCCATTTCCATGGTGATCACTGGTTGGGAAATCATGCGTTTGTTAATGCTTATCCTAATGTTGAAATCTATTCCCATCAGAAGTGTATTGATAACTTAAAGTCGGGTCAGGATAAATTCTGGTTTGATTTTATGCAGCAAAACACCAATAACAAAATTACGGGTACGGTGATTACACTGCCAAACAAAACATTTGCTGGTGGTGAAACATTTGAAGTCGGTGGTGTGAAATTCAAAATTCATCATTTCGGCAAAGTTCATACCGATTCGGATATTTCGGTTGAAGTGAGCACCGATAAAGTTATGTATATGGGTGATATGGTGATGCGTCGTATCGCTAATATGGAAGATGGTTCTTTCCGTGGCTCAATTGATGCACTAAGCCAAGTTGCAGAAATGGATATTGATACCTTTATTCCAATGCATGGCACACCAGATGATGTAAAACTCATCAATGAAGGGCGTGAGTTTATGGAAACGATCTATACGAACGTTGAAGAGCTGTATGATGAAGGGCTTTCTGATTTTGAAATGAAACCTAAAATCATGGAAAAGCCATTTATGAAAGATGTAGCCTCTCAATGGCCGGGTTATGAAGATACCCTAGGTAAATTCATTGTGGTTGCGATTAAGGAAGTTGAACAAGCAATGTTTGCATAATTTTTGTCTTGTAACACGGTTCTTGAAAGCGCGCTTGGATTGCCTGGCGCGCTTTTTTATTGCCGATAATTAAAACTTACCGGCCGGTAGAGAATTACGTTAAATATGCGAGTGAAATTATTCCGCTAAAAAGTCCAGGATTGCATCTAATCCTCGATGGTTTAAAGCGGTTGAGGCTTGTGATTGAACCGCTGGTTTTGCGTGATAAGCCACTGAAAGTCCCGCTTCCTTCATCATTAATAAATCATTTGCTCCATCTCCTGCAGCAATGACTTGATGAGGTTGGATGTTTAATTTCTGACAAAGTTCATGCAGAAAGTCTGCTTTTGCCTGTGCTCCGATAATTGCGCCATCCACTGATCCATTTAACTTGCCATCGGTTTCGGAAAGTACATTAGCGCGTGTGAAATCTAAACCTAGCTTGTCCTTTAAACGGTCGGTGAAGAATGTAAAGCCACCTGAAACGAGGGCGAATTTAATGGATTTGGCTTTTAAGCTGTCAATTAGAGTGTTAGCTCCAGGGTTTAATTGCAGGCGTTCATCATAGACTTGTTGAAGGGTTGTGGTGTTGAGTCCTTTTAATAGCCCTACACGTTTGGTCAATGACCCTTCAAAGTCCAACTCGCCGCGCATGGCTGCTTCAGTGATTTCTGAGACTTGTGGTTTGATGTTCATGTAATCGGCGATTTCATCGATACATTCAATTGCAATCAGTGTTGAATCCATATCGCTAATCAAAAGTTTGACGTCTTTGCCATCAAAACCGTCCGGTAAAAGATTCAGGTCAAGTTCAGATTCATGGCGCAGTTCAAATAACTTTTCGTTATCTATATGGTTACATTCAATTCGAAAATGGTTGTTGCAGGCTTTAAGTTCACCAACCGATTGGAATAAAGTGTGTTGGGCGTCATTTAAAGTAGGTGTGTGAATAATGAGCGTTGGCATAAGCTTTCCTAAAGTTTAAACATCAATTTGTGAATGCAATGATGGATTTGAATCTGTATCTAATCTGCAATGGGGACTATTCTAGTCTTTGATATTTGGTCGTGCAAAAGTTGTTTCTTACGTGTGATAAGACCAAACAGCGTAATGCCAAAGAACAGCACAGCCCATAGAAATCGAACATTGGCATTGTGACGTGTAAGTAAATAACCGTCTTCACGTTGAAGTTGAAGTTTCCAGGTTCGCAACCCAGGCGTTTGGCCTGATTGTGTCCAGAAGTAACTCAGATACAGATAAGTGATTCCGAGCAGATAAATTTGTAAGGCTAGAGTCGCGAAAGGTTTGTCTTCAAGGCTGCCTCCTTGCCACATGACAACGGGAATCGCGGCGAAAAACCATACGGCGAGTAACAATAAGAAGTCATATAAAAGTGCGAAAAGAATTTTCCAAGCCATGTCGTCTTAGTTTCTGATTTGTGTAAAATTGAGCTTATTTTAACGATTTTACTGGCCGGTGTTTTTTATTATTGGGCTGGGTAATCTGAATTTTTAAAGGAATATGTGTGAACTTAGTCGCAGAATCTTTGGGATTTGCAACATTAGTCGGTGGCTGGCTGGTTTTGTTATTTGCGTTAGGATTGGCGATGAAAAGCGCGCCGTGGCACAAAGTGAGAAATGACCGGCCGGCACAAAATGTTTGGTTGGGAATGACATTGATTGTGTTTTTGGTATGGCAATTCAGTGCTCAAATTGCGGAAGGGATTAGTTTTCATTTTTTGTTGATGACGATGATGACCTTAATGTTTGGTTGGCAGTTTGCTTTATTTGGTGCATGGCTGGCTTTAATTGGTTTAGCGTTTTATCTGCCAACGGGGTGGGAAGCGATTGGCATTAATGCTTTGTTTATGGCGTTGTTGCCGATTTTTGTTACTGAGGTTTTTGTGAAAATCAGTGAGCGCTATTTAGAGCAAAACTTTTTTGTTTATGTGTTTTTTAATGGTTTTTTAGCTGCTGGTGTGGCATCAGTGTTGGCATTGACTACTGGTGGTTTGTTAATGTGGGTGAATGATGTGTATTCACTGGCAGTATTGAAACAGGTTTTTTTCCCATTTATTCCGTTGATGGCCATACCAGAAGGGTTTGTCAATGGAATGTTGATGGCGGCACTTATTGTCTTAAAGCCGAATTGGATTAGCAGTTTTCATGATCGTACGCATATATCTGGGAAATAGACTGAAAATAGGGCTAGTGTAAGATTATTTATATTCGAGCTTCGAAAAGGTTACCGGCCGGTGTTAAATTTGAGGTCTGTGATTTTAAGATAATAAAAAACCCTGCATTTGCAGGGTTTACTGTTTGGGTTCATTAAACGGTTAGAAATTAATCTCGTTTATTTTTCCCATGCAGCTTTGATAGGTGTTTGAGCTTGCTTAAGTTCGCCTTCAGCTGTTTTCATAGCTAATTCAGCTGCTGTCTTCGCTTTAGCCATATCACCTTTTTCTTTTGCTGCAGCAACTTGATCAACGTAAGTGTCGTAGTAAGGCTTTTTCATTGCTTTCTGCTTCCAAACAACACCTAAATCTTTTGCTTCAGAGTGAAGTTTTGCTGCTTTATCCATCATTGAATCAACATCCGTACCAGCCATTGCTTGGCCAGAGAACGCGATTGAAGCTGCGATTGCTAAAGATGCAAATGTCTTTTTCATGTTTTATTCCTCCAAAAGAATAAAGTTGTAGAGCTTTTTTTGTTTTCGATACATATTCTAATAATGGTTGCGCCGAATAACAGGGGTTTTCACTTAGAAAAAATCAATAAGGTCATAACCGAAATTCAATGATATGAAAAAAAATGTGTTTTTTCCATAGATGAATACGTTATTCAGTTTACCCAGTGGCTGTCAATCTTTATAATAATCAGTTATTGAAAATTTAGCCGTTTGGTTCTAAGAATTTCTGCATAATAAATTTTGTATGAAATTGGGCATGAGCCAATTAGCCTGAAAGTTACTGTATAAGGTAGAAATAATGAGAATTTTGCAAGAAGCCCTGACGTTTGATGACGTCTTACTCGTTCCAGCGCATTCAACAGTGTTGCCAAATAGTGTGTCTTTAAAGACCAAGCTCACTCGTAATATAGCGTTAAATATTCCATTTGTTTCTGCGGCAATGGATACAGTAACTGAGGCGCGTTTGGCAATTTCCATGGCGCAAGAGGGTGGTATCGGGATTGTTCACAAAAACATGACAATTGACCAACAGGCTCACGTTGTTCGTAAAGTGAAAAAATTTGAACATGGCGTCATTGCTGACCCTGTGACTGTTCAGCAAGACATGACGGTTGCTGAAGCAGTCGAAAAAACTCAGTCAAACCGAGTTTCCTCTGCACCCGTAATGAATGGTTCTGATTTAGTTGGGATTGTGACAAGCCGAGATATTCGTTTTGTGACTGATATGAGTAAAAAAGTTTCTGAAGTTATGACTCCAAAAGAGAAGTTGGTGACAGTGAAAGAAGGTACTCAGCGAGATGAAGTAATGGATTTGTTACATGAGCATCGTATTGAGCGTGTGTTGATTGTTAATGATGATTTCAAGCTGCGTGGAATGATTACCGTGTCTGACATGATGAAAGAGTCTGATCACCCTTATGCTTGTAAAGATTCAGAAGGTCGCCTTCGTGTTGGTGCTGCCGTTGGAACTGGTAAAGAAACAGATGATCGTGTCAAAGCACTGATTGATGCTGGCGTTGATGTCATTATTGTGGATACTGCGCACGGTCACTCTCAAGGGGTTATTGACCGTGTTGCATGGGTTAAACAAAATTACCCAGAAGTGGAAGTAATCGGTGGAAATATTGCCACGGGTGAAGCTGCACTAGACTTGGTGAAAGCAGGTGCCGATGGTGTTAAAGTCGGTATTGGCCCTGGCTCGATTTGTACCACGCGTATTGTTGCAGGTGTCGGTGTTCCACAAGTTTCAGCCATCTCAAATGTTGCCAAAGCATTGGAAGGTACTGGTGTTCCAGTCATTGCTGATGGTGGAATGCGTTTCTCAGGTGATGTGGCAAAAGCAATTGTTGCAGGTGCGTCAGCTTGTATGTTTGGTTCAATGTTCGCTGGGACAGAGGAGTCGCCTGGTGAAGTGGAATATTACAAAGGCCGAGCTTATAAGTCTTACCGTGGAATGGGGTCTCTGGGTGCAATGGCGCAGCCAACGGGTTCGTCTGATCGTTACTTTCAGTCTTCAAACGCTGAAGATAAGTTGGTTCCAGAAGGGATTGAGGGGCGTGTCGCATACAAAGGTCCTTTAGCACCAATTATTCACCAGTTAGCGGGTGGTTTGCGTTCTGCAATGGGTTATACCGGTTGTAAAGACATTCTTACGATGAACAATAAACCTTCTTTTGTCCGTGTTACCAATGCAGGTATGACAGAATCACATGTTCATGATGTGACTATTACGAAAGAAGCACCAAACTATCGTGTTTAACCGGCCGGTAAACCTTTAATGAAACACAAGGCTTTTGTGGAATTCCACAAAAGCCTTGTGTGTTTTTAGTCTTAGAATTTTGGAAATTACTATGTCTCAACATAATATTCATGACCACCGTATTTTGATTTTGGATTTTGGTTCGCAGTACACGCAATTGATTGCGCGTCGTATTCGTGAAATTGGCGTTTACTGCGAAGTCGAACCTTGGGATATCGATGCCGCCGATGTGAAAAAGTTTGGTGCCAAGGGGATCATTCTTTCTGGTGGTCCAGAAACTGTGATTGGTGATGATGCACCCGTTGCGCCACAGTGTGTGTTTGAGTTAGGCGTGCCAGTATTGGGGATTTGTTATGGCATGCAAACCATGGCACAGCAACTTGGTGGTCAGGTTATTAATGCCGATGAACACGAGTATGGGTATGCGCAAGTTCGAGCGCATGGACATACAAAGCTGTTAGTTGATATCGAAGACGAAGTCACACCAGAAGGCTATGGCATGCTAGATGTGTGGATGTCGCATGGTGATCGCGTTGATACTATGCCAGAAGGTTTTAAGTTAATGGCATCAACCGGTAACTGTCCAATTGCAGGGATGGCAAACGAAGAGAAAAATTTCTACGGTATCCAGTTCCACCCAGAAGTTACTCACACCAAACAAGGTAAACGTATGATTGAACGTTTTGTTGTGGAGTTGTGTGGTTGTGAAAAACGGTGGACCACTGAAAACATTATTGATGACAGTATTGCTCGTATTCGAGAGCAAGTTGGTTCTGATCAGGTAATGTTGGGGCTTTCAGGCGGTGTGGATTCCTCTGTTGTTGCAGCGTTACTGCATAAAGCAATTGGTGACCAATTGACTTGTGTATTTGTTGATCATGGCTTGTTGCGCCACCAAGAAGGCGACCAAGTGATGGCGATGTTTGCAGAAAACATGGGAATTCGAGTGATTCGAGCAGATGTTGAAGACCGTTTTATGGAAGCTTTAGCTGGCAAAACAGACCCTGAAGAAAAGCGTAAAATCATCGGTCGCGAGTTTATCGAAGTTTTTGATAAGGAGTCTGCAAAACTTGAGGGGATTAATTGGCTTGCACAAGGCACAATTTACCCTGATGTCATTGAATCAGCAGGTTCAAAAACCGGTAAAGCAAAGGTCATTAAATCTCACCACAACGTGGGGGGCTTACCAGAAGATATGAAAATGTCATTGATTGAACCATTACGAGAATTGTTCAAGGATGAGGTTCGTAAGTTAGGAGTCGCTTTGGGCTTGCCTTACAATATGGTATATCGTCATCCTTTCCCTGGGCCAGGTCTTGGTGTGCGTATTTTGGGAGAAGTCAAAAAAGAATATGCAGACATTTTGCGTTTGGCAGATCATATCTTCATTGAAGAGCTACACAAATGGGATTTGTATGACAAAACTTCGCAAGCATTTGCTGTGTTCTTGCCGGTGAAGTCTGTCGGTGTCGTAGGGGATGCGCGTCGTTATGACTATGTTGTGGCATTACGTGCTGTTGAAACGATTGACTTTATGACTGCGCGCTGGGCGCACCTACCATACGAGTTCTTAGAGCATGTTTCAGGACGAATTATTAACGAAATTCCTCGGATTACGCGTGTTACTTATGATATTTCGTCTAAGCCACCAGCAACCATTGAATGGGAGTGATTTTGTTTTAAGTGGTTGAGAAACAACAATAAAATACCAAGTCCAACAATGTTGTTTGTGTCATCAATGACTTTTTCATGGTGTTTTTCATGCTGGAATACAAAAGCAGCGATGCTATGAAAAGGTGATTGATGCCGGCAATGCTGGTTCCAGAGTCGTAGGCTTGGATATAAGATTATCAGTGGTCGTGTCACGGCCAGGCGACTTGCGAACCTTAGAGAGCAGTTTGCCAGTACTCGACTGATGACTGATATGAGCCATTCTTGACCATCGTTCGGTGAGCATCTTTTATCGACAAATCATCCCGCATAGTACGGCAGGTCATGCCAAGCGTGTCAGTACTGCCTCAACATCGTCCAGAAAGCTAGTCCAGTCTCCATCTTCGTCAATACCATTAATGCGCAAAAGGAACAGTCCTTCGACAGCCAAGAAGGCCACTCGTGCCGTTTGAGCGTTCGACGATGCACCAGCTAGACGTTCAAAAATCCCCCGATACCAGTCGCGTGTTTCTTGTAAATGTTCTGGATTTTCCAGATAGCTGACCATTAGGCCTGCAATTTTCGCGTCCATTGCTTGTTGTGAGGCTCTCGTTGCCGCGATATAGCTTCGGATAAAGTCGATCGGATCATGTATCGCTGCGTCGTCCAGCATCGCGTCGAACTGGCTTGTCCAGCGATCAATCAGGCTGCGCACCAGATTGTCCCTGCTGGCGAATGAATACTGCACGCCGCCCTTGGAAATTCCCGCCGCCTTTGCCAAAGCGCCAATAGTCAGTGCGGACCCACCTTGCTCACGCACCAACTCTTCGGCCACGTCGAGCAGTCCGTCTCGAGAGATGGTTGGTTTTCTACCCATTGTCTTTTCCTTTTAACACCACTATTATCTTATTTAAATACGATTGTATTTATATTTTAAAGAACACTCAAAATTATAGGTGAACTTGTGCTTAACAGCTTCCCGAATTCTAGGCGCTGGCTGATTCTGCTGGCAGTGATGTTGGCATTCCTGCCGGTCGTTCTTGACATGACCATCCTGTATGTCGCTGTCCCGAAGTTAACCCAGGAGCTTAGCGCGTCCAACAACGAAGTGTTATGGATCATCGACATATATCCGCTGTTGATGGCAGGTTTACTCGTGCCTATGGGTACGTTAGCCGATAAAGTTGGCAATCGACGCATCTTGCTGATCGGCTTGGTGATCTTCGGGGTTGCTTCAGTTGCAACGGCCTTTTCGCCTACTGCTCAGATACTGATTGGCGCGCGCATTATGCTGGCGTTGGGGGGAGCAATGATTATGCCGTGTGTGCTGGGTATTATCCGCCGTACCTTCGAGGACGATAAGGAGCGAGGGCTTGCGCTCGGGTTGTGGGGGACTGTGGGGGCTGCCGGTGCGGCGGTTGGCCCTCTGATAGGTGGTGCGCTGTTGGAGAAATTCTGGTGGGGCTCGGTGTTTCTAATCAACGTACCTTTGATGCTCATCGTAGCCCCGGCCTGCTGGATACTGTTACCTCGTCAGGAGCAGATCTCGCCAGGTCATTGGCCGATTGGTCAGGCCTTGTTGCTAGTAATGGGCATGATTGCGGTGGTATATGCACTCAAGACGGGGGTTGCCGGAAAACAACCCCTTGTACTGGTGTTGCTGACGTTAGCCTTTGGATTGTCAGTGTTGGTGCTGTTTGCTCGAAAGCAGTTACGCTCAGCTACGCCCATGTTGGACCTGTCCTTATTGGCACACCCTGCTATCGTCGCCGGTATCATCATGGCGGTGGTTACTAGCGGCGCATTGGCTGGGGTTGAGCTGACTCTGGCGCAGGAACTGCAATATGTCCTAGACAAAACGCCGCTTCAGGCTGGGATATTCCTGATCCCTATCATGGCTGCGGCGGCAGTGGGTGGTCCGGTTGCGGGTTGGTTATCTGCTCATTATGGGCTGCGGCCAGTGGCTAGTCTGTCGATGGTAATCGCAGCGCTGTCGTTGGGGTGGCTTGCCGTGCAGGATTTCCACTCTCCGGGGCTGATTGTGCCGGTATTGCTGGCACTGCTTGGTTTAGCTCTCAGCATTGGTCTGACTGCATCATCCATCGCTATTATGGGCTCGGTCGATGCGAGTAAGGGTGGAGCTGCGGGGTCGCTAGAAGCGACAGGATACGAATTGGGCACAGGTCTCGGCATTACTCTCTTCGGTGTGTTTATGTCGGTTATTTTTGGGCGTAACCTCACGACACCTGTTGGATTGCCTCCTAATCTTGCAGATCAGGCTACCGTTTCGATGGGCGATACGTATTTGGTCGCGCGGCAGCTTTCCGGTGATCAGGCTGCCGCATTGGTTACTGCGGGTAAGGCTGCTTTTTCGACTACACATTCAGTGCTGCTTCTGACGGCTGCTGCATTGATTGGTGGGCTGGCCGTTCTGGTGTTTTTCCTGTTGGCAGGAGTGGGTAAAGGTACTGCTCGACATTAGCGCATGTAGAGATCTTGACTGGCTTGCTAAGTTCGGACAAACTCTATATCCACAAGGAGGGCTCAATACTCGAAGCCGCCTCGGCCTCTCCCAAATATCACCAACCTACTTGACCTGACGACAAATTGTGACGCAGTGAAACGAGCTTGTGAAAGTGAGGGCATTACTGGCAGTATTGCCTAACACAAGCAATTCTTGGGGATGTACCCAATTAGGTACATCCTCCTTTGGAAATAGATATAGCAACCCGTAATTTACTGGATCGCATGGATCTGCCGTTTGCAGAACTTGTTACCTTTGCAAGACAACCAGTCCGCAAGGATCTAGATGAGCTCGGTGGTGTAGGTTCACTGTCATCGATGTTTCGGCTATTGGGGGGGGATTTAACTTTGAGGTAGTAAAAGTCGAGCACCTAGCTAGATCAATTGGAAAGCCAGCATTAAGTGATTTAAGATTAATGCTATCGGTTTTTTTGCTGATGTATGGAAAAAGACGGTACATAGTAAAAAATAAATAATGTTTTAAGTTTTTTTGAGCATTGATTCGCAATCGAATGTGAGTGGTTTCTTTGTTGCAGTTCGCTCATTTAAAATGTGTAAACCTCTCTTACTTCGCCTTGAACTCAACTCATTTTAGATTTGAAATCTTTTTCTGTTTGCCGTAAGAAGATATGTTTAGTAAAAATTGCCACTTATTTTAATTTTTGAAGGCTTTCTAGAAGTGATTTAGAAAGCTTTTTTATTATCTGGAAAAAAAGATTATGAAATGTCCTGAAGATTTGTCTCAACAGGAGCAAGACGAGTTTTGGATGAAACATGCTTTATCTCTTGCGAATAAAGCTGAACAGATAGGAGAAGTACCTGTTGGTGCAGTGATTGTTCTGAATGGTGAATTAATTGCTGAGGGATTTAATCAAGTAATAAGTACTAGTGATCCAACTGCACATGCTGAAGTGGTGGCCTTAAGAAAGGCTGGAGAGGTTTTGGATAATTACCGTCTAGTTGATACGACTCTATATGTAACATTAGAACCTTGCCCAATGTGTGCTGGAGCTTTGGTACATGCAAGAGTCGAAAGAGTTGTTTATGGTGCTAGCGATCTTCGAACAGGTGCTGGAGGTTCAGTTTTTCAGTTATTAAAAGCTGAAGAACTTAATCATCAATGTGAGTTGTCAACAAATGTACTTTTTGAAGAGTGCTCTCTAACTTTAAAACGATTTTTTAAACAGAGAAGACTTGAGCAAAAACAAACTAAGATCAATTCGACGTAAAAATCCCAACCCTGAACTTGTCACACCTTGCATTAAGTGCGAATATACTTCAACTAGAAAAAATTATTTAAAGGCTCTGTTACAAATAGCTTTTAAACCTTCACTGTCAAAATTGGTATATATTTCAATATTTTCGAGTAAGCGTTTTTGCCAGTGAATACTTTGAAATAAAAAATTGAGAACTCTATGCAAGTTAGTATCGACCCTGCGGAAGGTATACAAACGATCAAAATTTTGCCGGGCGAGTTTTATGTCACTTCTGAAAACGAACGGATTGAAACCGTCTTAGGATCATGCATCGCCGCCTGTATTCGTGATCCAATAGCTGGAATTGGTGGGATGAATCATTTTATGTTACCGATTAACAAGGGATCAGCGGCAAATTCTGAACTTTCAGACGCTAACCGGTATGGCAACTTCGCAATGGAAAACTTAGTGAATGCTTTGTTAACCAAAGGTGCAAAACGTGAGCGCTTAGAATTCAAATTATTTGGTGGAGGGCGTATCATGAGCTCCATGACAAATATTGGTTGGTACAATATTGGCTTTGCATTTGACTACATTTTTACCGAAGGGTTTAAAGTTGTCTCACAAGATATCGGGGATGTTTATCCCCGTAAAGTTTTGTACTATCCAACCACCGGCCGGGCTCGGGTTCGTAGATTGAACCCAATGCATAACCAAGCACTTGCGGCTGAAGAAAATAATTATATACACAATATTGAATCGAAGCCTGTTGAGGGCGATGTTGAATTATTCTGAGGAATACTTTTATGGACATGATGGAAACATTTCGCCAAACCTATCTCGAAGAGAGTTTTGAAGGGCTAGATACGATGGAGAGCGGCCTGCTAAATTTGCCGCCCGGTATTCCTGATAATGAAAAAATCAATGAGATTTTCCGTGCGGCTCACTCTATTAAAGGAGGAAGTGGTACCTTTGGTTTTTCAGAAATAGCGGGGTTTACTCACGTTCTTGAAACGCTTCTAGATGAAATGCGAGATGGTAGTCGTGAAGTGACTCAGGAGTCAGTTGATGCAATGCTGGCAGCAGTTGATGTTCTTCGAGATATGTTAACAAAGTTACAAGATCATGAAGAAATAGATCATGAACGGGCAAGTGAAGTACAAAGTTGGCTTGAGAAAATTTTGTCTGGTGGTGAGGTGCCGTCTCATGAAAATGCTGAAGAAGTCCCTGTTGAAGAAAAAAATGAAGAAACAGAGGTTGTCACTGATTCTATTTGGACAATTGAGTTACGACCTGAAAAAGAGCTTTTGCAAACAGGTAATGAGCCGCTTCGTATTTTGCGAGAGCTTGAATCCCTAGGAGAGATTGACGTTCAACCAGACTTATCTGCCATTCCTGCTGCAACAGAGTTTAATCCGGAACAACTTTACATCAACTGGACAATAAAACTCAAAGGGGCCGATATCAAAGAAGAGGATGTCCGAGAAGTTTTTGAATGGATTGATGGTGATGGTGCTGAAATTATTATTACACCGCCATCGGTGATTGAGGCTGCATCGACATCCGAAGCAACTATTGTCGAAGAAGTTGTCGCCGTTGAAGAAGTGCCTGAGCCAACAGAGGTTCCTAAAGCAGAAACTCCAACCGCTACAACTAAACCAGTGGCTAGACCAGCAGCTGGTTCGAAGGCGAAAGCAGCAGCGGATAAAGCGCCAAAACAAGAAGGGTCAATCCGTGTTGACTTGAGCAAAATCGATCAGCTTGTAAATTTAGTTGGGGAATTGGTTATTACTCAATCAATGCTCAGTCAGTTCGGTGAGCAGGCTGAGCAAGCAGCTGAAGGTCAAAATTCGTCAATGGAATGGGTGGATAAACTTAAAGAAGGTTTAACTCACCTAGAACGCCATACTCGTGAACTTCAAGAAAGTGTCATGAATATTCGAATGCTACCTGTTAGTTTTGCTTTTAATCGAATGCCTCGAATTGTGCATGATGTTAGCCAAAAACTTGGTAAAAAAATTGACTTAGTCATGGAAGGTGAAGGAACTGAACTTGATAAAACCATGTTGGAGCAGTTAACGGATCCATTGGTGCACATTGTTCGAAACTCGATTGATCATGGGGTGGAAATGCCGGATGTTCGTGCCTCCAAAGGTAAACCTGAAACAGGAACTGTTAGAATGGCGGCTTTCCACCAAGGTGGCAATATTCTGATTCAGATTACCGATGATGGTGCGGGTATCAATCATGAGGTAATTGAACGTAAAGCGATTGAAAAGGGCGTGATTGAAGAAGATCACAACTTATCTCAACAAGATATTATTGATTTGATTTTCCATCCTGGATTCTCGACAGCAGAAGTTGTTAGTGATATTTCTGGTCGAGGTGTCGGGATGGATGTTGTGCGCCGAAATATCCGCTCGCTTGGTGGTTCGGTTGACGTGAAAACAACCTTGGGTGAAGGGAGCGTCTTCACTATTCGCTTGCCACTCACTCTAGCTATTCTGGATGGTCAGCTCTGTTCTGTTGGTTCACAAACCTATGTATTCCCTCTGGTTTCCATTATTGAATCAATTCAGGTTGATAAAGCGCTCATTAAAGGAATCGCTGGTGAAACAGAGCTTTATAAGCTGCGAGATTCGTATATTCCAGTTATTCGCCTCCATAAGAAAATGGGTGTTAACGATGCGCAAGAGGATTTGGAAAAAGGTTTATTGGTCGTTGTGGAGGATGCAGGACATAGAGCAGGCATCTTTGTCGATGATTTGCTTGGCCAACAACAAGTGGTGATTAAAAGTTTAGAAAGTAATTTCATGAAAATTGGTGGAATTGCAGGAGCAACTATTCTAGGAGATGGTACGGTTTCGCTAATTTTAGATATTACTGAAACGGTTAGCTCGAATAAAAACGGTGGATCGCATCTCAGCGCTGCTTAATACAGATTGGAAAAAATAATGTCAGAAAATGATTACCAATATTCTCTTGGCTCGAAAGAGATTCAAGAGACTATTATGATTTTGAATTTATCGGTGGCTCAGATTGATTTATCAATTACTGAGGGTGATAATTCAGTGAATACACTGATTGATTCTTTTACTTATATGTCTCAGCACATTGAAAAAATTCAGGCAACGAGCTCAAACTTGATTGAGGCTGCTGGTGTCGATTCTGATGCGAAGACTTTAGAACATCATAATAACTTGTTAACTGAGACAGGCGACTTATCCAACAAAATGCAACAAGCGATTATTGCTTTCCAGTTTTATGACAAGTTAAGTCAGCGTTTATCGCATGTATCTCATGGACTTTCAGGTCTGGCAGAAATTGTTTCTCATGAAATGCGAGTGAAAAGCTCGGAAGAATGGGAAGCTTTCAAGGCGAGTGTTCGAAAAGGGACGACCATGCGAGAAGAGGAGGAGTTATTTGATTTGATTTTCGACCAGAAAATTCCTGCTGAAGAAGCAATAGATATTATGAAAGAGCGCATGCGTGAACGTATGCATAAAGAAGAGGAAGAGGAAGAGGAAATTGAATTCTTTTAAATCTTTTGGTAAATGACCTTTTAAAAGCGAGCTTAATGCTCGCTTTTTTGTTTTTTAGCCTGTGATTCGCATCCTAGATTCCGTTTAGTGATGGTGAATCTCTAACGAATCTTCTTAATTTTGGACAAATTTTACCGGCCGGTCTTGAAAAATAATGCTTTGACCTTATCAAACAAGCACATTAATTGGCAGTTTTGCCAAGTCTTTGTTGAGTAACTACAAAGTCTATTTGAATTAAACAGAACCTTACTTTTCATCACAGAAAAATACTGGAGAAAAAAGAATGAGTGCTACCGAAACCCATGAGTTTCAAACTGAAGTCAATCAGCTTCTAAAATTAATGATTCACGCGCTTTACTCAAATAAAGAGATTTTTTTGCGCGAATTGATTTCCAATGCATCGGATGCGTTAGATAAATTACGTTTTGCAGCGGTATCGGACGACAGCTTGAATGAAGGCGATGAAAAATTAGCCATTACTATTGGTTTTGATAAAGAAGCTCGTACCGTTACTATCTCTGATAATGGAATCGGGATGACACGCGATGAAGTGATTGCTAATATCGGAACCATCGCCAATTCAGGGACAAAGAAATTCTTAGAGAGTATGACTGGCGACCAAGCGAAAGACTCAAACTTAATTGGTCAATTTGGGGTTGGATTCTATTCTTCTTTCATTGTCGCTGACGAAGTTACTTTGGAAACTCGTAAAGCAGGAACTTCTGAAGGGACTCGCTGGACATCGAAGGGTGAAGGAGAATATACCCTTGAAGAGGTTTCTAAAGACGATAAGGGAACGAGTATCACGCTTCACCTGAAAGAAGACATGGATGAGTTCCTAGACCGTTTCCGTCTGAAAAATATTATTACGACATACTCGGATCACATCAACTTCCCTATCCAGATGAAAAAAACTGAATGGGATGAGGAAGCCAAAGAAGATAAAGAGCTGGATGAATTGGAGCAAGTCAATAAGGCCACTGCAATCTGGACTCAACCTAAATCAGAATTATCTGACGAAGATTACAAAAACTTCTACCAAACTATTTCACATGATTTCCAAGAGCCAGCCGCCCACATACATAATAAAGTGGAAGGTACATTGGAATACACGTCATTGTTGTATCTTCCTAAGAAAGCCCCGTTTGATTTATATGACCGCGATCGTCGCTATGGTTTAAAGCTTTATGTGAAGCGTGTATTTATCATGGATGATGCTGAACATCTAATGCCAACTTATCTACGTTTTGTTCGTGGTGTTATTGATTCAGCGGATTTACCACTAAACGTATCGCGTGAAATCCTGCAGAGTAATAAAGTGGTGGATAAAATCCGTGCCGCTTCGGTTAAGCGTGTATTGGATCATCTTGGAAAAATGGCAAAAGCAGATGATTCAGATGAGTATCACAACTTTTGGGATGAGTTTGGTCAGGTCCTAAAAGAAGGTTTGGTCGAAGACTTTGCTAATAAAGACAAAATCGCTAAATTGTTGCGTTTCTCTACGACACATGACGACAAAGTCGAGCAACGTATTGCTCTACAAGACTATGTTGATCGTATGAGTGAAGATCAAGAAGCCATATACTACATTGTTGCGGATACGCATGCCGCTGCAAAAGGTTCACCGCATCTAGAAATGTTCCGTAAAAAAGGCATTGAAGTTCTATTATTATCTGACCGCATCGATGAATGGTTGGTATCTCATTTGAACGAGTTTGAGGGTAAGCAGCTAAAATCGATTACTTCAGCAGATTTGAAAGAGTTTGATGAAGAAGCGGAAAAAGAGCTTTCTGAAGAAGACAAAAAGCAACGTGAAGCTTTAACAGAAAAAGTAAAAAAGGCGTTAGGTGAAGAGCTTGTTCAAGATGTCAAAGTTACACACCGTTTAACTGATTCTCCTGCCTGTGTGGTGAATGCAGAAGGTGAAATGTCTGCCCATATGATTCGCATGATGGAGCAAATGGGTCAAGAGGTTCCAAAGCAAAAGCCGGTTTTGGAATTAAACCCTGACCATGCTTTAGTCAAAAAGCTTGAAGCCATGGATAACGATGATACAGTTAAGGAGTGGTCGCTGTTCCTATTAGAGCAGGCACAGCTTGCAGAAGGTCATCAGTTAGAAGAGCCGGCAGCTTTCATTAAACGAATGAATAGCTTGCTAGCAAATGTTGCTTAATCAGCTTTAAGAAACATTTCACTTCTAGAGCTGATTTATCAGCTCGATTGTTAAAGGCTCGAAAAAATCATTTTCGAGCCTTTTTTATTATTCAAGCACTCTATGTCGTTATTTAAAATTCAATTAGGTTTTTTGTTAACTTTTTTTTCTAATCCCTTGAAATTTAAAAAAGACTCCTTATTTATTAAGTAGATAAAATTTTTTGGAGTCTTGCATATGATTGATAAATTTACTTCGCAATTTCAGTCGGTTTTAGGTGCGGCACAGTCTTTGGCTGCTGGTAGTTCTCATGCCTATATTGAACCGATTCATATTCTTTCGAGCATTATTCCAGAGCAGCAATCGTTATTACAGTTAGCGCAAGTGAACATTGCACAATTGAATCAATGTGTGACGGAAAAAATCAAAGCCATGCCGCAAGTCAGCAATATGCAAGGTAATGTGCAGTTGTCGCGCAATGCCTCTGGGATTTTGCAAGCGATGGAGAAAATTTCGCTGAAAAACCAAGATGCTTATATTGCCAGTGAATTGTTTTTTACTGCTTTACTAGATAGTTCTGATGCAGGAAAAGACTGTTTAACCAAAGCGGGAGCTGATAAAACCAAATTAGAGCAAGCGATACAACAGGTACGAGGGGGTGAGCGCGTGCAGGATCAAAATGCAGAACAAAACCGACAAGCGTTGGAGAAATATACGCTGGATTTAACTGAGCGAGCACGTTCCGGTAAGCTCGATCCCGTAATTGGCCGTGATGACGAAATTCGTCGTGCCGTACAAGTTTTACAACGTCGCACGAAAAATAATCCGGTATTAATCGGTGAGCCGGGGGTCGGTAAAACAGCTATTGTCGAAGGTTTGGCGCAACGCATTGTTAATGGCGAAGTGCCAGAAGGGCTAAAAAATAAAAAATTACTAAGCTTGGATTTGGCAGGGCTGTTGGCTGGTGCAAAATACCGTGGTGAGTTTGAAGAGCGTTTAAAAGCACTTTTAAAAGACTTGGAAAAACAAGCGGGTCAAGTGATTTTGTTTATCGACGAAATTCATACGATGGTCGGGGCCGGTAAAACTGAAGGTTCGATGGATGCGGGTAATATGTTAAAACCAGCACTGGCACGAGGTGAATTGCATTGTATCGGAGCGACTACTCTTAATGAATATCGTGAAAACATCGAAAAAGATGCCGCACTGGAACGACGATTTCAAAAGGTATTAGTGGATGAGCCGACAGAGGAAGATACTATTGCTATTTTGCGTGGTCTTAAAGAGCGTTACGAAGTGCATCACGGAGTCGATATTACCGACCCTGCGATTATTGCTGCCGCGAAATTGTCGCAACGTTACATTACTGACCGTCAATTGCCGGATAAAGCGATTGATTTGATTGATGAAGCAGCCTCTCGAATTCGCATGGAAATTGACTCGAAACCGGAAGTCATGGATAAGCTTGATCGTCGTCTGATTCAATTGAAAATTGAACAAGTGGCTTTGAAAAAAGAGAAAGATAAAGCGTCAAAACAACGTTTGTCGGACTTGAATGATGAAATTAAAAAGCTTGAAAAAGAGTATGGTGATTTAGAAGAAATTTGGAAGCGTGATAAGGCAGCTTTGCAGGGCGCGCAACAATATAAAGAGCAATTAGATGCGGCTCGAACCGAACTTGAAAAAGCACAGCGCGAAGGCAATTTGGCGAAAATGTCTGAAATCCAGTACGGCAAGATTCCTGAGCTTGAACGAAAAATTCAAGAGGTTGAACAGGCGGAAGCAGCTGCTGAGCAAGAGGAGAGTGGTAACCATCTTTTAAAAAACAAAGTTACTGATGCAGAAATTGCTGAAGTCGTCGCACGTTGGACAGGCATTCCAATGGCAAAAATGTTGGAAGGCGAGCGTGATAAATTACTGAAAATGGAATCCGTTCTTGAAAAACAGGTTGTCGGCCAGAGTGAAGCGGTTACTGCCGTTTCAAATGCGATTCGTCGTTCGCGTGCAGGATTATCTGATCCAAATCGTCCGAATGGTTCGTTTTTATTTTTGGGGCCAACAGGCGTTGGGAAAACGGAATTAACCAAAGCGCTTGCGGATTTCTTGTTCGATACTACCGATGCCATTGTGCGTATTGATATGTCCGAGTTTATGGAAAAACATTCGGTATCGCGTTTGGTCGGTGCGCCTCCGGGTTATGTGGGTTATGAACAGGGTGGTTATCTGACCGAAGCGGTACGACGTAAACCGTATTCGGTGATTTTGCTCGATGAGGTCGAAAAAGCGCATCCTGATGTATTTAATATCTTGTTGCAAGTGTTGGATGATGGTCGTTTGACCGATGGTCAAGGTCGCACGGTGGACTTTAAAAACACTGTCATTGTGATGACCTCGAATCTTGGGTCGCAAGTGATTCAGGAAAAAGCAGGTACGGCCAGCTATGACGAGATGAAAAAAGATGTGATGGAGATTGTTGGCGGTTATTTCCGTCCAGAGTTTATTAACCGAATTGACGATACGGTGGTATTCCATCCATTAGGTCGTGATCAAATTCGCTCGATCACTGCAATTCAATTGCAATACCTTGAAAAACGCTTGGCACAATCGGAGATTAGCTTTGAGATTTCCGATGCTGCATTGGATGTGTTGGGTGAAGCTGGTTTTGACCCGGTGTATGGTGCGCGTCCATTGAAGCGTGTCATTCAACAGCGTTTGGAAAACCCATTGGCGCAACGGATTTTGAAAGGGGAGTTTGCACCAGGTTCGGCTGTTAAGGTTGATTACCAGGATAATCAGTTGGTTTTTAACGCTTAAAAAGCTTGCTTTAAACATTAAACCGCACTTCTAGTTTTTAGAAGTGGGGTTTTTTATTGCCTAAAGTATTTGAATTATTGTTCTGAAATAACTAATAAGCCCTTTTAATTGTTTTTATACGTTATTTTTCTTAAATTTACAGAGTGCATTTAAATGTGTACTTTGTGTTTACTTAATAAATGGAATAGTTATATGAAAATGGTTAAAAATTTATTGGTTTCAGTTATTTTAAGTTCAATGCTTGGTTTTTCTTCACTTGCGACGGCTGCACAAGTCAATGTGAATAAAGCCAGTGCGGAGGAAATCTCTGATAATTTAAGCGGAATTGGTATGGTTAAGGCACAGCGAATTGTGGAATATTGCCAAGAAAATAGTTGTGTAAAACCTGAAGATTTAATGAATGTGAAAGGGGTAGGGGTAAAAACGATTGAAAAGAATCGTGACAATCTAAAATTTTCGGAAAGTATGTAAATCAGTGATGCAAGATTATCTTAAAGCAAAATTAATAGGCGTAGAGATGCGGCGCAGTTTTTGTATAAACCCAGCAGTTTTGCTGGGTTTTGTGTTTTTAGCTTTGATGATTTGTTACCGGCCGGTATTGGCTGTGCAGGTTTTTGATTTATCTAATTTTGAACAGTCTGAAAATCAAGACTATGCTGGCTGGCTAATAAGCGAAAAATTGGATGGTGTACGTGCGATTTGGGATGGTAAGCAGCTATTATCAAAACGAGGTAATCCAATAGCGGCTCCGGAATGGTTTACAGAAAAATTACCCCCGTTTGCAGTGGATGGGGAGCTTTGGACCAAGCGGCAAGACTTCGAAAATATTGCCTCCATTGTTCTGAGAGACAAACCCGATAAACGCTGGCGAACGATTTCTTACCAGATTTTTGAAGTGCCAAATCAAAAGGGGACTTTGTTTAAAAGATTAAATATTTTGAGGCGATGGCTTGAAAGGTCGCCTGCTGAGTTTGTTCGGGTAATTGAGCAGATTCCAGTTCAGTCAAATGAACATTTACAAGCGTATTTTCAAGTGATAACTGCAAAAGGTGGCGAAGGAATTGTGGTTCGAAAGGAGAATTCTGAGTATCTGACCGGCCGGTTAAATACTGCGCTCAAATTAAAACCCGTAAATGATGCAGAATGTAAGGTGGTTGGTTATACAGAAGGTAAGGGAAAATTTAGCGGAATGGTGGGATCGCTACACTGTGAGTTACTGCCAGATCAAGTGCAAAGATTGTTCCCAAAATTAGCCAAGATTAACCGGCCGGTTGAAATTAAATTAGGCTCAGGGTTGAGTAATGCACAAAGGTTAACGCCACCTAAAATTGGTCAGATTGTGACATTTGAGTATAACGGTTTAACGGCAAAGGGCTTGCCACGATTCGCGAGGTTTAAATGGGTGAGGAAGGAATTTTAGTGAGAAAAATAGAAACTATTGTTTCAGGGAATGAGGTTGATGGAATTAGCTGAAAAACTAATTCCAATACCATTACTTGACAAGTTCAGAGGTGTTATTCATTGTCCATAAACGCTCGGATACGTTTAAATGACTCTTGTAATACTTCCATACTGGTCGCAAAGGAAATTCGCATATGACCTTCTGCACCGAAACCTGAACCTGGAACAGCCGCTACCAACTTTTCTTCCAATAAAGCTGTGGCAAATTCTGCATCGGTCGCAAATCCTTTGATTTTCATCGCTTCTTCAATATTAAAGAAAGCGTAGAAAGCGCCATCTGCACGAATGCATTTAAAGCCAGGGATATGATTAGCCGTTTCAACTACGTATTCATGGCGTTTCTTAAATTCGACAAGCATGGTTTGAATGCATTCTTGAGAACCATTCAAGGCTTCAGTGGCTGCTGCCTGTGAAATCGAGCAAGGGTTTGATGTGCTTTGTGACTGCACTTTTCGCATTGCAGCAATAATCTCTGCTGGTGCAGCCGCATAGCCAATACGCCACCCTGTCATAGAGTAAGCTTTAGAAACTCCGTTCATTACAATTGTGCGTTCATACAGTTCAGGCGCGACTTCGAGGATATTTGTGAAAGGTACATTGCCAAGTTGAATGTGTTCATACATATCATCGCTGGCAATTAAAATATTCGGATGTTTTGCTAAAATTTCTGCTAAAGCTTTTAGCTCATCTGCGGTGTAGACTGCACCAGTTGGATTTGAAGGGCTGTTTAACACCAACATTTTTGTTTTAGGTGTAATGGCGGCTTCGAGTTGTTCTGGCGTGATTTTAAATCCTTGTTCAATGCTTGCCTCAACAATGACAGGCGTTCCGTCACCTAATAAAACCATATCAGGATAAGAAACCCAGTAAGGGGCAGGGATAATGACTTCATCGCCTTTATCTAACACTGCTTGGCAAAGATTGTAAAAGCTCTGTTTTCCACCAGAAGACACTAAAATTTGGGAATGGTCATAGTTCAAACTATTATCACGTTTGAATTTATCGATAATGGCTTGTTTCAACTCAAAAGTACCATCTACAGCGGTGTAGCGCGTTTGGCCGTTAGTAATCGCTGCGATACCTGCTGCTTTAATGTGATCTGGCGTATCAAAGTCAGGCTCACCAGCACCAAGGCTAATAATGTCTTTACCTTGGCGTTTTAGCTCTCCGGCTTTGGCAGTGATGACTAGGGTTAAGGATGGTTTTACTCGTTGAACACGCTCGGATAGGCTGGCCATTTGAATGTCATTCTCCACGAAATTTTTGAGCTGTATAATGGGGCGCATTAACATAGGCGCTCAAATCGCCAAGCGATACAACAAGAAAACAAAATTTGGATTAATGAATTCAAGACTAAATGCCGCTTGGCATCAAAAAAGTTTTAAAAATAATTAATTCGCATTTTACTGGATTTTATGTTTTAAGGGAACGATTGTGGCTGAGAAAGCGAAAATATTTGAACTGGTCTCAAACTACTCACCCAATGGCGACCAGCCGAAGGCTATTAAGCAGCTTGTGGAAGGCTTGGAAGATGGTGAAGCTTTCCAAACTCTGCTTGGAGTAACTGGTTCGGGGAAAACGTTTACGGTTGCCAACGTCATTGCTGAAGTTCAGCGACCTACGATTGTTTTGGCGCACAACAAAACGTTGGCGGCTCAATTGTATGGAGAACTGAAAGGTTTCTTTCCAAAGAATGCCGTTGAATATTTTGTTTCTTACTATGACTACTATCAACCTGAGGCTTATGTCCCTGCCTCAGATACCTACATTTCGAAAGATTCTTCAGTCAATGAACAGATTGAACAATTACGGTTGTCAGCGACTAAGGCGTTGTTAGAGCGTAAAGATGTTGTCTTGGTTGCCACGGTTTCAGCGATTTACGGTTTAGGTGATCCTGAAATGTACTTGAAAATGATTTTGCAGCTACGCTTAGGAGATCAAATTTCACAGAGGGATATTTTAAAGCGCCTAACATCTATGCAATACACTCGTAATGATGTTGAGCTTTGGCGTGGTACCTTTCGTGTTCGTGGTGATGTGATTGATATTTTCCCCGCCGAGGCGGAAGAATATGCGGTGCGTATTGAGCTTTTTGATGATGAGGTGGAAACCATTGCTTGGTTTGACCCTTTAACCGGTTCTGTAATGAGTAAACCGACTCGGATTGTCATTTATCCTAAAAGTCACTATGTGACACCTCATGAGCGAATTTTAGAGATGATTGAAAAGGTCAAAGATGAGTTGCGTGACCGTTTAGCAGAGTTGCGTTCGATGAATAAGTTGGTGGAAGAGCAGCGGCTAAATGAACGCACCAAGCTTGATTTAGAAATGATGATGGAGCTTGGTTATTGTCAGGGGATTGAAAACTATTCTCGCTATTTGTCGGGACGTGAAGCGGGGGAAGCTCCTCCGACTCTTGTGGATTATTTCCCAAAAGATGCTTTGTTGGTGATTGACGAGAGTCATGTGACAATTCCTCAAATTGGCGGTATGTACAAAGGAGATAGGTCTCGTAAAGAAAACTTAGTGAACTATGGTTTTCGTCTACCATCGGCTTTGGATAACCGTCCAATGAAATTTGAAGAGTTTGAAGCGCGTATGCCACAAACAATTTTTGTTTCGGCAACACCTGCACAATATGAAGCAGATCATAGTTCAAAAATTGTTGAGCAGGTAGTGAGACCAACAGGGCTGCTAGATCCTGAAATTGAAGTGCGCCCGGCGTCAACACAGGTTGATGATTTATTAGGTGAAATTCGGATTCGTGCCGAGGTTGGACAGCGAATTTTAGTGACCACCTTAACGAAAAGAATGGCTGAAAACCTAACGGAATATTTGGAAGATCACAATGTCCGTGTCCGTTACATGCATTCCGATATTGATACAGTGGAACGTATCGAAATCATTCGTGATTTACGTCTGGGAGAGTTTGATGTGTTGGTCGGAATTAATCTGCTTCGAGAAGGCTTGGATATCCCTGAAGTTTCTTTGGTAGCGATTTTAGATGCGGATAAAGAAGGTTTCTTGCGCTCGGAGCGTTCGTTAATCCAGACCATTGGACGAGCTGCGCGAAACCCAGAAGGAAGAGCAATCCTGTATGCGGATAAAATCACCAAGTCAATGGAGAAAGCAATTGGAGAGACTGAGCGTCGTCGTGAAAAGCAGATAGCGTATAACGAAGAACGCGGCATTGTTCCTCAAGCCCTGAACAAAAAAGTCAATGACATTTTGGAAGACTCACCTTATGTGGCGAAATCGTCCAAAAAGCAACCGGCCGGTAAAGCAGCTGAAAAGACAGCGCAATATCAAAAATCTGAAAAGTTATCGCCTGCAGAATTGGCGCGCAAAATCAAAAAACTGGAAAAACAGATGTATGAAGCTGCAAAAAATCTTGATTTCGAAACCGCAGCACAACTTCGTGACGAGGTAAAACACTACAAAAGCCAAGTCGTAGGGATTGGAGGTTAAGTATGAAGTTTGCACAATTCTTTATGATGCTTGGATGTTTGTCTGTTTGGCAGGTTTCTACTGCAGGTAAAGTTGTTTCGGCTCCGTTGAATGGCGTAAACAGTGCTCAAACAGAAGCCTCGCAACCGATACAAAATGAAGCATTTTTCCAAGCACATGACTTAATTCAAGCTTTCGAAAAGAACCCCTCAAATCTTAAGTTGGCCAAACAGGCGATTGAAAAGTTGAAACAATCGCTTCAGCAATCCTCTGAGCATGAACCAATTCTGAGAAAAGCAGCTATGAACAATTTGGCCGTATTACTGGTTCGTTTAAAACAATATGATGAAGCACGCGAGTGGTTGTTAAAGAGCTTGAATGAAGAGGAATGGGTAGCGACGACATTGGAAAATTTAAATCAACTTTATGCCTACGAAGCGCAACAAGCTTACAAGGAGGTGTTTGAAAAGTCAGTGGTCCAAACTCCCAGAGGGGAGTTTTTGAGAACCCCTCCTAGAGCTTCACAGGCTGATCAAAGGTCTTCAAGCAATAAGCAAGTTGCACCTGAAATAAATGTTGAAGGAAAATAGGTTTTATTTTGTTTACGTTAGCATTTCAAGGCTTCAAACAGGAATCTCTATCCAAGAAGTGGGCGCAAGTACCGGCCGGTAAGAAATTTTTAGGCTATATTTCGGTCTTGTTTTTGAGCTTTTTTATGCCTGTTGCTTGGGCTCAGTCTGAGTCAAGTGAGCCAAACCATTTGCATTCGAGTGTTCAAGAAACAGAGCGCCAATTGCTTGCAGGTTTTTATGCTCTGAAGAATTTACAGATTGAGCAATCGATTGAACAGTTTTCTGAACTTTCAGAAACCGCTCCTTCCTACAAATTGGCAAAAATGCTTAAAGCCGATCTGTTGTCAATTCAAGCTGGACAGTCATTATCCAAGCAACGCTTTCGCGCGCATTACCTGAAAACAATTGCCGCTTTGAAAAATGAGGCGCGTGTACGTTGGCAGTTTTCGGAGAACTCCGCTGTTTATATTCCGCCGTTAGAGAATTTTCTGCTTAAGAGTGCCGATCAACCTTATGTCGTGTTTGTGGATATTGCTCATAGGCGCTTGCATTTATATCGTCAGGTAGAAAAACACTGGGTTAAGCTGGAAGATTTTTATATTTCTATTGGTGCACAAGGAACAGGAAAGCTAAAAGAAGGAGATCGACGAACGCCGTTAGGTGTTTATCTGATTTCTGATGTGATTGAAACATCACGGTTGCCGGACTTTTATGGCAGTGGAGCCTTGCCAATAAACTATCCAAATTTATGGGATCGGACGCAGAATCGAACGGGTTCTGGAATTTGGTTGCACGGTGTTCCGAGTGATACCTATGCTAGAAACCCAGATGCGAGTCGAGGATGTGTGGTTTTGACCAATGATGCGATGACCACCCTAATGGAAACCTATTCTTTACCTTTATCAACGCCTGTTATTTTGTGGGACAGTCAAAAGCGAGGAGAGCCAAGGATCCAAGTTGTTGCTAATGACTCGGTATTGTCATCACTCAAGTCTAAAATCACCGATGAGTCGGCAGAAGTGGATTGGAAAACGGTATCTATTTATAAATATCCCAATGAGAAATCACTGTATTTAGTTACCCTTAAGACAAAACAAACAAATGTTTTAGAACATCAATATTGGCGTTATCATCAAAGTCCGAATTCTGTCAATCATTATCAATGGCGGTTAGAAGCTCAAGCGCAAGAGCCAATTGAGATTCGGTATGAATTTAAGTAGTCGACTCTGAATAACTGGCTTTGCCATAAATTAAACGAGTTATTCAGAATCGACTAAGTAAGAGTGCCGAGAATTTTTCAAGTTCTCGGCATTAGGTTCAGTAAGGTACTGAACATAGTTTTTGTTGAGGATTACTCTAGGGTCTGTTGACAATTCAGACTTGACTCTGTTGCTGCTTAAAAATGCAGCAATCGCGACGCTCAGAGCGTAGTTTGGTTATTCCAAATAAGCGATAGGCAACAAAGAGTGCTACATTTTTAAGCGCAACCCGAGGGCTCAAGCCATTTTTGCCCCAGCAGTGTTAGAAATTCGCTCAAATAGAATAACTATTCCACGCTCTTTCTGCCTTGCTGGAACGAAAAATGGTTTGAGCAATTATGAATTGTCAACAGACCCTAGTCTTGTTCCTCTTCCTCTGTTTTTTGCATACTGAATTGAGGGGTGTCGTCAAAGGCGCCAAATTCATTTCTCGGCGGTGGGCGTTTGCTTTTTAGTTTAATTTCTAGACGCAAATCATTCATTGCATCGGCATTTTTTAACGCATCTTCATAGCTGATCTGGCCGGATTCGTACAGATTGAAAAGCGACTGGTCAAATGTTTGCATGCCCTGAGCGGTTGAGTTTTTAATCTGATCTTTGATTTCTGTCACCTCACCTTTTAAAATTAACTGAGAGATGCGAGGGGTATTTAACATGACCTCAACTGCTGCAATTAATCCGCCGCCAATTTTTGGAACTAGCCGCTGTGAGACAATCATGCGTAAGTTCAAGGATAAATCCAACAGAATGTGGTTTTTCTGATTTGGAGGGAAAAAGTTAATGATTCGATCGAGTGCTTGGTTGGTATTGTTTGCGTGCAATGTCGATAGACATAAATGCCCAGTTTCTGCAAATGCAATAGCGTGTTCCATGGTTTCTTGAGCACGAATCTCACCAATCAAGATAACATCTGGCGCTTGTCGCAAGGTATTTTTCAAAGCTGCTTCATAGGATTCTGTATCCACACCGACTTCCCGTTGAGTCACAATTGAGCTTTTATGACGGTGCATAAATTCGATTGGGTCTTCAATGGTAATAATGTGGTTGTGGGTTTCAGTATTACGTATGTCAACGAGTGTCGCCAAACTGGTGGATTTACCCGAACCAGTTCCCCCAACAAAAAGAATTAGCCCACGTTTTTTTAGAATTTGTTCCTTGAGAACTTCTGGCAAATTAAGTTCGTTAAAATCTGGAATTTCTGTTTTAACGTTACGGATAACCATCCCTGGTGTGCCACGTTGCACGTAAACATTGACACGGTAACGCCCATGACCTGGGATTTGGAAAGCAAAGTTAGATTCTGAGTGTTCAATAAAATCGTCAAGTTGCTCCGCATTCATTAACTCAGCACAAAGATCACTTGCTTGTTTTGGTGTGACCTTGTGTTCGGTTAATTGAACCAGATTACCGTCTTTCTTCATCGTGATTGGCAAGCCTGCAGTAACAAACAAGTCTGAGCCGCCATTTTGAGAGAAATAGACAAGGATTTGTTGAAGTTCTGAAAGTTGTTCTGTATCAATGGTTTGCATAATGGACGCTCACTAAGGCGAATGTTTTAACAATCAAAATTTACTCACTGTAAGGTTTAGTTGAATAGGTTTTTGTTGACGGCTTTTCGTTTCGCTGCTTCGGCAGTGATGGTGCCATCTTGAACCAATTCTAAAAGGTTTTGGTCAAGCGTTTGCATTCCTTGAGCATTAGCGGTTTGTATGACTGAATACATTTGGGCTATTTTGGCTTCACGAATTAAGTTACGGATCGCATTGTTCGACAGCATGATTTCATGTGCAGCGACACGCCCTCCGGTTGACTTCTTTAGAAGTGTTTGTGAAATAACGGCCTTAATTGATTCAGAGAGCATTGAACGAACCATCTCTTTTTCTTCAGCAGGGAATACATCGATAACACGGTCAATGGTTTTTGCTGCTGATGAGGTGTGTAAGGTTCCAAAGACTAAATGCCCCGTTTCGGCTGCAGTTAAGGCTAGGCGAATCGTTTCAAGGTCTCGCATTTCCCCGACAAGAATCACATCTGGGTCTTCACGAAGTGCCGAGCGTAGCGAGTTTTCAAAACTTTTAGTGTCTCGGTGAACTTCACGTTGGTTAATCAAGGCGCGTTTGGGGGTATGAACGAACTCAATCGGGTCTTCAATGGTTAAGATGTGAGAGGAGAAATTATCATTGATGTAGTCAATCATTGCTGCCAGAGTCGTGGATTTACCCGAACCTGTAGGGCCGGTCACTAGGACAATACCTCGTGGCAGACTAGAGATGTCTTTAAATATTTCAGGGGCATTCAGTTGTTCTAAGGTGAGAACGGTGCTTGGGATGGTACGAAAAACTCCGCCAATTCCTCGGTTCTGCATAAAGACATTGACACGAAAACGCGCAATATTTGGCAATTCGAATGAGAAGTCAGCCTCTAAATTAGTTTCAAAGTCGCGTCGTTGATTATCACTCATGACATCGTAGATCATTTTTTGTAACTCTTCGCCATCGATGGCAGGTGCATCAATCCGTTGGATATCACCGTTAATTCTTAAAATAGGGGGCTGCCCACTGGAAAGGTGCAAATCTGAGGCGCCTTGTTGAACGCCAAACTCCAATAATTGAGTAATATCCATCTGATTTCCTTTACGATTAATCAGGTTTCGACAAATTTATATTCAAATGATTATAGAAGAAGTTTCAGAAAAGTCGGTCGTTTTACTATGGGAATGTAAAAAAAACAGTTTAAATTTGCGGGAAATCAAACTTTCCCGGACTCTGGTGATTAATAAACAAGTACCGGCCGGTAAAGAATAGTGAGGGATGAAGACTTATTTGTTGTGATAAGTGCCCAAGTCAAAAGCTTCTAGTCAAATCCAATTTTATGAATGGTTGGTTCAATACCACTTTTTCGATAGGCTTTCCAACGTTCTCGTCCCATCTGTAGTAAATAAGCCGACTGGTCCAATACTTCAATGGTCCTTTGGTATTCTCCAAAAAACTCAGGGAATTCAGGGTGAAGATTAATCAACACGTCCTTATCAAGTTTGTTGGGGGTGGGCTTCTCGGAAAAAAGCTGAATTGGTGCAGGGTATTGCTGTTCAATGGCATGGGGAAGAAAGGCTGTCGGTTTCCAAGCCCATAGTTGACGATCAAAACGATTGACTTCATCAGTGCTGCCAAAACGGACAACAGATTTACGTTGCTTTTTATAAATGGTGTTGATTAGTTTGCAGACAAAAGCTTCTCTAGCTTCTGCTGTGTCACTGTTCAATACATAAAAAAGAACATCTTTAGGGGGTTGAGGTGAAGCGGTTTCTGTCATGAAAGATAGGTACGTTTAACTGAAATTGAGAAGGTACTTGAGCTTCCCAGTAATCTTGCGATTGGTACTGTGAAGCTCAAGCGTTAGGAGATGATTATCCGGCCTTATGCTTTAAAAAGTCGACCAGCGCTGGAACTGGACGGCCTGTCGCACCTTTATTGGTACCGGATGTCCAAGCTGTACCAGCAATGTCTAAGTGTGCCCATTCAACCTCTTTTGTAAAACGTGCTAAGAATTGAGCAGCGGTAATTGTGCCACCTGGACGTCCACCGATATTTGCCATGTCTGCAAAGTTGGATTTTAGTTGCTCATCCCATTCTTCGCCTAAAGGGAGTTGCCAGAACCGGTCATAGGTGTCATTACCGGAACTTAACAAATCGTCAACCAGTGTTTGGTTGTTCCCCATGATACCTGACACATGATGCCCTAAGGCAATAATGCAAGCGCCTGTCAAAGTCGCAATATCGATGACTTGTTTTGGCTGATAGGTTTTCTGTGCATAGGTTAAAGCATCGCAAAGAATCAGGCGGCCTTCTGCATCTGTATTTAGGATTTCAATCGTTTGGCCTGACATAGATGTAACGACATCTCCTGGTTTTACCGCGTTACCGGCCGGCATATTTTCAGTCGATGGAATTATCCCAACGACATTAATCTCTGGCTTAAGTTCTCCGAGCGCCTTAAATACGCCAAGAACCGTTGCAGCACCACCCATATCGTATTTCATTTCATCCATGGAAGCACCCGGTTTCAGTGAAATACCGCCGGTATCAAATGTTACACCTTTACCAACTAATGCAATCGGTGCATCGTTTGCGTTTGCGCCTTTGTACTCTAAGCAGATTAATTTAGGGGGTTGGTCACTGCCTTGGGCGACGGAAAGAAATGAACCCATGCCTAATTCTTCCATTTGAGCGCGTTCAAGAATGTTGACAGTGAAGCCATATTGCTGGCCTAAATCTTCCGCTGTAGAAGCAAGATAAGTCGGTGTGCAGAAGTTGGCTGGCATATTTGCAAGGTCTTGGGTTAAGCTCATGCCAATTGCAGAAGACTGAGCTTGTCCAATAATTTGCTCAGCGTTCTCAATTTCTCCTACAAACGTCACCTTGTCCAAGTTATTTTCGTTGGCAGTGAAATCGCCGCGACTTGGATGTTGATAATCATATTGTGCAGTCTGCAACATAAGAGCGTTTTGATATAGCGCCCAAGCAGCATCGCTGTCTTGTGTGGCAATGCTTAAGGTGTGATAAAGCCAATTTGTCCCTGTTTCCAGAATGCTGGAAATTGTTTTTTTCATGGTTTCGATAAAGGCTTTTCGGCTCAGTTTTTCAGTTTCTCCCAAAGAAACGAACCAGACTCGAGTAAAGCCGGCAAGGTTTTTCAGCATTATTTGACTACCGACTTTGGTCGATAGATCTTTATCAGCGATAGCTGTAGAGACCGCTGAGGTCAGTTCACTATTGCTATTCAACGTTGAGTCCGAACCTATTAATTGACCGGAATTGTCGACACCAATAAGAAGTGTATCGCAGTCTTGGTGAGCAGTGTTTAGCCTGAATTGTATTCTTTTCATGATTTTCTCTTGTTCTGTCATTATGTTGATAGTTTGCACGAAATCTTACGCGATAGTAGGGGAATCAAGCAAGTGAGATTTTGGACTAGGGTCTGTTGAAAATTCATAATTAGGCTCTGCTCAAACCATTTTTCGTTCCAGCAAGGCTGAAAGAGCGCGGAATAGTTATTCTATTTGAGCGAATTTCTAACTCTGCTGGGGCAAAAATGGCTTGAGCCCTCGGGTTGCACTTAAAAATGTAGCACTCTTTGTTGCTTATCGCTTATTTGGAATAACCAAACTACGCTCTGAGCGTCGCGATTGCTGCATTTTTAAGTAGCAACAGAGTCAAGTCTGAATTTTCAACAGACCCTAGAGTTTAAGGTTGATTTTCAACAGGGCATAAATAAAACGTTTGCTAGCGTCTTTGTAAAGTTTCAGTGAGGGATGCAGAATGACGTTATAATTTTGCGCGGGTCTGTCGTGAACAAGTAGAGCTGTAATCTAGTAAACATAAGATTATTCACAGGCCTTTAAGTTTCGTATCGATCAAAAAAGGTTCAATTTTGTTTTTTGGAATTCTGCAAAGGGCACTGTTAAAAGAATTACTAGCAACTTTTCTAGCTGTGCTGGTGGTTTTGTTATTGATCACGTTTGGTTCAGAGGTCACTCGTGTTCTTGCAAAAGCGGTAAGGGGAGATATCCCCGTTGACCTTGTGATGGATTTAATGATCTTCAAACTTGTTCGTGCTCAGGACGTCGTTTTACCTTTGGTCGCACTCATCGCGGTCATGCTGACGTTTGGCAGAATGCATCAAGATCAAGAAATTGTGGTCATGCAGACAGGAGGGATTGGTCCGGGTTTCTTCCGTAAAACAGTGGTTCTTTTTTTAATTCCGCTAACGCTTTTACTTTATTGGGTGATGCTTTTCGTGTTTCCTTGGAGCTATCAAAATGAGCGTACTTTAATCAATGATGCCCTGAGCAAGAATAGTTATGTCAATATAGAAGCGGCAACCTTTAATGAATTGGTAAATAACCAAGGGGTTATTTATGCACAAGAGGTGTCCAATGATGGTCGAATGTCACAGGTTTGGGTTTCACTGAAAACTTCTGAAAATGATTTAATTCTGACCGCACGAGAAGGCCAGTTTATTCGGAATGCAGATGAGGTGATTTTGTCATTAAAGAATGGGTGGCGCTATTCTAATTTACGAGTAATGACGAGTGATGAGCTTGCCTCCAATCGCAAGCCATTGGAAGTCCAGAAATTTGAACATTTTGAGGGTATTCTTCCCAAGACGGTCGCCAGTTATCGGTATGCCAAGATCGATGAGAAACCGATTGAAGAGCTTTGGCTGTATCAAACTTCAAGAGAAAGAGCGCTTTTGCACTCTCGTTTGAGCATTCCGTTATCAATTTTAGTTTTGGGACTTATTGGTTTGCGATTATCAAAAACAGGGCCTAGACAGGGGCGTTTTGCCAAACTGTTTATTGCACTCTTGATATTCATTATTTACAACCAGTTAGTATTGTCAGCAGATGATATTGCCAAAGAAGGTGGTTCACCTGTTTGGTTCTGGCTGATTCCTTCGGTTTTTATGCTTTGGGCGCTTGGTTGGGATCAGAAGTTTGCCAAAATTTGGAAAAGAAATTCCATTCAATCCAAAAAACAACGAGGTTCATCTTGCCCAAAGGATCAATTCGGTAATCCATTATGAATCGCGTAGAACGTTATCTGTCATCTGTTTTAGTTGTCCATTTTCTTTTGGTCTTGTTGGTGTTACTGGCCTTAATCGGTTTTACAGAGTTTATGAATCAGTTAGATGATTTAACGGATGACTATGCTGTTGAATTAGCAGCGATTTATGTGCTTTTGAAATTGCCAAATTATATTGTGCAATTGTTCCCGGTTGCCTTGCTGATTGGTACGCTTATGGGGATGGGAAATCTGGCAAACCACTCCGAATTAACGGTTTTAAGGGTTACCGGTTGGTCTATTCGGCGAATTTTTTTAGCCGTGATTAAAGTGGCATTATTGCTTTGGGTGTTTGTGACCATAATGGGTGAGACGATCGGTGTTAATGCAGAAACTTATGCCAATAAACTTCGTGCAGAGTCATTAAATAAACAGTTTTCGCTTGGACAGTCCAATGGGTTTTGGGTAAAAAATAATCAAAGATTTATAGAAATTGGTCAAGCGATTTCCAATCAAGATTTACGTGATGTTGTAATTTATCACCTCCAGAAAGGAGAGTTAACGAAGCAGGCAAGCTATCCTCAAGTCCGTTTTGAGAGTGGACAATGGATAGGACGAAATGGCGTGAAAAAGACATTGGATTGGATGGTGAAACCTGAAGTTCCTGAGCTAAAGTGGATCGACTATCAGTACGAGAACTTAAACTCTGTTCAATTGTCTTTACCTTTTCTGCCGGCAGACTTGGAAAAGTTGACGGTGAAAAGTACAAGCTTAAATCTGATTCAGCTTCAAGAACAGATTGATTTTTTGCAGGTCAATGGTGGAGACCCGAGTACGCTGAAAATGGCTTATTGGAATAAATTGGCATCACCATTGGTTGTGCTTGCAATGATTGCGATTGTTTTCCCATTAATTTTTGGTTCTCAGCGACAGGTGAGTATGGGACAGCGAATATTTATTGGGGTTTTGATCGGGTTGTTATTTCATCTTGGTAATCAGTTAATTGGAAATTTAAGTGCGGTGTATCAATTGCCTGCTGTAATGGCCGCATTTATACCGGCCGGTATCTTATTAATTGTGGCGTTACTTTGGTTGAGGCTGCAAAGATAAATAGTCGACTCTGAATAACTGGCTTTGCCATAAATTAAACGAGTTATTCAGAATTGACTAAATAGTGGATTGAGTGCAATTATTTTGTTGTGCCGGTCAATAACAAAAGTCACCGGCCGGTAATCTTGTCAAAGAATTAAATAACTAACCGATACGTTCGATAATCGCCTCAATCTCTTTGACTTTTGCAGCAACCAATTCAGGATTGCCGCGAGATTCAACGTTTAGGCGTAGCAGAGGCTCCGTATTTGATGTTCGCATATTCATGCGCCATTCTTTGAATTCATAGCCAATGCCGTCGGTTGGATCAATTACAGGGTTGAGAGGCAGGTAAGCCGCTTCAACAGCCTGCATGATTGCTTTGGCATTAGTGACTTTGTAGTTCAGCTCGCCACTGCATGGGAATCGTTTGGCACGATCTCCGATTAAATCGGATAACGTTTTCCCCGTTTTGCTCATCAGTTCTGCTATGAGCAGCCAAGGAATCATGCCACTGTCGCAGTAAAAGAAATCCCGAAAGTAGTGATGAGCAGACATTTCACCGCCGTAAATGGCATTTTCTGTACGCATCATGTCTTTAATAAATGAATGACCTGTTCTGCATTGTAAAGGGATTCCACCAGATTCTGTGACTTGCTCGATGGTGTTCCACGTCATGCGTGGGTCGTAAATAATTTTTTCGCCTGGATTTCTTTCTAGAAGGGTTTTCGCCAGAAGACCGACTAAATAATAACCTTCAATAAAATAGCCGGTTTCATCAAATAAAAAACAGCGGTCAAAATCACCATCCCAAGCAACTGCAAAATCGGCTTGATTTTCTTTAAGTGCATTTGCCGTTACTTCGCGGTTTTCAAATAACATCGGGTTTGGAATGCCATTCGGGAAATTGCCGTCAGGCTCGTGTTGCATTCGAATAAATTCGAAGGGCAGGTGTTTGGCTAGTTGATCGAATGTTGGGCCGGCTGCACCATTCCCAGCATTTACCAGGATTTTCAGGGGTTTTAGTTCGTCTAAATCAATTAAGCCAAGTAGATGCTGGATATAAGCGGATTTGTCATGTATTTCAACGAGTGGTGTCGGTGTTGGCACTGTTTCACAGAAACTTTGAGAAGCCATTGTTGTTTTAATGTCTTTCAAGCCAGAGTCTTGACCAATGGGCTGTGATCCATTTTTAACCAACTTCATGCCGTTGTAGCCTTTGGGGTTGTGGCTGGCGGTGATCATGATTCCGCCATCGGCTTGATAGTGAGAGGTTGCAAAATACACTTCTTCCGTGCCACAAAGTCCTAAATGAAGTACTTGTACGCCGCTTTCGGCAAAGCCACGACAGAGTGCTTCATTCAGTTCAGGCCCTTCTTGGCGAATATCATGGCCAACAACAAGTGTCTTGGGTTGGAAAACTGTGCTGTAGGCACGTGCAAGATCGTAAGCAAAATCGGCATTGAGAACGTCTGGTACGCGACCGCGAATATCATAGGCTTTAATGCAATCTAAACTATAAGTCATTGAATTATCCAGATGTGAGATTCAGAGGATGTATGAAAAAAGGGCGGTTTTGGCCGGATTTATACCGGCCGGTATTTATTTCAGCAGAATAAATGGGCTGTTGAGTGGTTTGTCAGTTATTTTCGACCCACACCAAAGTATGTAAAACCAAGTGATTTTAAATGCTCAGGATCATATAGATTTCGGCCGTCGGCTATCACCGAGTGCTTCATTCGTTGTTGCATCTCTGAAAAATCTGGAGACCAGAATTGTTTCCATTCTGTCAAAACACACAAAGCATCAGAGTTGTCCAGTGCGTTGTAGGGATCATCAAAAATATGCAACTGCGAACGTTGCTGTTCTGATAGATAGGTTTGACACCACTGGTCGAATGACTTTCCTAACTTTGGGTCATAGATATTGACTTGGCACCCTTGGTGCAATAAGGCTTCAATCATCACTAAGCTCGGTGCACCTTTTATGGAGCTACTGTTTGGTTTGTAGCTAATCCCCCAAAGGGCAATTTGCTTATTGGTGAGTTGGCAATCGAAATGTTTCCAGAGCTTGCGGAAAAGAAGTTCTTTTTGGGTATGGTTGATATTTGCTACAGAGCGTAGCAAATTCTCTTGTGATCCCGTTTTGTCAATTAACGCTTGGACACGTTCTAAGTCCATTTCGAGGTGCTCACCACCGAAGCCAACCCCAGGATAAAGGTAAGAAAAACCAATGCGTTGGTCTGAACCAAGACCTTGACGGACTTGTTCAATATCCGCTCCCATTTCTTCCGCAACCAGAGCAAGTTCATTCATAAGACTAATGCGAGTTGCAATTAACACGTTTGTGGCGTATTTAGTTAAGATTGCTGAATCTGGAGACATGACAATCGAAACATCGCGGTTACGATTGAAGGGTGACATTAAGCGTTTAAAGTCTTCAGTTGCATGTTCATCTTCACTGCCAATAATAATTCGATCAGGTCTTGTAAAGGCATTAATGGCATTCCCGTCAGCTGCAAAATCAGGATTCACAATAAAGGGTAGTTTAGCTGTGTCAATGACTTGATGAGACAATGGAAAGCCAAAGTTGGATCGAAGTACTAAATAGCTATCTTTTTGGGCTTTTTCGCTTAACTGTTCGGCAATCACTACTGCATCTTGACAGGCACCAGAAGGCAGTGAAATAAAGTGGAAGTTGGCTTCTTGGTTAAACTGCTCAGAAACCTTCAAAAAACCGGCTTTCAATTGTTTCTTTAGCAGCTTTGAAAGGTTCGGTTCAGCAATAGATTCTGGAATGTTTCCAATTAAAGTCACTTGGTTACCGGTTTCCGCCAAGCAACCTGCGGTGACCAGTGCAGAAATGGTTGAGCCAAAAACATTAATTTGCATAGGTGTGCTCCCAGATTTGTTTCAAAATGCCTTGAGTTGAACCGTCTAAATGGTCGGCTTGTTTTTGTTCAATCGAATCTAAAATGTTCAAGGCGATTTTTTTACCGAGTTCCACGCCCCATTGATCAAAGGGGTTGATGTTCCAAACGACTGATTGTGTGAAAACTTTGTGTTCGTATAGGGCGACTAGCATGCCGAGGTGATAGGCATCTACTCGGTCTAAAAGCAGCGTATTCGAAACTTGATTTCCAGGATAGTGTTTATGTGGGTCATCACTTTCTTGACCGACCATCATGGCGCGACTTTGTGCAAGGCAGTTGGCGATATTTAAGTTCTGATGGAATTGCGCACGTTCGTCAGTTCCTTGTCCTTCTTTAAATAAAATAAAGTCAGACATGACACGTTCCGTTCCTTGGTGTAACAGCTGATAGAAAGCATGTTGTGCATTCGGGCCAACTTCACCCCACAAAATCGGGCAAGTTCGATAGTCAACAAATTCACCGTCTCGTTGAGTGTGCTTGCCGTTGGATTCCATTTCCAACTGTTCTAGATAGCCTGCAAAATGCTTAAGTCGGGAATCATAAGGAAGGATGGCTTGACCAGCTAAGTTCAAGAAGTTGGTATTCCATACACCAATGAGTCCGACCAAAGCCGGAAGGTTTTGTTCAATCGGTGCTTCTTGGAAATGGGTGTCCATATCATGAGCACCTTGAAGAAGGGTTTTGAATCCCTCCATTCCTTGTTGGATAGCAATGGTTAAACCGATCGATGACCAAAGCGAAAAACGACCACCAACCCAGTCCCAAAACTCTAATTGGTAATCTGGGAGAATACCCCATTCGCTCATTTTGGGGACATTGGTTGAGACGCCAATAAAATGGCGCATAACGGTCGTCGAGCAACCGCAATGGTCGAGCATCCATTCTTTGGCTGTCTCTGCTAGAGAGAGGGTGTCAATTGTAGTGAAGGATTTTGAAGCCACAACAAACAAAGTGGTTTCAGGATTAAGTTTAGCCAGAATCGACTGAAGCTGACGACCGTCGAGTGTTGAAACGAAATGTACGTTAGGCGCATCCGGTTTTTTCTGCATTTCCAAGGCGTGCGTGACCATTAATGGACCTAAATCACTTCCTCCAACCCCAATGTTGACCACATCATAAATCGGTTTTCCTGAGTATCCTCGCATTTGCTTGGAGTGGAGTTCATGAACAATGTAGGCCATTTTATGCCATTGCAACTCAACCTCTGGCAAAGGTTCGCTTAGATTTCGAAGCGCTGTATGCCATGCGGCACGGCCTTCTGTGTGATTCAGTTTTTCACCGGAAATTAAGCGGTCAATCCAACCTTTTAGGTCGACTTCTTTTGCCAGTGACACTAATTGATTAAAGATTTCAGATGTAATTTTTTGTTTGGAGAAATCAAGCATTGCTCCAGGCATTGTGACATGAAATTGCTCAAATCGATTTTCGTCATCAAATAAAGATTTCAAATCTGTCGTTTGAAGGTTTTCAGCCAATTGGCTTAATTGGGAATAGGCCTGAGTATTTTTCATTAAGTCTCCTGAGCTATCGTAGCTAGCCATTCAGTAAATGAAGGTCCTAGTTCTGGATGTTGGCAAGCGAATTCATAAGTCGCTTGCAGATATCCTAGTTTATCACCACAGTCATAGCTTTTGCCTTCTAAACGATAAGCTTCTGCGCCTTGTGCTTTCATTAGGGTATCAATTGCATCTGTCAATTGAATTTCGCCGCCAGCGCCTTTTGGCGTCGTTCTAAGAATACCTAAAATGTCATTGTCTAAAATATACCGGCCGGTAACCGATAAGTTTGAAGGTGCTTTATCGACAGAGGGTTTTTCAACCATGTTTACCATTTCGGTGGATTCTGCAGGTGCAAGCTCTCTGCCTTGAATATCGACGATACCGTATTTGTATGTTTCTTCCTGTGGTACAGGTTCCACCATAATTTGGCTTTTTCGGTTTAATTGAAAAGCTTGAACCATTTTGGCTAAATCACAAGATTCTTCGTTCAAAATCACGTCTGGTAGCATGACAGCAAAGTCATCATCGCCAATAATTGGTGCGGCGCATAAAACTGCGTGACCAAGCCCAAGAGCAATGGGTTGGCGAACCGAGATAATATTGGCATCACCGGGAAGAATGTTGTCAATAATGTCTAACAAAGCAAGTTTGTTTTTTTCGACGAGCGTTTTGTTTAACTCATAGTTGTGATCGAAATGGTTTTCGATAGCGCCTTTTGAAGAATGGGTGACCAAAATAATGTCCGTAAATCCAGCGCGAATGGCCTCAGCAACCACATATTGAATAAGAGGTTTGTCGACGAGCGTAATCATCTCTTTTGGAATGGCTTTGGTTGCAGGCAGGAATCGTGTTCCTAATCCTGCAACAGGGATAACAACTTTTTTCATATTTCACTCTGTTTTATTGTATGTGGACTATGGTTTTATGCATTCTAACGATTCATTCGCAATTTTGCATATCTAAGCGTGCAAAATTTATAAATCCTTCATCAAAGAATCATTAAATTGCAAACATTAAAAATAACCAAGAAGCAGGAAGTGTTCCGATTGCAAATCTGCCTTGTTGAATGGGAAAAGAGTGAAATGGTCTGAGTCCTGACCGATAAAGGATACCGGCCGGTAAGGAAAATTTATTTGTGGTAATCAATATGCGAGTGGATTGGACAGGTTTGGAATCCCAAAATGCTGTAAATCGGGCACCAGCGCACCAAGCCAGTGAAAAGAGGGACTACTCCAATATAACCCCATGAGCCAGTGAGTTCCAAATAGGCTAATAAAATAAAGAAAACACCAATTACAATACGAATAATTTGATCTAAACGACCGACATTCATTCTAAAACTCCTGAAAATGACTTGAAGCTCATTTTAGTTGAGGGTGGATTGAAAGAAATTTTCATTATTGATTTTAGCGGATTTTGAAAAGTAAGGTATTTTTCATAAATAACCATTTTTGAATTCAGGATGACGCTAAGTTGATGGATTGATCCTTGAGCAGGTGTTAATTTTTGTGATTAGTTTGTAAGATTTTGGTATGAAAGAGATAAAACAATAAAAAGGGGTTGTGAGTGACTGAGCATAAAAAAGTGGAAATGAGCTTTGAAGAGAAAATACCGGGGGGAGCATACTCAGAAAAGATTCATGCGCGTTTCTGGCTGGCCGGTGAAAAAGGGAGTTATTTAGGGGTGGGAAGAATTCAGCTGTTGGAGCATATTGCAGTATCAGGCTCTATGAACAAAGCGGCAAAGGAGATGGGAATGTCATACAAAAAAGCTTGGAAGCTTGTTGATGAGATGAATCAGATGTACCAGCAACCACTCGTGGAAAAGGTTCAAGGTGGAAAATCGGGCGGTGGAAGTGTGTTAACTATGCGAGGTCAGCAAGTCGTTCAGAATTTTCGTTTGTTTGAAAAACGTTTTGAGGCTTTTTTACAACAGGAAAGCGATTTGTTGCAAATTTAGCAATTTTATTGGTGCAGGGTGTGGTTTTATTGGTGCAATGTCGTGAGGTAAGGAGCTTTGGTTTATAAGAGAAGGGTGGTTTATTTATTTAAGTTGTTGTTTTTCAAAGGTGTTTTTGGTTTGTGGCATTTTGATTGATAAAGGCTAGAAGAGTTTTGACTTAATTTATCCCAAACAAATGGAGAGTTTGATAAATGAAAATGACAGCTTTAAAAACAGCAATCCTTTCTGCAGTTGTTGCAGGTTCTTCTATGATGGCTATTGCACCAGCTACTGCGCAAGCAGGTGTTTCTGCAAACGCAGGCATGGTATCTAACTATGTTTTTCGTGGTGTTGAACAAACTGAGTCTGCATCTGCATCAGCAGGATTGGATTATGAGCATGAGTCAGGTTTTTATATCGGTACTTGGGCTGCGGATGTTGAAGCAGGTTTAGAGTATGATCTATACGCAGGTTGGTCTGGTAACCTAGGTCCAATTTCTGCAGGTGTTGGTGTAACTGGTTATTACTACACAGATGATGCATTTGATGATACTTACCAAGAAGTAAATTTTTCATTAGGTTATGACATGATTACAGTTGGTTATGATCGTGGTACTTATGATAATTACGGTAATGGTGACATTGATTATGATCATATGTATGTGTCTCTTGGTTATGGCGACTTCTCTGGAACTTACGGTATTCTAGATGGTGATGTGGATACTGATGACACAGATGTTAAATACTTAGATCTTGGTTATTCTTTCTCGCTAGCTGAAGGTTTAGACGGCGGCGTTAATTATATTTACTCTGATACAGATGGTAACCCTGAAGAAGATCAATTTGTTGTGTTAAGCATTTCAAAATCTTTTGACCTAATGTAATTAGGTCCCGAGTTATCTCATGAGGAGGATGAGTTAACTCAACATTCCTTGAGTTGGTTTTTACCGGCCGGTAGAGTTTCTACCGGCCGGTTTTTTTATGGTTAAAAGCCAACCTTCTTAAATCGCAAAAAAGTTTGCAATTTCACGGATTTAGCAATTGCAACCGGCCGGCGAATCTGTATAATTGCGCGCTTAATAATCCTTCCCCTTATTGCCCGTTAAACAGTAAGTGGATGAAAATCTTAAAATTTTTGAGTTTTTATCCTTTGGATTTGGATTAAATTTAGTTTATTAGGAACAAATTATGAAAACATTTGTTGCAAAACCTGCAGAAATCAAGCGCGACTGGTATGTTGTTGACGCTGAAGGTAAAACGCTAGGTCGTTTGGCTTCAGAAATTGCGTCACGTCTACGTGGTAAGCATAAACCAGAATACACTCCGCATGCGGATTGTGGTGATTACATTGTTGTTGTTAACGCTGAAAAAATTGCTGTCACAGGTAACAAGCGTAAAGACAAAATGTACCATCATGTAACCGGTTACGTGGGTAACTTGAAGTCAACTAACTTTGAAAAGTTGATGGCGAAAGCGCCTAACCGTCCGCTTGAGTACGCAGTAAAAGGGATGATGCCAAAAGGTCCTTTGGGTCGTGCGATGATGAAAAAGCTAAAAGTGTATGCGGGAACTGATCACCCACACACAGCTCAACAACCACAAGCACTAGACATTTAAGAGGATTCGAAAAATGGCAGAACAATACTACGGAACAGGTCGTCGTAAAAGCTCAGTTGCTCGCGTTTTCTTGAAAGCGGGTTCTGGCAAAATGACAGTTAACGGTCGTGATATCGCTGACTACTTTGCACGTGAAACAGATCTTATGGTAATCAATCAGCCGCTAGAAGCGACTGAAAACCTAGAAAAGTTTGACGCGAACATCACCGTTGTTGGTGGTGGTACTACTGGTCAAGCTGGTGCAGTACGTCACGGTCTGGCACGTGCATTGGTTAACTTCTCTGAAGAAAACCGTTCAGCACTTCGTACACGTGGTCTATTGACTCGTGATGCGCGTCAAGTTGAACGTAAGAAAGTTGGTCTTCGCAAAGCACGTCGTCGTCCACAGTTCTCAAAACGTTAATCTTTCGATTATCGTTTATGCGACCATATTTATATGGTTGCCTGCAAAACCCGCTTCGAGAAATTCTCAAGCGGGTTTTTTGTTTTTTATGGGTTGAAAATTTTTCACTCAGTCGAGCCGTTTATAGGAGAAGGCTTCAGAGATACTGGCCGGTAAGTTTGTTGCTTGTTTTGTTGTTGGGTGAGTATGCTTATTGTTGTAAAAATGCAACAATTTAAAATTGATGTCGTTTTTTTTTGAAAAAAGGTTTGCAATGTCAAAAGTGCTTGGCTAAAGTACGCAGCAAGCCGACAAACTCGGTGTATAAAAACAACTTAAGGAATGAAACATGAAAAAGAATATTATTGCTCTAGCAATCGCTTCTGTAATCGCTGCTCCAGTAGCAATGGCTGATGCTCCTACTGTTTACGGTCAACTAAACCTAAATATCAATGACACGGATGGTAAAGATACTTCTGTAAACTCTACCGCTTCTCGCTTAGGTGTTAAAGGTTCTGAAGATCTAGGTAACGGTCTTAAAGCAGTATATAAAGTTGAATTCGGTCTAGATTCTATTGCTGATTCTAAAAATAACGATGTACTTTCACAACGTAATGCTTATGTTGGTCTTGCTGGTGGTTTCGGTACAGTTCTTATGGGTCGTCACGACACTCCATTGAAAATGTCTCAGCCTTCTGACCTTTTCAACGATGGTGCAGCTGACCTTGGTAAAATGACTGAGATCGGTGCTAACGGTGGTGAGAACCGTGCAGATGACGTTCTAGCATATGTTTCTCCATCTTTCGGTGGTATCAAAATTGTAGCGGCTGCTGTAATGGGTGAAGCTGAAGATAACGTTGAAAAAGACGATGGTTATTCTGTTGCTGCAATGTACGGTTCAACTAAAGAAGGTCTATACCTAGCACTTGCTATGGACGGTGGTGACTGGTTAGATAATGCTGGTGAAGAGCTAGTTCGTCTTTCTGCACAATACAAAGCTTCTGGTCTAACTGTAAACGGTATGTACCAAGAGAACGACATCGGTGAAAACTTCCAAGCTCAAGCAGCATACAAAATTGGTAAGTTCATGCCTAAAGTTAAGTACTCAATGGATGACTACGACAACGGTGGTGATGAGTCTGCATGGTCTATCGGTCTAAACTACTCTCTAGGTAAGAAAACGACTGCTTACATCTACACTGTAGACAAAGAAGACATCAAAGGTACTGACAGCAACTCTAACTACATTGCTGGTATCCTACACAAGTTCTAATTTAACTACTGACGCAAGTCAGTTTAAATTAGCTTGATGCGAAAACCCCGGGTTTCAAAGCCTGGGGTTTTTTGTTGCCTAAAATTTTTATATTCATTTAATTTTTCTTCGACAGGTTAATCCTAGCCAGTAGTTTGAATGTGCTCAGGTCAGATCTGCTTCTCACTTACCAGATGATTTTCGTCCAAATGTGTGTGACGCTTTAGTGATTGATAATGTGTTGCAGTGGCAGGGTTTAAAGGTTGATTTAGCGGTGCCAGTCGGCCGAGAAGTTTCTGGCTTGGTTAATGCAAAATTCCAAAAAACTATACGGCTTTTGATTTATCAACAGCAAGCTCCTAAATCTGCTGATCTGGAGAACTTTCCCTAACTTTGACTTATGGTTCTCCGGATTTTCAGTAGTGGGTTTAGAGTAAAATCGTCTTGGAAAACATCTTTGGTAAGCTGCTTAAAAGTGTTTTAATTATTTTAAATAGTTATTTATACATAAATTAAATTTATGAATTGTGAATTATTTAATACTATTTCGTATTGAAAATGCTTCTTATAGGCTTTGAAAATAAAACATAATTGTTTTTCTATAGGTATAAATAAAATCTTGTCTAATTTATAAAAATAAATAATTACCAATTGCCTAGGAACTTTGCAGAATACCCCAGATTTATTTTATAAAAGCATATTGAAAAATTTATACCATTTCATTTCCATAATGATTTTAAGGACTTACGTTTGCGAATTTTATTTAGGTAATGAAAAAGGTATTTGTTTTCAAGTAAGTGCGTCATTTAAATAAGGGCATCTATTATGTTTAAAAAACTCCCTCTGTTAGTAAAGGGTATCGCTATGGCAGGTTTTGTTGCAGCATTGCCTTCTACTGTTCAAGCTGAAAGAACCGTTAATATCAGTACTGGAGAATTGCATGCAACAACATGTTTCCAGTGTCATGGTCCTGAAGGGAAATATGTTGATGGTAATACGATTCCACCTTTGGCAGGTTATCCGGCGGATGTCATGTATCAACAATTGTTGAGCTTCAAGTCTGGCGAACGTCCTAATACGATTATGCAACGCCATGTAAAAGGTTACTCAAATGATGAGTTGAAAGCCATTGCGGATTATTTAGGTAGCTTAAAGCCTTAAGGGGGAGATCAATGAAAATGTTTAATCGTAGAAGTTTAATTAAGGCAATGGCAGCTGCTGGTGTGGCAGGTTCTGCATTCGGTTTGCAAGCATGTTCCAATAATGTGCGCAGTACTTCAGGCAAAAAAGTCGTGGTTATTGGTGGAGGTTTCGGTGGCTCAACCGTTGCAAAATACATCAAGCGTTATGACTCAAGTGTTGATGTCACCATCATTGAGCCAAAGAAGACTTATATGACATGCCCAGGTTCAAACTGGTATTTAGCTGGATTAGTTGATGTTGAATATTTAACTCATGATTATGAGTCATTGAAAAGTGAGCATGATATTAATGTGATTCACCAAATGGCTACTTCAGTCGATAAGGCTAAGCAAACAGTCACTTTGGATGATGGTCAAGTGTTGGCTTATGATCGTTTGGTGGTTTCACCTGGGATTGACTTCCGCTGGGATGCTATTGAAGGCTATTCAGAAGAAGCTTCTGAGATCCTTCCACACGCATGGAAAGCGGGACCACAAACAGAGTTGTTGGCGAAGCAAATCAAAGAAATGCCACAGGGTGGAAGGTTCTTAATGGTTGCTCCTCCTAATCCATTCCGTTGTGGACCAGGACCTTATGAACGTCTTTCAATGGTTGCGGATTATTTCAAACGCCATAATCCAACGGCCACCATTATGTGTTTGGATCCCAAGAATAAGTTCTCAAAACAGTCATTGTTTATGGGCGGTTGGCGTGAGCTTTATGGCCAAATGATTGAGTGGTATGGTGCGATTGATGGCGCTACAGTCACCAAGATCGATGTGGAAAACAAAACGGTTTACAGCGAATTCGATACCATTACTGCTGATGTCATCAATGTGATCCCTGCTCAAAAAGCCGGAAAGATTGCGTTTGATATCGGTTTGACAGATGATTCAGGTTGGTGCCCGGTGCATCAAGGCACGTTTGAATCCAAACTGCATAAAGGTATTTATGTGGTCGGAGATTCATGTATTGCAGGTGCGATGCCGAAATCGGGTCATTCAGCATCTGTTCAGGGTAAACATTGTGCGGCAGCCGTTGTTACTGACCTTAATGGTTTGGATATGCCAGCAATTCGCACGGTAAACACCTGTTACAGCTTAGTAGGTTCTGAATACGGAATTAGTGTAGTGGGTGTTTATGAACCGGTTGACGGTGTGTTGAAAGGTGTTGAGGGTGCTGGTGGTGTGAGCAAAGGTGCGGCAAGTCTTGAAGAGCGTAAACAAGAAGCCAACTATGCTTTCTCTTGGTATCAATCAATTACCAAAGATATTTGGCACAGCTAATTTGACCAATCAAAATTAGCTTGAAGTTTAAAGCCCGGTTAGGTTTATCTTAATCGGGTTTTTTATTGTCTTAAATTAGAAAAGTTTACCTTTACAGGTATAAGCACCTATTCGGGCACAAGAACTCATTTGGGTATAAACACCGGCCGGTAAATCTTATATAAAAAAACCGCGCTTAAAAGGGGGCTAAGCGCGGTCGGAGGGGGATTTTCAATTCTTGATTTTTATGTGATTTCTATAGGAGAGGGATTAGAATTCGCCTTTAGAGCCTTTGTCCAACATTTCCCACATAGTGTTACGAACTTGCATCGTTGCTTCGTAAAGTTCTGGAGGCATTTTACGACCCATTTTGATTGCCATATCCATGTTCATTGTGTAGATGTAAAGACCATCTTCTTTTTCAATGATGTTAACACGACATGGTAAGAAACCACCCATTGCTGGTGAGAAGTCGATCATCTTACGTGCAGTATCTGGGTTACAGAATGACATTACGTGAACAACGCCTGATTCAACACCACGAGCTTTTAGTTCTTCTGAAAGAGGAAGCTCGCCAACGTTTTTGATGTTGCGGTTGATTCCCACATTGTTGATTGCATCAATAACATCTTCTAGTTCAACGCCTTCTTCAACTTTCACTTCCCACATAGTTGCTTCAGCGATATCACCTTCTGCTTCGACCCACTTGTCCCAGATTTGCATAAAGGTTTCACCGGCACCATCATTTAGATTGCTGATTGCGTTCATAGTTCCACAACCAGAAAGAGCTGTGACAGATACCGCTAAAATTGCGGCTTTGAATAGATTTTTTATTTTCATGTAGTATCTCCAATGAGTTGGCAAAAATTTTGAATGAGTCAAATTTTCAAAAACTAGGTTAAAGCACCATGGAGCAAAATCAAATCTAAATTTTTTTAGCAGTTAATAATAATCTTTTATTATGAAATGCTAATAAAGTTTATTTTTTGTTTTGAATTATTTGAAAACCAAGTGATTTCAATAGGTTGTCGAGTTCTTTGTTTTTAAGGGAAACGACTTTATGTTGGTGCCATTCATGATAAATTGGATAATTTCTTCGAAAAAATTCGTATTTTTTTTCAATTTCCTGATGTGTTTTGGCAGAAATGCCATTGTGATCTGAAAAAATATCATGGCATTTTCGAAAGATATCTCTCAGTAAAGTTTGTTTAAATTTTGCTAATTGAGAGTTTTCTAAACATAAATTTTTCTGCTCGATTGGGGTTGAAGGGGCCGGTAAAATTTTCTTCCAATCTGTTTTAGGTGATGTTTTTTGAAAATCACAAAGTGCTTGATAAACCATTTCACTTCCAGCAAGTTTGGCTTCAAAGCTATGGCCAGCAATATGTGGTGTCGCAAAAAAAGCTGTTTTATACAGCTCTGAATGGATATGTGGTTCATTTACCCAACAATCAATAATGTTCGCAAGAGTTTGGGTGTTTATCCAAGCGTGTTCATCAATAATTCCGCCTCGAGCTGCATTGACTATAATTTGATGTGGCTGTATTTGACTTAGTTTTTGAGCGCTAATTAAATTTTGGGTCGCAAACAGGCCTTCTGTTGTGAGTGGTGTATGGACGCTGATAATGTCAGCTTTTAAGACCTCATCGAGTGTCCGATACTCATAAGCCTCCGGTTCATTGAGCTGTTTTGGTGGATCATTCACTAGACACTTGATGTTAAGCTGCTCCGCTTTTGTGAATAGACGACTACCGACATTCCCGACACCGATAATGCCCAATGTTTTTTGACTTAAATCAAACCCTTTCGCTTCAGCCAATTCGAATAAAGCATTGATAACGAATTCAGCAACTGAATTCGCATTACAGCCTTGCGCGGAGTAAAACTTAATGCCGGCCGTTTGTAAGTAGTTTTGGTCAACATGATCCAGACCGACGACCGTGCTGCCGACAAATTTCACATCACTATTTTCAAGAAGAGCTTTATTGATTTGCGTTCTAGAGCGAATAATCAGTGCTTGCGCATCTTTGACATCATCTGCTTGAATCGCTTTTCCTGGAAGAAGGTGTAATTTACCTAAATGACCAAAAATTTCTTGTGCAAAAGGAACTGCGTCATCGATGACGATTTTTTTAAGAACAGTTTGGGACATAACAAGCCTTTTAGTAAGAAGTTGAGTCGGATCTTTGGGAAATTAAGATTGGATTCTGTTTTTGCTGAAAAATAAGATCTGCATGGCCAGAACAGAATGATGAATATCCAATAAATCCTAAATAAATTGAACCTTGTTTGATTTTACCGAAATATGTGTTTCACCTAAGGTTTTCGGTAAAATTCGCACTAAAATTTAGGAAATATTTATGAAAGTTAAAACACAAGCGAATGCGGAAACATTGATGATTCAGGGAAGCGTTGGCGATTTAGAGATTCGATTTCATGCCGTTGATAGTGAAAAATCACCGGCCGGTAGTGTTAAGAAGTTGATCGTTTTAAGTCATCCTCATCCACTGTATGGCGGCACTATGAATAATAAAGTTATTACGACAATGGAGCGTGCCTTTCAAAAACAAGGGTTTTCTACTATTTGCTACAACTTTCGCGGTGTTGGAAAAAGTGAAGGGGAATACGATCAAGGTGTCGGTGAGGTTGAAGATTTATTAGCGGTGGTTGAGTGGGCAAAATTTGACCAAGGTTTTGACAAAATTCATTTAGGAGGCTTCTCCTTTGGAAGCTTTGTTTCATTGAAAGCACTTGAGCATCTTCAAGTTGACTCTTTGTTGACGGTGGCGCCACCGGTTGGAATATATGATTTTTCAACGATTGTCTGGCCTGAGTTTGCTCAATCGGAAGGTTTTTGTTGGACGATGATTCAGGGTGGGCAAGATGAAGTCATCTGCGCTCAAGAGGTGTTGGATTGGGCAAGGCAGGTCGCCAAAAAGCCTGATGTCTACTGGCGAGAAAATGCTAGCCATTTCTTTCATGGTGAATTAATTTGGTTAAGAAAGGTTATTCAAGTGATTTATTGATGAGTTCACCCATAAGTTTGAATAAGTAAGCTTTTATAATGTAAGGAAAATCCCTATAATATCAGCAAATTCTTATATGTTAATGTGTTTGAGTTCCACATAATTCATGAGTATGGTTGATTTATCTTCCATGTCGGGCTTAGTTTGGGCTCAAAAAAAGGATGTTTGACATCCTTTTTTTGTGTTCGTATGCCAAGTTTGTTGTAGCGTCAAATAACATCAAAAAATTTTTTAAATTTGGGAGCAGTTATGCAAAAGCCTTCTCGTCGATATCCTCGACATAAAATACTGATACTTGCCATGGCAAGTTTGACAAGTTTTACGTTTGGTGGCGTGGCTCATTCGCAGACAATGACTTTTAAGCAAGTTGTTGAAAGGACTTTGAGCCAAAACCCGAATATGACGGTTAGCCAGGCTCAAATCTCAAGAGCTCAGGCAGCACTTGCTAAAGCCGAAAATTCTCGTATGCCGCAGGTTAAATTGAGTGTCATAGGCTCTCTATCCAATAACCCACTTAATGTATTTGGTATGAAACTACAGCAGCGTCAAGCTACCTTCAATGACTTTGGCGCAGGCTCATTCATGCAAAACCAAAATGTTCATGAAGCTCCTGATAATCTAAACGAACCAAGTTCTCACACTGATTTAAATACCCGTCTTGAGGTGATGGTACCTGTTTGGAATGGTGGCAGAATTGGTCTTTATCAAGAGCAGGCCAGATCAATGATCCGTGCGGCACAAGGCGGTGAAGAAGCCACTAAACAGTTTTTGGTCTTTAACAATTACCAAGCCTATGAAGCTGTCCATGCTGCCAGAGCTTATATTGCGGTAGCGAAGCAAGCCAAGAAAACGGCTGATGAATTTGTTCGAATGACCAGCAACTTGGTTGAGCAAGGTGTCATTGTACGTTCAGAGCTTTTGTCTGCACAAGTGAATCAAGCCAATGCGAATGTCGCACTGATGAAAGCGCAAGAACAAGAGCAAATGGCCTTGGATGCTTTAAAGATCCTTATGAATATGGATTTGTCGGAACCTTTGGATGTTGGTGAGTCAACCGACTTTGATGTAACGGGAATGACAATCGAACAGATTGTACAAAAAGCTCTATCACAAAATCCTGAACTGTTGGCCATGCGTGAACAGATTGAAGCGGAGAAGAAATCAATCAAAGTGGCACAATCGGAGAACCTGCCAAGCTTTAATGTAATGGTTCGCCAAGATTGGAATGACGAAAATATAGGTCTGGGTTCATCCAGTTATACTGTTGCAGGGGTTGCAGCTTGGACGCTTACTGATTTTGGTGTGACAAAAAGCGCAGTTGAAATGGCTCGTGCTGCGACAGATGAAAAAAAAGCTCAGCTTCAAGCTAAGGAAAATGACGTTCGTATGAACATATACAAGGCTTGGCGTTCTCTAAATATTGCGAAAACACAGGTCAATTCAACTCAGTTGGCGGTAGAGCAGGCGACAAAAGCTCAAGAACTGATTAAACGTCGATTTGAAGGTGGTGTGGCGACGATTACTGAGGTATTGGCAAGCCAAACGCAATTAGACAAAGCCAATGCTGACTTGGTTCAGGCGCAATATGACGTCAAGATTCAGCAAGCACAATTACGAATGCTGGCTGGCATGATTGATATTCAGACAATTTAAGCGATTTAATGCTATTCAAATGGCGATGATTTAAGTTTTTAAGGGAAAAGTTTTATGAAAAAGTTAAAAGCATTGTTTGCTGTTGCCTTTATGGCTGCTGCTTTAGGAATAAGTGGATGTCAACAGGAAGCGCAAGTTTCAGAAAAGCCAAAGGCACAAGTCATTCAAGCACAAGTGGATGAAGTTCAGTTAGGAACCATTCCTTTAACGGCTGTCGTACCAGGAACGGTTGTGCCGGATCAAAGAGCTCGTATTGCGTCTCGTCTGATGGGGTACATAAAAGATTTACGAGTGGAAGTTGGCCAAAGTGTTAAGCGTGGCGAAGTATTGTTTAAAATTGATTCGTCCGATATTCGCAGTCAAATTACTCAAGCACAAGCTGGTTATCAACAAGCTCAGGCCGCGCTAACGGATGCAAAGCTTGATTTCGATCGATTTGAAAAACTCTTTAAGGATGATTCTGTCTCAAAACAGCAATTCGATAAAATTCGTTTGCAATATTCGGTTGCGCAAGAGAACTTAGCAGCCGCTAAATCAGGTTTGGATCAAGCACGCTCCCAATTGAGATATGCCAATGTTACAGCTCCGTTTAGTGGTGTAGTTGTTGAAAAAATGGCGGTTGCGGGGGATTTGGCTGCACCCGGAAATCCAATTCTTTCAATTGAGAACTTGAGTTCCTTGAGTGTACAGACAGAAGTTTCTGGTGAACTGTTTGCGAAATTGCGCAATGGCGATACAGCCAAAGTCTTGGTCGATGGGCAACCAGAAGCAATGGTTGGCACAATTTATACTTTGGTAGGTGCAGCGGATCCTCGTTCACGCACGCATACTGTGAAACTAAGTTTGCCAGCGGTGAGTACGATTAATTCAGGTACCTTTGCACGTGTGAGTTTTACTCGTGGTGAGCGTCAAACTTTGATGATCCCTAAATCAGCAGTCGTCACTCGTGCAGGTATCGATGGTGTGTTTGTAGTGGATGAAGGTAAAGCGTTTTTCCATATGGTGAGAACCGGTGTTGAGATTAATGGCGATATTGAAGTTCAATCCGGTCTTGCTCTGGGTGACAAAATTGTGATTGATAACAACCAAAGTCTTTTAAATGGCGATACAGTCAAAACGACCAATAACTCGTCAGAAAATGCATCAACTGAACAGGGAGCTTAAGCCGGATGTCTATGCAGCAATCTCCTGATATGCCTGAAAATAAAGAGGCGAAACTGAATATTGCTGGAAAACTTGCCAAAGTGTTTATCCATTCAAAAATCACGATGATGATTATGATTGCGGTAACACTTGCAGGGATTCTGTCGTATTTAATTACCCCACGTGAATATAACCCACAAATTGTTGTGCCAGCGGCCAATATTATTGTTCCAAAAGGTGGTGCAACACCTCAAGAAGTGGAAAACATGGTGGTTAAGCCACTTGAAACCATTATGTCTGCCTTGCCGGGAGTGAAACATACTTTTGGTTATGCAGCGAATGATTTTGGGGTGGTGACGGTACAGTTTGATGTAGGGCAAAACCAAGTGGATTCTTTGGTGAAGGTCTATAACCAGCTGATGCAGAACATGGATAAGATGCCGCCGGGAACGCAACAACCTCTGGTAAAACCTATCAATGTTGATGATGTACCGATCATGACTTTGTCGGTGACCTCAAGTGAAATTTCAGGCTATGATTTACGCGATATTTCTCTCCGTTTAGTTGAGAATTTGCGCAATATCCCTGGTGTTTCTTTTACAGAGGTAGTCGGAGGTAAAGAGCGTGCGATTAATGTTTGGCTGGATGCTCAGAAAATTGCTTTGACTGGGCTTTCGCTAGATCAGATTAGCGATATGCTCGAAGGGTCAAACGTTTCTGTTCCAGTCGGTGCTTTGGTCAATAACAACGAAAACCGTTTGGTACGCGTCAATGGCTTTTTAGGTAATGCCAAAGAAGTCGGTGACATTGTCATCGGTTCTGAGAATGGTCGTTTGCTTTATCTAAAAGATATTGCAACGATTGAAGACGGGCCAAAAGAATCAGAAAGCTTTACGCGAATCGGTTTTGGACCTAATGCAGCTGAAAGAAGTCATGGCGAGCAAGCGGCTGTCACCATTACCTTGGCAAAAAAACCAGGAACAAATGCGGTTGAAGTTGCCAACTTAGTTCTTTCGCAAATGGAAGAGCTTAAGCGTTCTGTTTTGCCTGCTAATGTCGATGTTGTCGTCACCCGTAATGATGGTGAAAAAGCGAATGCTGCTGTGAATCTGTTGGTTGAGCATTTAGGCATCGCTGTGGGTTCCGTCATTATTATTTTGGTACTGTTTCTTGGTTGGCGCGAAGCAAGCATTGTGACCTTGACGGTTCCTTTGATTCTGTTTGTGGTGTTGTTCATTGGTTTAATTGCCGAACAAACCATTAACCGAATCACGTTGTTTGCTCTTATTTTATCGCTCGGACTTTTGGTGGATGCTGCGATTGTTGTTATTGAGAACATTCACCGACATATTCATGATGGATTTGACCCAGAAAAGTTTGATGAAGTGTTGATAAACGCAACCAACGAAATTGGTAATCCAACGAATGTCGCGACCATTGCGGTTATTTTGGCATTTATTCCAATGCTGTTCGTAACGGGAATGATGGGACCGTTCATGGCACCGATTCCATTTAACGTGCCCGTTGCAATGATTGCTTCTTTGGTGATTGCCTATATTTTGGTGCCTTATGTTGCGTATCGATTCTTGGGCAAAAAAGCCATTAAAGAAATGCAAGCGCGCCAGAGCATGGAATCTGTTCATGTTCATAAAGAAGATTGGATGCAAAAACTTTATGTGAAATCGATTGTTCCATTAATTGAATCACGGACCAAACGTAATATTTTCCTGTTAGTGGTTCTAGGAACTTTGATTGCATCGATGATGCAACCCGCATTGCAGTTTATGCGTGATGACGGCATGAACAATCCTCTTCACCCAGCCGGTGTTGAAGTTAAGATGTTGCCTTACGACAATACATCCACCTTCTTGGTTCAAGTTGATATGCCTGAAGGCACGGCACTTGAAGCAACGGACCGCGTAGTGCGTCATGTGGGAGCCATGTTGTCTGAAACGCAATTTGTGACTGATTACAGTGTTTATTTGGGTGATCATGCGCCAATTGATTTTGCCGCTTTAGTTCGTGGTGATTTGATTAAACAGGGGGCAAACTTTGCGCAAATTCGCGTGAACTTGGTCAATAAAGCTCAGCGTTCGGTTTCTTCACATGAGATTGTCCAGAATTTTAACCAAGCACTCATGAAGATCCGAAAGTCTTTTCCGGATGCGAATATTAAATTGTATGAAACGCCTCCAGGACCTCCAGTAACAACGCAAATCATGGCGGAACTTTATGGTCCGGACTATGACAAGTTACGTGAAGCTGCCTTAGAAGTCCGTACCAAGTTTGACCAAGTTTATGGCTTGATTAATGTTGATGATTCTGTGACTGAAGATGCCACGATTTATGAAATCAATATCGATCGTGAACAGGCGAACTTGTTGGGTGTGGTTCCTGCGCATGTCAGCAAAATGCTTCGTGATTACATTAATGGCTTTGAGCTAGGTTACATGCATTTAGATAATGTGAAAGAACCTGTGGACATTATTGTACGCCTCCCTAGAAGTGAGCGTACAGTAGCTGAGCAGCTCATGTCGCTTCGTGTTAAATCGCGCTCAGGTTCTCCTGTTCCACTATCTGCGATTGCGACCATAGAACAGAAGGCTCAATCCAAGCCTGTCATTTCCCGTGACCAGCACCGCATGGTGATGGTGGGTGGTGAATTGCTCCAATCAAGTCCGGTGTACTCTGTTCTAACTTTGGATTCAATGTTGGATGGTGTTAAGCTGGAAAACTCCGGTGTGACCTTCCATACCGCAAACCTTGGTTTTGTTGAAGCGCAGCCAAAAGACGTGATGGATTACACCTTGTTATGGGGCGGTGAAATGCGCCTGACTTTGGATGTATTCCGCGATATGGGATCGGCTTTCATCGTTGCTTTGATTTTCATCTACCTGATTTTGGTTGGATACTATAAATCCTTCATGATGCCGGTGATCGTTATGGGGGCAATTCCTCTCACAATGATAGGAGTGTTCCCTGGACACTGGGTGACTGAACAAGCCTTTACGGCCACCTCGATGATAGGGGTGATTGCCTTGGCTGGGATTGTGGTGCGGAACTCACTGCTATTGATTGACTTTATTCTTGAGTATCGCGCTGAAGGGCGTTCACTTAAAGATGCGGTCATTGAGGCAGGAAAAGTTCGTTTCCGTCCAATATTATTGACGGCATTGGCGATTATTTTCGGGTCAATGATTATGATTACCGACCCAGTATTTGGTGGTCTGGCCGTTGCACTGATTTTTGGAACTTTGTCTTCAACGGTTCTAACCTTGTTAGTCATTCCATTGATGTACTACATCTGGCAGTGGCATGGCGGTGTTAAACAAGAAGAAGAGCGTGCTCGGCAGCAAGCGGTCTTTAATCGAGAAAATTGATTAAGATAAATCATTGAAACTTCACCGGCCGGTAACGAATTTTTACTGGCGAGGTGAACGTTGAAACCGAGGCAAATCATTGTCTCGGTTTTTTTATACCTATTATTTATGGCTTTCAATAAATTTAGTTAATCAATAAATTAAATACTCCAATCCCTACCGGCCGGTAAATTTCTTATACTCGAACCTGTGCAAAGTTTATGCACCTGTAAAAACTCTCTATGAAACTTTCCTAGGAGAATTAGGATGAAAGCAATGAAAAAAACCTTGATGGCTTCAGTTTTAATGGCAGCGAGTGCTATGCCTGTCTATGCGGAAGAACCAATGGCGGTTAATGTTGCCCGTCTCAGTATGGATGTTGCAAATACCATTGCAAAAGCAACCATTGAAGCGTGCCGTGAAAAAGGGATTCCAATCAGCGTCACAGTCGTGGATCGCAACGGAATTCCTCAAGTGCAAATGCGTGACACCATTGCACCTCCAGTTTCCTACTCAATCAGTGCGAAAAAAGCTTACACCTCAGTGATGTTCAACGTAAAAGGTTCACAATTGGGTGATCGTGCAAACAGTCCATTGCAGACAATGGGAGAAGGTTTAGCCTTTATGGCAGGTTCTGCTCCGATTCAAGCAGGCGGTAAATTGTATGGTGCCGTCGGTGTCAGTGGAGCACCCGATGGTATGGATGATGAAGCTTGTGCGATTAAAGGAATTGAATCGGTTCAAGATGATTTAGAAATGATGTAAGAATTTCTATTAGCCATGCTTTATTAAAACCGGCTTTAAAGCCGGTTTTTTTATCTCCAAGATATTTACCGGCCGGTAGGGTTATAGAGGGGCAGTTGAGGGTTTTCCAAGAGGCTAAAATGAATATCGTTCGTGAAATTTATCTTTGAACTAGACACCTGCGCTTTAAGCCTTTATAATCCGCCACAATTAAAGGATAGCTGGCTGAGCGGTTGAAGGCGCACGCCTGGAAAGTGTGTAAGGGTTAATCGCCCTTCGAGGGTTCGAATCCCTCGCTATCCGCCACTATTTACAAAGGGTTCCAAATCGGAACCCTTTTTTTATGCCTGAAATCCGCGTGCTTACTGGGTTTTGCCTGTCTTTTATGCCAATTTAAACAAAGAGACACAAACAGCTAATAATGTTGATTGTGAGTATTTTTTGAGTATCCTAATGAGTATTCTTTGAATATCACAATGAGTATCGTGTTTCGATGTTAAACAATACAAAAATCAAACGCTTAAAGTCCGGCTTTTTTGTTTCTGAGCTTTCAATTTCTGTCTATTTTACGGGCAAACTTATCATTATCCGTTCTTCTGTGAAGAAGAGCATCCTTTCTAATTTTTGAGTTTACTGAATTTTTGTGCATTCAATAATGGATCTCGTTCATCTGCAATCTACTTACTAGCTTAATCATTTGTTAAATTGACTCATCAGAAAATCAGTAAGTTACGATCTAACAAAATAATTCTTAAACTCTGTCATAGAGAGTGAGCGATCAATGAAAACCTTCAATGTTTTAGGAATGATGTTGTTATCTCATGCAATTCATGCGGCTAACTTTCCTGCATTTATTGATACACCGACATTATTGCAATGGCCAAACGAAGTTAGAGCTTGTACTGCTGATGCATACAAATATGCTCTCGTTGACAGGTTTCAGCGCAATGTTGAAGTTAATAACTCGGGTATTTTTGACCAAAAATGGCATTCCTGTCCTGCAAAAGTACCGAAAAAAGGGGAGTTGTGTGACGCTAAACAATCCCGATTGCTAACACCTACGATGGTTACGAGCATTTGTAGACCGGTAAGTTATAAGTATGTTCTTAATGCTCACCCATGCAGTGATAATGAAAGGTGCATTGCTTTAGAAGTTCACCCTGAAATTGAGCAAGACTCAGAATTAAATACTTTGCTCATAGAGTCAATTCGAAATCCTTGTAAGTATATCCCTAATCCAGACCCGGCTGATGATTTTGAACAACGTCATCACTGGTGCGGCTTTGCTAGGCCTAATTTTCATTCTTGGGTAGTGTTAAATTGCCATGAAAAATCTCCACTACCTTATAACCGTGCTTATATTTACTACGGTGATAAGGAAGTTGAGATTCAATTAAACAAATAAAGTTAGAGTCGTTTTTAATGATTTGTCAGTCAATAACGCAACGTTGATTAAGAAATTCAGGACAATTTTAAAGCTCTAGGATAACTGGAATCACAATTGCATCAGAGATTGTGAAGTCAATGTAAGCGATAGTTTAATAGTGATTGGTGATTAGAAAGCTTAACGGCATGTTGTTTTTTTAATTCTCAAGTCTAGCTCTTAATGGGTTTTAACCAAACTGAAAGGCTGAGAGTTGAGTTTTCAGTATTTGTTCAGAGAAAATCTTTTTTCCAGTGTCTTGTCCGGCAGCACCTGCAACGACCATCAGAGGGAGTAGATGTTCTTCAGCATGTAAGGGGTGACAATCACGAGCATGCGGTGCTTGTGTCCAATTTTTTAGCGCGTCTTGACGCTGTAATTCTGGGCTATTTAGAGTTTGCGTCAGCCAATCATCAAATAATTCAGAAGGTCTGCTGAAACGATCGTCTCCATAGCCAGCCATATTATGAAAGCTCATGCCACTCCCGATAATTAATACTCCTTCATCGCGTAATTTGCTTAAAGCAGAACCAGCTTCAAAGTGAGCAGATGGGTCTAGGTCGTTCTTTAGCGATAATTGCACCACTGGTATTTCAGCGTCTGGGAACATCAGTTTCAATGGAATAAATACCCCATGATCAAAACCTCTCTGATTATACAATTCATTTTTTATACCCGCTTGATTGAGACAATTTTTGACTTTTTTGGCTAACAAGGGGTCACCCGAGGCAGGGTAGGTTAACTCGTAAGTGTGCGCAGGAAATCCAAAATAATCATAAATCAATTCCATATTTGAGCTGGCTGTAATGCGGAAGTCAGCACTCTGCCAGTGACCAGAAACGATTAAAATTGCCTTGGGTTTTTCAGTTAATGTGTTGGCGATATTTCGAAGAAAGTCTGCCATGCCGTACCAAATGTGAGGAGGATTCCAGTCCATAAAAAAGCATGGACCAGCACCGTGCGGAATAAATAAGACGGGCTGGCGTTTTACCGGCCGGGTAGTTTTCTCTGTCATTTTTAATTAACTCTTTTGGGGTTAGTTGTTGAAGGCGTAATTCTTGAATATCATTTTCAAATGAATTAGTAAATGTTAAACGTTTGAAACGCACAGATAATCAGAGTAGATTGAAATTCATTGTTACAGTATTTGTGATAATTAGTATCTTCAAAGGCTGTGGATAGATTCATCGGTGGTAAGCATCTTGTTCACTATTGATGCTGTAGGATCTGTTTATGCTTTTTAGGTATTCCGAAGAAGTGTGGTTCCTGAATAAAGGATGCGTTCAGCAAATAGAAGGTTAACTGTTTAAGTTACGTGGGTACTTTTCATTCAGCAAGTTTTCAATATCTTTCAGTTGAAAAGGTTTGCTCAGAAAATCATCCATTCCAGATTCTTTCGCCATCTGTCTGTCTTCATTTGAGGTGTTGGCAGTCAGTGCAATAATTGGAATTTGAATATTTTCTTTGCGAAGGATTTGTGTGGTTTCATAGCCATTGAGGTCAGGCATTTGGATATCCATAAAAATCAAATCATAAAATGTATTTTGACTTTTCATTATATCAATCGCCGAAAAACCGTCTTCTGCGCAATCTACATGATGGCCAAGGCGAGAGAGAAGCTTTTGGCCGACTAAACGATTTACTTGATTGTCATCCACTAGCAATAATCGTAGCGGTTTATTGGTTTGATGATGACTGTTTTCAGGCGAGTGTTCAGAGTTCTGAAGTTTTTTATTTTCTACCGGCCGGTAAGGAATTTGCATAAAAAAGCGTGATCCCATGCCTTCTTGACTTTCAAACTCAACTTCTCCACCCATGAGTTCAATAATTCGCTGGGTAATGACTAGCCCCAGACCTGTTCCGCCATATTTACGAGAAGTTGAGGTGTCGACCTGAGAGAAGTCTTTAAACAGTTTTGATTGTTTTTCTTCGGGGATTCCGATGCCAGTGTCTGCTACCGAAAAAATTAACCAGTCCTGTTGTAGCTGAATGTTGAGTTCAATTTTGCCTTGTTCGGTGAACTTGAACGCATTACTTAAAAAATTATTGAGTACTTGCGTTAATCTGAATGGATCTCCGATGACTTGTGTTTTTATTTGGGAGTCTAATTTGAAAATCAGTTCAATCTTTTTTTCGTAAGCTAGTTTTTCAAAGGGGTATATCAGTTTTGTAAGCGTTTCCCTAAGATTAAAAGGAATGTTTTCAAGGCGTAATTTACCGGATTCAATTTTAGAAAAATCCAAAATATCATTGATGATATGCAATAAAGTATGGGAAGAATACTGAGCAATATTAACAAGGTTATGCTGTTCACTTTCTTGTGAAAGGTCTTCTTCAAGGAGTTTAAGAATTCCGATAATGCCATTGATAGGTGTTCGGATTTCATGACTCATCGTAGCAACAAAATCGCTTTTCGCACGAGATAATTCGAGTGCATGATTTTTTTCAGCTTCTAATTCTTCGGTGCGTGCTTGTACGCGAGCTTCTAATTCAGTAGCAAGGTTTTCTAGTTCAACATTTCGTTGGTGGAGTTCAAGGGATTTATTTTCTAAGAGTTTTTCTGCTTCTTTGCGAGCATTTTTTTCTCGCATAAAACGACGCTCATACAAGCCTTTTATTTTTTCAATCTCGGCTTGATGTTCATGAATTGAAATGAGTGTGACGTTGTCTTTTTCGCTCATAAGTCAGCGGTTATTCCAAAGTGTTAACGGCTTCTTTACGGAGTTGAAAACAGACTCTGGTCTGATTGTCGGTTGACATATCTTCCATTTCAACCGAAATTTGTTCACCGTAATATTTGGCACTTCCTAAAATCAAACCATAAGCTAAAGCCGAAAAAGGGCGCTTGGATTGGTACAGTAATTCCATATGTGAGTCAGAATGAATACTGGAATCAAATGTAGGGAGTTCCGCATCGGGGTAGAGCTTTTTGACTTCGACATGGACCTTGTTTTCGATAGTATCTAGGAAGGCAAAGCAACTATTTACTTCAGTGAAGAATTGAGGATACATCTGTGTGAAACGATCGAGTAAATGTTCGCCAAAAGCCTGTACTAGAACAGGTACTTCTATTCCTGTTTCTTTGCTCAAATGCGTCACCAGTGTGAGCATTTCCTTGTGATCATAGGTGCCGACTTGAGTGTAAGCGCCTTGATTGGGTAAATTGGATTTTTCGATAATAGTATCGGCAATTTCGATTCCGAATTTGTCTTCAACCAATTCAATAAACTCTGAAAATACAATGCCTTTCATGCTTTACCTCATAAAAAATAGGTATTTAACAGGCTTTCAAGACTAGCATATTTTTCAGTCAACGAGCATATAAAATTGGTGAGTTTGCCTAGTGTCAATTTTCTTCATCAATTTTCTTCATCAATTTTCTTTAGTCACTGAATTTATAACGTTGTGTTTTAATGTTTTATTTGAGGAAGTGCTAGGGTCTGTTGACAATTCAGACTTGACTCTGTTGCTGCTTAAAAATGCAGCAATCACGACGCTCAGAGCGCAGTTTGGTTATTCCAAATAAGCGATGAGCAACAAAGAGTGCGACATTTTTAAGCGCAACCCGTAGGGCTCAAGCCATTTTTGCCCCAGCAGTGTTAGAAATTCGCTCAAATAGAATAACTATTCCACGCTCTTTCTGCCTTGCTGGAACGAAAAATGGTTTGAGCAGAGCCTAATTATGAATTGTCAACAGACCCTAATAGAACATAGGATATAAGTCGTTATGAAGTTGGTGATATTTCAATTTGAACCTAGCTGGCAAGAGCCTCAGATCAGTTTACAGCGGTTGACTGAACAATTTGCAAAGCGATTTGCAATGAGGTTAACAGAGGTGAGGTCGAGCTCTTGTTTAGTAGTTTTGCCCGAACTCTTTTCTAGTGGTTTTTCAATGCAACCCGAGAAATTTGCAGAAGCGGTTGATGGTGAGATTAGTTGCCATATTTCTCAATTGGCTAAGGATTACCATCTGGAAATTATTGCCGGAGTTGCGCAAAAGCAAAATCAAGAATTTAAAAATTGTGCATTGTGGTTTGATGCCAATGGTGAGTTGAAGGCAAATTACCAAAAACAAAAAATGTTTCGTTTTGCGGATGAGCATAAAGTTTACCGGCCGGGAAAAAAGCCGGTGTTGGCTTCGCTGTTTGATTATTTGCAGGCAAGTCTGTTTATTTGCTATGACTTACGATTTCCTGAATTGTTTCGAAAAGTCGCAAAACAATCGCAAATAGCTGTGATTATTGCCAATTGGCCGCAAAGTCGTCAAATTCATTGGCAGGTTTTATTGCAAGCAAGGGCGATTGAAAACCAAATGTGGGTTTTGGGAGTTAATCGAATCGGATCGGATGGCAACGGTGTTCTCTATTCGGGCGGGTCGATGCTTTTTAGTCCCAAAGGTGAATTAGTGTTTGATGCTAAGCAATCGCCAGTCTATGAATATGATCTTAATCTGCAGGAAATGCTGAGTGAGGTCAGCACTTATCGAGCAAAATTTCCAGCTTTGGAAGATCTCTAAACTAAAGGCCTACTCATCTTCTGTGACTAATAATCGTTTTTGAGAAATGGGAACAATTGTCGTTTCTCTTGGTCTGTTAAGTTTTCTACCGTTTCAATATTGGTTTCAAAAATACTCTCAGGAGAAGTGGGGAAGTGTTGCAGCGCTGTCTCGATGCTGTCTTGTCGAATTAAGTGAAGCAATGGGAATGGTGAGCGGTTGGTAAGGTTTTGAGCATCTTGAGGTGCTGTACCTGCAAATTGATAGTCAGGATGAAAACTGGCAATTTGTAGTGATTCTTGCCAATTATTTTCTTCCAACAGCCAGTCGGCTAGATCTAAAAATTGATTGTAATCGTAGAATTCTTCGAGTAGGTCTGTGACCACAATAACGGTCGTCTCACGCTCTGAAACCGGCATGGTTAATAGTTCAGAGGCTTGCGAGGCCAAATCTTCTAGTAATGCTTTTTCCGTGTTGGCGTGACTTACCGTGAGATGTACACGCTTAAGTTGATACGGGTGCTGAGCAAACGGACAGAGGTTTAATCCAATGACGACATCTTGAAGCCATTTGTCGACAGTTTGAATGATTTTCTCGTCAGTTTGCTGCATATCTAGTTTTCTTTGCTGAGTTCTCGTTACACAATCTTTTGCTTAAGTACTGAAACTTTACCGGCCGGTAAACTTTCAGGGGTATCTATGCCGTTTTCGATGGTGGCTTTAGTGATAGATTGATGATAAACGAAAATAGCGATTTCATCACCAGATTGCAGAAAAGTGTTCTCTCCCAGCTCTGTGTAAGTGGTTGCACCCAAACTAATTAAAAGTTGTTTTGGGAAGTTTGCTTGGTGAATCCATTGATTCAAGTTTTCCAGTGGGCCAAAGTCTGCTTGATGATTAAGTTTGTCTTGCATCCAATCCATCAGTTTTTGATGGAAATAAGAATAGCTACTAATCGGACTGTCGTTGCCATATAGCTGCCAATCTGCATCGCGTTTGAAGTAGGCAATAATCCGATATTCATCAAGTTCACTGCCCAGATCCAAATGGCTAACAGGTAAGAACTGGTTTGAAATCCCTTTGGTTTCTGGCCCCCAGTTTTTCTTTTCGCTGATTTTTTTTGCTCCAGGTTTGCGAATGGAGCAGTCATTAAAAGCGGCAAACGCAATCGGTTGCATTCGAGCAACTTTTCCAAATTCGTATTTCATATCAAACAAAACGCAGACCTCGGGTTCTGCTTGTAAGTGTGCATCGTTTTGCAAGTTTTCAGGGTATTTGATTTGTGAAGCTGAAAATGGATAGACACCAATTTGGGCGTGTTGTTCAGGTATAAAATACGGGAACAATCCTTTGGGCGCGATGTCAGATTCACATTCGACCTCGACAAAATCAGGTGTTTCGCCTGCTTGTTCTAAATGGCCAGCGAAGTTACCTGCAATGCCTAATCCCATGACATGATGCAAGTTCTCTGCGTTCAGTTCGCTAGCTTCAGTGTGATTAATGGTCATGCTTTTCTTCCTTGGTTATTATTTTGGGCTTTGATCATAACGTTTTTTTAGAATAGAAGATTTTGCATTTGTCGACGGTAATCAGGTGCTTTTTCAGGGGCTTTAAGTTCAAAAATAGCAATGAGCTTTCGGAAAGATTCAGCCGCTTTAGGTTTAATGTCATTCGGAACGGTTTGTGAAATTTGTAAGATTTTTGTGAGTGCTTCCGCACCGGCATCTTCTTGACCATGCAAAATTAGGATTGAGGAGAGTTGGAATAAGGCTTCTAAACCTTCCGAGGATTGCACACCTTTTTCTTGCAGTGTTTTTTGAACGGTTTGGATGTCTGGGCCTTGATTTGCCAGTTCAGAAAAATAGAACACGGCAGCAATCTGTTTCCCATGCACCGATTGTTGGATGTGTTCACCTAAACCATCAAAAATTTCTCGCGCGTTTTCAGGTTTGCCCATTTTGAGATAGTAATCAATCATATCAAACAAGATATTGTAGTTTTCAGGCTCAAGACGATTCGCTTCTTTCAGTGCGTCAAAGGCTTTATCGTAATCCCCTTGTTGAATGAGTTGTTTAGCAACGTCTCTTAGGGTATCAATTTCGTTGTCAATATGAGGTTGGATAAACTTTTCACACAACTCCTCTGTCATGGTTTCGTTGATAATGCCATGAGCAGCGCCGTTACGAATCAGTTTTGCATAAGGCAGAGAGTTGTCATCGACACTAAACTGCGAGGCCAACATGACTTGATCTTCGATATTGAGTTTGCCAACAATAAATTTGCCTGAATATTTTTCTGCCAGTGACATCCATAGCTCGACATTTTCTTGAGATTCAGGGTTGCTAGGGTGCCAGAAAATCACTAGAACTGGAATTCGAATTGAGGCCTCAACGACAAGGGCTTGAAAGTTGATATCATCAATATCTGCAATCATGGCTTCTGACATATAAAAATCCTTTTGAGTTTTTAGTGTGACCGTGAATTCGCTAACAACGATCGTCCACGGCTTAGAAATTAATTGTGGGTATTTTACGTGATTGGACGTGAAAGTTAATGAAGGAGCTGTTTTATTTTACGCCGGTACTGTTTTGCCAGTTCGGCTGAGGGTAGGCTAATTAGGTTTAAAGCGTGTTTGGAGGCAGTTTCTAAGTAGTCATGAGTTTGGTGCCAATGGTGATTTGCTTGGCACTGGGAAATGATGTCGAGCAGATTGATCATTGCCTTGTTTATTTGACCATTGAGAAAAGGAATCGGTATTTCTAGAATCGCTTGCTGAAGGGGATGAGGAATTTCTTCAGCCTCAAAAAAACTAAACGCTTCTTTTGATTCTTCAGAGCTTTCCGATAGAAAGTGTTGTTTGTAAAAGTAGAGAAGGGCTTCAAGGTATTTTGCTTTAGGAAGCGTTCGCGAAATGACAGAAAGTTGTTCGAAGAAATGGTTGGCTTGACCAAGTTCACCAAGGTTCAGGTGGCACTCGATTCTCTCGAATTTTAATGATGCAAGTTCTTGCTTGCTGTGTTCGTCAATAAATTTCGTTAAGACTTCTATTGCTTTGTCGTGCTGACCATTCTTCTTAAGGGCTTTAGCTTGAGTGAGTAGTTGTCTTTCTGCATCACCCTGAATATGGTTTTCTAAAAATTCCAGATATTCGTCATGACTGTAGTGGCCTTGTAATTCGGCAATTTGATGTTGGTTTTCTATGACTTTGATTTTTGGCGTATTTGTTAGACCAAGTCGTTTTGCTAATTCGATAGAGTGTGAAACATTGACTTTTGCCAACACGAATTTATGGTGATATTTTTCGTCCTGAGCAAAGTTTTCCCAAATATATTTGGCTTCGATGGACTCTGGACAGTCGTTTTGCCAACCGAGTAAAAATACAGGTGATTTTTTCGATAGTTGAACCAGTTGTTCAAACTCTTGAGAATTTTGAATGGTTAAAATAAGTGGTTTTTTACCGGCCGGCATAGTGACATCTCATTCTAATATGGTTGGATTTATTGTACGATTTTTTTTAATTCGTAGAGCAAATCAAGTGCTTGTTTAGGTGTCAGTTCATCGGGGGTGATACTTTGTAGTTCGGTTTTCAATTGTTTCAAACTATCACATTCAGGGTCTGGTGCCATTTGAAATAAATCAAATTGTTGCACCGCCTTTTCTTGAGTTGTTTGGTTTGATACGCTTTGCTCTTCTAGGTCGTGCAGTCGTTTCTTAGCCGTCTGAATGACATCTTTTGGAACCCCGGCAAGCGATGCCACTTGTAGACCATAACTTTGTGAGGCAGGGCCGTCTTGGATTTGATGCAAAAATACGATTTTGTCTTGGTGTTCTATCGCATCAAGATGTTTGTTTACTGTATTGTCAAATTGATCACTCAGGCTTGTTAATTCAAAATAGTGCGTGGCAAATAGACAAAACCCATTAATCTGTGTTGCCATCTGTTCAGCAATTGCCCAAGCTAAAGCTAGACCGTCAAATGTTGAAGTGCCTCGGCCAACTTCATCCATTAAAATCAAAGACTGATCGGAAGCATGATGCAAGATGTTTGCGGTCTCTGTCATTTCCACCATAAAAGTTGACCGGCCGGAGGTTAGGTCATCCGAGGCGCCAATTCGAGTAAAAATTCGATCAATTGGACCAATGGTTGCGGATTGTGCTGGGACAAAACTGCCAATATGCGCCAGTAACACAATCAAAGCTGTTTGGCGCATATAGGTGCTTTTACCGCCCATATTAGGGCCTGTGATGATTTGTAAGCGACTTTTGTCATCAAACTGGCTGTCATTGGCGATAAACGCTTGGTCACTAAGGGCTTCAACGGTTAAATGACGACCTTGTTCAATATCAATGCTAGGTTCTTGAGATAAAATAGGGCGGCATAGATTTAATTCAATCGATTGTTTTGCCAGATTTAAAAGAACGTCTAGCTCTGCTAAATGACGAGCGCTGATTTGCAGCTCAGTCAATGACTCATTGAGTGTCTCAAGCAATCGTTGATATAACCATTTTTCTCGCGCAAGGGCTTTTTCGCCTGCACTTAGGATTTTGTCTTCAAAAGCTTTTAACTCGGGCGTGATGTAGCGCTCTTGGCCTTTTAGGGTTTGGCGACGTACGTAATCTGCCGGAACTTTGTCGGATTGAAGTTTACTGACTTCAATGTAGTAGCCGTGTACTTTATTAAAGCCAACTTTTAGCGTCGAAATGCCGGTTCGTTCTTTTTCTCGTGCTTCCATTTGTAGCAGGAAGTCGCCGGCTTGTTGTTTTAAGTTACGTAACTCATCCAGTTCGGGGTCAAAGCCGGCTTTTAGAACGCCACCGTCACGAATTAATACTGGTGGGTTTTCCTCAATCGCTTGCTCCAGTTGTTTCGCAAGTATCGGGAATTCACGAATGGCTTTAGCAATTTCTAACAGGCGAGGATCTGAGTGCTCACCGAGTTGTGTTTGAATCTGAGGAAGACTGTTTAAACCGCGTCCAAGCTGAAGTAAATCACGAGGTCTTGCGGTGTACATGGCAACGCGGCTCAAAATACGTTCCATGTCACCAATGTTTTTTAATTGAATCTTGAACTCATCAAAACTTTGTTGATGGATTAAGCTTTCAATTGCATTCAATCGCAAGTTTAGAATGTCTTGATTGCGTAAAGGCTGGTTCAGCCAGCGTTTTAGCAATCTTGAACCCATAGCGGTTGAGGTTTTATCGAGAATCCAAGCTAAAGTGGCGTGAGTACCGCCGCTTAGGTTGGTATCTATTTCTAAATTACGACGACTAATGGCATCTAAGACTAAGCTATCATCCAGTTGGTAGCTGTGAAGGCTGTGAATGTGATTCAGGTTGTCTTGAAGCATGCCTTGGGCATAGTGCAAAATTGCGCCACAAGCAGAAGTGCTTAGGGGTGTTTGTTCACAGCCATAAGCGATTAGATCTTGAGTACCAAAATGTTGAAGTAAAAGCTGTCGTGCGGCTTGAGGTTCAAAATGCCAAGCAGGGTATTGCACGGCGTTTTTGTGTAGCAAGAGTACTTCGGGAAAGCTTTCTGTGAGGTTGTCGAGCTGCGGTATTAAAAGTTCTGCCGGTTTCAACCTTTCGACTTCAGCAACCAATTGCGTTTCAGATTTCAGTTGAGTGGTTTCAAAACGGCCACTGGCAACATCCAAAAAGGCGAGGCCAAACCCAGTTTTTCCATGACTGATTGCCACCAATAAACTGTCGCTTTTTTCTTCAAGCAATGCCTCTTCTACCAGTGTGCCGGGTGTAATGACACGCACAACTTTACGTTCTACCGGCCCTTTGGAATTAGCAGGGTCACCAACTTGCTCGCATATTGCAACCGATTCGCCCATCTTGGCGAGTTTTGCCAAATAACCTTCAGCAGAATGATGTGGGATGCCGGCCATCGGAATTGGCGCGCCATTTGATTTGCCACGAGCGGTTAAGGTGATATCCAAAAGCTCAGCTGCTTTTTGTGCATCTTCGTAAAACAACTCATAGAAATCTCCCATCCGATAAAACAGCAAGCGATTAGGGTGGTCTGCTTTAATCTTTAAATACTGTTGCATCATTGGAGTATGCTGTGTTTTCTTAGTGCTTGATTTTTCGGTATTCTTCATATGTAACTTGTTGATTTTGTTATTATTTGTTTATATATAAACATCCAGTTAGTTTCATAAGGTTCCACCAAAAATCATAAAATTCAGCTATTTGGCGTAACTGTTGGCGTAACAGTTGGCGTAACAGTTGGCGTAACAATATCGTATAATGATTTATGTAAAAACGTTATCCATTGACGCTATCAGAACTTATTTATTTGAAAGCTTTTATTCTAGAGGGCATCAAAATTGGCTGCTAATTCTACCAAAAAACCTATCACTGCGATTGCTGTTACCAAAATGAAAAGCGGTGATGTCCTTACCGACATTGGTGATAACACCGGTTTAAGGGTTAAAAAGACATCTCGAGCGACTTCATTTATTTATAGGTATAAAAACTTTGAAGGCAAAATGAAGCAGATTATGTTGGGAGTATACCCCGAAATTGGTCTCGCGGATGCTCGTACAAAGCTGCAAGAATTTAAAGCGCTTAGAGCAAGTGGTTACGACCCTCAGCAGTATTTGATAGATCAAGAGTCTAGACTTAAAGCAGCGGAGTTAGAAGCAAGGCTTGCCTCTGAGAAGCTGGGCTTTACCTTTAAGGCGATGGTTGACTTGTACCTTACTGAAAAAGTTGAAGATCGTTACTCTGAGCCTGATCGAAAAGGAAATCGAAAAATTATTCTCGGTAGCCGTAAAGAGAAAGGCCAGAAAGAAGTCAGACGGACGCTATATGGAGATGTCGTTCGAGTGTTGGGCGATAAGCCTGTATCTGAAACACCATTAATTGAAGTAAAGGTTATGGTTGATCAGATTATTGCCAGAGGAGCAAATGTTCAGGCAGGTAATGTTTTACGAGAATTGAATCTTGCTTATCGTTTTGCGATTTCGAATGATCGATTACCGCCTAACTTTCAAAACCCTTGTCCGGAGATTAAAACTAGAATCAAAGATTCTGGTGTCAAAATTTCAAATGGCAAGCGTCAAAGGGTGCTAACTGAACTCGAATTGCAAAAGCTATGGCAATGGTTGCCAACGACTCAGTTTTTATCCCCAACGGTTAAAGATGTACTGAAATTTACCTTACTAACTGGGATGCGTACAGGTGAGGTATGTGTTGTTCAGTGGTCGGATGTAAATTTGAAAGAAGGAACTATTTTTCTAAAAGAGACAAAGACCGGTGCCTCCCGGTATGTTCAGCTCTCTGTGCAGGCGATTAAATTCTTGGCAGATATTCACGTATCTGGAAAGTATGTATTCAGGGCAAAAAATAGAAGTGGAAATTTAACGGACCGACCGCTTGATCAAAAACAGCTGACTCAGCAACTGTACTATTCCAGAAAAAATAACGATCATCCAGATATTGACTCTTGGACGCCTCATGACCTGCGACGGACAGTTCGAACTCAGCTGGCAAAGCTTCGCTGTCCTAGAGAAGTAAGTGAAGCTATTTTAGGGCACTCGAAAAAAGGTATCGAAGGTACTTACGATTTACATCACTATGAAGAAGAAGCCAAGGAATGGCTGCAAAAATGGTGTGATCGTCTCGATGAAATTGTTATTTGTCAATGAATGAAGGCAGTCAAGAGATTGAAGATTGATATTTATAGATTCATAAATTGAGCATTGAGAAGAAATGAAAATTATCACATGAATCAAATGACTAGTCCGTTCTTGCAATTTACCAAAACTAATTAATCAGTCGTTCTTATTTTTCTTACTGGATGATTTTAAGGCTATTATTTTAACTAAGCCTTAAAATCTAGATTTAGGAGCTATAGTTTATGCAGCATAAAAAAGTGCTGGTATATTTTTATAACTTAAAAATCAGTAGTTTACTGTATATTAAAATACGAAATAGTTATATAAAGCGGCGACAAATACAATGATTTACACATGAAATGTAAGTAATATTAGGATGTATAATAATTGTTAGGCATAGAGAAAATGAAACCAGTTATACAAGAAGAAATAACCGGTTGCGCTATTGCAAGTGCAGCAGCGATAGCTGGGATGACTTATTCAGAAACAAAGAAAATCGCAAACAGCATCGGAATTTATGCTGATGATAGTAAGCTTTGGTCGGAAACAATCTACATCCGTAATTTGCTGGCAAAGCTCGGCATAGAAGCCGCAAATATTGAATCGGCATTTGATACTTGGGAATCAGTTCCTGATGTGGCCTTATTATCCACTAAATGGCACATGGAAAAAGGCAAGGCTTATTGGCATTGGGTAGTTTTTGTTAGAGAAGAAAGTGAGTCATACATCTTAGATTCAAAAAAATCGTTAAAAACAAACAAAAGAACAGATTTTGGTCGAATAAAGCCAAAGTGGTTTATTGAGGTAAAGGTCTGAAATTCATGTCACTAAATATACAAATTGGGCCAATCCAAGAAACCGAATACCAATTTCTATCCGTTTTGGTTGGTGAGCTTCTTAATGAAATAATGGAAAAAATAGGTATCAATGTTTTCAATTATAATCGTGAAGAAACAGAGGCAAGAGCTGCAAGCCTAATATCTGATGGAAAATATTGGGTATTTGTTGCAAGAGAAGCAGCAACAAATAACGTCATTGGGTTTGTCTCATTATATGAAAGCTATGCACTGTATTCAGAAGGTGCTTATGGAACAATGCCTGAACTATATGTAACGAAAACCTGGCGTTCAAAGTGCGTAGGTCAAATGCTATTGAATGAAGTTATGAAATTCGCCAAAGAAAAAGGCTGGCAGAGAATTGAGGTAACAACACCACCGCTACCAGCATTTGATAGAACATTGGCTTTTTATCAGGGCAATGGTTTTGAAATAACTGGTGGAAGAAAGCTGAAGGTGGATATAAATGCCTAACAACCACATGCACTCTGACAACAAAAGGTGCTCGATATTTAGCACCCTCGGCTGACACAGAATTTTGAACGCCCTCGGCTGAGCGTTTCAAGAGCTATTTAAGTTGGTAGAAGCGATCACTATCTTCAAGAAAGTCTGTAATATCTTCAAAATAGTCGAGTGCCAATTTCATGGCCTGTTTTTTGCGTCAACGTCATTTTCAGATTTTGCGCAGGTTCCAGTTCCAAGTATTACCTTATCTACTCCCAACTTTAGTGCAGGGTTTATCCTGATATTGTTTGGGCAATCAAGAGTAACCCAATCGACAATTATGGTTGGGGTTATTAATCCGTAATGATCTAAGTTGACGCTAATAATTTCTCCAACACTCAACCATTTACCGGCATTAGCAGTAGAGCTTGTTACTATAAGCCCTGCAACCAGAGTAGCTTTAAGTCCTTTCATTGTTAATCCTTAATTTAAGTTCAAAGTTTTTGCAGGTCAATTCTATGATCACTTTGATTCTCTGCGAATAGGGCAGGGGCTTGGTGGCGTCAATTTATGACGTGACTGTGCTGAGGAGGACTTTAGGGTGTTTGAACTCTTTGTCAAAATAAAACTCATGATGTGATGCTTGCATGTTTTATTTATTAGAGGAGTCTTTACATGGTTAATTTCAAGTCAATTTTCAGTTGGTGGAGTCGGTCTTCAAACAACGAATTACTAATAAGACCAAGCATGTTTGAATTTGATGCTCCGGTTACAACACTAGGTAATCCATTAAAGGAGGTGCTTTCATCGAGTAACCTAGAACAGTCTGAATTTTCACTTCCTGTTGTTATTGGCAGAGAGCGTACTGGTGAAAATTATTCTTATGATTTAGTTCAAATACACAGTTTGCTAATTGCGGGTAAGTCTGCGCCTGAGAATGATGTTTTCAAGCTTGCTTTGCTGAGTCTTTTAAAAGGCTCTTCGGTGTCAAACCTGAGAATGGTTTTAATTGATGCAAAGCGCAAAACGTTGACAGAGTTTGATCAGGTTCCTCATTTACTAACACCGGTCATTACCCGCCCTGATCATGCCATGAATGCATTGAATTGGTGTCTCAATGAGGCATTCAAACGTAGACAAGTTATGGATGCGCTCAAGGTGAGAGATATTGAGGCTTATAATCGAAAGGTGATTGCAGAAAATGCCGATCTTCAGCCATTGCCATACATTGTGATGGGCGTTCGAGAGCTTGCTGAATTGTCCCCAGATTTACGAGATCTAATGATTTCGCAAACCGCTAGAATTTCAAGAGCGACAGGCATTCATTTAATTGTCGCAACCAAGTGGCTATCTGAGGAGGTGATCACTGAAAAACTTAAAGCTTATATGCCATCCAGAATCGTTTTACAAACTGCCAGCCCTCAAGCTTCAAAGTTTATTTTTGACGTTGATGATGTCGAAAAGGTTGGTTGGGAAAATTTATTGTTCTTGCCTAGTGGAAAAATGAAACCTTTGGAGCTATTGCCAACAAGTGTAATGTCGACGGAAGTGATTGAGGTTTTAAACTCGATACAGATTGAGGGGAAATCACCTGATTATGTACCGGCTGTTATTGCGCCACCGCCGGAACCCCAACCGTATTATCAAGAAATGACGAGTTATTTTGAATCAGTGGTCGAGTTTATATTTGCTCACAAGCAGGTTTCTTTTATCATGCTGCAAAGAGAATTGCGGACAGGGTTTAACAAGACTCATAGAATCCTTGACCAGATGCAGGAAGTGGGTGTGGTGATTGCAGAACCTTCTGAAAATGAAACTTACTACCGTTTGAATGGTGGTTGTTAGAAATTTAGTGCTTTTAATTTTTAATTTAAGCCCAAGCCTGATACATTTCGTGAAGAATCTCCACCGCTTCGGCAAATTCTTCACGCAAACTTTCAGGTTCTATGACCTCTATATAAAAGCTATAACTTTGCAGCCACCATCTCAACTGTTCAGTGTTTTGAACTGTCGCGGTGACAAGGTATTCGTCATCGTTTTCTGACGGAGTGATTATCTGGTCTGTAGAGAGTCGCATTTCGTTGAGATAGAAAGCGGCACGCTCACTGACTTGCAGTTTAAGTTTGATCTCTTTTGGAGAGTGATAAGGATAAAGCAAGTTGCCTTGTTCAAGGTAGGCCGTTAAATCAAAGTCATCATTCTGGTCGATGTTTTGTTCTGTATTTTTGATACCTGAGAACCGATGTAAAGCAAACTGCTGCACTGTTTTCGATTCAATATTCTCAGCAACCAAATAAATGATTTGGTCAACAATAACGATGCCTTTAGGGTCAAGTTGATAAGCTGATTCTTTCTTTAATACCGGCCGGTAAAAAGCGTCAATTCGTGTCTCAGAAAGTAATGCCAGATAGGCTGCATTGAGGATGCTTTGATCAACCTCTGGAGGAATCAGCGGTTGGTTGCGTGAAACGGTGGCAACTTTGTTTGACCAGTTAGCAAGAGAGGAGCCGCTGTTTTCCAGTAACTCTTGTGCGTGAGCAAAGTAAGGTGCAAGGTGATGCAGCACGCCTTCAGGAAATAATTGGCTTAAGTATTTTTTGGAGAGCTCAAAACTCAATGCCGTTGGCAGCGCCATCTGTGGTAATTCAAGCTTTTTGGCATCCGATTTCCAATACCAACCGGGAATATCTTTATTCCCGTCAGTTTCGATTTCAAACAATTGAGCAAGACTGTTCAAGTCACGCTGCAACTGCCGAATTTCTACCGTAAACCCTTGTGCCTTTAAAGCAGTCAATAGAGCCGCTGTGCTTACTCGGCTTGGATAACTTGGAAGTAAGCTGAGGGTTTGCAGTTTGCGGTAGAAATTTGTACTCACTGAATTAGTCGAGTTTTTCAATTTTAGTTATGCGGTAAACATACTCTGTTTGGGTATTATCTACGGTGTCATGGTCAAATCGTGTGAACATTTCGTTAATAGATATTTTTTTATCGAAAATATTTATAGTAGATTTCACGGTGTTTTCTTCATATGCACCCCAAGTGATTTGAGCATTTGAACTACATCCGTGCTGTTCAATAATAAGAGGCCATTTTTGTCCTTTAATACCTTCGTTAGCATATCCAAATAAAAACATTTTTTTGGGCTTAAGTTCTGAATCAATGGATATGTCCAATACGATAAAATCGTCGTTATCCTCTATATATTTTGCTGTTATTCTATGCATTTAGTTTTTTACCGAATAATATGAATGCTCTTCATCGAACCATTCGAGCTCATTGAGTTCATGTTGTGCGGAGATAACTGAGTTAAGCGAACGATAATTGTCGTAATTAACAACCGTAAATCGTTTGATCTCTTTTAAGAATTCAGTATTTGAAGTAATGGAATTTATATTACTTGAATTGCCTGCAGGCCAATGTGTGTAAATAAGTATTCTTTCCGCAATATCGATTTGAGAGTTCCATTCTTCAGGCGTTGGGTGCGATTCTCCAAATAGCTTGCCAATGTATATTTCTACGTTATTTGAATCAGAGTTGTAAAGCCAACTTATTTCTTGAGAAATCCGTTTACCAAATGTTTGGCGCTCGGCTTTTCCAATGTATAAAAGTACGTCATTACCATAGACAGGGTGGTGTCCATAGATTTGATAAACGCCGTAATCATTATCACTGTTTTTTTCTTTAATGGTGTCAAGATCGTAAGGACCGTCCCAGCTAATTAAAATATCGCCCATTGTGATTTGTCCATAAAAGAGTAAAACCATGATTCTAGTTAGCTAGTGATGTTTATACAAGAGTGAAATGACCTGAAAATTCCACTTATTCATAATTCTAAGTGGTTGTTATGTCCAAGCTCTCGGTAACCGATGTTGATAAAAGTGTGGGTCGAAAGATTCAGATTCGTCGGAAGGAATTGAATTTGACCGCAGCTCAACTGTCTGAAAGTATTGGCATTTCACAGCAACAGCTTTCCCGATATGAACGGGGAGAAAATAAAATCAATATTACTCACCTCGTTAGTATCGCTGCTTTTACCCAAACTCCGATTGGTTGGTTTTTTACTGACTGCAAGCCTCTTGATACCGGCGGCTTGATTCAAGAATCCCCTGAAATTTACGTTGGTGTGAGTGAAAGCGATCTATTCACCCGTATGCAACAGATTTGGTCTGATTTGACCATTGAGCAGCAAAGATCGGTAATCAATCTTCTTGATCAGTTCTAATAAATAATTTTAAAAACTCCTTTCAATTCAATAGTTTGACCTTTTTGTAGTGGCGTTTTATACTGCATTTAAGTCAATTATTTAATTGGCTTTGACTGGCTATTCAGCATAGTTATCACTATTCAATACCACCCCTGATTGTTTATTTTGAGCAATATTTCATTGCAAGGGGTCGGTGTATTTAAAGTTTTTAGGTTTAAAGGGGCAGGTTATGTATGCGCGTCATACAGGTGGCTTTGTGCCATCAAAACAAGGAAGTTTGGATAATTTGTGTGGAGTTTATTGCTTGGTCAATGCGGTGGCTTATCTGTTTGAAGGGGAGTTTAAGCAACGTTATAGATTAAAGCAGCATTTATTGAAGCTCTATGACCAAAAATGGCCTCTGCGCGACTTGATGTTTTTTGGAACAGAAACTGAGCAACTTGAGCACATGATTCAGCAAGGGTTAATGAGAGGTAAGTATGCAGAGCACTTTCCTATCAAGTTTAACCAACCTTTTAAGGAAAAACGATTTCGAACAGCGAATGCCATTCTCAATGAGATTCAACGTTTTTTATCAAAACTGGGGGCTAAAAGAGTAGTGATTATCGGTACTCCATATCACTGGACACTGGTGAGAAAAATTGACAAAAAGCGGGTCTATTTTATTGATAGCAGCACGTTGAATACTGCATTTAGAAGTTCCTTTCGCTTCGAGGAAGAAGGGCGGTTGGAGTTGTTAAAAGATGAGATTTATTTTTTGGAGAAGTTGAAATGACCAATTTTATTAAAACAGATGGGGCTTATCGAGTTAGAGGGGAAGTGTCAGAAGCTGAGATTTTAAGTTTTGCACAGTCTTTGATTGCTGAGAAATTTAAGCGTGGTGACGCATTAACCTCGCCATCCATGACGCATCATTATTTTATGCATAGACTGGCTGGATATGAGCATGAAGTATTTGCATGCCTTTTTCTTGATAATCAGCATAGGGTGATCAAGTTTGAGGAGATGTTTAAGGGTACGATTAATGCCGCCAACGTCTACCCTAGAGAGATTGTCAAAATGGCACTTTCATTAAATGCTGCGGCAATGATTTGTGTTCACAATCATCCAAGTGGCGATACTACGCCAAGTGAGTCAGATAAGTCTTTAACTAAAACTCTACAAGACTCGTTAGATCTGGTGGATGTCCGTCTACTCGATCACTTGATTATTGGTGGAGGTGAATACACGTCGTTTGCGGAGAAAGGATTGATGTAGAGCTTATAAAGTGAAGTTGTGTTTTTCATATTTTGTTTAAAATGTAAATATAGTTTCACTTTAATGGGTTTTAGTGTATTGTGTTGTTATGTATTAAATTAGGTGGTGGTTATGGCTGATAAGAGAACAGCGACTCTTTTTCCTAAGCAGGTAAAGCTATTGGAGCAGTTGGGTGAAAATATTCGTCTGGCAACCAAGCGTAGAAAGCTTACGCAGACCCAGTTGGCAGAAAGAACAGGGTTGTCTAAACCTACTTTACGCAAGATTGAGAGAGGAGAGGGATCTGTCTCAATTGGTCATTATATGCTGGTTTTGTCAGTATTGGGTTTAGCCGAAGATGTTGCTCAAGTTGCGGCAGATGATGTCTTAGGGCGTAAATTGCAGGATATTGAACTGTTGAAAGGTAAGTCATCATGAGTCGAGAAATATTCGTTTATGCCCATTGGCAGGGAATCGCCGAACCGCTTAAAGTGGGTGTTTTGCGAGCGGATAATGTGCGTGGCGGTGAGCACTTTAGCTTTACCTACGACACAGCTTGGTTAACCTCCAAATTCGCACAACAAATCGACCCTGATCTCCACTTATTTCAAGGGGAGCAACATAGCCAGAATGACCGAAATTTTAGAGCGTTTTTAGACTCCTGCCCAGATCGATGGGGCCGGTTGATTATGCAGCGTAGAGAGGCGGTTTGGGCGAGGCAAGAGGGGAGAAAGCCCAAGAAATTGACCGAAACAGACTATCTACTCGGTGTGCATGATATGCATCGGATGGGCGCTTTGCGCTTTAAGTTATCTGAAGACGGTCCATTTTTAGATGATAATAGTGAGCTCGCTGCACCGCCAATGTCGTCTTTACGCGAGTTAGAACAGGCGGCAGTAGAAGTTGAAAAGTCCGGTGTGGATGCTACCCCTGAGTATACAAAGTGGCTTAATATGCTGATTTCTCCGGGGTCTTCATTAGGTGGCGCAAGACCTAAGGCGAGTGTGATTGATGATGCGAGTGAGCTTTGGATCGCCAAGTTTCCCAGTCGCTACGATGATTACGATATTGCTGCATGGGAAATGGTCGTTTATCAGCTAGCTCTAAAAGCCGGTATCAACATGGCTAAGTGCGAGATTAAGCAGTTAAACAGCCAACATCATACCTTCCTAACCAAGCGTTTTGACCGTGATTCTGGCGCTCGATTGCACTTTTCTTCGGCCATGACGCAGTTAGCGTACTTTGATGGTGAGGAAGGAGCGAGTTACCTAGAATTGGCGGAATTCTTGATAGCAAATGGCGCTAACACTAAAGCGGATCTGGCCCAGCTATGGCGGCGTATTGTGTTTTATATCTCGGTTTCTAACACCGATGACCACCTCCGAAATCACGGTTTTATCCATACCGAAAAGGGTTGGATATTATCACCTGCCTATGACATTAACCCAGTACCAGATGGCATGGGATTGCATCTAAACATTGATGAAATGGATAACCGCCTAGACTTCGAATTAGCCTTCTCTGTTATCGATTACTTTCAGCTCAGTAGAGAAGATGCTGAAACAATCTACCGCGAAGTGATTGATGCCGTTGATCAATGGCGCGAAGTCGCTAATCAACTCAAAATCAGTCGCCAAGAGCAAGAGATAATGGCACCTGCTTTCATGGCGCAGCGGCTCTAATTCACCCAAACAAACAAACCACCGTTCAAGTAATCAATGGCCTGTGTTCTTGCAGGCCTTCAAGCATTCACTCTCAAATCACAATTTCACCAAATCACCCAAGGTTTACTGTAATCAGCTGATAAGCGGCTGAGGGTTGGTTGTGCGGTGAGAAAACATTACTTGGTTTAATACGCATTATATGGAGTTCATAGATATGGCAAAAACAGCTAAACAAAATAAAGTATTTACAACATACATCAACACCCTTGCGCCCAGTGGCAGGAAAGGGGTGGTTAGTCTACTTAACAAGTGTGCAGGGCTGTTATCTGAAGGTAAGAAGGCGGCTGAAGCTTATAAGTGGCAAAAGATTCGTTTTGCCGAAGTATCAATGCTCAAAGCATCCCTGTTGGAGCAAGGGTATGCGGTGTCGTCGGTGAATTTAGCTCTGTCTGCCATGAAGGGGTTAGCTAGAACGGCATTTAATATGTACTTGTTGGATGCGGAAGATCTTGAGCGTATTCGCGCGATTAAGCGAGTCCGTGGCGATGCTGTCAGAGAAAAGCGGAGTTTGTCCAAAGATGAGATTCAACAGCTGATTGCTGCAACACAAGAAGCATCGTTTAAAACCCAGCAATACCGTGATAAAGCCCTTGTCTATGTGGCTGTTTGCGGTGGTTTGAGGGTGTCTGAAATCACGGCATTGTCTGTATCTGACTTTAACGCACAAACAGGTTCTCTAATGGTAAGACAGGGTAAAGGGCGCAAGAATCGAGAGGTACTATTACCGCCCAAAGCTATTCGTGCCCTAAATTCATGGATTCAGTTACTGCCGCTGAATGACATAATTTTTACTAGAATCAGTAAGTCAGGCTCTGTTTTAAGTACAGGGCTAAGTAGTGCCGGAGTTGCTAGTATTTTGAAGATGCTTCAGCGAAACGCGGAAGTCGCTAGTTTTAGTCCACATGACTTAAGACGAACATTTATTACACAGTTGTTGGAACATAATGTTGATTTGAATACCGTGCGCCAAATGGCCGGGCATAGCGATATATCAACTACCATCCAGTATGATTATAGGGATATGCACAGCCAGAAGTCAGTTGCCGCTAACTGCTTGAATTTTTAGTATTTGGTGAATTAGAGCAGCTCTGAGAACTCTTCAGCGTCATGTGTTTTTAAAGCCCTTCTAATACGTCCTTCGGCTGATTTTCCTTTGAGTTTTTTATCTTCCATTGAGTCAGGAATGGCAAAGTTATTGTCATGCAAAAACTGTCGAAGTTTTCCATCCTCATAGCCTTCTTGAGATTTCAGGTGGTTATGTATATCTGAAATCATGAGTAAATTGTGTAGTTCTTTATTGAACAAGTTGTACTCACTTTCATTGATTGCGGCATCTTTTATCAAGAATGTAAGGAAGTTTGAAACATCCAAGGTTTTTCCCTTACTTGAGCCCTCTATAGCGTAATCCTGATAACCGCAATTTTTCATTAGTTCAAAGAGCAACTCTTCTGTTGAATCGCTAATAAACATTTCAAGGCGTTTAAAGCCGGCATCTGTGAATTTCTTACGGCGAGTTTCCTGTCTTTTAGCGCTGCCTGCTTTTTGGGTAAGTTTTTTATTTGTAGCCATGATTGTGATGCTCTTCTGTAGTCATAGTGATTCTCTATTTTATCAAGATGAAATGTGACCGTCACAAATATGGGTGTGTGACCGTCACAGTTAGTTATTTGTGACCGTCACGGATTTAAGCTCTGAATGGCTGGTTTTAGGGTGGTTTTAAGGTCTTGTAAAGAAACGTCGGATGAAAGCAATGGTGCTGGATTCGTCATATATTTTGGAGACATCCGATGATTAATAAAAATCTTAAGTTAATTAAATTACCTGAGGTTTTAAACCTTTGTGCGATTTCAAAAACCACCCTATACCGCTTGGTTAATGAAGGTGGGTTTCCCAACCCTGTTCAGTTGAGTGGTAAGCGATCTGTTGCATGGCGTTACCGCGAAGTCGAAGCATGGATTGAAAGTCGAGTATCAGTTAAGCAATGGGAGATGAAATGATGAGCCGCATAAAGATAAGTTCAATGATTGAGTCTGAACAAGATTGTGAAAATGAGACAGCCGAGCGCCAGTCTCAACTAAAAAGTGATCACCATAAGAAGAGCCAAATCCTAGCGGACACTCTTGAAAGGTGTTTTCTAGAAGCTCTGCCATGTGGAAGTCTAGCCTGCCCAATTTGTAATCGAAATCGCAGATTACAGGAGGTTGAATACTTAGTCGACCTTATAGGGTGTAGCCAAAAAGAATTCCGGTTTGTAACTCTGATTTATTACAAGTTTGCGATGACTAGTAAAGCGTTCTACAAATGGAAGATTAGCAGCTTTAAACGTGCCGTTATAAGAAACCTAGAAGATTCAGGGTTTACTGGCATTGCTATTGGAAATATTGAGTTTGATTTTCACGAGCAATTGCAGCTTTGGTTACCGCACATTCACTTGATTATGACCTATCAGCCAGATGCTTTTAAAGAGCTTCGCCGTCGTTTAAAAGAAGATAAAAATATCAACACTAGGGATGATGTTGTAGACCGACCAATGGTTGTTAAGGTGATTAATTCACCGATCAAGGTATCTACATATTGTCTCAAAATCTCCCCTATGAGAGTCCTCTATTACGTGAATTCCAATGGTAAAAGAATGACTGGAAAGTATCGGTTAAGAGATCCAGAAGCAGCCTTAGCATATGTGAAATTGAACCGTACTAAACCCTCAGAAATGACACTCAAGTTTGGTGTTCGAAAGAACCTTCTCTAACTGTTTTGTCATTAGGAATCATTAAAGAAGACTGTAAATCAATAGAGGACATTACTTGTAGATCTTTATAGAGAGGGGTTTGAGTAAGTTTGTTAAACAACACTACTTAGCCCCACTGCAAGTTTGTCAGCTAGCGCTAAACACCAATTTAAAAAGTGATTTGGTGATTTAGTGAATTAAACAAATATAAGGAAATTTTCATGGAAATATACACTTCTGTAAAGCTAATCGCTGAATCAAGTATAGATGTACCTGAGTCAGATAAATGTAATAAAACCTATAAGCTGATTGAATTCCATAACAGAGATGGCGAAATGGTTGGAGAGTTAATTAGTCATGTGGACTATTCTTCGCCAACCAGATGCAAGGAATTTTTACTAAGTAACGGCTTTCCCTCTGCGTCTATCCATGATAAAGGCAGACTTGATCAGATTATGCAATTGATCAATGAGAATGCGATTGCCCGTGTATTGGTGGTAAGACGTCCAGGGTGGCATGGTGGCGTTTACTTATCTTCTAGCAATGAGGTCATAGGGACATTAAGTAACCAGTTAGGGCCTATGCTTGCCCCAGATTTAGATTGTCAGTTGCCAAGAGAATCTAAAAATGGTTCTGGTAATGAATGGAAAGCTCATGTATCTAGTTTTATGCAAAGCAGTTCAAGATTAATGCTTGCAGTTTGCTCAGGATTATCAGGTGTGTTGATTCGATATTCGAATGTTCAGACAGGTGGCTTTCATTTTTATGGTGATAGCTCAATTGGTAAAAGTACTATGCTTCTTGTGGCCGCATCAGTCTATGGAAATAGGGATTTTGTCCGAGATTGGAATATGACTGAAACTGGAGCTGAAGAGTTGGCAGAAGGGGCTTCTGACTCATTGTTGGTCTTAGATGAATTGAAATTATTACATTCCAGTCCTGTTAAGGCAGTTGAAATTGCTTCGCAAATTATTTACAACCTTTCAGAGGGAAGGGGTAAGTGCAGAAGCAAGGCCTATCAAAGCTTTAATAGAAAGTGGCATTTAGTGATGATTAGTGCTGGTGAGTTAAGCCTTAACAATCATGCAAAGCAAAGCGGTCTGAATCAGATGGCAGGAGAACAGGTAAGGGTTATTGATATTCCTGCTGATGCCGGTGAAGAGCTTGGAATATTTGAGACGATTCCTTATGGCTATACCAGTTCTGCTATGGCAATTGATGGGATTAAAGAGCTAATCAATAAACATAATGGTCACGCTAAGAATCGGTTTAGAAAACGTTTTGTTGAGCTCTTGCAAGATCATGGGGAAGATTTTATAAAAAAGAGAATTGCCCGATCGCAGAAGAAATTCCTAGACAGAGTTTTGGAAGGCGTTGAAGTGAATGGACAGCAAAAGCGAATTGCTGATCGATTTGCTTTGGCTTATGTAGCTGGTGTGATGGCGATTAAGTTTAGGATTCTAGAACTGACTGAAGAGGAGGTTTTTGAGGGGATCAAAAAGTGCTTCGATGATGCGGTTAATAGTAGGTTTGAAGTTTATGAAACTAAAAAGGTTAAAGCACTCAAGAAGGCTTTCAAAATGTATTTTGACGATGAATTGGTTATTGATCTTACCTCCGGTTCAGATGCTGTAGACTTTGAAAGTGGAAAAGCATTTAAAACAAAAGTGAAGGGTAAACTGGTCATAGCAATTCCATCCAAAGAGATTAAAGGTGCTGCAACTTCAAAGGATTTTAAAGAGCTATGGGCTCAACCAGATTGGTCTGATGCAATTGTAAAAAATTCAGAAGGGAGGAATACCCATCAGATTATGATCGGTAATCAAAAACCAAGATGCTATTGTTTTGACTATTCAATGCTCGATCAACTTAGCTGATTAAAATAAATAGTAGTGAACTTAAAGGCTGGCCAGAAATGGCTGGCCTTTTTTGTGTGCTCTTTTAGTAACGTTAAATCCAGTGTAAATGCATATCTTAATACGTTCTGGTCAAGCTTTTTGGGACACTTGGTTTTTACAATTTTCATACTCTATTGGCGTCAAATCACCGTTCGCAGTATGAAGCCTTTTTAAGTTGTAGTAGCGCATGTAATCCGCTACGTCTTGTTTCATGCTCTCGCGTGTTGGATGGTAAGCTTTAAACAGCCAATCGTGTTTTAAGCTGCCAAAGAATCGTTCAACAACGGCATTATCCCAACATGCTCCGACATCACCCATAGAAGCCGTCATATTTTGCTTGGCGAGTAGCGAGGCAAACCGTTTGCTGGTGTATTGAGAGCCACGATCACTGTGAAAAATCACGCCTTTGGGATGCCCTCGTAGCCAATACGCTTGCTGTAAGGATTGCATGACGAGTTCGACCGTCATTCTTTCACTCACGGCCCAACCGATAATACGGCGGGAATACAGGTCCATCACAACACTTAAATACAGCCAGCCTTCTGGTGTTTTCAAGTAGGTGATATCGCCTGCCCAAACTTGATTCATCGCGCTTGGATTGAACTTCATCTTGACCAAGTTATCCGCCACTCGATGTGTCAAGTTATGCTTAGTCGTTACTTTATAAGCTCGACGCTGCTTGACGACTAACCCCAGCGTTTTCATGAGCTGACGTGTTTTCTCTCGACTGACAGGGAAGCCCGCTTTACGTAAGGCTTTAGCGAGTTCACGAGAGCCCAAACTGTCACGGCTCTCTTTGAAAAGCTGTTTGGCGACACAATAGAGTTCAAGTTGTTCTGCCTTGAGCACTTTTTTAGGCCGCTTTTTCCATGCGTAATAGCCTGAACGACTGAGTTTTAACACCTGGCTCACAGGCTTAACGGGTAAGCCCTCCTGAATCAATTCATCCATGAAGGAAAACGTTATCGGATGTCTTGCGCCAGAAGGGCTGAAGCTTTTTTTAAGATCTCTTTTTCGAGCTTTAAGCGTTTGTTTTCAGCACGTAACTGTTTCAACTCGGCACGTTCATCTTGACTCAGTGCTGACCCATTGGCTTGGGCTTCAAACTTCTCTTTCCACTTGTAAATCAAATTCGTTCTGACACCTAAGGATTCAGCCGCTTCTGCCACACTGTAACCTTGATCCGTTACCAACGCGACCGCTTCTTTTTTAAACTCATCGGTGTAAGTTTTATACGTTCTCTTTTGACTCATGATCACTCCTAGTTCGACAACATCTATTGTCTCTTATAAAAGTGTCCACTGCTATTAGACCAGTTCATTTTGTTTAATGTGTAGAATTATTACGCAATAAAACTACAGTTTCATTGAAAGGTTAGAGATACAGGCTTTGAACATTCTTTCAAAATCCTCTTCTTATGCAGTGAGAACAATTCGAGAAGAGCAGCCATAAGTTGACTTATCCAAATTGCAGCAAGCACTGCAAATCTTTGAAGTGCTGAAACAGAAAATCACCGCCTTCCTAAAGCAAAATGCAGTAACATGATGCTTTTTATGACACGGTTTCATTAAACTAGTTGGAAATTATGAAATTACAAAATCTAGTTGATCAACTCTCAAAGTCTTCACCCAATGCAGTTTTTACAGCCAACTCAAATTCATTGAGTGAAAGATCAATTCACGATTATCTATATATCGAAACAGAAATAGAATCAGATTTTATTAGGTTGCTTGAAGGCTCAAGAGCCAAAAAGAAAGTTATATTTCTTTGTGGAAGTAGTGGAGATGGAAAGTCTGCGCTTATTGGAAGAAATATCAATAATTTTGAGTCATTTTGTGATTTTCACATTGATGCAACGCATAGTTTTAGCCCAACTCAATCGGCAATTGAAGCCTTGGATCAAAGGTTTGATGAATTTAAAGCGAATAATCGATCTTTGGTGGTAGGTATTAATATCGGAATACTTCTAAACTATGCTAAAGAAGGTGCTGATTCTCACCTGGATATAAGAAAAGATATTAATGACTTTGTTGATAAAGGCGTAGCAAAGGGTATTGCTAGCTTTATAAACTTTGAGGATTATTCCAAGTTCAGTTTTTCCAATGGGACTGTTCAATCTAAGTTTATCCGAGATTTATTTCAAAAGGTGTTTGATAAGAATGAAAGTAACCCTTTCTATTCAGCATATTTGAATGATGTGAATAATGGTGAAGATAGTCAAGTTCACAAAAATTTTAGGATGCTTTCGTTTGAATGTGTTCAAAAATTAATTGTTGAGTTATTAATTGATATTCACCTGAAATACGAACAGTTCTTGACAGCTAGAAGCTTGCTGGATTTTTTATATGGTCTTTTAGTTTCGCCTCGTATACCTTCAACAACATTATTTGAATCTTCTGAAAGTGCGATATTTGAAAATCTCCGTAAAGAGGACCCTTGCTTAATTCGTGAAGAGCAGATAGACACTCTCATTTTAGAAGCAAGAAGTAATAAAAAACTTCCTGAATTAGAATTTTTTTTAAGAGAGTTAAATGATGTTTTGGGGGCTGAGTTTCTAGCTAGAGAGGATGTTGCAACTATTATACGAACAATGTATTTGTTCAAAGAATATTCTTTTGAATCAAGTTATATAGAAAGATATAAAAAAATATTTGATAGAAGGGATGTCATCGACTTCTTGGAAATTATTGATGCGCACAGGGAAGAAAATGACAGAGTTATTCAAGACTTCTACTCTGCTTTAGAAAGTGCTGTTATGTCTTATGCAAATAAGAGCTTTCCAACACTTACCGATAGAAACTTAGTTGTTCTAACAGAGATTAACGATCATGCTCTGTGCTCTAATGTGGAATTTGATGTGGACTGGGATGCTATTGCTTCTCACGAACAAAAATCACTTCACAACTTTCCATGTTGCTTGAAAATAAATGATGAGCCTCTCTCAAAGTTTGATTTTTCCTTGGAGGTTTGCAATTTAATTAATTCAATCAATAAAGGCTATCGGCCAAATAAGCATGATAGGAATACGGTTATTATCTTCGAAGAATTAATTGAACATATTATTGATAAAGCTAAAAGCTCTAACAAAATTGTCATTGTAAAAGATTCAACTGCATATGAGTTTAAAAATAGTGGACATAAAATCAAGGTGAGTAAACATGCTTCATAAATTAGAGTCTGCTTCTGTAGAGTTAATAGGGATCAAAAACGTTCCTCCAGAAAGTTATTATCCGTTAACTGCCAAAGATGTAAGTAAAACCCCTGTTTATGACCTTAAAGAAATCATGGGACTTTTAGTCTCTTATGTATCGGAAAAAAAATTGCCTTACAAGTTTGATTATGATGAGTTTAAAGCTTCATTGTTATCGGATTTGAAAAAAGACTTAAGTGATCCTACTGCCATAGATGTAATAGAAGCTGTTTTCTTTCCAGAAAATAAAATACCTACATTTTCTATTGCTTTGTTTCAGGCACACACTGCGAGCGAAAAATCACGAAAGTTTTTTCAAGTTTTCAAGCTTTTGATGAAACAAGACGATTATCAGATTAAGTTAAGTACTAAACTTAATTTTCTTGAACAGAGAGTTGAGGACTATTTTTTAGAAACTCTGGAAGTTAATAATCACAATGATCAAACGGTCTCGTACTTACCGTTTTTAGATGATTTATTTACCCAAGACATCGCGTTTTTGTCGAGAACCCCGACTTTCTTTAAAGAGAATGCAGAAAAGTTTTTACAGTTATATCTGTTCTTGTATGTGTCTCAGCTGGCTTTAAACCTACATCCTCATACATTTGAGAGACCTGTGTCTAGACCCCTGTATTTTATGCTGAACTATGAAAAGGCAAGTAAGGAGAGGTCAAAACTCGTTCATAACGGTTATAAGACGTTATATGAGCATGCCAAGTACATTTTCCCTTATTTGTCTTTACTAGAAACATTACAAAAAGTAACTGAGCAAGAGGATTTGAGGTTGTACGAGCTTCCAGAGCAGGTAGGAGACTCTCAGTCCGCTATTAATGCTGTTGATCAATTCAACAAAGAGTTTAGGCTAGCTAGAAAACTACCAGAAAAAGATTTCAGTTCAATGAGTTTAAATCAATCTTTAAATGAACTTATGAACTCATGTTACGAGCAGTTTAAAGATCAAAGTACTCGTGGTGATGTCTTTGAAAAATATCGTCGTGCATTCGACAGACAGATATGTAGTCCATTTACTCAAGCTAGACAAGGTTTCGGGAAAATTCTTGTATTTGATCAAGATTATATTGTGTTGCTAACCAATATTGCTATTGCTGATAAGGGACAGATTCGTTTTCAAGAGTTAATTTCAAAGTTTGAAGCAAGAGGTGTTTATTTTGATCAAAAATCCAAAATGGCATTATTAGATTTATTTGAGAAAGTAGGGAATATTGATAGAAAAAGTGATAGTGGAGATGCTGTATATGTCAAATCAACCATTTAATGATTTTTTAGTTAATAATATGGTTTCATGGCTGGAAAAATATATTCAAGCAGGTTATCGCTATCGTTTTTTTTCTGATAATAAAAAGCAAATTGTCGGTTTATTAGACTCATTAAAAGTAATGAGCCAATCTTCTGTCGAGTTTTCTGGAATAAAATTACCTGTTGTTCATATCTCTGGAGTAGATTTAATTTTTGTTAATGATGTTGAAGGTGAAATGAATGAAAACTTCATTTCAAATTTAAGGGACTCAACAAAACCGGACGCTGATGTTCTTAATAACCATGCTTTGCTTGTTCTACACCAAAGTTCTTTAGATACATTAATAAATAGTGCGACTGATTTGTCAATCGGTGATGGACCTTTAAATCCTGTTGTAGCTCAACGCATTTTAGAAGAAAAATCAAAAAACTCCTCCCATCCTAAGCTTTTTAACGTCTTAATTGAGAATCAAGCTAGGTATATTGAGGCGACAGAACAATCCATTTTTGGCTATGAAAGCATTTTTAACTCCATTAATTCTGATGAGCTTGATTTTAAAAGCTTGGGATTGTTCGAGGATAAAGACCTTCAGAATTTATATTCAGTTCCGAAAATTAGAAAAAGAATTGAAGAAAATAAAAAGTTGTATGAAGAAGTTGAGAAAGCTGTAGTCGAATTTCCTAATGAATTAGAAGATCAGCTGACAAAGTATTCACCAGAATTTGTGGCGGAAAATTTGACTGTTGATATATGGGATTCGGTAACGTTTACGGATCTTCAAAACGAAATACAGAAAAATAGAAATACATCGCTCACTTTTGATAATAATAAATTCATCACAACAGATGATTTTTATATTCGAGACGATAGCACAAATAAGGCTGGCCAAAGGCAAAAGAATATCATTGTGTTTTCTGATGATGAAGATGTACGAATGTCGTTCAAGTTTAATGTGTCAGGTCTAAGTTCAAGCGATTTCAGTTTTATGGAAAGTAGTTGTAATTTAACTGCTGAAAATTTGATGTTCTCTAATCGAAGTGCCACGGTTAACTTTAAAAGAGATGATACCCCAGTATTTTTCAGGCTAAGAGTTAAGACTAATAACTCTTCAGACACGCATTTTTTCAAAGTGTTGGTTATTCCTTCTGGAATGTTTAATTTAGAAGATATTAAAAATAACTACATAGTCAAACCAAAAGAAAAAAGCCTATTACTAAAGCTGGATTCTTTTCAGTTAAATTTTGCTGAAGCTGGTGGTGATTCAAAACCTATTCAGTTGGCACCAAATGCGACGTCTATCAATATTGATCAAACGCCATTCGTAGATTTTTACAACTTGTATCAAGCTCATGATGAAGTCTCTATTGCCATTACTAATGGTATGCAGAGTATTAATTTATTGCTTGAGAATGAGCTATCAGAGGATAGTCTTCTTTTACCTTTGATTTTAGATGCAAAAAGGTTCGATTGCTTATTTGATCAAGGAGTAGATGCTGAGTTCAATTCAATTAAAAATAAGGCAATTTTAGATAATCGTGAATATAACTTAAGGGGTGAACGAAGCTCACTTGTTCATTATGAATATCGGTTCATTGATGAAGGTTTATATTCGATTGCTTCAGATGATATTAATTCAATTGAAGTTCTTGCTGACATCGCTCCAGAAGTGCACTCATCTTACAAAGCACTGTTTCAGTATTTTGAGAGCAAGAAGACTGTTCCTTCTTTGTGTGCGTGGAATAATGAGGTACGAAGCTTAGCAATCGATTGTGTTAATAGCTTTTTACGTTATGTGGGTGATTTACAAAAAGACGCAGATTTTAATCTACAGAATAGAATCGTTTTTGAAGTCGGGATGGTGAATATAAAGCAAAGGCAGTTTTTATCTCCGTTTTCTCCTCTTATTTTGGCCTATATCGTCCATTTAACAGAAACTGTCGTAGAAGATGTAACAGGTAGTTTTAAAGATCTCTACAGCATCAGTTTAAAGAGATTAAATGCAAAGGGGCTGTTTCCTTACCTGTTCATTGACCATCAAAATTATTCTTATACTCAAGCAGTTGAAGAGAATCAGTTATGGCTCGAGTTCATCCCAAATGAAGAAAGTGAATTAAGCTACATATCAAAACTAACTGCTGAAAAAATGTTTGAGTTCAAGGCGGCGTTTAGTTCGTTGTTCTCTATTCATCCAGATAGACCTTTAATTATTAACAGTATAAATAATGGTTCTAATGAGGAACTCTTTGAAGGTATTATCAGTTTCTTTAAAAAAACAATAGAGACCCCAACGCCATTGATTGTTAATCTTTATGATGACCAGCTTCAAGAAACTGCGTTTGACGTTTTTTCTGATTTGGATAGTGTTTCAGAAATTCAAGAAAGGTTTAAGTTAAGGGGGGATAACGTAAATGCGCTTATTGATCTTTTGCGAACCAATATATCTTATTCCAAGAAGCACTCATCTGAAGATCAGGATTATTGTGATTTATCTTTCTTTAAGAATAATGAGAAAGTTCAGGTCAGAGATTCTAACGTCAATAATCGTTTGTCTGGCTTGGCGTTTAATGGATTAATATCGGGTGAAAGTTCTGAAAAAAACGGTGAAAACTATTTCAGTGGCTTTGGCCTAAAGAATGTACCGAATACTGATTTACCAATTATCAAAGTCGCAAAAGCATATAACGCTATTCAAAGATCTGTGTATGAGCCTGGAACGGCCTATGATCCAGATCGAGTAATGGCTTTGATGATTAGCGACAATTTTAAGAATCTATTAAAGAAATCTTATTCGAGCGCATATTGGACAGTCATTATCGATCCAAAAGTGACTTTAGACTTTTTTGACTCGAATAATGAGCTGATATTGATTCATTACTCTGATCAATATAGCTCGTCAGCGAACTATGACGCTATCACGGTAACGGCTAAGAGTGACTTATATGCTGATGTAGTAGGTTCAAAGAAGATAATTAGTGAATTTAATGCCTTTAATGGTGAATGGCTAATCAAAATGGTTACTGACCCAGAGACCATTAAAAAAGAAAAAAATGGCGTTATTTCTGCCTACAAGTTCATAACAGCGGCATTATCAAAAAGTAATGTTACTTGGGTGCCAATATCGGTCGCTGAAATGATTAGAGTTTCAGGTAACGTTGGTCTATCTATGAGTAAGGGCGATTTTTCTCGTTACAACGAGAGTCAATCAGATTCAGATCTAAAGTTAGGACCAATTTCAGATGATATCTTATTGGTTGGGTTTAGTGATGAAGGCGTCATCTTATATCCTGTAGAGGTTAAATCAGGTTCTGGCGATATTAAAAAAGCCAGAAAACAGGCTTTAGCACTACAAACCTATTTATATGAACATTTATTCGCTGGTGATAGCTTCAAAAGTAAATTGCTAAAAAGCTTGTTTATTCGACAAGTTTTTATGCAGATAGAAAAATATAAACTGTATAACGTCTTTGATGAAGACTATTTTGAAGACTTAATTGGAAAACGAGAACGTCTTTTAGATGGTAGCTATAAACTAATAAAGGCTAAAAATCATAGTGGCGGAGCTGTCGTTGCTTTCTTAACTAGTTTGTTGGATACAAATTTACAGTTTATCGACAATGTTCTCGAAGTAAAAATGCCATATGACTTTATTAACAGTATGTTGGAAAGTTCATTTGGTGATGTTCGTTCACGAATCTTGAACGGTGAATTTGGTATTGGTAATAAGCTAGATGAAATCCAAGTGAAATTTTCTTCAACTGTGGATGCTTGCGATAAACCTTCTGGTGAACTCGATGATAATAGTGTTAGTGAGTTAGTTGCTGAAGGTAGTGAGATAGAAGAAGAGCCAAAGTTTGAAACCAGTTTAGAAAAAGTTTCAAATCAAGAGAAGCAAGGACCTTTAGAGGTTAAGTTTGGTTCTGGAGTTATCGATGATAAAGATATTATTTGGTATCCGACAGATACGACTAAGACCTTAAATACCAATACGGGTATTATTGGCACAATGGGTACGGGTAAGACACAGTTTACCAAGTCACTGATTGCGCAACTACAACGTAACCAGCATAACAACGTAAATGGCACACCTATCGGAATTCTGATTTTTGATTACAAAGGCGATTACATTAAAGAGGAATTTACTGAGCCGACGAGTGCGAAGGTTTTAGATCCATATCATCTGCCTTTTAATCCGTTAGCGTTATTTGGTGAAAAGCCTTTATTACCAGTCCATACTACCAATCTGTTTAAAACCACTTTGGCTAAAGCGTTTGGTTTGGGAACAGTACAGCAATCAACTTTAAGCCGAATCGTTTTAGAGGCTTATGATCGAGCAGGAATCAATCGAGCGAATAAAACCACATGGTCAAAGCCTGCTCCAACCATTCAAGATGTTTGGGAGGTTTTTATCAATGAGGAGGATACCAAGCAAGATTCATTGTATGCATCTTTACAAAAGCTGATCGATTTCCAAGTTTTTGAACCACTTTCTGAGAACACAAAAACGCTCTATGACTTTGTTGATGGCATCACTGTATTGAATCTGTCTGGTTATGATCCTGATCTCCAGAATCTAATTGTTGCAATCACCTTAGATATTTTTTATACCCAAATGCACATAAAAGGCTCTTCTAAACTGGATGGGGATTATCGCCAAATTACCAAAATGGTATTGGTTGATGAAGCCGATAACTTTATGTCGCAAGACTTTGAAAGTTTGAAAAAGATTCTCAAAGAAGGGCGTGAGTTTGGGGTGGGTACCATTTTATCAACGCAGCAATTAACGCACTTCAAGACCTCAGAAGACAACTATGCGAACTACATCCAGTCATGGATTGTGCATCAGGTCTCAACGATTAAGTCAAGTGATATTACTTCAATTTTTAATATTAGTAACAAGCAAGAAGCGGAATCGCTCATGGAGCAAATTCGAACGCTTGAGAAGCATTACAGTATCTATGTTGATGGTGATAAGAAAATGACAAAAATGCGTGATTTAGCGTTTTGGGAATTAGACAAATGATTAAAGCTTTATTAATGACGGCATTCATTGGTGTGAACTTATTTATCCATCAAAATGCTTTGGCGCACGATAGTTCGTCGAGTCCAAAAATAGATAAAGGTATTGAAAAACTTGAAAGCGGAAGTTCTTCCAAAATAAATGATTTGACTAAACAAGTTGAATCGTTGAGTGAACAATTGAATAAGTTATTAAGCAATCAGAGATGTCAAGAGCAACAAGCTAAACTTCATATTAATGGGTATGAACTTGCTCTTATCAAAGAAGATTTTCAAGAGATTAATAAAAAATTTGACTCTTATGATTATGTATTATCTTTGGTTTTTAATTTGTGGACAATGTTTGGGGCTACAATTATCTTGTTAATCTTCGCTTATTTTAATTACAAAAATAAGTCGGAAATAAAAAAGTGGAGGGATGATGTAGATAGACTCAAAGCGGATGCTTCTGACCATTTTCAGACTGAAAAGCAAAAAAGTGTTGAACATCTTGAAACATTGAATTCGCAGTTGAGAACAGATTATGACAGACAATTTAGCCATGCTATCGAGGATATAAAAAATTTAAAAAGCAGAATTCGTTCGTGGGAAATATCTTTAGCGACAAGCCAGGATAGTTATGAAAACCTTAAAAGAGATACTAAAAACTATATTAATCAGGTGGATGGTCAGGTTAACGAATATTTAAATAATGTCAATATAGATTGGCAAAATATGCAAAAAGACTTAATCCAAGATGCAGAAAAATTGAATAACCTGCTTACTGAATATAAAACAAAATTAGCAGAGATAGGTGGGACTGCTAAACAAAATGATGAAACTGTAGTAGATGATGAAACTGTAGTAGATGATGAGAATTTGACAGGTGGCTTAGACCCATGGGGAGGGAAAGAATGAGTAGTATCAAGGTGTTACAAGTAACACAAATGGGTTCTAAGCCAGTTTACTTAGGTAAGGTGAAATTTAGTGATATAAAGGATAAGGTCAGGCTTACACAAAGACAAGAGTCAGATAGAGAGCAATTTCAAAGAAGAACAGATATAAGTCGAGTTAATTCAATATCAGATTTCTTGGGCAAACACGCAGGCAATGTATGCCCATTTGCAACTCCTATAATTTTAGCCCTAGAGCTTGAAAATGACCAAGATTTGGTAACTGAAAATGTAGATAAATACTTGCGGTCTGATGAAGCTAAAGCTGTCTTGATAAACGAAAATGGAAATAATGATCTCTCCATAGAGAGCATGTCATATGATTTGTATATTCCAGAGCATAAAAAATTCATTTTCATTGTAGATGGTCAGCACAGAATAGAAGGCGTAAGAAAGTTTTTAAAGGGCCAGAAGAATCTAGAGATGGATTTTGAGTTCTTAGTGACTTTTTTATTAGATTATGACTATTACGAGCAGTCTTTAGTTTTTGCCAATATTAACTTTAAACAAAAACCTGTAAACAAGTCTCTGTATTACGATATTTTTGGATCGTACCCTGGAAGGAATACGTTTACTTTTGTTCATTTCCTTGTTAAACGAATCAATGAGTCTGTTGAGTTAGGGGGTATTGTAAAAATGCTTGGGACAGGAAAGGGGATTCTGTCTCAGGCCTTTTTGGTTGAAACGTTTATGAAAATTCTTGATCGCAAGGGAGTTCTCTATCAAATATATAAGAGTTATGAGGAGGAAGACAACGCATCAACAGATTATCTAAATATTTCAGATATACTTATTTCTTACCTTGAGTTTTACTTAATCAATTTTAAAGACTATTCCCCACAGAGAGTTGAGAAAGAAAAATACCCTGGAGAATTAGTATTCAGCTCATATGACTACGATGGGTATTTGTTTAAAGCTGTAGGTATGTTTGGTGTTTTAATGCTTTTTAATGACTTATTTGAAAATGGTAATTTGACAATAAAAAATGCAGAACGAGATGTGGTGCATGAACGTCTAAATAAAGCGTTTAATCTTTTCGTTTCTGATCCGTCAATCCAAGATAAACTTTTTAACGATCCAGTTTTAGCTGGTTCTGGAAGTGCAAGCCTTCAAACGCGTTTTTATCAAAAAATCTATTGTTTAGTTTTCGGTAAGGAATCTTTCGTTTCTAAATTTCCTAGAAGCTCTTTAGACAAAATTTTTGATAATGATGTATGTAAAGTAATTTCAAGGTAGATTGGAAGTTTAATTTAACTTCCTTGTGTGTAATAATTACTTCCATTAATTTTATGGAAGTATTTTAATGTCCGATTTTTTTCATTCGTTCCCTGCTGTCAGGGGCGTTCAAGCTGGACGCCCATGCTTTATTGCAATGTGTCCATTGCGAGTTATCCCAAAGATTTTTGTATTTAATGAGTTTGATGTGCCTGCGGATTTGCGTGCACAGCGTACTCTCAACAAAAATCGCATACCTGAAATAGCAAATTACCTTGTCGAAAACCGTGCTGAATACACGCTTTCTTCGTTAACAGCATCAATTAATGGTGATGTTGAATTTGAGCAAATTTCAGAGTCAGGGTTCTCTCAAAATATGGGGGTGTTGAAGATCTCAATGGATTCTCAGATTTTGTTGAATGACGGTCAGCATCGCCGTGCAGCCATAGAAGAGGCGATTAAAGAAAACCCTGACCTAGGACACGACCAGATTTCAGTGGTTTTCTTTATTGATGAAGGGTTGGTCAGAAGTCAGCAGATGTTTGCAGACTTAAATAAACACGCTGTGCGACCGAGTACATCAATTGCCACCCTTTATGATCATCGTGAGGCGCTTTCTAATACAGCTCGCCATATTATGACGCAAGTAAAAGTGTTTAGCCGTTTAACAGAGGTTGAAAAGGCGAGCATTTCTAACCGAAGTACCAAACTGTTCACTCTCAGTGCCATCAAAAATGCCACTCAAGCTCTGTTGTCTAAGAAAAAGAATGCAGAAATTTCTGAAGAAGAGTCTCAGTTAGCGGCTGATTTTTGGCAGTTTGTTTGTGACCAGATGGAAGACTGGAGACTTGCTGCCGAGAGACAGTTACAACCCGCTGAGTTACGTTCTGAGTATATTCATGCGCATGGTTTGGCTTTACAAGCAATTGGCTCCATCGGAGCAGAATTGATAAACGATAAATCCAGTTGGGTTGTGTTGAAAGGCTTGTCAGACATTGATTGGTCACGTCACCACCATCAATGGAATAATCGTGCTTTATCCAATGGACGTGTTAGTAAGTCTTCAAAGAATATTGGTTTGACTGCCAATTTAATCAAGCAACAATTAGGCTTAGCACTTACCGAAAAACAACAAGAATTAGAGAAAGGCTTTGCGAAGCAATGAGCGAATTTGTGTATGAAAATCATGACTCAATGGTTTGGGATGAGAACTTAACTTTTGCAGGCAAACCCCTTAAGCAAACTATTGAGGATATCAAAGAGGTTTATCTTGCCGATAAACGTTCTTGGATTATTGGTTTTAGTGGTGGCAAAGACTCTACGGTGATTTTGTCACTGGTTTATCAAGCCATCTTGAGTATTCCTGAGTCAAAACGTTCAAAGCCTGTCTATGTGGTGTGTTCCGATACCTTGGTAGAAACTCCCGTGGTTGTTAACTTAATTAAAAACGTTCTTAATGCTGTTGATAAAAGTGCAAAGAAGAATAATTTGCCGATTAGTACTCAAATGGTCGTTCCCAAACAAGCTGAGACCTTTTGGGTGAACCTTCTTGGTAAAGGTTATCCAGCACCAACGCGTTCTTTCCGCTGGTGTACCGAGCGAATGAAGATAAAACCTGTTTCAGAGTTTATTGAAGATAAAGTCTCTAAATTTGGTGAAGTGATCGTTGTATTGGGTTCTCGTCGCGCAGAGAGTGCTTCACGTGCGCAATCGATTGAAAAACACAGTATTGAAGGCAGTGTTTTATCACGCCATTCTTCCTTGCCTAATGCCTATACCTATATGCCTATCGAAGATTGGGAAGCAGATGAGGTGTGGGAATATCTATTGAGTGCCCCAGCGCCTTGGTGGATGTCTAACCAAGAATTATTTGATATGTATAAGGGTTCTAATCAAGGTGAGTGCCCATTGGTGATTGATAAGCATACACCCTCCTGTGGAAACTCTCGTTTTGGTTGTTGGACTTGTACAGTGGTGACAGAAGATAAAGCGCTTCATGGTCTCATTGAATCAGGCATGGAGTGGATGCGCCCGTTTTTGGATTTTCGAAATATGCTTTATCAAACAACGCTTCCTGAAAATAAGAAGGAATACCGAAATTACCGCCGCCGAAGTGGTCGAATTGATCTCATGCGGCAAAAAGATGAGAAAGGGCACTTAATAACAGCCTTGAATGAAGATGGCAGTATTAATGAAGAGTACGATCCTAATTATGTTCCAGGACCGTATTGGATGAAGTATCGCCAACAATGGTTGCGTGAATTACTTGAAATTCAGAAAAAGGTAGATGAGCAAGGGCATGATCATTTAGCCATTACTGATGATGAATTGGTGCAGATACGCCGCGAATGGTTAATGGATCCAATTGAGCCTGATTGGTCTGATTCTTTACCTAAAATTATCGCTGAACTTTACCCAGAAAAAATGAACTTGTTCCCAAGTCGTGATATCGGTGCTTTTGGTGAAACAGAGCTTAATGTTATAAAACAGGTGGCGGATGAAGAAAAAATCTCACCAATTCTGTTAAAGAAAATCATTGATGCAGAAGTGGAAGTAAGCGGCTTAGGAAATCGTAGAGGGATTCGTAAAAAAATTGAATCTATTCTTCGACAAGATTGGGATGAGTTAGATAGCACGATGGAAAAGGCCATTGGGTATAAGCGTGAAGTTGAAGTATTCAAAGATGTTAGAACAGAGTTGGAGAAGACCTTGCAGGAGCTAACACGATGATTATCGAGAAGCTAGTATTGAATAATTTTCGTGTATTTAAAGGCTTTCACGAGATCGATTTGAGACCTAAATCTAACGGTAAAAATAAACAGCCCGTAATCTTATTTGGCGGCTTAAATGGCGCGGGTAAAACCTCGATATTGACAGCGGTTCGTTTAGGAATTTTTGGTGCGCGTTCATTTGGAGCATCTTTGACTAAGCAGCAGTATAAGTTGCAGCTTAAGGAACTTACTCATCAATCTAAAGATGGCTTATCGGCTGATGACTGCTTTGTAGAAATTTATTTTCAGTACGTTAAACAAGGTGAAAAAGTTCAATACCGAATTCGCCGTTCATGGTTGCAGTCTAGTGGAGAAGAAGATCTGACCATTTACGAAAATGGATTTGCTTTAAGTGAACTTTCTAATGAGCAAGCTCAAAGCTTCTTATTGGACTTAATTCCTGTTGGTGTAGCGGATCTGTTCTTTTTTGATGGCGAGAAGATCAAAGAACTCGCCGAAGAAGAAGATAATTTGGTGCTCGCCGATGCTTTGAAAAAGATGGTCGGTATTGACTTCATAGAACGCGGTATTGCTGATTTATCCATTATTTTGCGAGAAAAGAACAAAGAAGCACTGGATGATGAAAAGCTTCAAATCGCAAACTCATCCGAAAAGAAGCTAAACGAATTAAGAAAAGAAATTAGTAGTATTGGTGAGCAAATACAATGCTTGAGGGATCAGCTTCGTATAGAAAAAAGTGAGTTGAATCGGCTTAATGACGTCTTGAAACAGGAAGGGGGTGAATGGTCTCTATCTCGTGATGATTTAATTGCAGAAGAAGCCCGCTTGAAATTGCAAAGAGAGCAATTTATTGCCGAAATTCAGGATGTTTTTCGTGGTGCTTTTCCTTTTGCAGTTGCACCTACATTTATGAAAAGACTATTTGCTGAAATTGAAAAAGCGAATAAATCTTCACAAGCAGCAGTTTTTAATCAAACTTTAGCAAGCAAAAAGGCTTTGTTAGCCAAATTAATTGGTGATGAAGTTGATTCTGAGCTTCTTGAAACACTAATGGATAAGTTGGCTGAACCTGAGCAAAAGGGGTTAATCAAGTTTGTTACTCCAACGGTTTTAAATCGAGTAGATAGCCTTAAACAAAATTCGACTCGTGATAAGAATGCTCTGAATAATGTACTTAATCAATTGGAAAAAACCGAAGCAGCCTTAGATGAACTTGGTAAAAACTTGGCACGAGTTCCTGATAAAGAGACCCTAAAGGAGCGTTTTGCAAAAGTCGCGAATCAAGAGGTACAGATTGCTAGCCTACAAGAGCAGCTTTTTGAAAAACAAACTTATGTGAAAGACATTATTGGTAAAGCGATTGCATTGACTCGTGTTTTAGAAACGCTCATGGTGAAAAAAGAAGGCGCACAAAAAGATGAAGAGTTAGTTGCGACGACGGAGAGTGCCATTTATGCATTGAAGTCAGTTTCTCAAGAGCTGTTACGAGTTAAGGTGCTTGAAATACAGAAACACTTTGCTCAGAGCTTCGGACGCATGGCTCGCAAGGAAGATATGCAAATGGGCATAGTGATTGATCCTACAAACTTCAGTACAAAGTTAGTATCAAGCAAAGGCTTTGAGATTGATAAAAATCGATTGTCGGCAGGTGAAAAACAAATTTATGCGCTCGCTATTTTGGAATCTTTAGGTAAAGCTTCGGGACGAAAACTGCCATTCATTATTGATACGCCTTTAGGGCGTTTGGATTCGAAGCATCGCGCAAAGATCGTCAATGAATTCTTTCCTAAAGTGAATGAGCAGGTCATTATTTTGTCTACTGATACCGAAGTAGATGAAGCTTTCTTTGCCGATTTAGAGCCAAGTATTTCTCATTCTTATGAGATTCAATATGATTCAACAAATGGTTCTAGCATTGTCTCAGAAGGGTATTTTTGGAGAGCGACAGCATGATTAATCTTCCGAATGAAATCACGTTATCTAGAAGTGTTACAAATAAATTTTCCGTAATTAAACAGCGAACAGGAGTCTCTCCGAACTTACTTAGTCGTGTCGCTCTAATGAAAGCCTTAGAGTCTGATGTGCAACTATCAGAGTTAAAGGATTTTATCGAAAGTGGGCAGAAGATTCCCAAGGATATTGCTTTTGGTGAAGATTCAGATATTTACCGTTTGGCTTTGGAAATGTATGCCAACGAGCAGAGCTTCACTGGTGATTTTAAGGTTCTCGTGAACAACTTGATTGAATACGGTGCTCATTCTATACCTCAAGTCAAAGCGATATCTGACTTTGCGAAACTGCCTTAAGGAGCTGTGATGACCAGAGAAGAGTTAACCAAGTATATTGAACAAAACCGTAAGGAAATGGATCAGCTAATTCTCGATAACCGCTATGAGTTTATCAAGCAGGATTTTGAAGAATTAGGTGAGTCTGATATTTTGCGACTCTACATGGAAGGTAATGGTGATTATGCTGTTCCAGAAAGACTCACCTCTGAACAGGTTGTGGTTGAACTTTTAGATGCTATTGATGCTTTTAAACAGGGTCAGATAGAATTGCCGAAATTGGCGGATTTGTCTGAATAAAAGCCCTCACGGATCTGATTTTTTATAAAAGAAAGTAGGGTGATTTTTTGAGTCTGAGAGGGTGTGAGATTCTTTGAAAAAATAGGTTACATAATCAAGCTCTAAGTGTTTGCTAGCCCGATGCTTGAGTGTGTTATCTAGCAAATTCTATCCAGTATGAATAGGCGTAACGGTTAGCGTAACTTTAACCTAAAATTATTCTAAATTCCTTGTAAATAAAGCTGTCTGTTACCAATGCATCATTGGAGTGTGGGTGGTTTTGGATTGCGCTTGTGCCATAGGTAAATGTCAGTTTGGAATGAGCAGATTGATTGAATGGCAAGATTTTATCAAACCCACACTAAGATAGCTGAGAGATTGACGCTTTTAAAACTTTACCGGCCGGTAAAGTTTTTATTTAGTTTTATTTGGTTTTTCTAAATGTATTGCAGGTGTTTTGCACTTATCTGCAAATAATAAAAAATGGAGTTTGTCGGATTTCGTTTTTTGCATACTGTCGAGTTTTTATGAAATGCGTTATTCTTATCAGCTTAGATTATATGAACCACACTGAATCAAGTTCTATTGGGGGGTTGAAAGGTGTGTTGGAGGTAAGACGTGTTTGAATTGGTAGAAAAAGTCGGTGAAGCTCTAAAATCAAAAGAAGTCATGATTGTGACGGCTGAGTCCTGCACTGGAGGAATGATTGCTGAATATTTAACGTCAGTGGCAGGAAGTACCGCTTGGTTTGATCGAGCCTATGTTACCTACAGTTATGAGTCCAAAGAAGAGATGCTTGGGGTTAATAAGCAAACCATTGTCAAAAAAGGCGCGGTCAGTGAAGCGTGTGTCATTGAGATGGCGATTGGTGCGCTTCAGCAATCACATGCAGGTATTAGTGTCAGTTGTAGCGGAATTGCTGGTCCGGGGGGAGGCTCCAAAGATAAGCCGGTCGGCACCGTTTGGCTGGCTTGGGCGATGCAGGGTTATGATGACGTTGTGACGCAATGTTTGCATTTTGAAGGTGATCGGGAGCAGGTGCGCCGTCAAGCTACGGAGTATGCTTTACTTGGTGTGTTGAAGCTTTTAGAAAAACTCTAAGTGAATTGTCAGTCGCATGCCATGAACTCAAAAAACAATCAGTTTTGCTTAGACTGAAAGCGCCTCTTCGGCGGCTAGGATTTCAAAGCATTGTGTGGGATAATCGCACGCCGATTTTTCAAGCAATTGATATGACGAAATGGAAAAGGTTAACAAATAAGTGAATTCCCATTGGTTTTGGGTGTGAATTTTTGTGCCAAACTGGGGTGGAAAAGTGAGTAAATTAATCTTGTAACACTTTTCAAGTTGCGAGCTTTGTGATTCAATACCTCTATCATTTGAGTCGTGTAATCTGGCTCGGTCATAATCATTAGAAGGATAATAAACATGGATGACAACAAAAAGAAAGCGCTGGCCGCTGCTTTAGGACAAATTGAAAAGCAGTTCGGTAAAGGTTCAATTATGCGCATGGGTGATAATACTGTGCCTCGTGACATTGAATCAGTCTCGACAGGCTCTCTTGGCTTGGATATCGCTCTGGGAATTGGTGGTTTGCCGCGTGGCCGAATTGTTGAAATCTATGGACCAGAATCTTCTGGTAAAACAACTTTAACCTTGCATGTGATTGCTGAAATGCAAAAAGCGGGTGGTACTGCAGCGTTTATTGATGCGGAACATGCTCTTGATCCAGGTTATGCTGAGAAGCTGGGTGTCGATATTGACAATCTACTGGTTTCTCAACCTGACACGGGTGAGCAAGCCTTAGAAATTACGGATTCTTTAGTGCGTTCAGGTGCGGTGGATATTGTAATTGTTGACTCGGTTGCTGCTCTGACGCCAAAAGCGGAAATTGAAGGGGACATGGGCGATTCTCACATGGGTCTTCAGGCGCGTTTAATGTCACAAGCATTGCGTAAATTGACGGCGAACATTAAACGTACGAATACGTTGGTGATTTTCATTAACCAGATTCGTATGAAAATCGGTGTTATGTTTGGAAACCCTGAAACGACAACGGGTGGTAACGCTTTGAAATTTTACTCTTCTGTGCGTATGGACATTCGCCGTATTGGTGCGATTAAGAAGGGTGAGGATATTCTAGGTAACCAAACTCGCGTTAAGGTTGTCAAAAACAAAGTTTCGCCGCCTTTTAAACAAGTTGAATTTGATATTTTGTATGGCGAAGGCATTTCACGCGAAGGTGAAATTATCGATTTTGCGGTACAAGAAAAGCTCATGGAAAAAGCCGGTTCTTGGTATAGCTATAACGGCAATAAGGTCGGACAAGGCAAGGACAATGTGCGCCAATACTTGAAAGACAATCCAGCAATTGCGGAAGAGCTGATGGTGCAGATTAAAGAAAAACTGATGCCAGCGAAAAAGGTGAAAGTCGAAGAAGCGAATGATGATGAATTTAGCTTGGATATGAATGCGGAATAATTACCCGGCCGGTAGCGTTTATGAAAGATGCTCAAGCATTTTTAGATGAATTAAAACAAAACGGTCAAATACCAGATTTTGGTGTTGAGAACCCTGATTCTAATGAGGGTTTTCTTGAACCTTTTGATGGAACTGCTACTGCACAAACCGCCTTGCGCCAAGAAATTGAAGCGCGGGCGGTTTCTTTGTTAGCAATACGTGAACATGGTGATAAAGAGCTTAAGCGAAAGTTAAAAACCAAGTTTCCGTTTTCGGAAGCTGTGCAAGTCAAATACCAATTGGATGAAATCACTTTATCAGAGATGATTATCGAGGTGGTAGAACACTGCAAAGCACAAAATTGGCAAAATGATGAGCGTTTTATTGAGCAAGCGGTTTTAAATTTGAGCCATAAGGGCCAAGGGCCTATGAAAATTCGCCAAAAGCTCCAACAGGCATCAAGTCGAAGTGATTTAATCGAGGCTTACCTAGATTGGGATTTTGAGGATTGGCTTGAGACTGCCCGTGAAGCGTTGCTGAAAAAATACGGCAATTTACAAAAGCCAGAAAGTCGAAACGAGCAAGCCAAACGAATGAGGTTTCTGCAAAGCAGAGGTTTTGGTAGCGATGTTATCTGGAAAGCGTTTGATTAATTAAATCTCTTACAAAAGTTTACTACCGGCCGGTCAATTGAATTATTTACCGGCCGGTAAAGTTTTTTATTTTTGATTATTTTAAGGTTATGAACATGACGAGTGCTGAACTCAGAAAAGCGTTTATTGATTTTTTTGTCTCTAAGCAACATACCGCGGTGCATTCTAGCCCTGTAATTCCACACAATGATCCGACATTGTTATTTACCAATGCAGGAATGGTTCAGTTTAAAGAGACATTTCTGGGTCAAGAAGTACGTGATTACAACCGTGCCACGACAGTACAGCGTTGTATTCGTGCCGGTGGTAAACATAATGATTTAGAAAACGTCGGTTATACCGCTCGTCACCACACGTTCTTTGAAATGCTTGGCAACTTTTCGTTTGGGGATTATTTCAAACGTGAAGCGATTGCTTTTGCTTGGGAATTTTTAACCAAAGAATTAAAGCTGCCAGAAGAAAAACTTTGGGTCACAGTCTTTGAAGAAGATCAAGAGGCCGAAGATATCTGGTTAAAAGAAATGGGTGTGTCGGCTGAACGTTTCTCCCGCTGTGGTGCGAAAGATAACTTTTGGCAAATGGGTGACACTGGGCCTTGTGGGCCTTGTTCGGAAATTTTCTATGACCACGGTGGAGATGTTGCCGGAGGTCCTCCAGGATCGCCAGATGAAGACGGTGACCGTTATATCGAAATCTGGAACTTGGTTTTCATGCAATTCGACCGTTCTGCGGATGGCACTTTAAACCCATTACCTAAGCCTTCGGTTGATACAGGCATGGGGCTTGAGCGTTTAGCAGCGGTACTGCAGGGCGTGCATAACAATTACGACATTGATCTGTTCCAAGCGCTGGTGAAAAAAGCGTCTGAGTTGACGGGTGAAAAAGACTTGACTAATAACTCTTTGCGAGTGATTTCTGATCATATTCGTTCATGCGCCTTTACCGTTGTTGATGGGGTTTTACCTTCAAATGAAGGTCGCGGCTATGTTTTGCGTCGTATTATCCGTCGTGCAATTCGCCATGGTTACAAGCTTGGACAAACACAACCTTTCTTCCATCAATTGGTTGGGACGCTTGTTGAGCAAATGGGTGAAGCCTATCCAGAGCTAAAGTCTGCACAAGCTGAAGTAGAGCGTGCTTTGAAGTTGGAAGAAGAACGTTTTGCCGAAACCTTAGAAAACGGAATGAAACTTCTTGAAGAATATATTTCTGGCATGGAAGGGTCGGTGATTGACGGTGACATGGCGTTTAAGCTTTATGATACCTATGGTTTCCCTCTGGATTTGACAGCAGATGTTGCACGTGAGAAAAACTTAACAGTGGATGAAGCTGGTTTCGGTAAAGCAATGGAAGCTCAGCGTGAACGTGCACGTTCTGCCAGCAACTTCGGCTCTGGCAAGGAGCGTATCGATTTTGATGGCGAAACTCAGTTTATCGGTTATGACCGTGACGAAGCGGACGCGAATATCCAAGCAATTTTTGTGGATGGTAAATCAGTTGATGAAGCCAAAGAGGGTACTCAAGCGGTTGTAATCTTGGATCAAACGCCTTTTTATGCAGAATCCGGTGGTCAGTCGGGTGACTGCGGTAGCCTGACTGAGGGGATGCACAGTTTCCATGTAGACGATACGCAAAAACAAGGTTCACTGTTTTTACATTACGGAAAAGTCTGCGCGGGTGACTTAAAAGTTGGTCAATCGGTACATGCAAAAATTGACATTGATAACCGTCGCGATTGTGAGCGTAATCACTCGGCAACGCATTTATTACATTCTGCACTGCGGGCTGTCTTAGGAACTCACGTTGGACAAAAAGGGTCTTTGGTAAAAGCGGACCGTTTGCGTTTTGACTTTTCGCATTTTGAGCCGATTGCCGCAGAGCAGTTGCGCGAAATTGAGCGCCTAGTCAACCTTGAGATAATGAACAATACACCGGTTACCATTTCTGAAATGGCAATTGAAGATGCCAAGGCACGAGGCGCTATGGCATTATTTGGTGAGAAGTACGGCGATACGGTTCGTGTGGTAGACATGGGCGATTTCTCTGTTGAGCTATGCGGTGGAACTCACGTCAATTCTATCGGTGATATTGGTCCTTTCCGAATTCTTTCTGAAAGTGGTATTGCTTCGGGTGTGCGTCGTATTGAGGCTATTACAGGTACTGCTGCTTGGCAGGCGTTGTACGCTCAAGAAGATGCCCTGAGTGAAGTTGCAGCCATTGTGAAATCTGACTCTAGTCAGGCGGTTAATAAAGTGGCACAGTTGTCTACAGACTTTAAAGCGCTTGAAAAAGAGTTGGCACAAATTAAGGCTAAAATGGCGGCTTCGCAAGGCGATGATTTAGCTTCCTCTGCTGTGAAAGTTGGTGATGTGAATGTGCTTGCAGCGAAACTGGAAGGTGCAGATCGTAATGTACTTCGTGACACCATTGATAAGTTAAAAGATAAACTGGAGCCAGCGGTTATTGTGCTGGCAGCCGTCGAAGGTGATGACAAAATTAGCTTGGTTGCAGGTGTGAGTAAATCAGCAACGAAAACCTTTAAAGCCGGTGAGTTGGTCAATCATGTTGCACAACAAGTTGGTGGAAAAGGCGGCGGTCGTCCAGATATGGCGCAAGCCGGTGGTAATGATCCAAGTAAGTTAGATGAAGCCTTGGCTTCTGTAACTGATTGGGCAAAATCCAAGTAATCTGTTTTTGCACCCTGTAAAACTAACCGGCCGGTAGATATGAGAATTTACCGGCCGGTTTTTTTTATGTGTAAAAAAGTGTTTTATCTTATTTAATCCATAGATAATAAAAATTTATTTGATTAGTTAATTGTCATCAATAAACAGTGAATTAGATTTATTCAATTGAACTTCAAAGTTCTCAACTGAATTTCGATTACGTATACTCCAAAAGTGGTTTTGGGCTATTGGAGGGTGCCATGTTAGTTTTAACACGACGAGAAGGTGAAACCTTGGTGATTGATGGAGATATCAAAGTCACTGTATTGTCGATTAAAGGGAATCAAGTTCGTATTGGCATTGATGCTCCAAAAGAGGTGCCAATACACCGACAAGAGCTTTTGAATTCTGATAATACTGAAGCCGCTAATAAGGATTCTATTCCAGACGACAAATTAGATATGAATTTGGACTGACTGTCTTGTTGCTAATTGGTTTAATTTACTCGGTCATTGATATTACATACTATTTCTTGACTGTGCTTTTTTGTTTCAAACCCTCTGTCGTTTCTTAATCTAGAAAGACATTTAGTAAAGATAAAAAAATCCTTTTTAAGAGGTTTACAAAAACTCAAGGGGCTTGTATCATACGCCCAACTTGGAGACGTGGCCGAGAGGCTGAAGGCGCTCCCCTGCTAAGGGAGTATAGGGTTTGTAGCTCTATCGAGGGTTCGAATCCCTCCGTCTCCGCCATTACATGGAAAACCAGTATTTTCAATAGTTTAAACGGCTTTGAGTACTGGTTTTTTTTCGTCCTGAATTTGTGAATGTACCAGTTTTGTACCAATCATATATTCATTCAGATGCTCAACGGTGAAGTGGGCATATCTTTAACCAGCATGTCTTGGTCATCTCATATAATTTCATAAATACTCTATGCATCTAAAAAAATAAGTGCACGAGAGAAAATGGAATGAATAAAGTGAATTAAATACTTTTATGATCTGGATCTCAAAGTCAAAAGGCTTGATGAATGAAATGGTTGTTGCTCAATATTTGAGTTGTAAGCATTTTGGGGCTAGTTAGTAGAAAGCTTCTTGATAAGAGGAGATCAATATATATTGTCTCCTCTAAATTGAGAATGATTCGTTAGATTAAGTCATTAAATCAGGCTGATTTATTAATGAGCGTAGGGTTTTAAGTGACTGAAGGGCTGGGGTATTTGAAAGTTTTTCTGCACCTCTGCCAATAAATAACCATTCACCTAATACCTCTGCTTGATTGAAGGTTATTTCTAAATAACCGCGTTGAGTCAGATTTGTAAAGACGAGATCTTCAACCAATTGGGTAATGCCACTTTCAATGGATGATTCAGCGCCTTCAGGAATGGATAAATATTTTTCCATTCCTGGTGAGGATACGGAGGCAGTCGCAAATTCAACGCCCACTTTTGTACCATTTAAATCGGTTAGGTTTGCAGCCCAAGCATTATGAGTATCACCAGCGAGAACCACTAAATTGGTTGATAGGGCTTGAGCAGTTGCATAAATAATTTCTCTTTCGACAGCATACCCATCCCACGCATCAAGGTTGTATGGAATGGCTGGGTTTAAATTTGGATCTAGTAAATCACCGTAAGTTTGAAGAGTTGTTTGTTCCTCAAGTGTTAACGTTGAAAAGATACTTCCATATCGAGCTGGCTCATTTGATTGCATAGCAAGTGTCAATGCAATTCCCTGTTCTGTTGTATTCAGGCTATTGAAATTTGGAATCCCAGCGGCATAAGTTGGCAAATCTCCTTGAATCGTTAAATCGGTTACGATTTTTGTGATTAGTGCTTGATAGGCACTTGCAGTTTGCTGATAAATTGCAAGGTTTGATGGGTCTGGTTTTCCTGTCGATGGGTCTAATTGAATAATCGAGCTAGGTAAGTTCATTTTCGCCATTAGGACTTGTTGGCCGAGTACTTGCCATTTTTGGCCTTGCGCTACAGAGTCTTGCAATTGGCCTTGTAGCCACGTTAATTGATCTGCTCCAAGTAAACTGCGGTTTGAATCTTGCATGTCTGCTTGAAAACTGGCTGCATCAAAGACACCGTCTGAGCTGTAATAGTCAAAATAGTCTAGCTGTTTATCACGACCGATAACTCGTGTATCAAGCATCAATAAAGACAAGATGTTACCGAAATCGAATCGGCGGTAAGTTTTAATACGATTTGCTTCAATCTCTGGAGCACGAACGGGCAGCCATTCATACCAAGCCTTAATGGCTGCAGCTCGACGATCAAAAAAATTACCTTCTGATGTATCGTGGTTTTCAGCGCCATCAATATAGGTGTCATTTGCAATTTCATGATCATCCCAAACACAGATGAATGGCAAGCTTGCATGAAGATTTTGTAATGAAGAATCTGAGCGATACTGAGCGTAACGAGTCCGGTAATCGTCAAGAGTGATACATTCATTTGTCGGTTGATGAACTCGATTTATCTCCTCGCCATTGCCTGCATCAGGATAACCATTAATGTCATATTCATAGATATAATCTCCAAGATGGAGTACGGCATCGATATTGTTGGAACGGCTGGCGGCCGCATCATAAATGTGAAAGAAACCGGCCGGGAAATTTGCGCAGGAAAAGACTGCAAACTTGACGCTTTCAGCAGTTTCATCGACTAATGTTTTAGTTTTTCCGGTAGGGGAATAGACTCCGTTGCAGTAAAAGCGATAAAAATACTGTTTGCCAGCTTCTAGGCCTTGAACATCTACTTTTAGTGTGTAATCGGTATCGTAAGTAACGAGCGTTTCATCTGAATTTACTAGATTGGTAAAGCTTTCATCTTCTGCAACTTCCCAACTGACTTTTACAGCGTCGTTCGTTTCAGGCGTGATTCGTGTCCATATAATCACTCGATCTTTTAAAGGATCGCCGCTAGCGACACCGTAATCGAATGAAGAATTGTTATTAGAGTCATTGGATTGGCATCCGTTAAGGCCTGAAGACACCACAATTGAGGCAGAAGCTAGTCCAAGTAGTTGGATGAATTTACGGCGAGAGATTGTCATGACAAGTCCATTTGAATTAATGAAAACCTTCATAATGAGCATGCTAGAAAACAAACGCGCTACAAATAGTTTAATTTTTCATGAAAAAAAGTTAGGGCTAAAGAGCAGATAGAGTGCTCTGTGTATCTAGCAAGTGAAATTATGGGTTTTTATAGCTCGTTGTTTTTTAAACTTTTTAGGCGGTTTTATAAATGAGTTTTCAGTTGTAATTCAGGTGTAGAATGAATTCATATCAGAGGGCACGGTTTTTTGTAGCGACTATGATGTCCATAATTTTAAAAAAATAATAAAGTAAGCACTGTATTATGGTTGTTTAAGTACAGGTTTTTAATTGGTCATTTTTTCTAACTTAGTGAATACCTCGAGTTGATAGTCTATGATTAGCAGATCGTCGAAATATCGTTTTACGCCGTCAGCACTTCTCTATAAGCATATTTCTATTCTAATAAGCGTTTCACTTGGTTTGCTCTTGATTATTTATTGGGTAGCTGCCTATAACCAATTTAATAGTTCTTTGAACCATAATTTTCAGAAAAACCTTAAAGATGTAACGAATTACTATTCGTTTGCCTTGAGGCAAAAAAGTCAATATTTGGAGGGTGCCTTATTCTTATTGCAAGAAAATTCTTCCCTGCAGAAAGCCTTTCTTAATAAGGATCGAAAGAAGCTCTTTGCACTCAGTGATCCTGTTTTCCAACAAGCATTATTACCTAACCAAATTACGCATTTTTATTTCACTGATTTAGACAGAGTGAATTACTTGAGAGTGCATGCACCAGAACATTATGGCGATCAGATTAATCGTATCACTATGTTGAAAGCCGAACAGACCAAGCAGGTAGAGACAGGCGTAGAATTGGGTGTTATGGGTACTTTGACTTTACGAGCGGTGAGTCCTTGGTATGACCAAAGCGGTAGGCAAATCGGTTATTTGGAATTAGGAATTGACTTGGATCATATTGTTGAATCTTTAGCAGAACATCATATGAGTCCGATGTTTATTGGTTTACATAAAAAGTATATCTCGCAAGGTAATTGGGCAACCGGTGATAGTGTGTTTAAACATCGACTTCCTTGGTCAAGTTTTGACAATCGATTGGTGACTTCAAATCATTCAATTAATCAGGAAAGCCTTTTAGAATTTTTTTCGACAGAGCCGGAGGCATTTAAAACGTCGAAGATAAGTCCTTGGCAATCTTTGCCTTTAACGGAAATAGGGGGGCGAACGGTTGGAGAATTGTATTTCTCTCTTGATCTTGGTGATTGGATTAAGTCCTTTTGGAGGGACTTGTTAGTTAGTAGTGCCTTTTTTATCGTTATTGCAATTTTTCTGGTTTTAGGTGTCCGATATTATGGCCATCGTATTCAAAAAGCGGAAGAAAAAGCCCAAAGTACTTTGCAAGAACTGAGCTTTATTGCTTCTTATGATCAATTGACAGGCTTGCCGAATCGCGATTTGTTCTTTATTGAGCTGGAGCAACATATTAAAGAGGCTGAAGCATTCGGTCATTCGCTTGCGGTGTGTTTTATCGATATTGATGATTTTAAGAAGATTAATGATACCCTTGGCCACTCTTTTGGCGACCAGTTGTTAAAAACGGTTGCAAGCCATCTGCAAAAACAAATCAGAAATACCGATATTTTGTGTCGAATGGGTGGGGATGAATTTGTTCTGTTAATTCCTCAAAGTAATATGGAATTACTCGGGCAGTTGATGCCTTCTCTAACTTTGTCAGAAACAGTTATTGATGTGGGTAGTCGGCAGACCTATCTCTCTACAAGCATTGGGATTAGTCATTATCCCGAGGATGGTTTAACCAGTGAGAAGCTTTTGCAGCATGCGGATATGGCGATGTACCATGCTAAAAATCAAGGGAAAAGCTGCTATCGATTTTTTGAGTCTTCCATGAATGATGCCTTGCACCGATGGAGTTTTATTGAAAATGGGCTAAGACAAGCGATTGTTAATAATGAATTGCAATTAAATTATCAGGCACAGTTTGATCTGCTTAGTAAAGAGTTTATTGGCTTTGAGGCTTTGGTTCGGTGGATCAAGCCTGATGGAACAGTTATTTCTCCAGCCGAGTTTATTCCAATTGCTGAAAAGAGCCGTTTAATTTTTGAATTGGATGATTGGGTTATTAATGAAGCTTGTCGGCAATATCAGGCCTGGGCTTATGAAGGATTTGATTGCAGTATTGATGTGAATCTCTCTGGACGTTATTTGGATGAAATGGAAACACGGCAGACCATCTTGGAGAAAATGCAAGAATATCAGATTCCTTATGGCAAAATCGGTATCGAAATTACAGAAAATACTTTGATACAAGCCAATGATGTGCAAATTCACCAATTGCAAATGCTGAGTGAAAAAGGTGTTAAGTTATCATTAGATGATTTTGGAACGGGGTATTCTTCATTAAGTTACTTGAAAAACTTTCCAGTGAGTGTATTGAAAATCGATCAGTCTTTTGTGAGAGATGCGCCTGAAGACAAGAATGACTATTCATTAATGCAGGCGATTGTAGCTATGGGTCATAGTTTGGGGTTAAAAGTTATTGCTGAAGGAATTGAGACGAAAGCTCATGAGAAGGTTGCAAAGGAAGTTGGCTGTGACCGAGTTCAAGGGTATCTTTACCACAAACCTATGCCAGCAAGTCATTTGGATTTGCAACAATTCTGTTGCTTGCATAAGCATGCAACGAATGACTAAATTGCTTCCTGAATATGAGAATTAATCACAAATGAAGGACGCAGAGGGGTTGTGGGAATATTGACTTTAGGGTTTTGAAAAAAGCGGAATGTTTTTTCAAAAAACGTTTGACAAGTTTTCGTTTAATCCGCATAATACGCGCCATCAATTCAGCGCCCGTAGCTCAACTGGATAGAGTACTCGGCTACGAACCGAGCGGTTAGGGGTTCGACTCCCTTCGGGCGCGCCATTATTTCAAACCTTGTTTTCAAAATTAATTGTTAACAGGGTTATTTTGAACATTAGTTGTTCGCACAAAAAAAACTGCGCCCGTAGCTCAACTGGATAGAGTACTCGGCTACGAACCGAGCGGTTAGGGGTTCGACTCCCTTCGGGCGCGCCATTATTTAAGAACCTCGTTTAATCATGTATTAAGCGGGGTTTTTTATTGTCTGAATATTATTGATTAAGCTGAATGCATTGAAGAGTTTACCGGCCGGTAAGAATTGTGGAATATACCGGCCGGTTGCTATGAAAGGCTTAAGGTAGAACAAAGCCAATGGTTTCATGAACCTGTTTGAGTGTTTTTTGTGCCTGCTCGCGAGCCGTTTCAGCACCACTTTTTAGGATGGCTTTGAGTTCATCCTCATTCTCACGAATGCGCGTAAACTCTGCTTGAATCGGCGCTAAGTATTCGCCAACCAATTCGCCAAGTTCTACTTTTAAATGTCCGTACATTTTACCTTCAAAATGCTTTTCAACTTCTGGAATGGTTTTGCCACTAATGACGGAATAGATGGTTAGCAAGTTCGAAATCCCAGGTTTGTTTTCAAGGTCATAATGAATTTCGGAACCTGAGTCTGTTACCGCCTTTTTGAATTTTTTAAGAATTTTTTTCGGATCATCCGCTAACGCAATAAAATTGTCTTTGTTCTCGTCCGATTTCGACATTTTGGAAAGTGGATCTTGCAAGCTCATAATTCGACCACCGGATGAAGCCGGAGGAATGAATGGTTCTGGAACCTTAAAAATTTCTTGGTCGAATTTGTTATTGAAGCGTATTGCCAAGTCTCGGCTGAGTTCCAAGTGTTGTTTTTGGTCGGCTCCGACGGGCACCATTTGTGTTTGATATAGCAAAATATCGGCGGCCATGAGTACAGGGTAGTCGAACAAGCCGACATTGATGTTAGCCGAATGCTTGGCGGATTTATCTTTAAATTGCGTCATACGGTTGAGTTCACCCATATAGGTGTAGCAGTTTAAAATCCACGCTAATTCTGTGTGCTCTGGAACATGTGATTGGATAAAAACGGTGCTTTTTTTCGGATCAATGCCCGCAGCAAGGTACCAGGCCACGAAATCCAAACTGCGATTCATAAGGTCTTTCGGGTCTTGCTCAACAGTAATCGCGTGCATATTGACCAGAGAAAATAGACAGTTGTAATCATCTTGCATATTGACCCAATTCTTAATTGAACCAATATAGTTACCAATCATTAAGTCGCCAGATGGCTGGATGCCGCTAAACAGTGTAGGTTTGTTATTCATGTTAAGTTCTTATTTGCATTGAAAAATGAGGGCTATTTTCGCATTTTCTGCGGATAAATCCCAGTAATGCAGCTCTTACCGGCCGGTAAGATTAAAAAATCATTGGAATTAAGCGGTCAGTGTGTTGTTTATACTCATCATAGTCAGGGCATTGCGCAGAAATTAATTTTTCTTCATAAATTAATTTCAGTAGTAGAGTGAGGGATAAACAGCCATAGCTTGCCCAGACAATCCAGTTATTGTGAAAAATCACGGCCGGTAAAAAGAAAATTAAAATGGATGCATACATTGGATGACGAATATATCGATAAGGTCCAGTAGAGACTAAATTTAAATGTGGTAATGGGTCCGGCACAATATTGAAATGCCCTAAATGCATGGTTTTGACTGCCCATAGACCTAGTGCGATACCTAGTAAATGAATGAAAATTGAAAGTGAATTTTCCGGTAATCCCATTAGTATGGTGAGTACCGCAATCCAGAAAAACTGTGACATTACTAAACCATAAGACCAAATGGGGTGTAAGAGTTTTTTAGAATCACTGAGTGGAGTCTTTGTCATATTTATTTCCTTAATTTGGTCTTCGGGAGAGCTTTGCACCCAAAGGGTATAAACACGAGTATGAGATAAAGCATAAATTGAGAAAAAATCCTGTTGAGCTAGGCAAAAAGTGCAGCGAATAGCTAGCTATTCTCAAGGTTTTTAACAAAGCTCGGTAGGATTTTAGCCAATTTTGGTTATTTATTATCTCGTACAAAGCTCTCTATAGATTGCAGTCTGGGTAAAAGCCGTTAAAATGAAATGATTATTCATTTATACAAAATATAATCAGAGGCTTGTCGTAATTGCCCGAAAATCGGTAATTCATCCATAGCTATCAAATTTATGCAAAAAATTATACGAAAGATTAGTGCGTTTTTTTCCCGCCAACCCGAACCCCAAGTCACTTCATCGAATGTCACTTCATCGAATCAGCCTGTTATCTTAACGCGAGACCAGCATCGGATTTCTCGAAAAATGATTGATAAATCAGCCTTGGATGTCCTTTACGGATTGAAGCGTGCTGGGTTTGATGCTTATTTAGTGGGTGGGTGTGTTCGTGATTTGCTGTTAGGTATTGAGCCGAAAGATTTTGATGTCGTAACCAATGCTGAACCAGAGCAGGTAAAAGATGTCTTTAAGCAGCGCTGTCGTTTGATTGGTCGTCGTTTTCGTTTAGCGCATGTTCGGTATGGCAGAACGGTGATTGAAGTAGCAACATTTCGTGGGCAGGCTGATGCCAAAGAATTGGGGCAGCGTGTTCCTGGCCGAAAAGTTAAAATTAGCGGCCGTGCGGTAGATGATACTGGTCGATTAGTTCGGGATAATGTGTATGGAACGCTTAATGAGGATGTCTGGCGTCGAGATTTTACGGTCAATGCACTGTATTACAATATTAAAGATTTTTCGATTGTCGATTACACGGGTGGGTTGAAAGACATTGAAAAAGGAACGCTTCGGTTAATCGGTGATCCGGTAACGCGTTATAGAGAAGATCCGGTTCGCATGATTCGTGCGATACGCTTCGCTGCAAAGCTTGGGTTTAAAATAGATGATGCGACAGAAAAACCTATTTTCGACTTAGGGCCTTTATTAAAAGATGTCTCTCACGCCAGAATGTTCGAAGAGGTTTTAAAGCTTTTTCATAGCGGTGTTGGAATTGAGGTGTTTGAAAAGCTGAGGCACTATAATTTATTTCACCACTTGTTCCCACTTACGGATGAGCTGCTGGCACATGAGGAAAATAATTTCCCTAGAATGATGGTGATTGAAGCGCTTAAAAGCACCGATGCGCGTATTCAGGTTGGTAAGTCGGTGAATCCGGCCTTTTTGTTTGCTGCTCTGCTATGGGAACCAATGTTGCAACGTCGCCAGCAACATTTACAAGCAGGTCTGGTTCCTCAAGATGCCTTTCATGCCGCGTCAAATGATGTGATTGAACAGCAGATTCGTCGAACGTCTATTCCTAAACGTCTTACTGCACAAATGCGTGATATTTGGAATTTACAGTGGCGTTTGCCAAAGCGTCATGGTGATCGTGCACAAAAGCTACTTGAGCATCCAAGGTTTCGTGCGGCTTATGATTTTTTAGGCGTTCGTGTTGCCGCCGGTTCACAAGAGTTTAGAGAGTTGTTTGATTGGTGGACGGATTTTCAAGAAAAAACTCCGGTTGAACAAGTTGCGATTACAGCGAAATTAAAACATCCGAAAAAACGCCGCCATCCATCGCGTCGAAATCGTAATTTCTATCGAAAGCGTAGTCAGAATTCCAGTTCCAAAAAATCGAATGATGAATGATTGCGAATCGGCTGATATTTTCTACCGGCCGGTAAATTATCTTATGGTTTGTTTGTCTTTTTGAAACCCTAAATTGGATGTATGAATTTTATGTCTGTTGTTGAATCACAGGTTTTTTTAGGACTTGGGAGTAACCTTGATAATCCCAAACGACAACTTGAACGAGCAATCGAAGCACTTCACTCTCACCCTGAAATTTCTGCAGTGATGAGTTCCAGCTTTTATGGTTCAAAGCCATTAGGTCCACAAGATCAACCTGATTTTGTCAATGCAGTGCTTCAAGTGTCAACCTCTTTATCTCCTCAAGCACTTTTGAAGGTGACTCAAAACATAGAGGAAACTCTTGGGCGAGTCAAGAAGCGGCACTGGGGTGAGCGATTAATTGATGTCGATATTTTGGTGTATGGTTCCCAAGTTATTGATGAAGATAATTTACAAATTCCGCATCCGCAAATTCCAAATCGTGATTTCGTTTTATTGCCTATTCAAGAGATTTCGCCTAATTTATCCATTCCGAATTTACCCAATCTCGAGCAGATGATTAGTGCTTTGGATGAAACGTTTGTGGTCGCATTGGACGCTTCTTGAATTTGTAAATTTCATTTTACCGGCCGGTAAATTCGCTTAGGTTTCAGAGCTTTGAATGTTCTATAATACGACCACTGAAATGACTAAAGGGTTTGCCTTGTGAAAACACTCTCCGCAATAAGAAAATCTGTTCGCAGTGGCGAAAAAGTCGCTTGTTTGACGGCTTATGATGCAAGTTTTGCACACTGGGTGTCTACAGCAGGTGTGGATGTGATTTTGGTAGGGGATTCTCTTGGAATGGTCGTTCAAGGGCACAAAACAACGTTACCTGTCAGTCTTGATGAAATGGTGTATCACACTCAAATGGTTCAACGTGGTAACCAGTCGTCGTGGTGTATTGCTGATTTGCCTTTTATGAGTGATGCCTCTGTGGAAACCTGTCTCTCCGCAGCCTCGAGATTGATGAAAGAGGGGCAGGCGAATATGGTGAAGCTGGAAGGTGGAGAGCGCGTATTGCCAATGGTAAAAGCCATGAGTGATTTAGGCATTCCGGTTTGTGGACATTTAGGCCTTCTGCCGCAGTCGGTTGAAAAACATGGGTATAAAGTTGCCGGCCGAGATGAATCAAGTGCCGAAAAGTTAATGTCCCAAGCCCAAGGGCTTGAGCAAGCGGGTGCTGATATGTTGGTGTTAGAGTGCGTTCCAGCCGACTTAGCTAAGGAAATTACGAGTCGTTTAAACATTCCCGTGATTGGAATTGGCAGCGGGCCGGCCTGTGATGGTCAGGTCTTAGTCTTGCAAGATATACTTGGAATCACCGTTGGAAAAACGCCTTTGTTTGCGCATAATTTTTTGGCGGCAACGAATTCTATTGAGTCTGCTATTCGATCCTATGTTAAAGCCGTTAAAGAAGAAAGCTTTCCTGCTCAAGAGCACTGTTTCTAGTGTTTTTTATTGATCAACCAGCGTGTAAAACGATTTAAGATTTCCTATGTCATTACAAGTAATTCAGACACTTTCCAGCCTGCAGCAGCTTGTCGCTGAATGGCGCAATCAGGGATTAAGTATCGGGCTTGTCCCAACGATGGGAAACCTCCATCAGGGACACTTGAGTTTGGTTGAAGCTGCTCAAGCTGAGTGCGATAAAGTGGTTGTCAGCATCTTCGTGAATCCTTTGCAGTTTGGTGAAGGTGAAGATTTTGACTCCTACCCCAGAACTTATCAGCAAGATGAAGAAAGGTTGCGAGAGATTAGTGCGGATTGTGTTTTTTACCCTTCGATTCAGGAAATGTATCCGAATGGACAGCAAGGGCAGACTTTGGTTCAGGTTCCTAGTTTGTTGACAGGGTTGTTAGAAGGGGCTTTACGTCCAGGTCATTTTGATGGTGTGACGACTGTTGTGATGAAGTTGTTTAACATGGTTCAGCCTGATGTGGCTGTTTTTGGCCAAAAAGATTTTCAGCAATGTGCAGTCATCCAGAAGATGGTTGAAGATTTGTGTGTGCCTGTCAATATCAGGATTGCCCCGATTGCCAGAGATGAGGATGGTTTGGCATTGAGTTCACGGAACCAATATTTAGACGCATCTCAGCGACAAATTGCACCGGTTTTGTATCAACAACTACAATGGATGTCAAAAGAGTTGTTGAATGCAAATCAAAAAGTCGCTGAGGTCTGTAAAAAAGCTTCTGAGAATCTATTAAATGCTGGTTTTAGTCAGGTGGATTATATTCAGGTTTGTCAGGTAGGAACCTTGTTAACGGTGGATTTAATCGAATCAGAAAAGCTATCTTGTAATTACTATGTAATTTTAGTGGTTGCTCGTCTTGGAAAAACTCGTCTATTGGACAATTTATTGCTTTAATCAATTTATAGTGAAATATTCCGGGTATTTATACGTAAACCTGTAGAATGTTTGATGATTAACAAATTTGGTTTATAGGTGATTTTGTTCAATGAGTTTTTCAACTCTTATCGGTCTCTTTATGGGCGTGACCATTGTATTGGTTGCTATGTCCCTAGGATCTTCCATACTTCTCTTTGTTAATATTCCAGGCTTGCTAATTGTTGCTGGTGGGACATTAGCTGCAACAATGATTCGTTATTCCATGGCTGACAGCATAAAAGCAGTTGGAATGTCTTTTAGTGTCTTAAAAGTCGAAAAAGAAATTAAAGACTTAAATGAATTAGTGGATATGACCGAAGACCTTTTGCGTTTGGTGCGTTCAAAAGGGGTTTTGGCGATGGAAAACTATGAGGTTGATAATCGCTTTTATTCTGATGGCGTTCGAATGTTGGTGGACGGTTACTCAGCAGAGCTAGTAAAAAGTACATTATTAGAAAAAAATAAGTTGATGACTGAACAGGCCGAGACGAGTTCCGGTGTGTTTCGCGCGGTTGGGGACACTGCTCCGGCCTTTGGGATGATTGGTACCCTTGTAGGGTTGGTACAGATGCTGGCAAATCTTTCAGACCCATCTGCGATTGGCCCTTCAATGGCTGTGGCCTTGTTGACCACGCTTTATGGTGCCATGATAGCCAACCTTTTTGCTTTACCTATGGCTGATAAAATTGAGTCTTGGGCACATGGTGAGGGCTATCGCCAGCATTTAATTATTGAAGCAGTTGACTGTATCGCGCAAGGACATAACCCGTCAGTAATGCGTGATATTCTAGCGCCTTACCTGCAAGGTACTAAGGTTAAGAAAGATGGCGAAGAAGTCTAGTGGAAGTCCAGCATGGATGGCAACCTTTGCCGATTTAATGTCGTTGTTGATGGCATTGTTTGTCCTTTTGTATGCTATGTCTAGTCCTGAAGCGGCAAAGTATAAAGCTGTAGTAGAGTCTTTAACGGAAGCTTTGGGAAATGGTTCTGAGTTAACGCCAGAACAGCTAGAATTTTTTCGAAGTGTTCCAGATCAAATCCCGACCGAATCGATTGAACCTCCAACAAAGTCAGGCCTGAGTGATGAAGAAAAAGAGGCAATGCGATTGTTATTTGAACAGCTTGAGCAGAGTTTTAGCCACTCTACCGGAGAGGGGAATATTGAAATTGCTTACAATGAAGAATCCAACCAGATCCAGTTAGTTTTTCCTGAGCAAATTGCATTTGATCAAGGCAGTGCGGATCTAAAAGCAAGATTCCGAGTAATTTTACGAAAGTTTTACCAATTTCGAAAAGAGGCTGTAGCGATTCAAGTTGTTGGCCATACTGATAGCATTCCAATTTCCGGCGGTCGATTTCGCTCTAATTGGGAGCTTTCCAGTGCTCGTGCGGCGAGTGTTATTACACAACTGATTGAGGATGGGAGTGTTCGACCTAATCAAGTTCAGGCGATAGGTTTAGCAGATACTCAGCCGATTGCTAAGGGGAATACTGAAGCTGCTCATGCAAAAAACCGCCGAGTAGAAATTTTGATTACAAGAGAAGAAAGCCGGCCGGGTGCAAAGGTAAATACACAGGGAAATGGCGATGTTTCAAGTTACGAGCCCAAAACATTGGTTGAACAAGGTGGCGTGGAGAATTCCGGTAGGACTTCTTCCGTAATGATTGAAGAAAAACCTGTTGAGCAATAGTTTCTTTTCTTGTCATGCATTTTTTAAAAAGCAAAAAGCCAATCGTTTGATTGGCTTTTTATGATTATATGGGCTGTGTTTATATTTTTAGCTTGCAGTCGCTAATTGAGGTGCGATGGCGTTGGCGGTTTTGATGACCTCATTTTTGTCATTAAAATAAACCATGGTGGGTTTGTAGTTATCCGCTTCAGCTTCATTCATGCTTGCATAGGTGGCGATAATTAGTAAATCTCCAGGGTTTGCTTTATGAGCCGCTGCCCCATTGACTGAGACTATCCTGCTACCAGCTTCTGCTAGAATCGCATAGGTAGTGAAACGTTCACCATTATTGACGTTGTAGATTTGAATCTGTTCGTATTCACGAATTCCAGCCATTTTCAACAGGTCGGCATCAATCGCACAAGAACCTTCATAATCCAGTTCAGCATGAGTGGTTGTAATGCGGTGAAGTTTAGACTTTAACAGAGTGATTTGCATAATTTCTCTTCGCTTTTGGCTGTGTTTAAATTTTAAGACTTAAAAATAAATCTAGAAACTTAATTGAGACCGAAATCTACGGATGCTGTTTTGGTAATAGCCCCGAAATTAAAAAACAGTATTATACTGAGTTTTATAAAAAATTCTAATACTGCCGAAAATTTCATAATAAATTTCATGCTAATAAAAAAGCCTCACTGTAAATCAGTAAGGCTTTTGGGTGGAAAGCAAATACTAAGTTGAACTTATCCTGTATTTCTCATTCCAGCTGCAATTGCATTGATGCTGTTTAATAGAGGGCTAAGCCATTTTTCTTGTTGCTCTTCTGTTGCATCAGGCGCTTTAAAACGACGAAGCAGTGCGATTTGAATGTTGTTTAATGGCACTAGATAAGGGTTGCGTCGTTTGAGAGATAACGCAATAGAAGGCGTTTCGGCCATTAGATATTCGTTGCCACTGACTTCTAAAATACGTTGTACAGCTCGCACATGTTCGTCAGCAATCTGATGATAAACATCTTGCGCTTGATCTTGATTTTGTCCTAACTCGGTGTATTGAGCACCAATTTTCAAGTTAGTTTTGTAGAGTGCCATTTGAATATTGCTAATCATTGCGCGGAAAAATGGCCAGTTGGTATACATTTCTTTTAACTGGGCATCACCGTGTTCAGAAATCCAATTATCTAGCGCATATCCAGTACCTTGCCATGCTGGGAAGGTCATGCGAGCTTGTGCCCAACCAAATATCCAAGGAATGGCTCTGATAGATTCTTTCGAAAGATTACCTTTTTTGCGGTGAGAAGGGCGTGATCCAATATTCAGTAAACCAATTTCAGTGACTGGAGTTGCTTCATAGAAGAAATCAAAGAAGCCGTCAGTGTGATCGGTTAACTGGCGGTAACAAGCTTCACCATCCTGTGCTAACTTCTGCATGGCAGAAAGGTATTCTGGCTGGTCTTTTGGCAATTCTTTGACTAGACCCAGTGAAGCCTTCATCAGACCAGTGACACCGAGCGAGATTTCATACATAGCGGTTTCAGAGTTGCTGTATTTGTAGGATAGAACCTCACCTTGTTCAGTGAACTTGATTGAACCTCGAACCGTACCTGTCGGTTGGGATAGGATTGCATGGTGGGTAGGGCCGCCTCCACGAGCAAGCGTTCCGCCACGACCATGGAATAGACGACAGTCAACGCCGGACTGGTCAGCTAGTTCCATAATCTGTTGTTGCGCTTGGTACAAGGACCAAGATGATGACAAGTTACCGCCATCTTTTGCAGAGTCAGAGTAACCTAGCATGATTTCTTGTTGGTTGCCTGCTGACTCTAGTAGTTCTTTGTATGTTTGATTATCAAACAGTGCTTTGGTAACCGGTACGATGTGTTCAAGATCAACAATCGTCTCAAATAAAGGACTGATATTGATGTGACAATAGGGTTTACCAGCATTGTAACCTGCCAAGCCTGCTTGATGCGCTAGGAACAGGACTTCCATCACGTGACTTGCTGAGTGAGTCATAGAGATGACATAGTTGTTAAAGGCTTTCGGAGAGATTTCCTGACGCATTTTGCGCATAACGTGAAAGACTTCTAACACTTCGGTTGTCATCTTGTCGAGAGCAAGATGTTGCGTGTCAATAATTGTTGGTGACGCAACGTGTTTTGCCAGTAGCTCCATGCGCTCCTCTTCAGAGAGAGCGTTGTAGTCAATACCAAGGTGTTGTAATAAGTCCGCCACTGCATCGGTGTGAACCGTAGATTCTTGGCGAATATCCAAACGCATTAAGTAGAAACCGAAGGTTTTTACAAGGCGGATTAAATCTAATAACTCTTCATCTGCAACGTTTTTGTCACCGTGACTGCATAATGAGTCATAAATCATTTCAAGATCTTCTAGGAACTGACCTTCGTTGCTGTAAGCAAACTGGCTTTTTTCAGACTTTTCATCAGCCAATAAGTCTTCTATATAGGCAAGAGTTTCACGTAGGCGACCTAAAATAAGGTATAGGAAACGACGGTAAGGTTCATCTTTAAAGCGTTCAGGACGCTTTTTGAATACTTTTTTGATCAAGTCTGCATCAACGATGGTTGCACGATTAACCACTTTCTTCGAAATATTACATAAATAGCGAGAATGAGTGAGTTTAGAGCTTAAATCAAACACGCGTTTTTCATATTCATAGATAACAGCGCGAGTTTGTAGTAGCAATGCGCGAACAGTCGTTTCATGTGTTACGAATGGATTCCCATCTCGGTCACCCCCGATCCAAGAGCCAAATGTTAGGAAGTTTGGTACTTCAATATCATCCTCAGAGTAGTGTTTTGCAAGGGCTCGGTCCATGTAGCGATAAACAGTCGGAACTGCATTGAAGAGAGATTGACGGAAATAGTAGATTCCATTGCGAATTTCATCTTCGACTGTCGGCTTCTGGCGACGGACTTCATCCGTTTGCCATAAGACTTGCACTTGAGATTCTAGCTGTTGATAAATGGAGTCTTTTGCATAATCATTGTTTAATGCTTCCGCTTCATTCAGGGCGCCGATATCTAGGAAGACACGACGTAAGTTGTCCATGACGGAACGACGTTTTGATTCGGTTGGGTGAGCGGTAAAGACTGGAATGTAGTTTAGTTTTCCAAGTAAGGTTTGAACTTGTTCGCCATTTAAACCTTGTTCTTTGAATTCACCAATGGTATTTAAAACGGATCCTGTCCAGAGTGGGCCGTCGGATTTCAACTGAGATTGGCGCTCATAATATTGATGTTCTTCTTCCGCTAAGTTCACTAGGCTAAAGTAGAGGTTGAAGGCGCGAATAATCATGTTCAGTTGTTCTGGTTCTTGCTGTTGAATAAATTCAGCAAGCTCAGCGCGCAGAGCTGGGTCATCTTCTTTTTGGAGTTTGATGTAGCCTTGGCGAAGTTTTTCAACGGCATCAAATGTTTCACGCCCTACTTGGCGTTCGATGACTTGCCCCAGAATATTTCCTAGAAGTTTGACACGAGCTCTTAGCTGCTTATCACGATTTTCAGCGACCATTAATCTCTCTCAGTTTTTCAAAATCAAATTGGTCGCGATTATATCAGAAAATTCAATGAATTATTGAGAGGGCTTGGCGCTATTTTTTTGAACAAAAGTTTGAATTTAAAGGGTTTGAAGCGAGGGGAGGGAGCTAGTTAGCGCTTTCTATGAGTTGAAACGAAAGAAATCGAGGATAGTTTGCAAACCTAATGCCACGGTTTCTATCTTGTAAGCTAAATGGATGTTTTAGCGTAAAGTCGATGAAAACTGACTTTATTTATTGGTCAGTTTTCACTTGTAGTATGTGAAACTTACCTGTTTTGGTAAGTTTCAACTAAAAGAATTTGAAATTTACTTTTTATTGTAAGTTTCAACACCCGTTAGTATTTCTTTGCGAGCTTCTTCAACATCGCCCCAGCCATCAACTTTAACCCATTTGCCAGGTTCTAGGTCTTTGTAGTGGCTAAAGAAGTGTTCGATTTGTTCTTTTAGAAGCGGGATATCTTCAACTTTTTCGATGTTTGAGTAAATGGGGGACAGTTTGTCTACAGGAACTGCAATGACTTTTGCGTCTTGACCACCATCATCAGTCATTTTGAAGATACCGATTGGGCGACAACGAATGACAGAGCCAACCATTAGAGGGTGTGGAGTGACGACTAAAACGTCCACTGGATCACCATCGTCAGAAAGTGTGTCGTTGATGTAACCATAGTTTGCAGGATAAGAAAGTGTTGAACCTTGTAGACGATCAACCCAAACTAGGTCAGTGTCTTTATCCACTTCGTATTTAATCGGTGGTGCAAATGCAGGAATTTCAATAATAACATTTACATCATTTGGTACATCTTTACCGGCCGGTACAGCAGCAAAACCCATAGTAATTTCCTTTTATTTTTATAACGCCTTGGTTGACCTTTAAATTATCAATTTCTATGTTGGAAAATGGTTATTTACACTTGTTAAAATCGCATTTCCATTTTGAGTTTGATTATTTGAGAAGCCGTCAGAGCCGTTATGATAATTGGTTGTTTTTAAATTTTTTAAATATTTTAACGTAAAACACCCGCGTTGAAGCGGGTGCTAATATCAGGTACTAAAACCTAAAATTATTTGTTGTGGTAAGCAACAACCTTAGCCACTTCGTTCTTAGAACCAAGAACGACTGGTACACGGTCATGGATACCTTCAGGTTGAACATCCATGATGTCCATGCGACCTGTTGAAGAAGCACCACCTGCTTGTTCAACGATCATAGACATTGGGTTACCTTCGTACATTAGGCGCAGTTTACCGGCCTTTGAAGGGTCACGGTTGTCGTAAGGGTACATGAAGATACCACCACGCATAAGGATGCGGTGTACTTCAGCAACCATTGATGCAACCCAACGCATGTTGTAACGCTTACCAAGAGGACCTTCTTCACCTTGTAGACAGTCATCGATGTACTGCTTCATTTCTGGTTCCCAGAAACGTTGGTTAGACATATTGATTGCGAACTCTGCAGTATCTTCAGGGATTTGGATACCTGATTTCGTTAGAACGAATTCACCAACGGTTGTATCAAGTGTGAAGATGTTAACGCCATTACCAGTTGTCATAACTAATAGCGCAGATGGTCCGTAAAGAACGTAACCCGCAGCAACTTGCTTACGACCATTTTGTAGGAAAACTTCTTGATTGTCTCCCGGAGTATTATCTTGTGCTTCTAAGATAGAGAAAATAGTACCAACAGAAAGGTTAACGTCAATGTTTGAAGAACCGTCTAAAGGATCGAAAGTTACTAGGTATTTACCGTCAGCGTTTGCAGCGATAGTGTAGTCTTCTTCTTCAGAACCAACACCACGAACGAATGGGTTAGAAACTAGAACGTCTTTAAGTAAGTCGTTAGAGATAACGTCAAGTTTCTTTTGTGTTTCACCTTGAACGTTTTCGTCTTCAGTTGCACCTAAGATACCAGCTAGGTCACCTTGACGTAGTTTGAATGCGATATCTTTACAAGCAACGATAACGTCGTTTACAACTAGTTCCAGTTCCGCTGGGATATTCTCAGCGTTTAGTACTTGATCCAATCTTTTCATTGAAAATCTCTCTTGATTTAGGTTTAAAAAAATTTGCGCAATATTAGCAGTTTTGTTGACTCTGTGCAATTTACTCGAAAATCACGTGGTTATTCATCCACTAACTGTAATTGACGAAAGTGACCGTTTTCAGGCGCTAAATGCTGTTTCAGCCAAGGTAGAGTCAATTTCATTTGTTGCATTAATGTCCAAGGCGGATTGATGACAATCATGCCCGCGCTTTGCATGCCTTTGGTGGAATCTGCATCAATTCCAAATTCAAAAAGTTGAATGTTTTGAATGCCACTCTCAATAAACTGTTTTTCCATTCGGTTAATTCGATTGCGATCAACCACGGGATACCAAAGTGCGTAGGTGCCTGTTGCAAACTTTTTGTATGCATTGATTAAGGTCTTGACCGCTTTGTCGTAATCAGTTTTTACTTCGTAAGGAGGGTCCATCAAAATAAAGCCACGACGTTCTTTGGGTGGAAGTTGGCTCAAGCAGGCTTGAAAACCATCCTCTTGAAAAAGCTTGATACGCTTGCACTCTCCACGATGATGTCGAGTGTTGGCAATGAGGTTTTTAAATTCAGTGGGGTGTAATTCAAACAGACTGGCTCTGTCTTGTTGTCTTAAAATGTGCTGTGCAAACCATGGCGAGCCTGGATAGGCGTTGAGTTCAGTACCTCCAACTCCAGAAGCACTCTGAAAGTTGTGAATGAGCTGTAAATAGGTTTTGAGGCTATCAGGTAATTCGTTCTGATTTTGAAACGCCCAAAGTTTGCCTATGCCATTCGTGTATTCCACCGTTTTTTGGGCTTGCTCAGTATTCAGTTTATATCCACCGGAGCCTGAGTGTGTATCCAGATAAAAAAACGGTTTATCTTTTTGTGTTAAGTAGAGCAGTATTTGCGCGCTGACGAGGTGCTTCAGCACATCGGCAAAATTTCCAGCATGAAAGCCGTGTTGATAGCTAAGCATAAGTTTCCCCGAGCTTGTTTGAATAGTTGGCAATCATAGTCCCTAAAGTCGGCTTTGACCATGTAAAATAGCCGGTTAGTAAAAATATCTCTAAAGTCGGTTTAGTCGTTATGAAATTTATTATTAAACTTTTTCCAGAAATCATGATCAAAGGCGGTAAAGAAAAAAAACGCATGATGCTGATGTTATCGGACAATCTTATTCGGTTGTTGAAACGTATTGATGAGAGCATCGAAATTAAGCGTTTTCACGATAAAATCGAAGTTTACTGTGATGATAAATTCTACCGGCCGGTAAGAAAACGCTTACAAAATACACCTGGAATTCAGCAGTTTTTGGAAGTCGTAGCTTATGAAACTGGGGAAGATCTGCAACTAATTGCTGACAAGGTTGCTGAGCATAATTTGCCAGCAATAAAGGGGAAAACTTTTGTGGTGCGAGCCAAAAGAAGTGGCACCCACAACATTACATCATTTGATATCGAAAAGTTTGTTGGCGGACATCTTTGGGAGCACGGAGAGTCAGCTGGTGTCAGTCTGAAAAATCCTGAAGTTAAAGTTGAATTGGAATTGCACAATAAAACCTTAAACGTGGTGAGTGAGCGTGTCAAAGGGTTGGGTGGTTTTCCAATGGGCTCCCAAGGTGAGGTTCTGAGTTTAATGTCAGGTGGCTTTGATTCCACTGTTGCCAGTTACTTAACGATGAAACGCGGTGTGAAAACGCATTTTGTGTTTTTTAATTTGGGAGGCGCGGCACACGAGATTGGTGTGAAGCAAGTGGCGCTCTATCTTTGGGCAAATTTTGGCGCTTCTCATCGCTTTAAGTTTATTTCGGTGCCGTTTGAAGGGGTCGTTGCTGAGATTTTTAATGCCTCTCATGAGAGTTACATGGGGGTGATGTTGAAGCGACTGATGTTGAAGGCCTCTGAAAAAATTGCTGACGAGATGGAAATTGATGCATTGGTCACAGGGGAAAGTGTGGCGCAAGTCAGCAGCCAAACATTACGTAATTTAGCTATTATTGATGAGTGTACTCAAAAGCTAGTAATTCGACCGTTAGCGGTGATGGATAAGCCGGATATTATGGCGATTGCCGATCAAATTGGCACGCGTGAATATGCTGAGAATATGCCCGAATATTGTGGGGTGATTTCCAAGAACCCTGTAACAAACGCTTCGTTTGATCGCATGCATCGAGAAGAATCGCGCTTTAATATGGATGTTTTGGATGCTGCGGTTGCCAGTGCAAAAACCATTAATGTCGATCAGATTATTGCCGATGTGAATGAGTCGCAAGCCGTGGATGTGGTCACTGAATTAAAGAATGAAACGGTGATTGATATTCGTCGTCCAGAAGAGGTGGCTTCTAATCCTCTAAACTTGGAATCGCGAACAACTTTAACCATTCCGTTTTTTGAATTGAATCAAAAGTTTAAAACCTTACCGGCCGGTAATTATGTTTTGTATTGTGATAAAGGGGTGATGAGTCAATTGCACGCACAATATTTAATTGATGCCGGCTATGAAAATATCAAAGTTTACCGGCCGGTAAATGTTTAAAAAACACTGTTAATTCTGCAAAACTGCTGAATTAAAGACTGCTAGGCATTCTCGGTGTCACTATTTTTTTCTTGGTTTCAGGCATGGCGTTTTGCTGAGTGTTGCTTGATGTTTTGTCTGAATCAAGTAATTCAAATCCTTGAAGAGTTTTTTGTGAACTTTCTTTTGGCGTATCGATTAATTCTGGTTCAATCACTGAGTCTTCATCGATTAAGTCACGACTGAGTTCGTCGAATTGTTTCTCTTTTAACAAACGTTTTTCTTCCGCTAATTTAGTAGCCAGTTTTAAGGCTTCCATGGTTTTTTGAATCACGGTGACATAATTCACGGTTTCATGACCAATTTGATTACGAGCAATCACTTCAACATTGTAAAACCATTTGTTGGGATCAAGCCCTTTGCGCTCAGCGATTCGTTGGAGTTGTCGAATCCGTCCCGGACCGGCATTATAGGCGGCCAAAGAAAAGTTGATTTTGTCTTCTTCCGAGTATTGCGGTTTGTCAAAATAATGGTCGTGTAAAAAGGCGAGATAGCGAACCCCTGCATGGATATTGTTTTCCATGTTGGTTTTGATGTTGTTGATTTTGACATGTTTGGATTTGGCTGTGCTCGGTTTAATCTGCATCACACCATAAGCACCACGCTTGCTCACGAGTTTTTGATTGAATTTAGATTCTTTATAGGCTTGAGCGGCAATTAAATACCAATCGAAATCATAGAACTCAGCGTACTTTTCAAAGTAATAATGCAAACAGGGCGTTTTGTCTAAAGCTGTAAAATCTAATGGATGTTGGATCCAGAATGGGTTCTCAAAGTATTTACGATAAACGCTGTTGCCTAGAAATCGCCCAGGACGTGCATAATTTTCAATGAAGTGGTTGAGTGAAGCTTTGAGTTTGGGGAGGTTCTTATTGATTGCCCAAGCAATTTTTCCTCCGTTGTTTAGGATAAAGTTTTCATGTAAATAGAGATTGTGGAATACTTTTTGGTAAATCTTGGCGATGTGGTTATCAACCACTGTGAAGTCAAATAAACCGGCATTGACCATTTCTAAAATATCTTCTGCTTCCAAGAGTTCGTCGGCATGAATAATTTCTAAGGGTTCAAGACCTAGTCCACCTAATGCAAGATTGATACGTTGCAAATTAATCACATAGCTACTGTTGGCAACAACCACTATTTTTCGACCAGCTAATTGTTCGAAACGTTCAATCGCAGGTGCGTTTTTATGTGAAATCAGAATTTCATTGACATTGTTAATATATGGATCGGTAAAGTCGACTAAGGCTTTGCGCTCAGGTGTAATGCTAAAGCCTGAGGCGATAATATCGCCTTCACCATTGACAAGCGATTCAAGCAATTGGTTAAACGGTTTTGTCAGAAAAACGATATGGGTTTTATAGCGCTCTTTTCTAGGTCCTCGATTTAAGTAACGTTCGTACTCAATCATTAAATCATGTTCAAGACCTCGTTCACCTTTATCTGTGTGGAAAAAATTGGTTCGATTGTAGCTGACAAGTACACGAAGGATTCTGCGTTCTCGAATTTCGGGGAGGTCACCAATGAATGTTTGGTTGATACGATTATCTATTGACTGGCTTTGCGAGGTTTGGGCAGAAAGATTTGTGCTGAATAACGCCATTAAAATCAACAACGAGAAACCGGCAGTCAGAAAGTTTTTCAAGGAAATTTTTAACATTCATTTAGCGTCCAAGCCTAAGGTTTAGTATTTATAGCAAAAAGTTGAAGCAATTGCGCTTGCAAATGCTGTCTATTTACTGAAAATGGATAGAGTTTATGGGTAATATTCCTTAGGAAAAAGTTCAAAAAGGTTGGAACAGGTTATGAGAAAAGTGAAATACGCCATTGTAGGGGCGGGTACTTCAGGGCTAACAGCGTTAGGTGAAATTCGAAAGCACACGGATGATTTTGTGATTATCAATGGAGGGCACTACGGAACAACGTGCGCGCGAGTAGGCTGTATGCCCTCTAAAGCGATGATTCACAGTGCAAATCACTATCATGAAGCAAAACATTTTGCAGATATTGGTATTAATGGTGCACAAAGTTTGAGTGTTGATGTTTCAAGTGTAATGACCCGTGTTCGTGGTTTCCGTGACCGTTTTACTGGAGGTATTATTGGATCAACTACCGAAAACTTAGGTGACAAGCGAATTGATGGCTATGCAAAATTTGTCGGAGAAATGATTTTAGAAGTCAATGGTGAGCAAATTCAAGCGGAACGTATTATCTTGGCAACCGGTTCTTCGCCAGTGATTCCTGCACCTTGGAAATCCATTGGTGAAAAACTGCTGACGAGTGATGAGATTTTTGAGCTTGAAACTCTGCCAAAGCGAATCGCAGTGATTGGTTTGGGGGTTATTGGCTTAGAGTTAGGTCAGTCAATGGCTCGACTAGGTTGTGAAGTGACAGGCATCGAAATGCTTGAAACGGTCGGTGCTTTGAGCTCTCCAGAAGCGATTGAAAAAGCCAAGGCTTTGTTTGGCGCAGAAATGGATTTGCATTTGGGTGTTGCCGCGCAAGTGATGCCGAATCCTGAGAATGAGAACGAAGTCTTAATTAAGGCAGGGGACAAAGAGATTGTCGTCGATGCTGTTTTGGCTTCTTTAGGTCGCCGTCCTAATTTAGCGAGTCTAGATTTACCGGCCGGTGGTATTTCGGTTGACGAAAGAGGGATGCCGACATTTGATGTGCATTCGGCACAAATTTCAGACAAGCCTATTTTTATTGCCGGTGATTTGAATGGCTATCGTCAAATTTTGCATGAAGCTGGAGATGAGGGGCGAATGGCGGTATACAATGCCATGAACTTTCCAGAAATTTCACGTTTTGAACGTAAGACGGCACTCGGAGTGGCGTTTACCGATCCGCAAATTGGTCTGGTGGGTGCGCGAATGTCCGAATGTGATGAGGCAACGACAGCAAAAGCCGTTTTTCATTTAGAGCGCAATAATGGCCGTGCGATCGTGAATGGTACCGATCGTGGAACATTGGTTTTGGCCGCGAATAAAGAGACTAAGCAGTTGCTCGGTGCTGAGCTGTTTATGGCAGATGCGGAACACTTAGCGCATATGCTGGCTTGGGTGATTCAGCAAAAAATGACCGTTATGGAGATTTTACGTTTGCCTTTCTACCACCCTGTTATGGAAGAGGCGCTGCAGTCTGCACTTCGAAACTTAGCCAAAGAGGTTTATAGTGATGAAGAAATGGGGATTACAGCCGAGTTGACACGATTAACCTAAAGTCTTGAAAGTCTTTGCTATAATGGCTCGCGATTTCAAACCCACGCACTGAAATCGCGCGTTGTGGAATTGAAAAATACCAATGAAAATGCTTTGGTGGAAATTTTAAAGCGATTTTGGATTGGTATCTAGAGTGAGAAATGTAAAGCGATTTCAGTTTTAGTAAAAAATTAGATGGTATCGAGTGACTGAAGAAAAAGTAATGGATCAACAAGATCCTCAAGAATTAGCAGATGATCCGCATGCAAAACGCGAAGCGGAAAAATACGATAATCCTATCCCTAGCCGAGAATTTATCTTGGAATCCCTTGAAGCAGAATCAAAACCGCTTCGTCTTTTTGAAGTTGCCAAAGTCGTTAATGTGGATGAAGACGATGAAGAGCGTTTTGAAGCTTTATCACGTCGTTTAAAGGCAATGGTTCGTGATGGGCAATTGATTCGTAATCGTCGAGGAGCATTTGGCATTTTGAAGAAAATGGATTTGATTAAAGGAACCGTCATGGGGCACCCTGATGGTTTCGGTTTTTTGGTGCCAGATGAAGGTGGCAAAGATTTATTCTTGTCTGAAAAAGAGATGCATAAAATTTTGCATGGCGACAAGGTCATTGCATCGGTTATCGGAGAAGATCGACGTGGTCGCCTTGAAGGCGCAATTGTTGAAGTGTCAGAGCATTGCACCAAGGAGATTTTGGGACGTTTAAACCATGAGGATGGTTTGGCTTGGGTACGTCCAGATAATAATCGAATCAGCCAAGATGTTTTTATCCCTCAAGATGGTTTGATGGATGCGAACGAAGGTCAGGTTGTTTTGGTTGAAGTTTTGCATCAGCCGACCAAGCGTTCCGGACCTATTGGAAAAATCATCAAAGTGATGGGGGATTACATGGCCCCTGGAATGGAGATTGATTCAGCAATTCATGCCTATGGCATTCCAAATGAATGGTCGCCGGAGTTAGAGGCGGAATTGGCCAAGATTGGTGATGAAGTCACTGAAGCTGACTTGGAAGGTCGTAAAGATTTACGTGCGATGCAATTGGTCACGATTGATGGTGCCGACACGAAAGACTTTGACGATGCGGTGTTTGCCAAACGTCGTAAAAAAGGTTGGAAGTTGGTGGTTGCGATTGCCGATGTATCTCATTATGTCAAACCTGGAACAGAACTTGATAAGGAAGCCTACCAGCGTGGGAATTCAGTCTATTTCCCTCAACGTGTGGTTCCAATGTTGCCATCAAAGCTCTCCGATGGTTTGTGTTCGTTAAATCCGCATGTTGACCGTTTATGTATGGTTGCAGATATCGCCATTGATCCCGAAGGGAAAATTGAACGTACTCAATTCTACCAAGCGGTCATGAATTCAAAAGCGCGCATGACCTATTCACAGGTGAATGATTTAATTCACAACCCTGAGAGTGAATATCGTGAGCAATTTGCCGAGCAATTGGAAAATATTGAGGCGCTTAATGAGTTGTATCAGATTCTGAAAAAAGCTCGTTCTGAGCGTGGAGCACTGGAATTTGAAACCACTGAGACGCGTATAGTGTTTGATAATGAGCGCAAAATCGAAGAGATTGTTCCGGTGGTTCGTAATGATGCGCACAAATTAATTGAAGAGTGCATGTTGTTGGCCAACGTTGCCACTGCGCGTTTCCTGAAATGGCATAAAGTACCGATTGTTTATCGTGTCCATGAGTCCCCAATGGAAGAGAAGTTGAAAAACTTGCGTACTTTCTTAGGTGACTTTGGATTGACCTTAAATGGTGGTGATGAGCCAACCGCGCATGACTTTGCCGAGGTTGCAGAGAAAGTAGCCGGCCAGCCTTATGAGCATCTGGTACAAACAGTATTGTTGCGCTCAATGAATCAAGCGGTTTATCAGTCTGACAACAAAGGGCACTTTGGTCTAAACTACGAAAACTACACGCACTTTACCTCTCCAATTCGTCGTTATCCGGATCTTTTGGTTCATCGCGCGATTCGTTATGTTTGGGAAAAATCTGACGACAAACCGTTTATGTACGATGAAGCCAAAATGGATGTTATGGGGCAGCATTGTTCTGCTACGGAACGTCGAGCAGATGAGGCTACCCGTGATGCCGTCACTTTCTTGAAGTGTGAGTTCTTATCGCACCGCTTGGGTGAAGAATATGAAGCGGTTGTTAGTGCTGCGACAAACTTTGGTTTGTTTGTTGAAATCGATCCGTTGTATGTGGAAGGTTTGGTTCATATCACTGAGCTAGGTGAAGATTATTTCCATTACGATAATGCTCGTCACTGCTTGAAAGGTGAGCGTACAGGTAAGGTTTATCGTTTGGGTGATCGTTTGAAAGTTCAAATTGCACAAGTCAATCTGGATGAACGAAAAGTCGATTTACGCTTTATTGAGAGCTTAACTCCGCATGTTGAAACCGATAATGGAGAGGCCTTAGATGATAATTCTGAAGCAGATTCGGATGAGTCAGAGACAAAGCGCAAGCCGCGTAAAAAACGTTATTACCGTGGAAAAAAACGTGGTAAACCGCGAGCACCTCGATCTAATGCCTAATGGGTGTGGGGTGTAATTTTTGACATTGAGATAGCCTCTCGCAAAACTCGGTCTTGTGCCGAGTTTTTAGTTTCTGTGACATTCAATATGAGATTTATTTATGAAACGTGATGTGATTTTTGGACTCCATGCGGTAGAGAAATTTATTAAACAATCGCCAGAAGCGATTTATAGCTTGAGCTTTGAAAAAGGTAAGTTGAACAAGCGCCAACAGTCTTTATTTGATCAGGCAAAGTCCTTGGGATTGTCGCCTCAGTTGATTGCCAAATCCGCATTCAATGCATTGGATGGCACTCATCAGGGTGTTATGGCGGAAGTTGCTAAGCAGAAAGATTTAACCGAATCAGATTTGCCCGCGATTTTAGAAAAAGCCGATCAGCCTCTGTTTGTCTTTTTGGATGAAGTACAAGACCCACATAATTTAGGTGCAATTTTGCGAACCGCAGATGCAGTCGGAGTGGATGCGGTCATTATTCCTAAACACCAATCGGTAGGGATGAATGCGACAGTACGTAAAGTCGCGTGTGGCGCGGCTGAAAGCGTAAAGTTAATCGTGGTTTCGAATTTGGTGCGGACTATGAAAGAAATGCAGCAGCAAGGCATGTGGTTGACCGGGCTTGCTGGCGAAACGGATCAAACCATCTACACTCAAGACTTCAAAGGTTCGGTGGGAATTGTTATGGGAGCAGAAGGTAGTGGACTGCGTCGACTGACGCGTGAAGCTTGTGACCATATTGCCGCCATTCCAATGACAGGTGTGGTCGAGAGCTTGAATGTCTCAGTCGCCACTGCCGTAACGCTTTACGAGGTTTTTCGTCAACGAAACAATCTTTAATTTTGCAAAAAACATTCAAAGCTTAGTTTAAAAATGTTTGAGGCACGGGTCGCCGAAGGCGAAGCCTAAATGGATGTATTTTTTGGATATCTTTGTAACTAAGAGATGAACAGCAAGATACCTTGTTGAGACTCTTGATTACAAAGGTTATTCCGCTAGATAAATATCACCCGCATCATCGACGCGTATACTGACTGGTGTCAAATGCTCACCCAAGCACGGGCCATCAATACATTCGCCATCTTCAATTTTAAAAAATGCATCGTGAACGGAACACTTCATGGTATTTTCAAATGGGTTCACATCTATTTTGTAAGCTTCATTTAATGGTACATTTTGGTGAGGGCAGTTGTTCTCATAGGCTTTAATTTCATTGTTTAACTTGATGAGGACAATGTCATGACGGCCTTGCATAGGGATATTGGTCGTTCGAGCATTGGTGACATTTTTGATGTTCGCAATAGGGCGGTTCTCTACACGGGTATTCAAAATATCATCCAGACCCACTTTTTGAATCTTACTTGCGGCTAGTTCATTGGCATATTCGCAAGCCGCTTCCAGTGAAGATTTTTCGAGTAATTTATGAATCAATGCGGCATTAAAGGTATCACCTGCACCCAAAGTATCGATAATCGGGTGAACTTTTTTCGCGGCGATATGGCTGACTTTCCCACCGGCCGGTAAAAACCAAACACCTTTAGCTCCCCATGTGCAGACTAAGTTTGTATTGGGCGAATTTTTTTGTATTTCCACTAAGAGTGTTTCGCCACTTTCAAAGCCTTTAGCATTGGCATAATGATGAGAGAAGATAATGAGGTTGCTCTGCGAAAAGAGCTCTTCAATACCCTCTCTAGGTTTTTCTACTTCAAGTGAAATGGGTTGATGGCTCAAAAATGTTTTGGCGATATTAATCATGCCAGGAAGGTTTTCTAGGTTACGGCCTTCAAAGTGAAGCCAGTCATAATTTTCCACTTCAATTTTGGCAAAATGCTCAAAACTAACTTCTGGTAAATCTCGATAATGGACGATGGTTCTTGAGCCAGTGTGAGCGTTTAATGCAACAAAAGAATTGGGCGTTCGTCCTTGGATGAATTTTTGGAGATACTCACAGCTTATGCCACGCTCTTGGATTCCAGTTTGCAGAAGCTTTGCTTCAGGATCTGTTGCAATGGTTGAACAAATTGCAGTTTCATGGCCGAGCTGTTGAAGAACGTATAAAGAGTTATTTACATTTCCACCAACTTGATAATGGCGTTTTTGCGCTCGAACCTCTTGGTCTTCAGACGGGTATCGATCAACTGTTAAAACGGTATCTAAAACTGCATTTCCGATTCCCAAGATTTTCGCCATAGTTTCCTCGACTCATTCACATTACGTATCAGTGGTTGAAAAATTAGAGACTTTACCGGCCGGTAAAAATACAATTTCCAAAATCTGCAGAATTTTAGCATAAATAACTTCGTTGATTTTTGTGTCAAAAGCTAAATTTATTTCGAAGATTTTTTACTCAAAAATAGCAAAAAATAATTTTTCAAGTCTTGACAAGCAATCGGTGCATAATTTTTTTTGAAAAAATATAAAATTGCCTAAAAAAAATATTTATGGAAATAAAGTTTCAAAAAACACCTTTATAAGTTATTGATATTTCTGTGTTTTTATTGTTTTTTTATATGTCTTGGGTCGCGCTAGGGGTTTGTCGTTTTTTCCACAAAAGCTGTGGATAACTCTGTGAGTAATTGTCAGAAATATTTAGCAATCTCTGTAATAACAGTCACTTGGTTAAATTGCCTAAAAATTAATCAAAATCAAAAAATAAGTGATTTTCCGTAGTTTTGTTGTTAATCTACTCATAAGAATATTCGGTACATAAATTCTATAAAGCCTAATGAACCGGAAAAGTAAAACCGATATAATTGATTTCAATCAAAAAGGAATTTGAAGTTGGTGGTCATGACAGAGATGAAATCGGCATTTAATGTGAACTGTAATAATTGCGGCCTACAGAAAATTTGTTTTCCAACCGGACTTACGCGTAACGAAGTGGACCGGCTCGACACGATTGTTGAGAGAAAGTTACCATTGAAGAAAAACCAACACTTGTTTGAATCAGGAGATCCGTTTAGCTCTTTGTATGCAATTCGGGCAGGTGTTATAAAACTCTATTCATTTACCGATACTGGTGAGGAAATTATCCATGGTTTCTATTTACCTGGAGATGTTCTCGGCATCGATGCGCTGGCTACCAAAACACATCAAATGAATGCAATTGCGTTGGATACTACCAGTATCTGTAACTTGCCTTATCAAGAGTTGACAAATCTATCAAGTGAAATTCCATTTTTGAATCAGCAAGTATTGACTGTTATGAGTAAGGAAGTGAATGATGGTCGTATGCATTCGGAGTTATTGATTAAACGCAACGCGGATCAGCGTGTTGCGCAATTTGTGTGGAATATGGCAGAACGCTTCCGAAACAGGGGGTACTCATCATCCGAATTTAGATTAAGTATTCTGCACCGAGATGTGGCGATTTATTTAGGCTTAACGCCTGAAACGGTTTCCCGTATTTTGGCGCGATTTAATACCGAAGAAATCGTAACGTGGAAGAAAAAAGAAGTCATGATCCATGATGCGCAAACTTTAATGCAAATAGCGGGTGTTAATTCATTCACATGTGGCGAATGTAAAAAAGAGACGGCTTAGGTCTTATTCACAGTTCTTGTTTAAAACGTTATATTTAGAATGCTAGTCCCTCTTGATTTAGTTTTTAAGTAAAAATACGCAAGTGTTTAAAACTTGATGTCAATCATTTCGTAATAGTCTTGTCTGTGATTTAATTTGAGTTGTGAAACGTTGAGTGTTTTTTAAAGGTTTCCTCAACGCTTTTCATAATGTAGCCCGCTTGCCCGACCCTAATAATTTTATGGTCGGGTTTTTTTATGCAAAAAATAGGTCTAATTTCGGTTTGAACTTTATTTTTATGCTCAATGTTGTATATTAGCTGAGAAAATTTTGAATCTTTTTAGGGGAATTTATGAAAGTTAATCGTATTAAAAATTTATTTGCAGTAGCATTTGTTGGTGCAGCGTTGGCAATGACAGGGTGTACAACCGTTTCCGAAGTTGAAGAACCAAAAGCGGAGCAAGCGGTAGAGTTGCCACAGATTACTCCAAAAACGCAAGTGGAAGCTGCAGTAGAAACTAACATTGAGAATATGACGCTTGAAGAATTGAAAGCGTTTGCGGCTGGAAAAGTTGTTAACTTTGAATTCGACCGTTCTGAAATCACTCAAGATGATTTTGAAACGATTCGTGCGAATGCTTTGATTATGACAAAAGATACCAATGCAACGGTTGCTATTGGTGGCCACTGTGATGAACGTGGTTCACGTGAATACAACTTAGCACTGGGTGAGCGTCGTGGGAATGCTGTTCGTGATGCATTAATTGCCGAAGGTATTGCCGCTTCTCGTATTGAAGTCATCAGTTATGGTGAAGATTCACCTGTCGATTCAGCTCATAACGAAGCTGCTTGGGCGAAAAATCGTCGTGCAGAATTCAACTACTAATTGATTGCTGAATTTTAATAAAAAAAGCCTCACAAGCGATTGTGGGGCTTTTTGCGTTTTAGTCGATTTTTATTTGTCTAAAATAGCTAAAACTTTAACTCTCTATCACCATAAGAAACTAAGAGCGCACCTTTATGCAAGCTAACGCAACCTCACCGGTCGAAAATTTTTTAAAAGATTATCAAGCCCCAAGTTTTTCAGTAGATTCGATTTATTTGCAATTTGAACTGCAACCAGAAGCGACGACAGTGACAAATACAATGCAGATTTCACCTCAAGCAGGACAAGGATTGGAAGGTTCTGAAATTGAATTGTTTTTAAATGGTGAATCGCTTGAGCTCATCTCGGTTGTTTTGAACGGTGAAGGCGTTTTGGAAAAATGTGTAGTGGATGCAGAAGGGCTGCGTTTACAAGTGCCGATTGAACCATTTAAATTGCAAATTACCACTCAGATTAATCCGCAGGGAAATACGGCTTTACAAGGGTTGTACCGCACAAGTGGCAACTATTGCACGCAGTGTGAAGCAGAAGGGTTTCGTAATATTACTTACTATTTTGACCGTCCTGATGTGTTGACCACATTTACCACCAAAATTATTGCCGATAAAACGGATAACAAAGTCTTATTGTCGAATGGGAATTTAATTGAATCAGGCGATTTACCGGCCGGTAAACATTATGCTGTTTGGCAGGATCCATTTAAAAAGCCATGTTATCTGTTTGCTTTAGTGGCTGGAAATCTCGAAAAAATTGCAGATAAGTTTATTGCGGGCGATGGCCGAGAGATAGATTTGGAAATTTTTGTTGAGCCTCGCAATATTGATAAATGCGATCATGCAATGGAATCTTTGAAAAAGTCAATGAAGTGGGATGAAGACCGTTTTGGTCTGATTTATGACTTAGATATATATATGATTGTTGCAGTCGATGATTTCAATATGGGGGCGATGGAAAACAAAGGGTTGAATGTCTTTAACTCGAAATTTGTCTTGGCTAAGCCTGAATCCGCAACCGATGTTGATTATGAAGGGATTGAGTCGGTGATTGCGCATGAGTATTTCCATAACTGGACAGGTAATCGCGTGACCTGTCGTGATTGGTTTCAATTGACGCTTAAAGAAGGGTTGACGGTCTTTCGTGATCAAGAATTCACTGCGGATATGCTGAGTCCTGAGGTGAAGCGCATTGAGGATGTTAAGCGCCTACGTAGTTTTCAGTTTCCAGAAGATGCAGGACCAATGCAACACCCAATTCAGCCGCAATCCTACATTGAAATGAATAATTTCTACACCATGACGGTCTATGAAAAAGGTGCTGAAGTGGTTCGACTTTACCATACTATTTTGGGCGAAGAAGGGTTTCAGAAGGGGATGAAACTTTACTTTGAACGTCACGATGGTCAAGCCGTTCGTGTTGAAGATTTTCGTAATGCCATGGCGGATGCGAATGGCGTGGATTTAAGCCAAATGCATAATTGGTACGTTCAAGCAGGAACACCAACGTTAGAAGTTCGTGATGAGTATGATGCACAAACTCAAACTTACACTTTGCACTGTAAACAAACTCTGCATAATTTGGAGCTGTTAGGCAAGGAACATGCGCCCTTACTGATTCCTCTCAAAATCGGGTTTATTTCTGCTCAAGGGGAGCAAACACTGGCCGGTGAATCTTTAGCATTTGCAAGTAATGATCAAGCAGTTAGGCCTACAGGTAATAAAAATGAGGTTGTGATTTCGTTGACAGAGCTGGAACAGAGTTTTGAATTTACAGGAGTAAGTGAAAAACCAATACCTTCTTTATTGCGAGGTTTTTCAGCACCGGTGATTCTTGATTACGACTACTCGGACGAAAATTTAGCGGCGTTGGCAAGTTTTGATTCGGATTCTTTTGTGCGTTGGGAGTCGATGCAAACCTTGGCATTGCGAAACATTAAGCAAGTCGTTGCAGCAATTCAAAGTGGAAAAACACCGAGTTTAAATCCTGTTTATGCAAAAGCTTTTGAGGTCTTATTGGAAACAAAAGAGACTTCTGAAAGTCTGATTGCGATGACTTTGACTCAACCTGATTTAACCTATATTGGTGAGCAATTCGAACAAATTGATGTGGATGCCGTGCTGGAAGCTCATAAATTTGTGCATACGGCCTTAGCGCAAAACTTTACCGGCCGGTTAAAAGAGATTTATGATCAATTGAATTCTGAATTAAATGCCATTGGCTGTTATCGTTATCACAAAAGTGATATGGCAAAACGATCGCTGCAAAATGTTTGTTTACGTTATTTGGCTTATTTGCCAGATCAAGCTGAGTTGGCAGCTAAACAATATGATTGTCAGGCAAATATGAATCAGGTTTTAGCATCGTTGCAAGCTTTGAGTCTTCAAGAAAATGCTTTTTTGGATGAACGTTTGCAGGATTTCTATCAGCGTTGGTCAGGTGATCCGTTAGTGTTGGATAAATGGTTTAGTCTGCAAGCATCAATCCATGATTCAAAAGCGCTTTCGCGAGCCCAAGGTCTGCTTGAACATTCAGATTTCAGCTTTAAAAACCCAAATCGTGTGCGTAGCTTGTTAGGCGTGTTTGCTCGCAATAACTGGATGAGCTTTCATCAGGCTGATGGGGCTGGCTATGCCTTTATGGCTGAACAAATTAAGAAGCTGGATGAGTTAAACCCTCAAATCGCTTCGCGCTTGATGGGGCCGTTTACTCAGTGGAAACGTTATGCGGGGGAACGTCAAAACTTGATGAAACAAGCTGTAGAGTCGATTTTGGCAAAAGAAGGGCTTTCGAAAGATGTGTTTGAGATTGCCTCAAAAACCATCAAATCTTAGTGCTCAGTTATTTCGATTTCATCGATTTTAGGTAAAGGTCAGATTATGTCTAGTAAGCGGCTATGGAAAAACTGGGTTAAAACCTTGAATGTAATAGGGCTAGGTGTGGCAAGCCTTTGTTTATCACCGGCAACATTTGCCTTTGAATGGATGGAAGAAACTCCCGTTTTTATTTTTGGGGAGCCGACGGAAGAAGACTCGTCCGCAAGTCGTAAAAATTCAGCACATTCTGAAGATTCTCGTTCTGAAAATAATAAAACTGAACTTCAGCAACAAATCAATCAAATTGATCTTGAAATCTTGATGTTGAAAGCGGAACTAGCACTTCAGAATAGCGATTTAAAAGGCTTGCAGAACTACCTTGAAGAACTGGAGGGTTTTCAGCTTCCTCCAGGATTTCAAGAGCGGTTTAATGAATTGAAAGGACAATTGAATGCATTTCAACCAAACCAAATCTTACAGTTTTTCGGGCTTCAACAAGCCTTTGAGTTTCCAATGTCGGATCCAAATGCGGTTGTTGCCGTCGTTTTGCCGTTCACTGGGAAATATACCAATGTTAGTCAACAATTGTTCTCAAGCCTAAATCAGGCTTTACAAATTTATGGCTATCAAGGTCGGATTGTCCGCTTTGATACCATGGCGTATCCCAATGTTTTTAGGCTCTGGGAAGCCTTAAGAAGTTCAAATCCCTCGTTTATTTTCGGGCCTTTGCAAAAAGAGATAATTGATGATTGGCATCGACTCGATACCGGAATTCCGACGTTGTATTTTAACGATGTTGAGCAAACACTCTTTTCGTATGAAAAAGCGCTTTCGCCAAGTTCTTTAGGTAGTGTCAGAAAGTTGGCAAAGTATTTAGCTGATCACCAATATGAGCATGCTGTTGTGCTCATGGACGATACAAAAAAAGCCAAAGAACTTGCTGATGATTTGGCGATTCAATGGCAAAACTATTCGCCAAATAGCCAATTAATGTCTTACACCATTGGTAATAACTTTAGTCAAAGTTTTTCAGAAGCCAGTGGTGTTTCGAACTCTGAAAATCGAGCTACTGTTTTACAGCGTATTGTTCGCCAGCCGATTGAGGCTGAGCGTCGGGCTCGCCAAGATATCCAGGTTGTCATTAGTCTTGCAGCTCCTGCAAAGTCGATTCAAGTGGCGCCTTTGCTTAAATTTCATGGTTTAGGTCAAGTGGAACACATTTGGCTTCCTTCGCGAACGATTCAGGTTCGAGATTTAAATCTTTATCTTCATAGTTGGCAATCCACAATGGGGTTGCTTCCTCAGTATCTGTATCAATCGTATTTAGATCAAGCGATTGAGGATAATTTTGAAACTGGCATTTTTTATGCTTTAGGTCAGGTGGCGGTAGAAATAGTCAATCAAGCTGAGTTCTTATCTCAGAAAGATTGGTTGTTAATGACCGAAAACGGACAAGTTGAAGCAAATAGAGATGGTCGGTTTTATTTATTACCATCGATGTATTGGTTAGATAAACAAGAAATATTGCCAGTTGAATCGCGATAAATAATCGTTTTAATTTAACTATTCCCATCTCTTGCCGTTAGTGCTTATGGCATTTTGCCAAAATACCCACAAACCATACTCGAAGCGGCAATAAGGCTTTTAGTAGAATTCCTGTGTTTTGTGAAAGGCTTAACTTGCAGCCGATTTTTTTCTAACCCATTCTTGTGAGGTCGCCAGTGGCAAACCCAGAAGACACTATTGATCCGAATGATCTTGACAGCATAGATGCGTTGCTTGATGAGGCAGAGTGGAATGTGGATGAAGATCTAGAAGATGCTGTGCCGGATATTGAAGACTCAGATTCGGACAACGCAGTTGAGGAGGCTTCTAACGAAACACCAGCAGATGAAAAGCCCTCTGTCGACGAATTCGATTTGGATTCAATTGATTCGGAGTTAGAAAATTCTCAAGAAGTTGAGCCTGAAGAAGTAACTGAAGAAGTGACGGAACCTCCTGTTGAGGAAGTGACGCAAGCTCCAGTAGAAGATATGGCAGAAGCACCAGCGGAAGATCTCCCTGAATCCGTAACTTCGCTATCTTCTGCCGGAGTGACAGAAAATAAATTGCAAGAAAAAAAACAAGAACCGGAAGTTGAACCGGACGATGAATTTGAAAGAAAACTCGCGCAGAGACAATCTGCGCAATCAAAACAATCGAATGACTTAACGGTGGAAGAAATGGATACGCTCAAAAAACTTATTATTATTTTTGGATCCATCAGTATTGTATTACTGCTAACCGCAATCGGAATTGCTACTTGGGGAGCTCTTTCTGCTTCATCTGCGGGGATTTCAGAAGAAAACCAAACTTTGTTTGAATCGATTAAGGTTAGTAGTGATTTGAATGCAGAAATTGCCAAGGCCAATACAGAAGCCGCAGACTCATTAGAGAAAAAAGTCGATGCTATTAATTTTCAGATTGAACAGTTGGCGGTGGATATTGCCGGTTTATCGAAGCATGCGCCTGCTGTTGAAGTCGCTAATCAAAGTGTTATTGATCCGCTTGGGTTGAACAAAGAAGCGCCTAAGCAAGTTGCAGAAGTACAAACTCCAGCACCGGTCGCAGCCCCCGTTCAGCCGCAAAAAGTGAATGTTGAGATAAATTCAGAAATCACTAAAAAGGTCAGTTCTGTGAATTACAAATTAATTAAGGCCCAGAAAACAATTAATGAGTTATCAAAACGCCTTAAAGCCGTACAGACTCAACAACAGCAAATGCTAAAAAGTGTCAAAACGGTTGAAAAAGAAATGTTAGCTGAAAAATCAGAAAAATTAAAAGCACAAAAACAAGCGGAAAAAAATAAAGGCCATGGAGCTTATCAATATGGCCCAAATGACGGGTTCTACGATCAAGGCGGACAGGGAAGTTATCCATAGTTCAAGGCAACATGATGTATGACAAAACTTGAGTGCCTGTGAAGAATTGAGAATAGGGAATTTTATGAACCAATCAACATTAAAACGGATTACTTTGGTAAGCGTCTTGTTAGGCGTTGCCATCTTAAATGGCTGTTCTAAGCCTTATGAACAGCGTCCAATTCCTTGGGCAAAAGCGAAGGTTTATGAAGCGGTGGAAATGTCAGGAGTGGTTAATCGGACTTATATTCGAAAGCCAGATTATTACTCAACTTGCATTATGCCAACACATTTTCAAACTTGTCATAACTATTACCTGACTGACATGAGATGTGCGAAGCCAGTTAAAGCAGTGCCGACTTGTCAAGCACGTGTTTCAGGTTGTCGTTAAACGATTTATATTGAGGAGAGAGACCATGAAAAAGTCAAATCTAATTCTTTCAACTGTCATGGCAAGTTTGGCGCTTGCAGGTTGTTCGTCAATGGGGGGCTCTGAGCCTAAATATGTTGTTGTGGAGGATCGTTATTCTCCACCACCAGCGGTTCAAATGGTTGCCCCTCAGCCAGTTGCCGTTCATGAGCCTTGCTGCAATGAACCAGTACCAAAATCAACTCCAATTGCTGAAAAGCCTGATCAAGAAGTGGTCAAGGAGGTGCATTATGTTGAAAAACCAAAACCTAAAAAATCGGAATTGCTAAAAATTACCGGTATTGGCTATGGTGCAGAGTCAACTTATCAAGCCTACACGCCAGGTCAACGCCGTCTAATGGCAATACGTAGTTCGAAATTGGATGCTTACCGTTCATTGGCTGAACAGATCTATGGTATCAAAATTGACTCTAATACGTCGGTTGCTACATTGACTGCAAAAAATGATAGCTTCAGAGCTAGAGTGAATGCAGTGGTTCGTGGCGCGCGCTTAGTCAGCGTGACTCCAATGGCAGATAATAACTACGAAACCGTACTTGAAGTTTATGTCGACAAAGAATTCTTTGAAAAAGCGTTTGTTTATTCGGGCGATGAAGAAGAAGTTGCCGTTGACCCTGAATCTATGTACCGTTTTCGTACGCTTCGATAAATGATCTTCGGTTTCGACGGTAATGTTCAATTTTGTGAGCTTTACCGGCCGGTAGAAAACCGTGATTAGGAGTGGAATATGTTTACTCGAAAAAAAATTATAGTTGCTTGCTTTATTGCGTTATTTGGCGTGAATGAAGTCCTTGCTGCCAGTATTAGTACTCGGGTGCGAGTGCTTGAATCTAAAGTCGCGAAACAAGATAGGGTTGTGAAAAGCCTCAAGTCGGATTATCAAGCTCAAAGTAGTCTTGTTAAAAATGAATTGTCCAAAGTTCACGCTTTGGAAGCTAAGCTAGACCAGTTGTTGAAGCAGCAGAAAGGCAATAAGCAGGGGAAAACTGACAAGCGGTATGCATTCCCATAGATGGATTGAAAGATACTCTTTGGAAGCGATAGAACGCCATCCTGCTTTAAGCGTGATGGCGTTTTTTATTTTCTTTAACTAAATTATTGAATAACGATGGATTCGTTTTTGAAGTGGTGGTTAATTTTGTTAATTAAGCTTTCTTTCAAATGATGCATCCGGTTAATTTTCTCTTGCATGGACTGGGGGTTATTTGCCGTTTTGCTTTCGATTATATCGAGGTAAAGTGCATGAAGCTCTTCATGAATAGAATAAACCTCTTCAAGGGTAGTATCATCTAATATGTTATGAGCATGAATGTCTAGCCATCGTCCAAAAGGACATTCATTAGTGGTTAGCATGAGGGTTGTAAATAATGAGTCACTTTCTTGGCTTGAGTTTTCAATGTCACTTGCCGGTAGTTCTATAAAGTGAATAATTTTGTTGAGGTGAGACAACAACATCATTTCTGCTTTGAGTGTTTCTTTTTCTTGAGAAGAGACTTCAGAAATCGTTTTTAATTTGTTGGACGGCGTCCAGTTTTTAATCCATTCCAACACCTCATTTTCAGGCATAGGACGAGCGATGCCGTAGCCTTGTAATTTGCTGAAGCCATATTTAATAAGCAGTGCAATATGTTCCTCAGTTTCCACGCCCTCAACAATCACTGATAAGTTAAATGCTTCTGCCATAGATTTAGTTGCTTCAAGGATACTCAAGTTGTTTGGATCTTCAAATAGTCCGCGTGTAAATTCTTGGTCAATCTTCAACTCATTGACAGGCAGGTGTTTGAGGTAATTCAATGATGCGTGACCTGTTCCGAAATCGTCAATGGCAAACTTCACTCCAAGATTTCGGCTCAACATGATTTGTTCCGAAATTCTTGATAAATCTTCTAATGCAGAGGATTCTAAAAGTTCAAGAGTGATTTGTGACGGTGAAATATTTGGGTGTGCAGCCAGAAGAACGACTAGTTTTTCAATAAATTGATGGTGCTGTAAATATAAACCGCTGATATTTAAACTGAGGTGAATGTTTATCCCTTGGAGCGCCATTATTTCTATAAATGCCAAACCTTTTTGTAGAACATAATCTCCGAGTTCAATTTCTAGCCCCGATTGAGTTATTGCTGGTAAAAACTCAGCTGGAGAAATAACGCCTTTATCTGGATCGATCCAGCGAATGAGACCTTCAAAACAGATATGTTCTTCAGAATTAAAATCCACTTTGGGTTGGTAGTACAAATGAAATTCTTTCTTCTTAAATGCCTTTTTTAACGCTGTTTTTAATTCATTATTTTCCCATTGATGGGTAAAAATTTGATTTTTACCTTTCTGTTTGGCTTGGAACATGGCCTGATCTGCAAGACGAATGAGTCTTTCTGAACCGATGTCAATATCATAGTCAGGATGGTAATGAACACTTCCAATACTACAAGATACTTTAAGAGAATGACTTTGATAGGGCACACCAGCAGAGGCTGAACTAAGTAATCGCTTTTCGATGATTCCAAAATCATGTTCATTAGCATTTCGGTTGAGCACGATAACAAATTCGTCACCGCCAATTCGTGCAACGGTGTCTTCATTACGAACTTCTGATAAAAATCTTTGTGAAAGGCTTTGAAGGAGATAATCGCCTGCTGGGTGCCCAAACTGGTCGTTAATTTCTTTAAAACCATCTAAATCAATAAACAAAATAGCTAAATATTCGTTATGGCGATGGGCTGAAGCCAAGCTCTGGTTAACACGGTCTGTAAGGAGTGTTCGATTAGGTAAGCCGGTTAGATCATCGAAGTTTGCTCTTTTTTCCAATAGTTCTTGGTGAGTACGTTCTTGAGTAATGTCGGACATTAAACCAAGATATTGTTGAATATCACCATTTTCGTTGCGAATAATAGAAATCGTAAGTCGTTCTATATAGAATTCTCCAGTTTTTCTTCGATTCCATAATTCGCCTTGCCAATAATCATCTTTGAGTAAATCTTCCCAAAGTTTTTTATAGAATTGCCCATTTTGTTTACCTGAGCCTAAGAAGCTTGGGTTTTTGCCAATAATTTCCGAACTATGGTAGCCGGTAATTTCTTGAAAGCGTTCGTTTACGCGGACAATACGATTGTTAGAGTCTGTAATAATGATTCCTTGATTAGATTTTTCAAAAACCAAGGCTGCTTGATTGAGTTTTTTTCTTTGTTCATTCTCTTCAGTAATGTCGGTGACAAATCCATCAATGGATATTAGTTTTCCATCATCAAACACACCATGTTGTTCAATAAATATTATTCGATTGCCTTTTTTAGGGTGAAGAAATTCCATGTTGAATGTTGAATGAGTGGTTTCCATGTTTGCAAGCCGTTTGAGCTCTTGATTGGCTAAATTAATGGATTCCTGTTTCCACTGGATTGTTTGAAACCAAGGTGTATTGATTAATTCCTGCTGGTGGATGCCAAATAAATTAAAGACATTTTTTGAAATAAAGTTGAGGATGCCTTGTTGACCATTGTGTGAGAAAACCACATATCGATCCCCTAGGTTATGAATGAGGTTGTTAAATTTTTTCTGTTCAGATTCAATCTCTTTTTGCGTTCTGCGATCTTTAATCAATTGCCAAGCTTGGTTGGCAATGATTTGAACGATATTGGTGTCTTCATTTGTGTAATCTGTCGGCTTGCCGGTAATACCCGCCAATAGAACGGTTTTATTTTTTTCAGTTACCACCAGATTAATTAAGCGGTGCAGCTCCATATGACCGTCAGGTAACCCTTTTTTGTTTTCGTAGTTTGGATAATCATTAATACAAACAACTTTTTTCTGACGAATTGCTTCTGCCCAAACCCCTGCTTCATCAATAGAATATTCATTTTCAGTGTTTTGCAAATGTGCATTTTGCTCACGTGCACCTTTCGACAAGCCGGTTATGTAAATAATATTTTTATCTTCATCGACAAAGTTCAAAAAACTTGCTGTGCTATTCGTTAAGTGTTCGATTTTTTCGCATAAATCATCCAAAAATTCTTGTTCACTCATTCTGTCAAGGCTTGATGGCATTTGTAGAAGGATTTGATCCACTTCTGATTGTTTTTTTAATCGAGCAGCATGCAGCTTTAAACGACTTCGATAGCGTTCGGAGAGAGTGAGTGTTACTAAAACCAGTAAAAATAATGTGCTAAAACCAATAAACGTGTATTTATTTTGATCAATTAATTCATTCAATGATAGTTTTGGCAGAACATCATATGGGGGAAGCCTGAGTTCAATGAGAAGGTTCTCTAATGGTTTATAGTCTCGGGGTGCAATAAATCCACTGATGTTTGCTTGTATTGCAGCAGGGTGATCTATACGAAGTGAAAACAGAGCAACGGCAATATCTCGTTTTAGGTCATCATCCAAGTTAGGCATTATGATAAACGGCCATTCTGGGTAAAGTCCGGTTGAGAGAATTTGTGGAAATTTTGACTGTTTTTGTAAGTTGAGGACTTTGATATCGGCAATATCCAGCTGATTGGATGCAGACCATTGTTCAAGAATGCCGGTTCTAATAAACCCAGCATCGACTTGATTAGACATTACGGCTTCTATTACCGAATCGTTATCTCCCACTTTGATAAAGTCGATATTTTCATAATTTATATTATTTTTGTGGAGTTCGTAGAGAGGGACGCGGTAAGCACCTGTGTTTGAAAATGAGGGAACAGCAACTTTACTTTTTTCTAAGTCTTTAAGTGAATTTATCTTCGAATTCTTGGTTCGAGTGAAAATAACCCCTCCAAGACAACATAATTCTTTGCCAAGGTGTTTTCTTTGAACGGTTGCAATCACGCCATTTAACGGCATCTCATGTCGAAGTTCTAGGTAAAGGTTTGGGTTAATGAATAATAAATTGATTTGATTATTACGAACCGCTTGCTTTAGGTGTTCAGCATCTAAAATACGTGGAATAATCGTATGATTAGGCAGTGAATCAGAAAGGTACTTAAAAAAAGGTTCATATTGTTGTTCAATCGTTTCTTTCGATTGGTGTGCGTAAAAGCCTAGATAGATTTTCTCTTTTGCAAAGGCCACTGTTGCCTGAGTGGCAAACGTCAGAGTGGTGGCAAAAGCCAAAACATTGAGAATAGCGCGAAGAAACATTGAACACCAAAGAGTTTAAAGTCTAAAGTCGCTAATTTAACAAAAAGTTATATCGATTACGTGCTACTAAATTAAAACTAGTTCCTAATCAACTTTATGTGTTTTAGCGATTGTTTTTTGCAACTAGTTTTTTAGTTCAGCCTAACTGAAGGGGAGTTATGGATACTTTTTTTCGCGCTCTTTTTGTGCGGCTTCGATTTCTTTTGATTGGATAAAGAAAATCAGTTTTCGACGGTCTTCAACAGCCATGCTTTGGAAGCTTAGAGAAACTTCTTTGGTTTCACCATCATCGTTTTTGCGTTTTATATTCACCACATCACAACGAACAAGAATTGGAGGTTCATTGTGTAATGGTTTGATGAGCATATCTACTTTATCAGTGAGTGACACATCTTCGTTCATATGCAGCGCAATGCCGTTACCGCTGATGTTTACCACTCGAAGAGGAATTGCACGACTTAACTGAGATTCCTCTAAAGTTTGCATGATAAAGTTTAGTTTGCTGTTAATGGCATTCAAAGCTGTAGCAAGTACAGAGCTCTTTTCATTGATTTGAGCAATAGATTCGTTAATTTGCTGATCAAGATCCGCCAAGTTTTTCATGAAATATTCTTCAATGAATTTGTTATCGGCTGATTTCGGTAGCTCATGGCTCTTGGCGTCTTCACTACTAATAATGCGGAAGCTACAAGGGAGAACGGTATCAATACGGAAATATAAACGCTGTTCTTGGTTTTTCATAGTTTTCTCTAATTTTCAATGGTTCTTGAAACAAGCAATTTGTACGCCTAGTTTATAGAATAATTGTCGGTTTGGAGTTCAAACATTGCGGATATCTTGAGCGAGCATAGGTTATTTGTTATTAAACGTGGCAAGTTATATTGTGGTGGAGTTTCATTCATACCATTTTTACTAGAAATAAGCCGTTTGTTTATTTACGCTTTGCCTAAAGTTCGTCTCTGGTCTTTTGAAGCATTTTCTTGGCCTTTTGAACCGTAGGTTTTCATGTCGGGGTCTTTGCCAGACACTAAATTAAGTGTGTAACTATTCATATTGTTCAAAATATTAATTGATAAGCCATTTGCTAAGTTTAAATCATGGCAGGCAGTGGTCATGTTTTCAGCTTTTTGAATAAGGTTCTGTAAATTACCTTCAAGGGTTTTATCTGCAAACCATTCAGGAATTGACCGGCCGGTATCTTTTTCAATTGCGATAGAAATTGATTCAATTTCATCCACAGATTCAGACTTTTTCTGAGTGACATCTTCAATCAATTTAATTTCCGATTTTCGAATGGCGGCTTTTTCTTCATTAAGGATTGTCAAAAAATTGTCGAGCGCTTTTAATAGCTTGTCGAACGAAGTGTAAACTTCTTTAGAGTTTTGAGAAACGGTGGGCTGGTTCATAGTTTGACTCACTGGTACGCTCTAATGGTTTTCGTGTTAGACAAAGTCTCTCGATGAGTTTTCGATGCCAAAGATTGAATGAAGTAATTTATTGAGAAATAGAATAGACCATAAAGAAAAACTGCTCAAGTTCGAATTAACGAAAGCATGAGCAGTCAAGAAGCAACAAAATTTGAGGAGTGGAGAAATTATAACTGGGCGAGAAGTTGTTCGCTTTGTAAGAATTTCTCGGCGACTTTTTGGCTGTCGACTTTATATTCTCCTTGATCAATTGCGGCTTTCAATGCGGCGATACGTTCTGCATTATCGCTCGTAATCCCTTGCGCTTTTTGTTCTAGTTCTGCAATTTGAGAAAGATTTTGCGTTAAGGTTACTTTGTCTGTTGTAGCACCACCGCCAACTTGGGCATTGGCTACTTCAGTTGATGAATCTTTCGCATTTTTTGTATTTTCGTTTGTTCGACCACTATAAAGTGATGAATTTACTTGTTTAATATCCATTTTGTTGCCTCACTTGTCATTACGCTGACAGACGAATCTCTATATCTTATTATGATTATCGACTAATAATTCAATTTCTTTAGCAGAAAATTTAAATTTTCTAATATTTTTTCTATGACTAAGAAACTGGTTATCCGTTTTTATCGTTTTATTGCGCAGTCGATTTACCCTTGTACTCAAAATATCGGCTGTAATAGAAAAACTTTAGAAAAATCCTAACGAATTTTTGACGTTTTTAAAGCGTTGCTGAAATCCTACGGTATAAGAACTGTGTTGGGAGCAATTACTATGCCTTTAATGATTTTTTTGGACTGTTGGTTTTGTACATCAACTTGCTCACCTTCGACAGCACTTTTCAAACTTATTCCTCTAGACTTCACTTCAATAGAGCCGATTTTAGTGATGATGTTGACCGATTGGTTTTTAAAGACCATATAAGGAGGGATTAAATATTGAACTTTAATGATTTGATTCGCACTAATGGCTCGTTTGCTTCGCATTCCAATAAGGCTTCGCTCTTGAGTAACTGCTCCATGAGGAATTTTGTTGTGTGGAACTAACTCGACACGAAAATCTTCTCGGCTAATACGTTCACCTTTCAGAATGGCATGATTGCTGTATATCAACGGCAATTTCCCCAATATTTCTGCAGGCACATACACACGCCATTTGGGGTGGCCGCATGAGACGCCAATGGTCATTCTGCCAATAGTTTTTGATTTTTGGCGATCTTCAATTTGCAAAGGTGTTTGACAGGCTTGTAATTGAAGTCTATCACTGAGTTCCCGGATCTTAAATTCAGGATCAAGAATGGATTGGTCAGCTTTTTGCTTAAGGTATTCAAGAACCAATTGATGGACAGATTCAAGTGATTGGACTTCTGATGATGCCTGGATGTTTTGAGTGTTGGCATGGCCAATGGTTAGATGGCTCATCAGGGCAACAAATGCGGCTATATTCAATGTGAATTTGTGTAAGCGTGTGCATGTGTTAATGCAGAATTTGAAAAAGTCCTTCATAAAAACAGTAGTATTCATTAAATGAGATTGGCGTTAGTCTAACATCTTCAACATAAATTGTACTCTTGGCGCAAAAGTGCCATGCAAGCATGAAAGAATGACGCTTAATGATTTAGGTTATTGAATCATTCAATGAAAAAGAAATCCTAGGAATTCAAAGGAAGGTCAGTATGTCGAGTTTTTTAAAAGGCGTTGATCAAAGAACATCCCTTGCAGGGATGAACCGAATGGAATTGTTGTTGTTTACCATTCGAGGCAAGCAATTGTTTGGCATCAATGTCTTTAAAGTGCGTGAAGTCATTCGAACACCAGAAATTTCTGCTGTGCCAAAATCTGATTATCGCATTGTTGGGGTGGCTGATATTCGAGGTCAAACCATGCCGATGATTGATTTAGCAAGCGCTTTGGACATGGAACCGATTCCTGAGGATGAGTACTCCAAAACCTTAACCATTGTCACTGAATTCAACAGTTCTGTACAAGGCTTTTTGGTTCATGGTGTAGACCGTATTGTCCATATGAGATGGGAAGACATTCTTCCACCTCCGGAGACCTTACAAAACGTCAATTATTTAACAGGTATTACTCGAGCTCAGAACCAGATTGTCGAAATTGTTGATGTCGAAAAGGTGTTGGTCGAAGTTTCGGGGGTAACTAATGAAATGTCGAATGAATTCATGTCCACGCATGAGAATATAACAGGCGATGAAAGTTATTTTGTTTTGGGGGCGGACGACTCTGCCGTTGCTCGAAATCAGTTGGCGAACATTTTGGATAAGATGGGAATTCGTAACAAAATTGTGAATAACGGCAAAAAGGCATTGGAGTTTTTGGAAAAACTTGCCGATGATGCGGATATTGGGATTTCGGAGCCAGTTTCAAACCGTTTGTTAATGGTTATTTCAGATATTGAAATGCCGGAAATGGATGGTTACACCTTAACGTCAAGTATCCGAAAAGATGAGCGTTTGCGAGATCTATTTGTGGTGTTGAATTCTTCTCTGAGCGGTGGATTTAATGACAAGTTGACTGAAAAAGTCGGCGCAGATAGTTTTATTTCAAAGTGGCATCCTGATGAGTTGGCCGAATTGATTGTGAAGCGAATTAAAGAAAGCCGTGAAAAACATCAGAAAGCTTCTTAAATTCAATTGTTGTAATTCCAGCTCTTCTCTGAGCTTTTTTGAAATTTGATGAGTAAATAGACCCTATGGCAAACTCCAAACTGTCTTCAAAAGCTGTCTTCAGTTCAGAAAACACCATTCGAAAATTAATTTTTGTAATGGGGTTGTTTGTTTTGATGGTGCCATTTATTACTCAAGCTCAAGATGACGTTTTGTTTGGGGATGTCGAGCCGCAAACTGGGCAGAATTTAGGTTTGGATAAAGTGTTCGATTTGCCGGCTTTGGAAAATTCAAAACAATCTTTACCGGCCGGTAAGAATAATTGTCCAGAAGGTTCTTTATACAACCCTCAGCAAAACCGCTGCGTAATCCATGTTGTCAAACAATCAATACCTTCTGAGTGTGTGACGGTCAAAGGAATCGCTCCGATTGATAATGGCAATGAAGATTTTGCACAAAAGATGGCGATTCGAGAGGCAATCAAAAATGCCACTATGCGTCGAAACTTGAATGTGCGTACAGATCAAAAAATGGAGAATTACGAAATTACCCTTGACAGTTCACGCTTTACCTCTCAAGCAAGGGTGGAGTCGTTTCGAATTCTCGAAGAAGGTCTTGAGGATCCTATGGATTTGTATGGTCAAGATAAAAAGGAACCTTTGGGTTATGAGGTGACTTTGGAAGTCTGCTTAACCGATGATCCAAAAGTTTGTCCAAACCTTGAAGGGCATCAATATCAAACACGTTTAGCGGTCGCTCCTGTTGTAATGGAAAATGCTTATGAAGCCCGTGACATTTCAAATTTGGTTATCGGTTACCAAAAAGAGGTTGAGCGCCGTCTTCTGCAACAAGGCCATTTAAACCTTATCGGCTTGGATTACACCGTTGAAATTCAACCTAACCAAAAAATTACCCCGAACCTAGATGAACGCTTGTTGACGGATGTCCGAAATCAAACCGGTGCGCAGTATTTATTATTGTCTGTTTTAAAGTCTGCCAGTGCACATGAAGAAGATAACGGTTTTATGAATCGGGTCAAACGTACTTACAACCTGCAAGTGGATAAAGATAGTCGTTATATTGAAGTTGATTGGTATTTGGTAGATTTGATTAACTTTAGAACGGTTTCAGAGGCTCGCGATGGATTTGATATTAAAGGAGACGTTCGGGTTGGACGTGACCGTCCGTTTGGAACCAATGCGTTTTTTGCAACAGATGTTGGCAAGGCGTTTCATGCGTTACTCAAAGAGCAAACTCGAAAAGTTTACGAAGCCGTTCGTTGTCAACCATTTGAAAGCGAAGTGATTGAAAAGCGTGGAGATCAATACCTTGTATTGATGGATCAGCGTTCCGGTGTTGAAGTGGGTGACGTATTGGCTGTTTATCAACGCCAAGATCGTCAAGTACGTTTTAATGGGCGTACTCTTGGTTATGATTTGACGCCAGGTGCATTTTTGACTGTGAAGCGCGTCATGGATCAATTTGTTATCGCAGAACTTTCTGCGAGCCAGGAAGTTGTTCAGATAGGTGATCGAGTTAAAGCTTGGTAGTGCTAGTTGTCATAAAATTGACGATTATTCTTAGGTTGAAATTTACGCAAGTTTAATGACCAAGCTTTCGAAACGTTCCTGTGTATTGGTTGCCGGTTTTTTGGCAAATTGCCGCTTTAAAATCTTCAAAAAGTTGGTTTATTAACCGGCCGGCAAAAATTTCCTATTTTTTTTAACTTTTTTCTAAAGTTTTTCTTTTCTCTGCCGAATAGGCATCTTTTCTAAAAGCTTTAACGCTTTTTTTCACAATTTTTATAAAAAACTCAAACTTGGCATTTGCTTTGCTGTAACTCGAGTAAGAAGTATTTATTTTGACAGTCAGGTTTACCGGCCGGTCAATAAACAGTAGGAGTCTGGCAAATGGCAGAGTCAATTTTTGGAATTCATGAAGCAGCTTTACGCGTTCGAACTCAGCGTGGTGAATTGTTAGCGAATAATTTAGCGAACGCGGATACACCAAATTATAAGGCTCGAGATATCGATTTTCGTAAAGCCTTAAATGATGAATCTGACCTTTTAAAAATGTCTGTTCCAAATTTGGCAAAAACCAACAGTCGTCACATTGAAGGTGGTGGATTTGCATCCACCTCTGAATTCCTTAAGTATCGGATGCCAACGCAACCGGCTTTGGATGGTAATACGGTTGAGACACATATAGAAAAAGCGCAGTTTATGGAAAATGCTATTCAACACCAAGCCACTCTTGAATTTGTTAACAGCAAAATTTCAGGGATTCGTGGTGCCTTAAAAGGCGAGTAACGAGTGATAGGAGTTTAGAAAATGTCATTATTTAAAGTACTCGATATTTCAGGAACAGGCATGCATGCGCAAACTGTTCGACTCAATACGGTTGCCTCGAATATGGCGAACGTTGATAGTGTGAGTTCGAACGATCAAGACACTTACCGTTCCAAACAGCCGGTGTTTCAGACCATTATGGATGATATGACAAATGAACCGGCCGGTGGTGTTCGTATTAAAGAAATTGTTGAAAGCCAAGAACCTTTAAAAATGGAATACAACCCGAATCATCCGATGGCGAATGAAGAAGGATATATCTATCGACCCAACGTGAATGTGGTTGAAGAGATGGCAAATATGATGTCGGCTTCTCGCTCTTATGAGACCAATATTGAAGTGATGAACACATCTAAACAACTGCTGATTCGTACGATTCAGTTAGGTAAAGGGTAAATAGAGGAGAGCGATTATGGCTGATTATTCACCCACCACTGCTGCAACCAACAGTACAGACTATATGAAAGCGATGCAGCAAACGACAAACCCTGCTGCGTCTGCTCCTGAGAACCAATTAGATCAGGCGGATTTCTTACGATTGTTAACAACACAGCTTCAAAACCAAGATCCATCGGATCCAATGGACCCAACGCAGTTTGTGACAGATTTAACTCAGATGAGTCAGTTGGAAGCAACGACGAAAATGAATGAATCAATCAACGCTATGACGACCAGTTTTCAGAGTATGCAAACCATGCAAGCAGCCTCAATGATTGGGAGAAATGTTCAAGTAAATGGTGGAGATTTTTCACATGTCGAAGGCAATGATTCACAGTTCGTTTTAAATTTGGAGCAGCCATTGGAAGATGTGAAAGTTGTTATTTCTGATAAGAATGGGATGGTTCAAGAAATTTTCTTAGATGAATTGAATGCCGGTGAAGAATACGTGACTTGGGATGGTATTGATGAGCATGGAAATGTCAAAGGGTCAGATGTTTATAGCGTCACGGCTTATGGCTTAGACGAAGCTGGTGAAATTGAAATGATTGATACGATTGTTGGATCAAGAGTGAATTCGGTTGCGGTTGCAGACGACAGCTCTGTCACGGTCACATTAGCAACAGGTGAGAAAGTTGCCATGGATCAGATTCGAGAAATTAGCGGTTAATAGATTGCTTAATACAAATAATGAAGAAATTTCAGAATTTATATAAGCCCAAAAGGGCAGAACATACACAAGGAGAAATATCATGGGTGTAGCTTATGATTTAAATGCATTGAGTGGTATCAATGCCGCTTCAAACGGCCTAGGGGTGATTTCGAATAACTTGGCTAACTCACAGTCGGTAGGATTTAAAAGTTCGCGTGCAGAATTTGCGGATATGTTTTCTGGGGCACAAAATTCACCGGGTAACGGGGTACGAGTTGCTGCAATCACTCAAGACTTTACCCAAGGATCAATTAACGGCACCGGTCGTGAATTGGATATGGCGATAGATGGCGAAGGTTTTTTTGTTTTTGAAGATCAAACCGGTAAATATGACAATGTTTATAGCCGAAATGGTTCCTTTAAATTGGATAAAGATGGTTATTTAACTTCTCAGGAAGGAAATCGCGTCCAAGGGTATTTATTGGATCAAAACGTTTCTACTGAAACTGATCCGGTGTTCAGTACCGCTCTAAGTTCAATTGATTTGGATGAGTTAAATAAACGACCTAAAGCCACCAGTGAAATGACTTATGACATTAACTTGGATGGTAAAGAGGTACACAATGTTGATCCTGCTGGTACGAATACTGGTGCAGCAGCTGATGATGACTCGGTCGGTTCAACCAATAATTTGGTTAGTTTAATTGATCCTGAAAACTTAGAAGGGCGAGCTGCACCGGCTGCAACAGGCCCTTATCAGGGATCGATAGATTATTTCTATCCTATTACCATTCATGACAGTTTAGGGGGGGAGCATACGTTAAATGCGAGTTTTTACAAACGTGATGTTGTGCCTGTAAACGATAGTACAGGGAATCCGGTTTCTACTACGGATGCGAACGGTAACTCTCCTGCAGTCGGTGCACCTGTTAAGTATACGTCATGGTTGGTTCAATACTCTATTACTGATACGGATGAACAAGGGAATACCATTTATACCGGACATGTGTCCGACCCAACAACAGGCGAGGCGTTAGATGCGGATGGTGCGGGTAGTAAGGCGGCCGGTCAGGTTTATGAATTACGTTTTGATACAAACGGGAATTACTTAGGTGCCTGGGAGCCGATTGATTACGGAAACCCTACCACGAATTTAACCGCGACGACTGGTACTCCAGATTCTTATATTGATCCGACCACGGGTGCTGTGGTGACAGAGCCTTCTGAAACAGGTTGGACAAAAGTAGTCGGTGAACCTAGTTTGAACTTTATTGTGGATAACCCATTAACCGGTGCGACTGATCCTCTTGGAGGGCCAATTTCTGGAACGAATCCAGCTCAGTTTGAGATTGGTTTGGATTTGACGGAATTGACTCAATTTTCAGGTTCTTATAACCAACGTGGTACAACACAAAATGGTTATTCTATTGGGGATTTGGTTGGCCTGACAACTGGTTTGGATGGTGTGATTGAAGCGCGTTATTCAAATGGACGTTCTGTTCCGGTTGCACAATTAGCCATTGCCAACTTCTCGGATAAAAACGCTATGGAAAAACTGGGTGGACAAACTTATGCAGAATCCTTCAGTTCCGGTGCGGTTCAGTTAGGAACACCACAGAATAATGGTATGGGCTCGATTAATGCCGGTTCTTTGGAGTATTCAAACGTGGATGTTGCAGGTGAGTTAGTGAACATGATTCAAACCCAGCGTACCTATCAGGCTTCTGCTCAGGTAATTTCAACATCTCAGCAGTTAACACAAACAATTCTACAGCTTTAATGTAAAACTTTTTCTGGTCTTGCCGGCGTTGATCGCCGGCTTTTTTCAAAAAACACTCTACCCTAATCAGCTTAGCGACTGATTTCTCAATTCTTTAATTCTAAATTTTCTCTTAATTGGCACGCTGTCTGCTAAATCCTCAGTAATTCAATAAATACCATGTCATCTTTTTGGCATGTCTTGTTTTCAAGATTTAACACGAGGTGAACCCCTATGGATCGTATGCTCTATATCTCAATGAGTGGCGCCAAGGAAGTGATGTTGTCACAAGCGAATAACGCTAATAATCTGGCGAATGCTTCAACAGACGGTTTTAAGAAAGACTTCAATGTATTTCGGGCACAGCATATGGAAGGTCCGGGGTGGGATTCTCGTGCTTACTCTTTGGATGAAAGACCTGCAACCGATTTTACGGCTGGAGCGATTAAAGTGACTGGTCGAGAAATGGATATTGTCACCAAGGAAAATGGATTCATGGCGATTCAATCACCGGCCGGCGACGAAGCATTAGTGCGCACGGCGAGTATGCAGACCTTACAAACAGGTGAATTGGTGGATGTTCAAGGCAATCCGATTTTAAACGAAGGTGGGGCACCAATTATTGTCCCTCCTTATAGAAGTATGGCGATTGGGGATGATGGCACTATTTCAATTGTGCCAGCGGATGCACCGTCGAACCAATTGGTTGTATTGGATCAAATTCGTCTCGTTCAGGCCGATCCCAAACAGTTGGAAAAGGGGTTGGATGGTTTTATTCGCAATACGGGTGAAGAACTTGGTCAAGCCAATGTAAAAGTCATTAGTGGTGCACTTGAAACCAGTAACGTCAATACGGCTGAAGCGCTGGTAAATATGATTGAGTTGTCACGAAAATACGAGATGCAAGTCAAAATGATGGCGACTTCGAAAAACCACGGTCAAAAATCTGACCAGTTATTGAATGTCCGTTAAGAACAGTTCGACTTAAGGAGAAAGAGTTATGAATAGAGCACTATATGTCGCAAAAACTGGCCTTGAAGCGCAACAGTTCCGCTTGGCGGCTATTTCAAATAACATCGCGAATGCCAATACTTATGGTTTTAAAGCAGGGCGAGCTGAGTTTCAGGATTTACTGTATCAAAATGTTCGACAACCTGGTGCCCAAGCAACGCAAGATGAAGCAAATACTTTACCCTCTGGATTGCAATTAGGAGCAGGGGTGAAAGCGGTTGGTGTTCAAAAGATGCACACCCAAGGTAATGTGATGGTGACTGATCAACAATTGGATGTCTTTATTGAAGGGAAAGGTTTTTTTCAAGTTCAAGGGAACAATGGAGAAATTTGGTATACCCGCGATGGTTCTTTTGAAGTCAACCAAAATGGTGACCTTGTTACATCTTCCGGCTATTTATTGGAACCAAATATTAATATTCCTCAGGACGCGACTGAAATTTCAATCACTCGTGATGGTGCAGTCTTTGTTTCCCAACCAGGAAATGTCGCGCAAAACCAAGTAGGTCAAATTCAGCTAGCGAGCTTTATTAACCCAGCAGGTCTTGAAGCCATTGGGCAAAACTTCTTTGCAGAAACGACCGCAAGTGGTGCGCCGAATATCAATAATCCTGAAACGGCAGAGGCAGGTTCTTTATTGCAAGGTGCTTTGGAAGCCTCAAACGTCAATACAGTAGAAGAGTTGATTGGCATGATTGAAGCGCAGCGAACCTACGAAATGAATTCGAAAGCCATCTCAGCGGCTGACGGCATGATGCAGTACTTGAACAATAATACATAAGACACCGGCCGGTAAAGAATAGGAGAAAAATGATGAAAACATTAAAAGCATCCAAAAAGATGATTGGCTTGGCTCTGGCATTGGTCAGTGCTTCCATTCTTTCGGGGTGTAGCAGTACAACACCTGAACGATTTGAAAAAATGAGTTATGAACCGGCTTATCCGTTGAATATTCCACAGCAAGCGCAACCAAATAATGGTTCGCTCTATCAGCCTGGCGCTATGACTTTATTTGATGACTCACGTGCGCATCGGATTGGGGATATTATTACCATTGCTTTGGATGAAAATATGTCTGCCAATAAAAAAGACGAGGCGAAATACGATAAGTCGAATGCCCAAGATTGGGGGATAAGTACGCCTCTAACTGTTGGCGGTGGCGGTGGTGTTATCGGGAATGCAGTAGGCGTTGTTGGTGATGCGATAGGAGGGTTGAAACTCGGTTACGGTTCTGAGGGATCCTTTTCAGGGAAATCTGATATTAAGCAAAACTCAACTTTGAGCGGTTCAATTGCGGTGACGGTCGTTGAAGTTATTTCAAATGGTAATTTAGTCATTCGTGGTGAAAAATGGATAACGCTTCATGATGGCGACGAAGTTGTTCAATTTGCTGGAATTATTCGCCCTGAAGATATTCAACCTGATAATACCATTTCATCGACGAAAGTGGCTGATGTTCGCTTAGTTTACAAAGATGTTGGAGCGGCTGGAGACACTGCCCGTCAAGGTGTTGCAACACAATGGATTAATAAATACTGGCCGTTCTAGCGAGATTTTGAACATTAACGTATGTAGATGGGGGATTTTTGAATCCTCCCATTTAATTTTCTAGCAAACAATTTAAAGAAGCATTATTAGCTGTTATTTACAGGGCTTTTTCCATAATATTGACCCGTCCTAAATAAGATTGACACTTTTTCTGAACCGAAAAGGAAAAAGTAATGTCTTCAAACACTAAGCGCACACAGCGCGATTATTCCCTCGCTTTTAAATTGTCCGTTGTAGACCAAGTCGAAAAAGGCGAAATGACTTATAAACAAGCGCAAGCACATTATGGTATCCAAGGACGATCTACCGTTTTAGTTTGGCTTAGAAAGCATGGTAAGTTAAATTGGTCTGACGCCAACGCCATTAACCGACATCTTCGAGGAATCATTATGCCGACGACTAAAGCTGAAAAGACGCCAGAGCAGCGCATTAAAGAGCTTGAACAAGAACTCGCCGAAGAAAAACTCAAAGCCCAATTCTTTGAAGGCGTCGTCAAAGTCATGAAAGAGGACTTTGGAGTTAGCTTGACAAAAAAGCGGTTAGCCGAGTTATCGATCAAAAACAGATCCAAGGGCTCAACATAAGCAATGCTTGTCGATTCTTACAGATAAGCCGTCAGGCTTACTACCAAGGATTACAAAGGCAGCGGCTCAAAGAAAAGCAATACCGGATGATTCTGGATTTTGTACAAGCGATACGTATCAGCCAGCCGCGGATTGGTACCCGAAAGCTACACAACTTGCTATTAGCTAAAGCCCAAGAAGGATTGAAGATTGGACGAGACAAGTTGTTTGACTTGTTACGTTGGCAGCGTTTATTAGTGCCTAATAAGCGAGCCTATCATAAAACCACGCACAGTCATCATCGGTTTTATAAGCACCCCAATCTCATCAAAGAGCAGGGGCAAAGGCGTTTAGCCAAAGCGCCAGAGAAACTCTGGGTTGCAGACATTACCTATTTACCAGTACAACACGGCCAGGCCTATCTCAGCTTAGTCACCGATGCCTGTTCTCGTAAGATCGTTGGCTACCATGTGCACGACACTTTGCATGCTCAACCAGTCCTTCAGGCATTAAAGAACGCAGTGAAAAATAGATTAGGAAAAGGGGCACTCATTCATCACTCGGATAGAGGGATTCAGTACTGTTCAAAACCTTATCAAGTGTTCCATGAAAAACATGGCATTATCTGTTCGATGACGGATGGTTATGATTGCTATCAAAACGCTTTGGCGGAGAGAGTGAACGGGATTCTGAAGAATGAGTTTTTATTAACCAAGCCAAAGGATGTTGATCAGGCTCGACAAATGGTGAAAGAGTCGATTGAAATCTACAATACTCAACGTCCACACTTGGCGTTAAAATACAAAACGCCCGATGAAGTTCATCGAGCGTTTTTTACCTGAAAAAAGTGTCAACTTATTTCAGGACGGGACATATAGTCATCCATAAAATATCCCTGACCAATATCTTTTTTTACCTCATCTATCACCACGAACCCTTGGCGACTGTACCACTCAATGGAGTCTGCGTTAAAACGGTTTACAGTTAACCATAAGTCGTTACAGTTCTTCTGGATCGCACGCGTTTCTGAAAACTGGAGTAGAGATTTTCCTAAACCTTTACCACGTTCAGAATCTTTGACATACAGTTTGCTAAGCATCATGCGATTTTTATTTGAATCGGCAATCAAGCAAATGTAAGCAACGGGTATTTGTGAAATCTTTAAAAAATAATACTCTGCACCTGTTTGAATCTGCTTCCAAATCGCTTCTGTGCTTTGATAGTGTTTGAGCATATATGAGACTTGATCCTGACCGATTATTGACGTGAAATGTTGATGCCATATCTCTTGGGCTAAGTTTGATAGGATTTGAACTTCCTCTAATGTCTTGACTTCAATAATTTGCATTGACTGGACTCTCTATGAATAGAAGGCCATATCTTCTAATATTTTTTGTGTATTTTTCGATCTAATTTATAGCGTTTAGCTTTTGTTTAGTGTGAAGCAAGAAGATTGAAGGCTTTACAGCTCAATTTTTTCATTTAAAAACTCAAACTAAGATTAAACAGATTTCACTTTAGTTTATGAACTTAAAAGCTTTTTTAGCTCTGCCGTCATACTTATAGAACATTCCTACCTAGAGCGACATTATTTTTTGCAATGAGCTTTTCATCAGGTGATCAGTTATGACATGTTCAAACCGTTGCTAAGTAGTTTCATGGAAATGTTCAAGAGGCAACGACAATCGTTCTCAATGCTATGGACGAAGCGCTCATTTTGCAACCCTATGTCAGGCACATAAGCCGCTGTAGATCTTGATTGAAAACTTAAATAAAGACGATTGTGCTCAAAAAGCAAGCACTGCAAACAGCTCTAGCAGAACAGCGCATTGTGGTTATTTATGCACCGCGCACAAAAGGTTTTTCCAGCACTCAGGTTAAGAAGAAACTGTTGCAATTCCAATTGTTTTTCAGTTATTTTATGAGCTATTTTTAAATAACCTTAATTTTTTTTAGGGTTTTTAATCAATCTGCATTTATTTTTTGGTTATGATTCTTGTATTTCAATTATAAAAAGTCTTGCTAAATATAGAGGTGTTCTATGTCTTCAGAAGTTCGTCAAAATCAAATCGCGGTCATTGACCAAACCGTCCAAGACTATCAAACACTGGTTGAAGGTGCGAAAGCACAAGGCTTGGAAGTTATTTTAATTTCTGCTGAGGGCGATGGTTTTGAGCAACTGGCAGAAAAGCTTACCGGCCGGTCAGATATTGAAGCATTGCATATTCTTTCGCATGGCGCGGACGGTCAAGTCTTTTTGGGGGGTGAAGTCTTAAATTCCGACACGCTTGCAAACTACAGTGACGAGCTGGCAGTCATTCAACAGAGTCTGAGCGAAAACGGCGATATTTTGCTGTACGGCTGTAATGTCGCCGCCACTGAAACCGGTGTGGATTTTATCGGCAAACTTGCTCAGGCAACGGATGCCGATATAGCTGCTTCCGATGATTTGACAGGCGCTATTGATAAAGGGGGAAATTGGGTTTTAGAACAGTCTTCTGACAATATTGAGGTTATGAGTTTAGCTCTGACAAATTACGCACAAAACCTTGCAAATCAAACAATGACTTTTAGCGCCGGAGCAAGTGAGCCAGGGTTTACGTTTGCCAACTGGGAAACAGACAACCAAGAAATTTGGCTTACAAATCTTAATGGTTCAACTCCTGGCACAATTACCGTCAACACTGGAACATTTAATGTCATAAGTTTTGACGCTAATCAATTCGGTGGGGAAGAAACTTACGAGGTTAAATCAGATCTTGGGCATGCAAAATTATATTCAGGAACTGGAACCATTACTCTGAATTGGAACGGAATTACTTGGTTAAAGTGGTTTAGCTCCGGTGGAACCGCATCAGACGGTATTGATAATCTCATTTACAACACTGATCCGCCAGCTGATACAACAGCCCCTAGGGTTGTTTCAATTGAAAGACTATCTCCATCAACTGAAACCACTGATGCGGACACATTAGTCTACAGGGTAACTTTTGATGAAGCGGTAAGTAATGTCGATGCTAATGACTTCAGCGTATCGGGCACAACTGCATCAGTAAATATTACTTCTTTTCCAGGGGGTAGCATCTATGATGTAACTCTATCAGGGGGAAATCTTGCAGACTTAAATAGCACAGTTACCTTATCATTCTCAGGCACTCAAAATATTATTGATAGTTATGGCAATGCTTTAACCAATACCACACCAACAGGTACTAATAATGCTACTTATACGGTTGCAAACAATTTGGCTCCAACTATTTCTGGGCAACCGACCGATATTACCGTCACCGAAGAGATCGCTTCAAATATTGATTTAAAAGATGTCACCTTCGCCGATGAAAATGACGATAGTTTAACGGTCTCTCTGATCGCTTCATCAGGAACCTTGGCAGCATCTAGCGGCGGTAGTGTGACCGTCGGCGGTTCAGGAACAGGCACGATGACCCTATCAGGTACGGCTGCCAATATTAATACCTATTTAGACACCGTTTCTAATATTCAATATACCGGTTCAGCTAATGCCAGCGGAGATAATGCTGCTACACTTTCCATTAAAGCCAATGATGGAACCATTGATTCTGCGACTTCCACGGTTAATTTAGATATTACCGATATCACATCTGCCACCTCAACTGGCGCTGGCTTTAATACCTCGAATAGTACGAATTTGACGCCCTATATCACGACAGATTCAAGTGACGAGACCATTATTATCAGCACTCAAGGTCATGAAGTTGGCTCCATTGCCGATGGGCAAGGTGGCACGGATACCCTAAGTGTGGTCACAGGCGTTAATCTTAGCAACATGACCACGCTACAGAACTTTGAAAATCTGACATTAGCCAATGATGCAACAGTGACCATTGCTGCGAGTCAGCTAGCGCAATTCACTGGAACAATCACTGCAGCCGGTACTGAGACGATGAATGTAAATGGTGATGGTGACTTTACCATGCTTGCTAATATTGAAAATTTTGTCGCAGGCGATGATTCAACCAATAGCCGAACCATTACGGTCGCACAATCGAATACCAATGTGACCGCAACAAGTTCGACGGATGCGGTGACGTTTGACATTGGCAACCTTAATTACTCCGGAACACTGAGTGGTGAAGGTACCTTCAATGACACCCTAAAAATGGGCGATGGTAGCTCAATTTCGGGTGCAACACTTGCAAATATTGAAAACTTAACGCTAGATACGGGTGCCAGTGTCACTATGACGGCTGCGCAACATAATGATTTTTCAGCAATCACTGCGGCAGGTAATGAGCAAATTACCATTAGTTCCTCCCTCACAACCATGACGGGAAAGGCTGCAATTGAAACCTATGTTTTAAACCAAGACACGACCTTCACTCTTGGTGCAGCTGGACAAAATGTTACCGGGAGCTCTGGTAGTGATACGGTGATTGTAGGCGCATTAACCGCAACAGGAACCTTAAATGGAGGTTCTGGAACCGATAGATTGTGGCTAAAAACAGGGGCAGATATTTCAGGTGCAACCGTATCGAACTTTGAAAATCTGACATTAGACAACGATGCAAACGTAGAACTCGCAGCGACACAACTAGCGCAATTTAGTAGCGTTTCGGCTGCAGGTAATGAATTGATTCACGTTTCAGGCGATGGCGATTTTACGACGCTTGCAAATATTGAATACTATCTGGTAGGTGATGATTCGACGAATAGTCGTACCATTACCGTGACAGAAGCGACTACCATAGTCAATGTGGGCAGTAATGGTGATTCCGATACAATTAATATTGGTGCGTTAAATTTCACCGGCACTTTAATGGGTAATAATGGTGATGATACCTTACAAATGGGCGACGGTAGCTCCATTGCCTCAGCAATGTTAACAGGAATCACCAACCTCACTCTCGACTCCGGTGCCAGCGTCACCATGACCGAAGCGCAAAACAATTCCGTTAACGGCACCATTACAGCAACCGGCACCAATCAGATTACTATTAGTAATTCTACCGGCGGGGTCAATGCGCACAGTGATGTGGAAAATTATGTCTTAAACGCGGCCAATACCATTACGCTCAGCGACAGTGGGCATTCTGTCACGGGTAGCACCGGCGATGACACAATGGTCGTTGGATCAAGTGCAGATACCTTAACCGGTGGCGATGGCGCCGATACGTTTAAAGGTTCTGTAAGTAGTTTAAATGGCGATACCATTTCCGACTTAGAGATAGGCGATAAGCTTCTCATTACCGGTATTACTGGACTCACAACCACCAATGTCCGCTTTAATGGAACCAGTGTCTTAGAAATTGATACCGACGCCGACGCCACGACATTTGCAACCCCTGAAATGTCAATGGCTTTAACCAATGGTGCTGGCGCTAACCTAGCCTATACGGTTGAAGACAGCGGTCCGGATACCCTGATTACTTTCCAATCACCCAACGATGCACCAGTGTTTGCGGATTTAAATGGCGGCGCCACCTTTATTGAAGATGGTTCAGCCGTGGTGATTGACAGCGACGTAACCGTTTCCGATACCGAGCAGGATGCACTGAATGGTGGGAATGGTAACTTTGATGGCGCATCGATTACGATTGCACGTAATGGCGGTGCCAACGCAGAAGATGTATTCAGTCATAATGGACAGCTTGGCACTTTAACCCAAGGACAAGACTTTACTTACAACAGTGTCACCGTCGGAACCGTGACAACGAATGCTTCAGGAACATTAGTCTTAACGTTTAACAGCAGTGCAACCAGTGCCATTGTGAACAGTGTTTTGCAAAACATTGCCTACTCAAATACCTCTGATACACCGCCTGCAACCGTCACTCTGGACTATACCTTCAATGATGGCACCAGTGATTCCACTGGAACAAATCAAGCAACGGTCACGATTACCCCCACCAATGATGCGCCTACGGTGAATCTGAATGGCGTGACCGATGTGACCGTTACAGAAGACACTGCTTCGAATGTTGATTTATCCTCTGTCGAGTTTGCCGATCCAGAGAGTAATAACATCACTGTGACCTTAACCGCATCGGCCGGTAGCTTCGCAACTCCGGCGGATGGCGCAGCTACTGGCTCAGGCGTAACAGAGACGTTGGTCAATGCTCAAACCATTACCCTTGAAGGAACGGCTGCGGATATTAACACCTACTTAGACACCGCGAGCAATATTCAATATACCGGTGATTTAGATGTGTCGGGTGATGACTCAGCAACTCTCACCATAAGTGCTGTCGATGCAATCGGTGCTGCGCTTTCGCCGAATCCGACCGTCAATATTGATATTACGGCCGTCAACGATGCGCCGACCATTGCCACCAACAGTGGTCCAAATGTGCAAACGAATAACACGGTCACCATTAATAATACACACCTAAACGAAGGTGACCCAGACGATGATGGTGCCGAGCTCACCTACACATTGGATACACTCCCAACCAGTGGAACCTTACTGCTTAATAATGTCGCTTTAACACAGGGGCAAACCTTTACCCAAGCCGACATTGATAATGATTTATTAACCTTTGAAGCGGCAGGAACAACGGGGGCAGTCACCTTTGACATCACACTTGCCGATGGCGGAGAGGATGGTGCAGGAACAGCCAGTGATACCGTGACAATCAATGTCACGTCACCACCACCGCCTCCAACACCAGAACCAACGGAGCCTCCGACCGAAGCACCTACTGAGGCTCCCACAGAGGCCCCAACAAATATAATTGATGGGGTGACGGTCGAGCAAGACGAAGTCACCGAAAACGGTCAGACTGTGAATAAAATCATTATTAACCCTATACCGGCCGGCCGACAGAACACCGACGAGAGTAGTGATCTGGCCGACATCCCATTACACTTTGATGCCGATAACAATCCAGTCACCACCCTAAGGCTTCCAGAAGGAATTGGTGTGACGGCACGCAGTAATGAGACCGCGGTTGATCAAACCAGCTTCCGAGATGCATTGTATTTACTGAGAGATTCAGCGCCCGAATCTGATTGGTTTTCAATGATTAATGGACTCGACCAATGGTTGAATGGTAAGGGTGCCGGCTGGTTGAATCAAGTGACGTTTAGTTCATCAAGCGATGAAGCGCCATCACAACCGATTCAAGTCAGTGGTGTCGAAGGGAATGACAAAACCGAAGTCATGGTGATTGATGCGAGTCAACTACCGGCTGGCACAGTGCTTGATCTCGATAATATTGAATTTGCCATTATTGTCGGAGATGTCCAAGTTCGTGGAGGAGAAGGCAGTAACATCGTCTTTGCCGGCGGCAGTGGTCAGAATATTGTCCTAGGTGCCGAAGACGATGAGCTACATGCGGGTGATGGGAATGATACTGTTGGCAGTCGCGGAGGTGATGACCAGCTCTATGGCGATGCAGGTGACGATATACTCTTCGGCGGTACCGGAAACGACCTCATTGACGGCGGTGTCGGAACGGACATTGCCGTGTTCGCCTATGACTATGCCGAATACAGCATTACACAACTGGAAAATACCGAAGACGGCACGCCACAATGGCAAGTCAGTCATGCGACAGAAGGTACGGATACGCTGGTGAATATTGAATATCTGGAATTCGCGGATGTGACCATTACCTTAACAGGCGAAAGTCAGATCAATGATTTTGCCACCTCTGGTCTGTTGTTCTTCTAACATCCAGCAACGCATAACAAACACCGGCCGGTAGAAACCTTACCGGCCGGTCAACTTTGAATGAGACAGAATTTTATGAAAACAACCTCAAATAACTCAAACAACCTAAACCGACTAAATAAACTCAACCTAGCCCTGTTACTAGCGCTAAGCACATCGTTAGTGGGCTGTGGCGGAGGCGGCGGAAGCTCGAACCCAGACACCCCAATTGAACAACCGGACCCAGATACCGATCCAGGCACCGATCCAGAACCAACCACGCCGGAAGCACTGGAACTCACCGCCAGCGATGCGCTAGATTACGGTGTCGCCTTCCAACGAGCCATGTACGTGTTCACAGAAACCCTACAACCCTATGCCAACGGGGATCAACCACAAGAAGTGGTTAAAGCACTGTTTTACTACCCACAAGCCGCCAAACTCGCGTATGACAATGTGATTCAACCCAATGCGGCCTGTGACAGCGGCTCGGCCACGCCACAAATGGTCGACCTCAACAGTGATGGACAAGTCACCCTTGAAGGTGAATCCATGAGCTACACCTTTAACCAATGTCAAATCACCACAGACAGTGGAACTATGCTCTTAGACGGAACCCTGCAATACGCTTACCAAGCCACTCAAACCGTCACAGAACACCAAGCACTGCTGACCTACACCCATTTAACGGTACAAACCCAAGCCGCAACCTTTGCACTGGATGGGAATCGATTATTAGAGATCAATACCAATGGTGGCCTTGTCTTAACCAGTACCGTACAAAATGGCTTAACGCAAACGGCCACCGCTGGCGATCAAAGCTCGGGGAATGCACTACAAGATGGCTACACTCAAAGCTATCAGCGCCAAGGCAATGAATGGCAATTATCCGTGACAGGGCAAAGTGTCCTGACCCAAGGCAATCAACAAGCTGTCTTAACCACCTCACAAAGCGAAGCCTTCCGAGGATTGGTGAATGGCAATCAAGACCATGAACCTTATCAAGGACAGTATCAGATCCTGTGGAACACCGGAGATATGGCACTGATGGATAAAGCGTTACAGTTCCAGAGTGTTGCGTCGACACAGGTCACTGAAGACTACCAAGTACAAATCAACTTCTTGGACGATGCAGGCAGTGACACAATCAGTGACAGCTTTACGATTAACTGGGCGGGAACGAACCCGAATTAGTAATGACTATGCTTATTTAAAAAAGCATCATCGTTTTCCAATAAGGGAGCAAATTGCTCCCTTTTTTAATTAAGATTTTTAGAAGGCTGTTTTAATCAAGTAATTGTGCAGTGTTCGGAATAGTGATTCTGTTAGCCATGAGGTTAAATGATGTGGGTCGGGTTGCTTGTAACAGTTAAATTTATTACACAGCCTACTTTTTAATTTTAAAAGGCAGCGTCAACTTTATGTCAGTATGTTTTTATTGGAAAGTTTATTGATTTAGTACTGGATGGATTAAATTTGGGCAAGTAATTAATATCGCAACAGATGAAAGAGAGGTGTGAAGTTATTGTGCGTTAGTAAATAATTTTGATTATATTTTCGTTCCGGGCGGATACACGGGCATTTCACCGAAACATAATTGAAATATTATATAAGTTTTAGATTTTTTTGTAATTTACTGAGTAATTGATGGTGGGCCCTCACGGACTTGAACCGTGGACCTGCCGATTATGAGTCGGATGCTCTAACCAACTGAGCTAAGGGCCCGAATGTGATAACGTCTGCTAGACGTCATTGGAAAGTGCGCCTATTATAGCCATTAATATTTGCAGGGTGAAAGTTTTTATAGAGTTGTGTTCTATAACTTGGCACTCTTTTTGTTTGTTTAAAATTAACTTTTTTCGAATGATGTTTTAATCAATCGTGGTTTTTTTGAAAACACTAATTTGATCAGACTATTTTCACACCGGCATGTTTTTATTATCTCCTTTTTGCATGTCGGTTTTTTCTTTTCTAAAGCTAGCAAGCGCCTCACTCTTTCTTAAATTTATACCGGCCGGTATTGTTTTTCACTTTTCTGAAATTTTAGTGCGAAATGTTTGGCACGTTCAGTGCTATGCTTAATCTACAATAATAATGAAAATTTTTGACTGGAGAAATGCTATGAAAATTCGACTATTTGGGGTTGTGTTCATCGCTTTAACTGTATTCAGTTCTTGGGCCTATGCTGAGCGCATTAAGGACTTGGCGAATGTTGCAGGTGTGCGTTCTAACCAACTCGTCGGTTATGGCTTGGTGGTCGGCTTGAATGGTTCTGGTGATAAAACGCCTTTTGCCGAACAAAGTTTATTGAGCATGTTGAATAAATTCGGAATTAAAATTCCTGATGGTACTGCGACCAATTCAAAGAATGTTGCGGCTGTTGCGGTTCATGCCGATTTACCTGCATTTTCAAAGCCAGGTCAAAAAATTGACATTACAGTTTCTTCTCTTGGGAATGCGAAAAGTCTACGTGGTGGAACATTGCTATTAACGCCATTAAAAGGGGTGGATGGAAATGTGTATGCTTTGGCGCAAGGTAATCTTGTAGTAGGCGGGTTGGATGCGAGCGGTTCTGACGGTTCTAGAATTACGATTAATGTGCCAAGTGTTGGACGAATTCCAGATGGTGCAACCGTTGAACGTACCGTGAATACTGGATTTCAACTGGGTAATACCATTGCGTTAAACTTAAAAAATGCGGATTTTACAACCGCAACTAATTTAGTGAATGCCATTAATGAAAAGCTTGGGCAAGGTTCGGCAAGTGCTTTGGATGCCGAAACGGTTGAAGTGATGGCTCCTCGTGATCCAAATCAGCGAGTTGCATTTTTATCGATTTTAGAAAATATAGAAGTTGAACCGGGTGAAGAGGCCGCAAAAATTATTGTGAATTCCAGAACAGGAACTGTTGTGATTGGACAGAATGTCCGAGTCAGTTCTGCGGCAGTGACGCACGGAGGATTGACGGTCAAGATTTCAGAAACTTTGGGTGTGAGTCAGCCTGGAGCCTTGGCAAATGGCGATACCGTGGTTGCGCCTGATTCGACTGTGAATGTGGAGGCGACCGGTGATGCTAGAATGTTCAAGTTCAGTGGCGGTGTTTCTTTGAATGACATTGTTCAAGCCGTGAATAAAGTTGGCGCTGCACCAGGTGATTTAGTGGCAATTTTAGAGGCTTTGAAGCAAGCAGGGGCGTTAAAAGCAGATTTAATGATTATTTAATCGCCTTTGAAAAGATTACCGGCCGGGAGAAAATTATGGAAAGTTTAAATTCAAATCAGCCAAAAGTGGACACTTCTAAAGACTATATGAATCTTCAGGGGTTGAACGACTTGCGTCAAAAAGCACGTGAAGATGAGCGTGCAGCACTTCGTCCTGTTGCAGAGCAGTTCGAAGCCTTGTTTTTAAATCAGGTTCTCAAAGAATCGAGAAAAGTGAGTTTTGATGATGGCTGGCTAGATGGCAAAGATGCGGATTTCTTCAAGGATTGGCATGACAAACAATTGTCTCAAGATTTGTCTTCTAAAGGTTCACTAGGATTGGCCGATAAAATTGTTGAACAGCTCGCACCTCAGATTGGACTTCAAGCGAACTCAATTGAAGAAGCTGAGAAATTAATTGCATTGAAGCGGCAAGCAGAGTCTGAGTCTAACTCTGTAGAGTCTGCTTCATCCGAGTTAATGACACAGAATGCACTGCAAGCTCGACCTTTTTTGAAATAAGTTAAAATAAGTAGTTAATTCAAAATAGACTTAGAATTTAGAGCCGAGAGTTAGCTCGACTTAGGAGAATGTGATGGCAGACATGTTACAGATTGGTACTCAAGCGGTAAATACATTTAAGCGTGCTTTGGATGTGACCAGCCATAACATTGCAAATGTGGATACTGACGGCTATTCACGACAGCGCGCAGAAATTTCAAGCAACACTCCTAGTGTCGTTGGTATGCAATTTCTTGGTGGTGGTTCCAAAGTTTCGACTATTGAGCGTATTCAAGCAGATTACATTCAACGCCAACTTTACAGTGGACAATCGCTTGTTGAAAAATATGATTCTTCGCTAAGCTTGGCTACTCAGCTGGAAGGTATTATTGCGGGGAATGATGAAGGGGTTCGTGAATTTATGCAGCGAGCCTTTGATAGTATTCAAGAGGTTTCCTCAGATCCGACCGCAACCGCTACTCGTCAAATGTTTTTAGATGAGTTGGATAATCTTGATTCGCATATTAGCAATTTAACTAGCGTTTTAGGTGACTTGCAGAAACAAACAAATGATCAAATTGGTTCATTGACTATTGAAATTAATGATCGGTTGGATGCGGTTCAAAAAATTAACGATCAAGTTGAGCGAGCTTATGCGGTAGGGACTCAAGCCCCTAATGATCTTTTGGATCAGCGAGATCAAGCGATTTTGGAGTTAAGTCAATATATTGACATTAAGACCTATCCACAAGAGGATGGTCAGGTTGACATTTTCTTGTCAGGCGGTGATTTGCCTCTTTTAGCCGACAATAAAAAAACTTATTTGTCGGCAGAGCTTGGTCCTTACAGAGATGAAAACCGTACAGAAATGTATATGAATATCTCTGGTCAGAAAATTATGATTTCAGATCGAATTGAAGGTGGTCAGCTAGGTGGTGTTCTGGATTTTCGTAGCGAGATGTTAGATAAAGCACAAAACGATTTGGGTTTAACTTTAAATGGTATGACTGCGTCAATGAACTGGCAACACTACCAAGGTTGGGATTTGAATGGTGACCCGGGTGAGAGCTTATTCTCTCCTTTAGTCGGTAAGGTTCTAGACAATTCAAATAATGACGACTTAAGCGACGATGGTTCAGGGATTTCGATTATGTTTAACCCTGACACGACTGCTCTGACAGGGCTAAATGGTACGCCTCCTTACAGTGTGAATCCTCAACCAGATTCGTATGGGGAAAAACAAGCATATTTCGATCAAGCGATTAAAGAAATCGGTCAAATGCAACCGCGAGAGTATGAGTTAAGATTTAATTCTGTAACGGATCAATTTGATGTCTTTGATAGAAAAACGAATGAAGCGTTGGGAAGTTTTGATCGAGACGGTACTACAGAGACCTTCATTGATGGCTTTGAATTTAAAGGAGACAATGGGGTTTATAGTCAAGGTGATAAATTTGTTGTGAAACCACATCAGGACATTTTAGAAGATTTTGCTGTGTTGGTTGATGACCCTGATATGGTTGCGGCGAGAGGGCAGTCCCCAGTTGAAACTGGCCTTGTTCCTCCAGGTGTTTCAGGTACTCCATTGTCAAATTCTAGTCCCCCTGAAGCAGCAGCCTATGGTGATAATACCAATATCGCTAATATGGCAGGTTTGCAGTCAAAATCAATTTTATTAAGTGATGCAAATGATCAGGCAACCTCTACTTTATTAGGGGGGTATTCAATTATGTCTGCCAATGTTGGAATGTATGTGAGGAGTTCTGAAATCCAGTTAACGGCTCAAGAAAATGTGTTTCAGCAATTAACTGATCGCCGAGACTCTTTATCGGGCGTCAGTTTGGATGAGGAAGCGGTGAATTTATTGAGATACCAACAAGCATATGATGCATCTGCTCAAATTATCAGTACATCGCAGTCACTGTTCCAAACACTTCTAAGTGTTGTAAGGGGGTAAAATGAGAATTTCAACTAATCAATTTCATAATCAAGGCGTCACCTCCATACAAAAACATCAGGCTGATATCCTTAAAACTTCGCTGCAATTAAGTACGGAAAAGCGAGTTAATACGCCAAGTGATGATCCTGTAGCAATGACGCAGATCAATGCATTGAAACAAACCATGTCGACGATTAATCAATATGCAAAGAATGGTGAGTATGCGAAAAGCCAATTAGTGTTAGAAGAAACCGCGATTTCGGACAGTATTTCTTCCATTCAACGTGCACGTGAATTGGCGATAAAAATGTCGAATGATACTTATAATGAGGCTAACCGAAAGCAAACGGCTGCTGAGGTCGGACAAATTATTGAACAGATGCGTAATATGATGAACTATACCAACTCAGAAGGCGAAAAATTGTTTGCAGGAAGTAATGTTGACGAACCTGAAGCATTTACTGTGGATGTAAATAATCCTGATTTTTACGCTTACGTGGGGAGTCAGAATTCGCCTAATTACGATGTCCAAGCCAATTATGGTTCTCGTTTTGTACAAATCGGTTTCGATGATAACAACTTTTTGGCACCAAATGATTTAGGGGATTCTTCAAGGGTTCGTATTACGGATAATGGGGAACGTGTTTTTGGGGTTCCAGGTGGCCAGACACAGTTTGTAGATGGTACGGGCACTCCTCTAGTTGATCAACCTGACCATAATATATTAAATGTAATGGTTCAATTCCAGAAACATTTAGAATCGGGTGATGCGCCACCAGATGAAATTATTCTGGATATGGATGCTTCATTGGAGAATTTATCTCAAGTAAGGGCTGAGATTGGTGGCCGCCAAAACCGCATCGAATCCCAATATGATGGCGGTGAAATCTTTAAACTGTCTTTGGAAGAGCGCAGAATGACCTTGGAAGATATGGACATAGTTCAAGGAATTACTGATTTGACTAAACAGCAAAATGCTTTGCAGATGGCACAACAAGTCTTCACTCGCGTTCAGGATATGTCACTATTTAACTATTTACGTTAATTGTTTGGCCTTTTATTTGCTAATGCTCAGTATGGAGGCTGAGCATGAGTCAAAATTCTTACATACTAAATCCTTGGATATTGTCGTTCACAACGGTTTTGCTTGTGGGGGCAGCCTATAGCTCTCATTTTTTCCAGTGGAATAGTCTGAATAACTCTCAACCTCATCCTAGTCAAATCATACAAAACGTTTCGTCGCAGACTATCGGAGCTGTTGATGTATCACGTCCGGCTTATTTTAGTGTCCATTCAGAAAACACCATAGCCACCGTTGAGGAATCTGCTGAAAATAATCGTGTTCAAAAGACGACTGACCCAAACCAGTCTGTAAAAAGTCTTCATACTGATTCGTCTCCACAAGAAATAGCTTCCTTAGATTTTAAAGATGATGCGCCTGTTGCATTTAAAAGCACTTCGCTATCAAGGGTTGCGCAGTCAGAACAAATCATTGCACCAAAGCCAATTGACTCAAAACCTGAATACCGTAAAGTGCAGGACTTAGAAGCTTCTAAAGCTATTGTGAAACCGGCTCAACCCAGTTTAGACGAGCTTTTACAAGCGTTAGTCGTGGTTGAGTATCCAGATGAAATTGTACTTGAGTTTGAAAAGTCGCTATTTTCTGAAAACCTCATGAAACAGCTATTAGCTCGGTTTATGCTCAGTCCTGATCCAATGGATAATTATGCATTGTTGCAGTCAACGTTAAATAAATCGCCATTTAGGTTGCGTGAACAACCGCATTATTTCCAACGTATATTAAGTCCATCAAAGCAGCCCATTCGATATCCTGCTCAAGCCTATGCATACGCTGAAAACTTACTTAAAACTCATCGGAATGTTATTGAAGATCAAAATAAAACCTATGTTCAAGTTTCGATTCCACTTTATAGCTTGCTTGATTTAACAGGATCGAAAGCGGTGAAATCTAAAACTTTACCGGCCGGTAAAAAACTTCCGTTTGCTAACTTTGTAGAGCATTTTAGTCGTGAGTTTTCGGTTGATAAAGAGCTTATTTACGCGATTATGGAAGTTGAGAGTGCGTTTAATCCCAAGGCGGTGAGTAAATCTAATGCACTTGGATTGATGCAAATCAAAGCGAATTCGGCAGGTAGGGACGTTTACCAATACGTTGATGGTAAAAATGTTGCGCCATCGAAAGAGGCATTGTTTAACCCTAAGGAAAATATTCGTATTGGTACGGCTTATTTGCAGCTGTTGGATGAATTTTATTTTGCTGATGTAGAAGACAGGGATAAAAGAGAATTACTGGCAATCGCCTCCTACAATGGCGGACTGAATACCGTAATCAAATTATTTGGAAAAAGCTCAGAGTTGGCGATTGAAAGAATTAACGCCTTAAGCAAGCAAAGTGTCTTGCAAAGGTTGATTTATCAGCATCCTTCAGAAGAAACTCGCAACTATGTTCAAAAAGTGACTAGAGCGAAACAGAATTATCGTAAAGTTTTTTCTTAGTGATGTTTCAATCTAAGGGCTCTCATCTGTAAACAGTGTCACTAGCTTTTTAGGATTTTGTTTATGGAGTTGTTTCAGAGATTCATAAAGGCTGAGGGTGTCGTCAAGTGCATTATGCTCTTGAATAGACAAGTCAATGTCAAAGTTTTTAAACAGCTGACCACTAGAAACATTGGTATTTATGCTAAATTGTTCAAATATTGGTCTTAAATCACAACTGTTTAGGTGCTTTAAGCAGATATTGTGGATGTGAGCGGTTTCTTCAAGGACATGTAAATCATTTCCCCAACTATACATTGGCACCTCAAAATTTTCGGAAAATTGATGAATTTCAGAAAACAGTTGTTGCGCAGACAGGCCTTGTTCAATTTGATCTTGGTTTATTTTGGTTAATTCCATGATGTAATTGGAAAGCTGTACATTCTTGATGGGCTTCACAAATGTATGAAATTCATCAATTAAATCAAAGTTTTGGGCCGTGAGATGAAGTTTTTTGGCGGAGAATTGAATGATCTCTTTGTATTCCCAATGTAGACTCCAATTACGTTCTTGGGAGCCTTCCCAAGCGGTAAACTCAGTGTCGTATAAAATAATTTGCATTGAAACCTTTAAAGAAATGATTAAACATGTCGTTAGTAATGATATTCTTTCACAAAAATCAGTATAAAGTGATGTAGATAAAATGTTTGACAATAAATCGATTCTTATTACTGGCGGAACGGGCTCTTTTGGGCATCGCTATGTACAAACGCTGCTTGAGCGTTATCAGCCGAAACGTATCGTGATCTACTCACGAGATGAGCTGAAGCAGTATGAGATGCAACAGAAATTCAATTCACCCCAAATGCGCTATTTTATTGGTGATGTACGTGATGCAGATCGTCTAAACCAAGCGATGGCTGGAATCGATTTTGTGATTCATGCGGCGGCCCTCAAACACGTTCCAGTTGCAGAGTACAACCCGATGGAATGTATTAAGACCAACATTATGGGTGCGGAAAATGTCATTCAAGCCGCATTGGCAAACAAAGTCGAAAAAGTGATTGCCTTGTCGACCGACAAAGCGGCGAACCCAGTAAATTTGTATGGTGCAACAAAACTGGCTTCCGATAAGTTATTTGTGGCGGCAAATAATATTGCCGGCAAGCTCCCAACCAAATTTTCCGTGGTTCGTTATGGCAATGTGGTGGGCTCTCGTGGTTCGGTCGTACCATTTTTTCAAAAATTGATCGATGAGGGAGCAAATCGTTTACCGATTACCGACACTCGTATGACAAGATTTTGGATTACCTTGCAACAGGGTGTTGACTTTGTTCTGAAGAATTTCGAGCGCATGGAAGGGGGTGAAGTATTTGTTCCTAAAATCCCTTCGATTCGAATTATGGATTTGGCGCAGGCAATGTTGCCAAATGGAGAACATGAAATTGTGGGTATTCGTCCGGGCGAAAAATTGCATGAGATCATGTGTCCAGAAGACGATGCAAATCACACGTATGAATTTGCAGATCATTTTGTGATTGCACCGACCATTACCTTTACCTCTCGCGGCAATGACTATTCATGCAATGCGCTCGGTGAAAAAGGGCAATTGGTTGAAGAAAGTTTTGCCTACTGTTCCGGTGATAATCCTGATTTTTTGAGTGTTGAGCAAATCCAACACTACAATGCAATTCGCTAAAGAGTTCTAATGATTCCTTATGGTCGCCAGTCGATTGATGCTGCTGACATTGAAGCAGTCGTTGAGGTTTTAAATTCCGACTTTCTTACCCAAGGCCCCAAGCTCCCGGCATTTGAGCAAGCGGTTGCTGATTATTGTGGGACTCAGTTCGGAGTGGCAGTCAATAGTGCGACTTCCGCACTGCATATTGCTTGTTTGGCATTGGGTTTAGGCAAAGGTGATTGGTTGTGGACTTCACCCAATACCTTTGTAGCATCCGCAAATTGTGGACTTTACTGTGGCGCTAAGGTCGATTTTGTTGATATTGACCCTCAAACTTACAATCTGTGTTCAGATGCGCTTGAGCAAAAACTTATTAAAGCCAAAGCTAATAACTGCCTGCCGAAAATTGTTATTCCAGTCCACTTTGCTGGCCAGTCGTGCGATATGCAGCGTATACGGCAGCTATCTCAAGAATACGGCTTTAAAGTTATCGAAGATGCTTCGCACGCGATCGGTAGTCAATATCTTGACCGGCCGGTAGGGAATTGTCAGTTTTCCGATATTACGGTGTTTAGCTTCCATCCAGTGAAAATTATTACGACTGCTGAGGGTGGTTTAGCGACGACAAATGATGCAAAACTTGTCGAGAAAATGCAGCAATTACGCAGTCATGGTGTTACGCGTGACGAACATTTGATGCGTAAAGAGCCTGAAGGGGCTTGGTATTATCAGCAAATAGATTTGGGTTTTAACTATCGAATGACAGAGCTGCAAGCGGCTTTAGGTTTAAGTCAAATGCAGCATTTAGATCAATTTGTTGCAAAACGTCATGAGCTGGCAAAAATCTATTTTGAAGCCTTTGCCAACACAGATTTGATTTTGCCGTTTCAATCGGATGATTCTTATTCTTCTTTCCATCTGTTTCCAATTCAACTACCTCAAAGACTCAACCGTCGAGAAGTGTTTGAACAGCTTCGAGCACAAGGTATCGGTGTGAATGTGCATTATATCCCCGTGCATACTCAACCGTATTATCAGCAGTTTGGTTTTAAATTGGGTGATTTCCCCAATGCGGAAAATTATTATCAGCACGCGATTAGTTTGCCTCTGCACCAAACGCTTGAGCCTCAAGAGCAGGCGTTTGTCATTACAACCGTGTTACAAATTTTAGCGAAAGGTGGGTAATGCAAGTCATCCCTCTTTGGCAGTCTGAAAATCATAGTGCTTTTACCGATTTAAGCTTTTTCAATGGCCAGTGGTTTTGTGTTTTTCGTGAAGGTTCTACCCACATGTCACTGGATGGTCAAATTGTAGTTTTGTCATCTAATGATGCGAAAACTTGGCAGGAACATAGTCGTTTAAGTTGGCAAGGTGGAGATTTAAGAGATCCAAAATTAAGTATTCGACCAGATAATGAATTAATCCTAACTGCGGGAATTCGATGGGCGGTGTACTCGATGGCTAAAAGTCGACTGTATTCTGTGGCATGGAAATTGGAACAACAGTTAGGGGAAAGCATTTGGTCACAGCCGCTTCTGGATGTAACCAGCGAAGGTACATGGCGCTGGGCAGTGACTTGGCATCAAGGCAAAGCCTATAGCGTTGGTTATGGTGGCAATGATTTAAATGGCTGTTTGTATCGCTCAGACGATGGATTGCATTGGCAAAAATGGGTGGAAGACTTTTTCCCAGACTTACAGGTTTTCACGAATGAAAGCTCCTTGTTATCTGACGGTGAAAATTTGTGGTGCTTAAGCAGGAGGGATGCGCCGAATGGTGGAAAGGCTGTGTTGGCAAACTCTACCGGCCGGTTAAAAAATTGGAATTGGCAAGTGCTTGCTAAACATATTGGAGGCCCCAAGCTGGTTACACTCTCCAACGGTGAGTGTGTTGTCGCAGGCCGCTATATTAATTTTAAGCGCTGGACCGCCAAAACGAATCTCTATAAACTCAATAAAAATACCGGCCGGTTAAAGCTTTGGCGGACTCTGCCAAGTTATGGTGATTGCAGCTATCCGGGAATGGTTGAAAAAGATGAAAAATTATACGTTAGTTATTACTCCTCTTCTCGTTTCGGAAAGGAAGACAATGCGCCTCAAGCAAATGTATTTCTAGCCGTTATCCCTCTTATACAAACCAAAAGAAGTAGGTCATTTAAATGAAAATCTGTGTGATTCCTGCACGTGGTGGTTCCAAAAGAATCCCGAGAAAAAATATTAAAGAGTTTGCTGGGAAGAGAATGATTTGCTACGCGATTGAAGCGGCTAAAAAAGCAAATATTTTTGATGAAATATACGTGAGCAGTGAATCTATAGAAATACAAGATATTGCTGAGGAAGCTGGCATTTCTGTGATTCAGCGCCCTGAAGAATTAGCAGACGATCATACAACAACCAATGCGGTTATTGCTCATGCTATTGAGTATCTTGGTTCTATTGGAAAATCCTGTGATTTAGTTGCCTGTATCTATCCTTGTGTTCCCTTTATTCGTGTTGAAGACTTACAAGAAGCTTATCGAATTATCGATGAAAGTTTAGAGCCTAGTTATGTTTTTCCTGTTACCGAATTTCCATCTCATGTTAAGCGTGCTTTACAAAGAGACTCTTTAGGAAAAATGAGTCCTCTATTTCAAGAAAACACTTTTAAAAGAAGCCAAGACTTAGAGAAAGTTTATTACGATGTCGGCCAATTTTATATAGGTACTGTTGATGCATGGCTCTCTGGCAAGAGTCCCCATGAAATAGGGGCAGGAATGGTGATTCCACATTGGCGAGTTGTTGATATTGATACACCAGAAGATTGGTTTTTTGCTGAGTTGATTTACGAGGCTCTAGTACAAAGAGGGAAATTATGACATTTAAGACAGAACAAGAAGCTTTTTGGGCAGGAAGTTTCGGTGATGATTATATAGAACGAAATCAAAGTAAGGAATTACTCGCGGCAAATTTGGCCTTCTTTTCAAAAGTATTCGCAGCCACTCGAGATGTTTCTTCGGTACTAGAAATGGGTGCAAATGTTGGTATGAATTTACGTAGTCTATCTGCTCTAATGCCAAATGTAAGCCTAAACGCGATTGAAATTAACCCCAAAGCCGCAGAGCAATTGAGAAAATCAAGTTTTATTGAGAATGTTTTTGAAGGGTCGATTTTAGAATATCCCGTGAATCAAAAATTTGATTTGGTATTTACCAAAGGGGTAATGATTCATTTATCCCCTGATGTTTTGAATGATGTTTACGACAAAATGGTGGCTTTGAGTAATCGCTATATTCTTGTGGCTGAATATTACAGTCCGTCTCCGACCTCAATTCCTTATCGAGGTCATAGTGATAAGTTGTTTAAACGAGATTTTTCTGGGGAGCTCATGGACCGACATCCAAATGTCCGTTTGCTGGATTATGGTTTTCTATATCGTCGTGATCAAAACTGGCCACAAGATGATATTAACTGGTTTTTAATGGAAAAAACTTCCGAGTGAAAGTCGTTTTTAGAGTCGATGCCTCTATAAAAATAGGCACTGGGCATGTCATGCGATGTTTAACTCTAGCGGCTGTCCTGCGTGATCAAGGAATTGATGTGCTGTTTTTATGCCGGCCACATTCTGGTCACCTGATTCAATTAATAGAACAAAAGGGGTATGAGGTTGCAAGGCTAGCTCAACCGAATAGTTATTCCGATGAGACTCTATTTCATTCTGATTGGTTGGGCGTAACGCAACAGCAAGACGCTGAGCAGTGCGCCCAGTTTTTGCATAATAAACCCGTTGATTGGTTGATTGTTGATCATTATGCATTAGATAAAAATTGGCAAACACAACTTAAACCGTATTGTGAAAAATTGATGGTAATTGATGATTTAGGTGATCGGGAACATTTGTGTGATTGGTTACTCGATCAGAATTATGGCGCCACGACGGCAAAATATCAACATTTAGTCCCAGACCATTGTCAAATTTTAGCGGGTGCAGACTATAGCTTATTGCGCTCAGAGTTTGCTGAGTGGCGAGATTACAGCTTGAATCGCCGTACAGATAAGAACACGGTAGAGAATATCTTGATCACGATGGGCGGTGTTGATCCAGATAATTACACTGGGAAAATTCTTGCTCAGATGAGCAATGTTCCCTTATCAGGACAAGAGAAAATTATTGTTGTAATGGGGGCGAACGCACCACACTTGCAAACGGTTCAATACCAAGCCGCAGCCATGCCTTTTGATATTGAAATCAAAACCAATGTCGCGAATATGGCCGAAATTATGGCCAATGCCGATATAGCGATTGGCGCGGCAGGGTCAACGACTTGGGAACGTTGTTGTTTAGGTTTACCGACGATTCAGCTGGTGATTGCCGAAAATCAGCGTCAAATTGCCGAAGCCTTATCTTCAATTAATGTAGTGCAAATTTTAGATGAGGTATCGTTTTTGCCGAAAGTTGTTCGAGATGCGTTAAATCAGTTGAAAGATTTGACTGAGAACAGTTCACGATTAGTTGATGGTCAAGGTGCGAGTAGAGTTACAAATATGCTGAGTCAGAGCTATCAAAACCAAGAAGGACATGTATTCTTTCCTTACACTGCTTTAACGCCTAAACAATCGTTATTTGTTTTGGCAATGCGTAATCATGAAAGCATTCGCAAATGGATGCATCAACAGAAAATGATTACAGAATCTGAACATTTGGCTTTTGTAGGCTCTTTGAAATCACGAATTGACCGACGTTTTTTTATGGTGCAGCGGGCAGAAAAAATCATCGGTACCCTTAACTTTACTGATATTGACAATGAACAGCGTCGTGCTGAATTTGGTATTTTTGCTAACCCCTTTTTGGCAGAGAAAGGACAAGGTACGGCTTTGATGATTTTAGCGCTAGATTATGCGCTAAAGATTTTGAAATTAAACGAATTAGACTTAGTTGTTTATGATGATAATTATGCTGCAATATGTTTATATAAAAAATTCGGATTTATTGAAACGTATCAAAGTCAGCAGGAATCAAAGACTCTTATTCATATGACAAAACAGTTAACTGAGAGCATACCCTATGAAAATTAATGGCCGTAATATTGGCATTGATTATCCTCCCTATGTCATAGCAGAAATGTCCGCGAATCATAACAGGGATATAAACAATGCTTATAAAATTATTGATATGGCAAAAGCACAAGGGGCGGATGCGGTTAAATTGCAAACCTATAAGCCAGATACGATTACATTAAATATGAAGACTCCTGAGTTTATGATTGAAGGTGGCCTTTGGGATGGTCAAAGTTTATATGAACTCTATGAAAATGCCTATATGCCTTGGGGTTGGCATAAACCATTATTTGATTATGCACGTGCAAAAGAGATCACGATTTTTAGCTCTCCGTTTGACACTACGGCGGTAGACTTACTTGAAGATTTGAATGCGCCTGCATACAAAATCGCTAGTTTTGAGGCGGTGGATTTACTGTTAATCAAATATGTTGCGCAAACTGGAAAGCCAATGATTATTTCTACCGGTATGGCAGATGCACAAGAAATTGCCGAGGCGATAGAAGCCGCGAGAGATGGTGGTTGTAAAGAGTTAGCTATTCTCCATTGTGTGAGTGGTTATCCGGCACCCGCAGAGGATTACCACTTGAATACATTGTTGGATATGCAGCAACGTTTTAATTTGCCTGTTGGGTTGTCAGATCATACTTTGGATAATACAACTGCGATTTCAGCGGTTGCGCTTGGGGCATGTATTATTGAGAAACATGTTACTCTTGACCGAAAGGGTGGCGGCCCTGATGATAGTTTTTCTCTAGAACCTAATGAACTTGGGGAACTGTGCAGAGGCGCTAAAACCGCCTGGCAAGCCCTTGGTAAGGTTGATTATGGTCGAAAATCCAGCGAACAAGGCAATGTGAAATTTCGCAGATCGTTGTATTTTGTAAAAGATGTCAAACAGGGAGAGATCCTTACAGTTAAAAATGTTAAGAGTGTTAGGCCAGGATACGGTGTATCACCAAAATGCCTTTCAAAGATTTTAGGAAAAAAAGCGCCTGAAGATTATAACTATGGGCAAGCACTTACAGAAAAAGTGATGCAAAGAATCATCGAATAATAAGACTCATCCAAAAAATTTCAATGTGAGACCTTCTCTCACTGTCAATAAAAAAATGAATGGTTGTAAAAGTGGAAGACTTAGATTTAAAAGACACAGTGTCAAATGCATACGGCGAGACGTTCTATAAAGCAGTCAATCATTTGGCTTTTGCCAATGAGGCCTCTGAAGATATATTTAATCCTTTGTTTAATGAATATCTTGAGGATCAAGAAGCCCTGTATGTGGTGATAGGTACGGATTCTGGCTTATTAAAAAAGTATTTCGAAACCAAACGCCAACATACGTTTTCAAATTTCTTATTTATAGAGTTTGATGAAGTGCTAAAGGCCCTTGATCAAGATGTGGATACCTATGAATCGATTGAGGATAAAGACAAACACATTTGGACATTTAATCAAGATTTTGATTTTTATCAGCTGAATCGAGTCTTTGGATCTTATGTCATTCGCCGGCGGGTGCATTTAATCAAGTCTCTAGCCGTGATGGATTCTAAGATAGATTCACCCTATGGAAAGTTATGGGAAGAGTTTGAGGTCGCATACAGTCACTACATCCGCTCTGAACTCAATAGTCAAAGTGCCAAAGTATTTGAAGAACAACGGTTACTGAATTTGGCTGATAACTTGATACCGGCAAGAGAAATGGGAGAAAAGTTAGAAGGTCGTGATGCAATTATTCTAGGTGGTGGGCCCACTTTGGATGATGCCATTGTTTGGGTTAGAGAGAATCAAGATAAGCTCATTATTTTTGCTGCTGCTCGAATTGCCAAACGAATGGAAAAGGAAGGGATCTTGGTGGACTTTTTTGTAACAGTTGATCCGTTTCCTTGGAGTTTTGATAACTCAAAAGCTGTTTTGTCACACTCTGAGTACAGTATTTTAGTGCACAGTTTTCATGCGCAACGCCGGCTAATTAGTCAATGGAAAGGTTTGTCTTGTTATTTAGGGCAAAGATTTGGTTGGAAAGAAGAAAGTGATGAGTTGAATTATGACGGGCCGGGTCCAACGGTCACCAATACGGCTTTGCATATTGCTGCAACCATGGGGGCAACACGCTTATTTTTGTCGGGAATAGATTTCTGCTACGCAAAAGGTCAAACGCATGAATCAACCAGTGTTGAAGCCCAACATAAAGATACTGTCGCGCATCACGGAAAAGCGATGCTTGAGGATAATGCTGGCAATATGACCGAAACAGGGGATGATTTTTATTCTGCAAAAATAGCCATGGAGAGCATGATTCGTTTTTATCTGCTCCACAAGCCAAATTTAGAATTTATCAGTTTAGGTTTACATTCAGCCAAAATGGAAAATGTTACTTACCGGCCGGTTGAATCTATTAAACTGGATAAACCCCTCAAATCTGAGTTAATGGATGAGATAAAAGTTGAGCTCACCTTGTCTCAAGATGAGCGGGTGAGCCTGGTTACAGAAACACTGGATATTATAAAAAAACAGCAAAAACGTTTTAAAAAGCTTTTTGAGATTTCTCGTGAGGGAGAGAGACTTTCAGAAAAGGTCTACGATAAAAAAGGCCAGATTCAGAATAATAATGTTAAGAAAATCAAAAAACTGCAGAAGAAAGTTAATTTCTATGTGGGTCAAGATGGGAATTTTATAACCAGTTATCAGGCCGCCATCTTTTCAGAATCATTCAGGCCGATTGAGGATGAGAGTGCCATGACGAATGAAGAGGTGATTGGGCAGTTAAAAGCATTTTTTGGAGGAATGAAAACGATCAGTCAAGCATTGAGCAATTTAATTGAACAATCGATTCAGCGCACTGAGTTGCGGTTGGGAGAATTGCAAAACAAAATACTGCCAGTTGAGCTTTTTGAGCAATGGAAAAAATGGGGTGAGTTTGGACGTTCACTTCAATGGCGAGAATGGCATGATACACAGACTTTAGATGATAAGAATTTGCAAGTCTTAAATAAAGCAGTCGATGCTTTTAAAAGTGAATTTGATGCAACAGATCATCAGTATCAAAAGATGCTTGATCAAAACGTAAACAACGTTTCGAAGATCTTGGCCCGTGCGAATAATGCGTTTGCTAAGAATAATTTGACTGAAATTGAGACCATCATTGATCACGTAGCTGGATTTAAAGAAGATAATAGATCGCAGCAACAAGATTTTTTGTCTTTGTTGAAGGGCATGGCCGAAGAGTTAAAGGGTAATTCTGTTGAAGCTTTTAATCTCTATGAGCCTATTCAGCTTCCTGCACTTCGTCACTTGGCGTTGAAAAAAATGTTACCCATTGCTGTCAATCTCGAAGACTACTCTGTGGCTTTAGAAGTTTTAGAGAGGTTGGTTAAGATTAACTTAGACTATATGTTGCCCTATGCGGATATGTTAAAAGTCTTGGGAAATCAGAATGGAGCAATAGAGGTTTTACAGATGTATTTGGAAAAACATCCGGATAAGATTTCGGTGAAGAATAAACTCGCTGCCTTGTATATTCAGTCAAATCAAAAAACTGAAGCACAAATGTTGATATCTGAAGTGCTAGAGCATGATTCGAATAATACTGCCGCTTTAACGATGCAAGAACAATTACTTCAAACAACACACTGATTTTCGGAATCAATCAAAGTTTACTACCGGCCGGTAAAAAGTAGTTTTTACCGGCTTTTTTGTTTTTCGTAGGCCGAAAGTCGTTTTTTTATTCAAGTTTCTAGGTTTTACGCCGTTATAAATAATAACCCACAATTTATCTTCTGTTTTTACCTGTCTAACTAATTGAAATTTAATAAAAAATTTCAAAAAAAATCTAAAGAAAATCCCTTGTTGTTCGTTAACTAAATTGAAGGCGGGAAACACTGCCTTAATTTAAAAAATAATGATTTTTTACACAAGTAATTAAGTGATCAAACATCACAAGGGAGAACTATCATGGCAATGGTAATCAACACAAATATGGCTTCACTAAACGCGGTTCGTACACTTGACAGCACGTCTCGTCAACAGTCGGATGCAATGGAGCGTTTAACTTCAGGTCTTCGTATTAATAAATCAGCAGATGATGCAGCGGGTCTTGCGGTTGCAACTGGGATGACAACTCAAATCATGGGTACAGACCAAGCAATTCGTAATGCAAATGACTCAATCGGTATGTTGCAAACACTTGATGGCGCTACCGAAGAAGTCATGGACATGCTGCAACGTATGCGTGAGCTAGGTATTCAGTCAATGAACGGTACCTACAACGATGATAACCGTCTTCAAATGCAAGCTGAGGTTAAACAGCTACAAAGTGAAATTCAGCGAATTGCCGATACCACTAAATTCAATGGTATGAATATCATGAATTCAAGTTCGTTCGGTTCTGCCGCAGTCGCTGCGACCTTTGCTACAACCAGTGCAGGGGCACTATCGGTTGCTGGTGATAACGCATCCGCTTTCAAAGCACATGTGGGTTGGGAAGCTGGCTCAGACAATCGAATTGCAGTTCCTTTACTTAACTTCTCATCACTATCAGCCATTCAAGCGACTGTTCGCTTGCACTCAACCGGTGCTGCTGGAAGCGGTCTAACTTATGGTTCGGGTGTAGCAATCGCCTCACAAGCTGTAGCGGTGATTGATACAGCAATCTCAGTGTTAAATAACATGCGTTCAAACTGGGGTGCTCTTCAAAACCGTTTGGAATCAACGGTGTCGAATTTACAGAATGTAAATGAAAACATCAATGCATCACGCTCACGCATCATGGATGCAGACTTTGCTCAAGAAAGTGCAAACTTGGCTCGAACTCAAGTTCTTCAGCAGGCAGGTATGAGTATGCTTTCTCAAGCGAATCAGCAATCGCAGCAAGTTATGTCACTACTGCAATAAGCTGAATAATATTGACGGTGTTGAGACTTAAGCTTCAAGGCACCTGATACATACAAGGAAAAGGAGATATATCATGGCAATGGTAATCAACACAAATATGGGTGCCATCAACGCCCAACGTACCTTGGATCAAACTTCTCGTGAACAATCCGTATCAATGGAACGTTTGACTTCAGGTTTAAGAATCAACAAAGCGGCAGATGATGCTGCGGGTCTTGCGGTAGCAACTGGAATGACCACTCAAATCAAAGGGACTGATCAAGCAATCCGAAACGCTAATGACTCAATTGGTATGCTTCAGACGCTTGATGGTGCGACAGAAGAAGTTGTCAATATGTTGCAACGTATGCGTGAATTGGGTGTTCAATCCATGAACGGTACCTACAACAACGACAACCGTAAACAGATGCAAGCAGAGTTTAGTCAGCTTCAGGAAGAAATCCAACGTGTCGCTGATACTACCAAATTCAATGGCATGAACATCATGAATGCATCATCATTTGGTTCCGCTGCGGTAGCGGCTACTTTTGCCAATACAAGTGCTGGTGCTTTATCGGTAGCTGGAGATAATGCATCTGCGTTTAAAGCACATGTTGGATGGGAAGCCGGTTCAAATAACCGAATTGCTGTCGCAATGCTTAACTTCTCGACTTTAAGTGCAATTGGTGCGGCGGTTACGTTGCAGAGTGGTATTTCAACCTATGGTTCAGGTGTTGCTCTTGCTTCAACTGCGCTTACAGCCATTGATGGTAGCTTGTCGGTCATCAAAAACATGCAAGCACATTGGGGGGCTTTGCAAAACCGATTGGAATCTACTGTCTCGAATCTACAAAATATTAATGAGAACATTCAAGATTCTCGTTCATCGATTCAGGATGCAGACTTTGCAAAAGAAAGTGCCAACCTTGCTCGAACTCAGGTTCTACAACAAGCGGGTATGAGTATGTTGTCACAGTCTAATCAGAGCTCACAAAATGTATTGAGCTTAATTAGATAGTCTGTACCGTTAGGAGTGTTTTTCAAGGCTTTAGGTTAACCGCTTAGAGTCTTGATGAAACAAGCCTGAAATACGATTTGTTTAATTCCCTTGTGTTAGCCGTATTGAATGAAATGCGGCTTTTTTTATTCCGAAATTCCCATAATAAATCTCCTTTTAAAAAAAAATTAAAAAAATTCTAAAGTTCTCTATTTATTGCCGTTAAGGGATATAGGAAAAGTCTAAAAGAATTTTCCGAAGGTAAAAATATTACTAGTATGGCGTTCACAAGACGACTCAATACTAGAAACATTCTCGAAAGCTTTCTTTAGATTTTGAGAGATTGTAAAAAGGAGATATATCATGGCAATGGTAATCAACACAAATATGGGTGCCATCAACGCCCAACGTACCTTGGATCAAACTTCTCGTGAACAATCCGTATCAATGGAACGTTTGACTTCAGGTTTAAGAATCAACAAAGCGGCAGATGATGCTGCGGGTCTTGCGGTAACAACCGGTATGACCACACAAATCAAAGGGACTGATCAAGCGATCCGAAACGCCAATGACTCAATTGGTATGTTACAGACACTTGATGGTGCGACTGAAGAAGTTGTCAATATGTTGCAACGTATGCGTGAGTTGGGTGTTCAATCCATGAACGGTACCTACAACAACGACAACCGTAAACAGATGCAAGCAGAGTTTAGTCAGCTTCAGGAAGAAATCCAACGTGTCGCTGATACTACCAAATTCAATGGCATGAACATCATGAATGCATCATCATTTGGTTCCGCTGCGGTAGCGGCTACTTTTGCCAATACAAGTGCTGGTGCTTTATCGGTAGCTGGAGATAATGCATCTGCGTTTAAAGCACATGTTGGATGGGAAGCCGGTTCAAATAACCGAATTGCTGTCGCAATGCTTAACTTCTCGACTTTAAGTGCAATTGGTGCGGCGGTTACGTTGCAGAGTGGTATTTCAACCTATGGTTCAGGTGTTGCTCTTGCTTCAACTGCGCTTACAGCCATTGATGGTAGCTTGTCTGTCATTAAAAACATGCAAGCGTACTGGGGTGCTGTACAAAACCGTATGGAATCCACTGTATCGAATCTACAAAACGTGAATGAAAATATTATGGACTCTCGTTCATCAGTGATGGATGCAGATTTTGCGAAAGAAAGTGCCAACCTTGCTCGAACTCAGGTTCTACAACAAGCTGGTATGAGTATGTTGTCGCAGTCCAATAGTAACTCTCAAAACGTTCTCTCGCTACTTAGATAGTTGAGGGCGCTGATGAGTAGCACATAGGGGTGAAAGATTATGGATATTCAAAATGTTTCCAACAATATTTTCTCCCCTTCTGCTCAAAAAGTAACGGAAGTTACTCAGCGTGTAGAAGGGGGAGACCCTAAGAGTTCTATCGGTTCATTAAAACCAAATCAAGGTGATCAAAGTAACGTGAGCCCAAGTCTTGAGGTGCTTAAAACCAAGGTTGATGAGTTAAATCAAGCATTAAAGGCGAGCGATCAACAGATTACATTTGGTTTGGATGAAACGACCCAATCACCTGTTATACAGGTGAAAGATCGTTCAACCAATGAACTCATTCGACAATTGCCCTCTGAAGATAGTCTGAAAATGATGCAACAGATTCAAGAATATCTTGATAGGGCCCAACCTACTGGGAGTCTGAATAAAGAGAGTTTGACAGGGAACTTATTCAATGAAATCATATAAATGTGGACATTGAAGGGGAGGCTGTTATGGCAGAAATCAATCTCTTACAAACCAGTCAAATTTCAAGCAGTTTGTCAAAAACTGAACAGACTCCTGTTGCTTTGCGAGAAGCGTCAACTTCTAAAGCTGAAAAACTTACCTCTACAGAGGAGAGTTTACCGGCCGGTGAGAATGTTGATTCTTCTCAAAAGGCAGCTTCTCAAGTTGGATCTGAAGAGTTAAGTTCGATGATGGACACTCTGAATGCTCAACTTGAAAAGCTTAATAACTATTTACGTTTCGAAAAAGATGAAGATACCGAAAAAATGGTGGTGATGATCAAAGATTCGGAAACTAACGAGATTATTCGACAAATTCCTTCAGAGGAGTTTCTTGCTGTGTCAAAAAATATCTCGGCTTATTTAGAGGCTCGGAAACAATTGCCAGATGGTGGTTTTCCGCTGGGTCTTATTACCAACAATAAGGTTTAACCAGTTCCCTTGTGTGTTTAGCGGTCTTTATGGCCGCTTTTTTTGTTTAAGCTTTTACAAAAACGGCCGATAATAAAAGTATAAGAATAATAATCTGTGCACTTGGCATAAATTCTGCATAGACTTAAGATCAGATTAAGGAGTCCGTCATGGCAAATGAAGTTGGCACTACGCTTTTAAATTCATTGACAAATAGTACGTTTGACATAGGTAATATGTCAAAGGTGTTGGCAGAGGCAGAAGTAGCGGGTCCGCGGTCAATCTTGGAGAGAAACCAAGAAAAAACCAACACTGAGCTAAATGCGTTGACGTATTTGCAGTCAAATATGAACGCTTTTAAGTCTTATCTACAGGATTTATCGAATCCTGATACCTACACCCAAGCTTCCGCGGTTTCTGGGAATGAGTCTTTATTTACGGCGAATATTACGGGTACTGCGGTAAATGGTTCTTATCAAATTGAATCTCGTCAATTAGCGCAAGCCAACACTCAAGTGGTTAACAAAATCTATGCTTCTGCTTCTGATACTCTTTCAAATGGTACCTTAAACATTTCCGTTGGAGGTAACAGTTATGACCCAATTACAATTGATGCTTCAAACAACACTCTGGAAGGACTTCAAAGAACAATAAACAATGGTGATTATGGTGTTAATGCATCGGTGATTAACACAGGCAGCGGTTATCAGCTGATGTTTACATCCAAAGAGACTGGGGCTGCGAGTGAAATGCAGATTTCAGGGATTAGCGATTTTGATACTCAAGGTTTTACAACCACTTCAACCGCTCAGGATGCCATTATGTCAGTGAATGGAGTCATGGTGACCAGTTCGACAAATACATTTGACGAGGTCATTCCAGGGGTAGAAATTGATTTAAAATCGACTCAACCAGGAGTGAGTACCAGTTTAAATGTCAGTCAAGATACGGCTGGTGTCATTGAAAAAGTAGAGTCTTTCGTCGAAGTTTTTAACCAACTCGATACGATTCTAGATGAGCTAGGTTCTTATGAAGATTTAACAGAAGAGCAACAAGAATCTGAAGAATACACCTTTTGGGGAGATTTGGCTGGTTCTTCATTGTTAAAACAAGTGCGCAGAGATTTAGAAAGTTCTTTATCAGGGGCAATTAGTGAGATTAGCTCCGACTATAACAGTTTGGCTGTTATTGGCTTAAGCATTAACCGTGATGGTGAAATGGAGTTAGATAAAGGAAGACTGGAAGATGTAGCGGAACTAGGTCTGGATAACTTAAAGACTCTTCTATCTAAAGGTGGGAGCTCAGATGACCCTTTAATCAATATTTTAGGCGGGAATGAGAACACTCAAACAGGAAATTATTCAATAGACATAACACAAAATGCGACTAGAGCCACTTCTACAGGCGGCGCTGTTACATTTGATGCTGAAGGTGACCAACGTGTCGCTGGTGCTCGAGTTTTTGATCAAGATTCACTATTAACCTTACAAAACAGTTCATTTGATCTAAATGGAACAAATGTTAGTTTTACAGCTCAATCTTTTTCAACAAGAGAAGATCTAATGAGCTACATGCAAACTCAGATTGACACTGCAACAGGTGTTGCTAATCCCGGAGTAGATCCAAGTTTGTTTACGATTGAATATGATGCTGCTCAGGCGCGTTTTGAAATTACCTCTCAAGATCAGGGAGCTTTGAACCTAACAAATGTAACAGGCTTGAGTAGCCAAGGTTTTACCCAAACGGATTATTCGGGAGAGAATTTAGTGAATGTTTCAGGAGGTACGATTGATTTTTCAGTGGATGGTTCCACAGCAACTTCTATCAACGTAGCTGCTGGAAATTTTACACTTTCTGAAATTGCTGAATCATTGCGTACTAGTATGAATGCTAATGCTGAAGTAAAAGCCGCTGGGGCATCTTTAGCGGTGACAACCGATGGTTCAAGTTTAAGTATTAGTTCCAATCGTTTTGGTGGGAATTCCAGCGTGGATATTAGTGGGTTTACCGGTCTTGCAGAACTTAATTTAACGACTGGGGCTTCAAGCGGCCAAAATACCGATGGTACGATTACGATGAGTGATGGTTCAACCATTAATATCGGAGCTTACGCCGACTCTGAAGATGGCCGAAAAATTAAAATTTCTGATTTTGCTGTTGGGAGTGGGGGAGATCCTGCTGAAGTTCGAGGATTAGAGTTTGAAATTTTGGGTGGGACAGTGCCAAGAACTTCAGAAATTACTTTTTCACAAGGTTTTGCCAGCCGTATGGAGGAAGTGATTAGTAATCTGTTTGAAAATGAAGATGGCTTGGTGACTCAGCGTTTGGAAAGTTTAAATAATAAAAATGCTGAGTACGATGAAAAAGAAGAAAAACTTGATACACGATATGACAAGCTTTTATTGAAATATCAACTTCAGTTTTCTGCATTGCAGTCGTTACTATCTAGTAGTGAACAAACACGAAATATGTTGTCTGCAACATTTGGCAGTGATAACTAATAAATAAAAATACTTAAGATAAATCATAAGGGAGCCATGTCATGAGCTATGCAATGCAAAATCGCCTGGCACAACAATATGCAAACACGGCTGTTGAAACTGCAGTTTCTGAAGCGACCCCACATAAATTGGTGGATATGCTTTACACGGGTGCCTTGAAAAATTTGAAATTAACCAAAGTTTTCATAGAACAAAAGCAGTATGAAAAAAAAGCTGAGTTTTCCAGTAAAGCCTTGTCTATTTTGAATGCGTTGAAAGCAGGTGTTAATTTTGAGCAAGGTGGAGAAATTGCTCAGAATATGTTCGCGTTATATGACTATTGTCACCGTTCAGTATTTCAAGCTGTTGCGAAAAATGATTTGCAAAAAATAGATGAGGTTATTGAGCATATTGAGGGTTTACAGTCTGCATGGCAGCAGATGCCTGAGAATATTAAACGTGCAACGAAAGAGCAGCTTCAATAATGTTGACGACTCCAAAAAAATCACCAGAGCAGTTTCAGAAAGATAAACTGAAGTTGCTTAGTTTTTCTAAAAACCTGTTGCAATTAGCCGAATCCAAAAAGTGGGATGAACTGGAAGTGTTGCAGAATCAGTGGCAATCAATGCTCGACAAAATGATCAGTGACTATGGAGAGAAACTCGAAATTATTCGACCAATGTTGTTGGACGATGCTGAAAAGTTAAGCGATCTTCTTGGCCATTCTCAAAAAGATTTAGCATCTGATTTCTCAAATGCCGTAAAAGCCAATCAATCTATTAAAAAATACGTCAAGTTTTAACCTTTTCTTATTGTTATTCAATAATTTTTAAAATCTTTTGCCAAAATTTTGACATCCGTTGATAAACCCTTTATAAATGACAGGTCTTATTGAAATTCGGGGCCATGGATGTCAAACGATCTTTTCTCAAATCTTGTAGGTTCTGGTCCTGCAATGCAAACCGTCAAAAAATTGATTCAGCAGGTTGCCAAAACGGATGCAACCGTTCTTATTCTGGGAGAATCTGGTACGGGTAAAGAAGTCGTTGCGCAAGCGCTTCATAATTCTTCCTCACGTTCAGACAAAACTTTTGTACCAATCAACTGTGGTGCTATTCCAGGCGAACTTCTTGAAAGCGAGTTGTTTGGTCATGAAAAAGGGGCTTTTACTGGCGCAATTACTGCGCGAAAAGGTCGCTTTGAGATGGCAGAAAAAGGCTCGATCTTTTTAGATGAAATTGGTGATATGCCTTTGCCAATGCAGGTGAAGTTATTGCGAGTTTTACAAGAACGCAACTACGAACGTGTTGGTGGTAACAAAACCTTTGACTGTGATGTTCGAGTCATTGCTGCAACTCATCGTAATCTAGAAGATCAAATAACCGATGGTAAATTTCGTGAAGATTTATTTTATCGTTTAAATGTATTCCCGATTGAAATGCCTGCACTCAGAGAGCGCCCTGAAGATATTCCAGAGTTGTTTGAGTTTATGTTTGCAAAAATGTCTGAAATGGGTACGTTAGTTCCTTCGTTTAGTGAAAAGGCGATGCAGGCATTACAGTGTTATAAGTGGCCAGGAAATGTTCGGGAACTGAGTAATTTGGCAGAAAGATTATCGATTTTGTTTACAGATCAGAAAATTGACTATGAAGACCTTCCTGAGCGTTATCAAGTGGAGCTCGATTCAGAACTTTTGCAGTCGCTATCGATGTTTGACGAAAATACCCCGGCAGATTCTTTACAAAGTTCACCGGCCGGTGAAGAAAAACCATCAGTGCCTGAAGCTTCAGCCATTGAAGTACCTACTTCAGTTTCCAGTGTAAATGATAATAATGGTTTGGAACCGAATTCTAATGTCTCTGACATCAACTTTGATGACGGTATCGATTTGAAATCCTATCTTGTTGGAATGGAAGTAGAACTGATTCAAAAAGCTTTGTCTCAGACAGAAGGGAATGTTTCGCAAGCCGCAAAACTTTTAAAGACCAATCGAACGACTTTAGTTGAAAAAATTCGTAAATACGAATTGAGTTAAGTTCAAGTCTAGTATTGAGAAAAGAGATTATGTTGGAATCGAATTCATCTTCTAATGCTGAAACTGATGAGAACAGTGCTGCTATCCGAGAACAGCGAATTCAAGAGCTGGAAAAAGCTTTTGAAATGTTTAATCAGACCTCAGATCGTTTATCGGATTCCTACCATGCGTTGCAATCTCAAATGGAAGAGCTGCAAGAGCAGTTAGCGCAAAGTGATAAAGAAAAAAAACAGGTGGCAGATCGATTAAGCCGATTGTTGAAAATGCTACCGGCCGCTGTTGTTGTGCTGGATCAGAAAGATCAAATAGTTGAAATGAATCAAAGCGCGATTGAATTGTTGGGTGAAGATGCTTTACACCGCAACTGGGAAATTGTTGTGATGAATGTATTTTTGAACCACAATGATGCAGGTCAATTAATTACGCATGATGATCAGATTTTTCAGGTCTCGGAAACGCTTTTGGATGAATCGCTAGGAAAAATTTTATTGATGCAAGATGTCACTGAAGCTAAGCAGTTGCAGGAGCATCAAAGCCGTCATCAACGCTTGCATTCAATGGGAGAGATGGCTGCGTCACTTGCACATCAGATTCGCACACCTTTAGCTTCCGCTTTACTTTATGTTTCTCAGTTAAATGTTGATGATTTACAAAGAGATCAACGTTATAAGTTTGTAGATAAGACCCTGAACAGTTTGCGACACCTTGAAGGCTTAGTGAAAGACATGTTGCAGTACGCTAAAGGCGGAAAAAGCTGTGAGCAAGATATTTTATTGTCTGATTTATATGATAAATTGGCCCACCAAGTTGAAGTTGAGTTGTTGCCTGAAGACGCACAAGTAAGAATTGATCGAAGTGAGGAAAGTTTACATTTATCTGGTGATATGGATGCTTTGGTAACTGCTTTGCAAAATTTAGTGCACAATGCCTTGGAAGTCATTGGTATAGGTGCTCAGATTCAAGTGAGTGCAAAAGTGATTAATGATAACTTTTTAGATTTAATTGTCATGGATAATGGCCCCGGCATTGAGCCAGAGAAGTTAGAACAGATCTTTGAGCCGTTTTACACGAGCCGAGCTAAAGGCACAGGACTTGGTTTAGCGGTCGTTAGAGCAATTGCAGAAGCACATTCGGGTGAAGTGTGGGTGAAATCGATCGTTGGGTATGGATCCAGATTTGGGATAAGATTGCCTCTTCAAACGAATTCGGACAAAACAGGTTCCTCTTTACAAAGCCATTTGATTGAGACAAAGGTTACTTCATGAGCATAGCAAAAATCCTGGTCGTAGAAGACGATCCAGAATTACAAGAGGCTTTAGTTGATATTCTGAGCATCAATGCATTTGAAGTGGTAAGTGTGAGCAGTGCGGAACAAGCTTTGCAAGCACTTGATGATGAAATTGGCATGGTGTTCTCTGACATTCGTATGGATGGAATGGATGGTTATACCTTAATGACTCGGATTCGGGCGCTCAAGCCCTATCTTCCGATTGTTTTAATGACTGCTTACGGAACGGTGGAGCAGGCGGTCGATGCAATGAAAGCCGGTGCGGTCGATTATATTGTTAAGCCTTTTGAAGCGAATGTTCTTTTAGAAAAAGCAAAAGCTTATTTCAATCGTGATGCTTCAAGTGAAGACGATTTTGTGGTTGCTGATTCAGTCACACAACAGTTAAAAACAATGGCTAAAAAAGTGGCTCGCAGTGATGCGAGTGTTTATATCAGTGGTGAAAGTGGTACTGGTAAAGAGGTACTTGCGAGATATATTCATAATCAGTCGACACGTGATAAACAGCCGTTTGTCGCGATTAACTGCGCAGCCATTCCTGAAACGATGTTAGAAGCAACTCTGTTTGGTTATGAAAAAGGTGCATTTACAGGTGCTGGAAAATCAATGCCGGGTAAATTTGAACAGGCGCAAGGTGGGACGATTTTCTTAGATGAAATCGGCGAGATGAAAGTTGATTTGCAAACAAAATTGCTGCGAGTGCTTCAAGAGAAGGAAGTTGAGAGGATTGGGAGCACTAAAATTATTAAGTTAGACGTTCGAGTCTTGAGTGCTTCAAATATTGATATGAAAAAATCCATTCAGGAAGGAGCCTTTCGAGAGGATTTGTTCTATCGGTTGAATGTGTTTCCGATGCGCTTGCCGCCTTTGAGAGAGCGTCCAAGAGATGTGGCAGCAATTGCCGAGCGATTGATTAAACGTCATTGTAGCGACATACGTGTGGAACCTTTTATTAGCGCTCCGGCATTAAAAAAATTGCTGGAATATCGTTGGCCAGGGAATATTCGAGAGTTGGATAATGTTTTGCAGCGTGCTTTGCTGATGATGACAGGTGATTCGATTAAGCTAGAGCATATTTTCTTTGATGACCAAATGGAAAACCAGTTTTCCGTTCCGCCTGAAGAGAGTCTTCATGAGAACAATGGTTTCAGCAATCATCAAAAACCTAGTGAATCGGAGTCAATGCCGACAAAAAATAGTAAGGCTAGCCAGGTTAAAGAAGCAGAGTTCACCGAAACTCATCTTTACGAAGAGGCTTTGCCAATGGATTTAAAAGCAAGAGAAACACAGTTAATTCTGCAAACCTTACGCTCAAATGATGGCCATCGTCAAAAAACTGCCGACGCTTTAAATATTAGCCCAAGAACTTTGCGTTATAAATTAGCGAAATTAAAAGAACAAGGCATTGACGTTCCTTAACAGGGTATAAAGTCTTTAATGAATGTTACCGGCCGGTAAGGTTTCAATGCTAAACTTTACACATTGGTCTTGAAGTTGAGCTCATTTCTCAACTGGTATAAGGTTTGCTTGGGAAATGATGCCAAGATTTGGTCATTCTCTAAAATTAATAAAAATACTAAAGATTACGTTTCAGGTCACCTGGAGAAAAGGTTCGAATGGACTCAATTGATACACAAAGCTTAATGTTGCAAATGCGCTCTTTGGCGGCTCAAACGAAAATTGAGCCTGTGAAAGACAGTGCTCCGATGGCTGGAGAGCAAGTTGGTGAAGCTCCTGAAGATTTTGGAGACTTGCTTAAACAGTCTGTGGAGGCAGTGACCTTTGAACAAAACAAATCTAAAGAGATGAAAAACGCTTTTGAGCGAGGTGATCCAGATGTGGATTTATCAGAAGTTATGCTTCAAGCGCAAAAAGCCAGTTTATCTTTTCAAGCGATGACTCAAGTTCGCAACAAGTTAGTTGAGGCTTATAAAGAAGTCATTCAAATGCCTCTATAATTTTTTCTCAGGTAACCCCTGAATGATGACTACAAAGACACTCTATGGCTGAATCTCCAACTATTGACCCAAGTATAAAAGCTGGTGCTAAACAAAGCGTTGGCTCCACTTTTGTCGATAATGTCACGGCATTACCGGTCGCCAAGCAAGTAGGATTGGTTGTTGCACTGGGAGTAACTTTAGCATTAGTCATTAGCCTGGTAATGTGGTCTCAGTCGAAGCCATACACTTTGCTTTTTGGTAGTGTTGATCCTCAAGATATTAATGAAATTATTCAAACCCTTGACCAAGAAATGGTCGATTATCAAATTGACCACACGTCTGGTGGGATTTTAGTTCCCAGTGAGCAGGTTCATTCTTTACGGCTTAAAATGGCCGCAGCCGGATATCCAAAACAAGCTGCTACCGGCTATCAGATACTTGATGCCGAACAAGGCTTTGGTATTTCACAGTTCAAAGAAACTACGCAATACCACCGTGCCTTGGAAGGCGAACTTGCCAAATCTGTTTCCAGTATTAATGCAGTTAAATCTGCGCGAGTGATGTTGGGGCTCCCCAAGCGTTCAGTTTTTGTTAGAAAACAACAAAAACCAACGGCATCAGTTGTAGTCAAGCTTTATCCTGGTCGAACGATGAATGATCAACAGGTCAGTGCAATCGTTTATTTGGTGTCTTCGAGTATCCCAAATATGGAGGCCTCAGATGTTACCGTGGTTGATCAAAATGGTAATCTTTTGACTGGCAATGATCATGCAGGTTCGATGCTTAACATGAGTATGAAGCAACTGGACTATACTCGCCAAGTTGAGTTGACACTTTCTAATCGAATTATTGATTTATTAGCCCCAATTGTTGGAGGCCCTGAAAAAGTCCGAGCGCAAGTTACCGCTGAACTGGACTTTACCCAACAAGAACAGACTCGAGAAAACTTCCAGCCTGATCCAGACGCTATTCGCTCTGAGCAAGAGATTCGTGAAATTAATCGTGAAAATGGTCCAACAGGCATTCCAGGAGCATTAACGAATCAGCCGCCAAGAGCGGGAATTGCACCCGAAGAAGGGTATACCAAAGATGGTTCGGCAGGCGGTGTGAAAAGCTCTTCCGAAAAAACGACTAAAAACTATGAGCTTGACCGAACGATAAGTCATATAAAAAACTCTGTCGGAAACATTTCTCGTTTATCGGTTGCGGTGGTTTTAGATGATAAGTTGATTCAAAATGAAGCCGGTGAGTTTGTTCGCACGCCATTAACCGATGAAGAGTTACAACGTTATCAGCAGTTGGTTCGTGACACAGTCGCTCTTGACTCAATGCGTGGCGATACTTTGAGCGTTGTCAACGCGTCGTTTCTATCTGCACCAGAGGAAGAAATCGAGTCAACTCCAATTTGGCAAGAACCGTGGTTTTGGGATTTGGTTAAGCAGTTGCTTGCAGGTCTTGCGGTACTAATTATCATTCTATTTGTCATACGCCCAATGTTGAGAGATCTCTCTAAACGTCATGAGATTGTGACGGAATACCCTGAGGATGTGGCTGAAGAGGTGGATGATTTAGAAAACACCGATGAGATCTCAAAAGCTCTTGAACAAATGAACGAAGAGGTTGAACACGCAGCGGAAGAAGCGGAAGCAGAATCTGCTGAAGAGCAACAATTGATTGAAAAGGTTAGAGAAATTGTTGATCGTGATCCAAAACTTGCGGCGCACGTTATAAGACAGTGGCTTTCATCTGAAGGAAATAGCTAATGGCCGAATTGCTTGAAGAATATGATGAAAATGATGGTATTGAACCGCTTGATAAAGCTGCGATCTTGTTGCTTTCCTTGGGAAAAGAACGAGCGTCTTCGGTTTTAAAGCATTTGAATCCACGTGAAGTTCAGCGCCTTGGTTCTGCTATGACAACCGTTGAGAGTGTGACACATGATCATATCCATCAAGTGATGCAAGCTTTTCTGAATGAACTGGGTGAAGATGCACTCGGTGTTGATCCAAGTGAATATGCGCAATCACTGATGGCTGATGCTCTTGGTGAGGGGGCCGGAGGTATGATGGATGTTTCCATGCTCGGAGATCAATTTAAAGGTCTTGAGGCGCTAAAATGGATGCATCCATCGACTATTTCTAACATGTTGCGTAATGAACACCCTCAGGTCGTTGCGATTATTCTTTCTTATTTTGACTCGGATCAAGCTGCAGAAGTTCTACGAGGAATTCCAGAACGTTTTCAAGCTGAAGTTATTTACCGTATCGCGACCCTTTCGACGATTCAACCTCGTGCACTGGTTGATTTGAACGATGTTTTGGAACATGCTTCAGGTGATGGAGATGGAGGCAAGTTGGCGACGATTGGTGGTGAGAAACGGGCAGCGGAAATTTTGAACTTAGTTGGCGGTGGTGTCGATTCACGAATTTTGGATGATATTGCTTCCGAGCATGAAGAAATCAGTCGAGCTATCCAAGATAAGATGTTTGTCTTTGATGATATTATTGGGATTGATGATCGAGGTATTCAAACGCTTGTTGGTGAAATTCCGTCTGATTTACTGATTGTTGCCTTGAAGGGCGCCACAAACGATTTAAAAGAGAAGTTCTTAAGCAATGTTTCCAAACGTCAAGCCGAAATTATGCGCGAGGATTTGGAAACTGGAGCCCCTGTCAAACTTAGTGCTGTCGAAGATGCTCAAAGAACCATTATCCAAACCGTTCGTCGTTTAGCAGATGAAGAGAAGCTGATGATGCCAGGTGGTGGTGAGGAGTTTGTTTAAAATGACTAAACTCTATGAAGTTAAGACATGGAAAGACAAATGAGTGATCAACAAAATTCACCGGCCGGTGAAAATGATGACGTTCAATACTCTCAGCTGGTTAAACAACAAGAACTTAACTCATTGAAAAAACCGCCAAAAGTGGTTGCGTGGACACTGTCAGACTTTGAAGAAGAGGAAAAGCAACAGTCTCAACAGGCGAATCTGCTCCATCAGAAAAAAGTGGATGCAGCGGTTGAAACCACATTAGCAAAAGAGCGAGAAGAGCTCAAAAAAGAAAAGTTCGAGCAAGCTTATCAGGAAGGGTACGAAAAAGGCTTCAGTTTAGGTAAGGAGGAAGGTGCTCTCGTCGGTAAATCTGAGGCTTATTCTGAAGCGCGTGATTTTATTTTTCCGAAGCTGCAAAATCTTGAAACCATGCTAGATGATCTATCCACTCCCTATGCCAATCTTGAATCTCACCTTTTGGAAGAGCTTGCACAATTTGCCGTGCATCTAGCAGAAAAAATTATTCTATTTAAAATTGAAGAGTCACCGGAATGGTTGCTTACTTCGATTGAAAAGACGGTTAATGGTCTTCCTGAAAATGCTCAAGAGAATCTTGTTGAAGTGTTTTTGAATCCTGATGATTTAGAATTTTTGCACACTTTACCTGATTTCTCGAAAGAGCCTTATTGCCATTGGAAGTTATTGGCTGATAAAACATTGCCGGCCGGTAGTTGTCGTGTAAAACAAGGATTCTCGACTATTCACAATGACTGGCAAGAACGTTTTGAACAGATTAGACAAGAAATTATCACCCAATCTTCTACTTCAGTTATTGAAGAAGTTTCTGATGATAAAGCCGAAGAAGTGACAACTTCAATGGAGTCAGAGGAAACTGCCAAGATAAAAAATGAAGCGGAACCATCTGTTTCAAAGCTAATTGATTAAATTGTCTGATTCTTAAAATCCAAATCGAAACCTGTTTTCTCTAATAGGCGTTTTCTTTCTGTAAATCTTGGTTATATTTTTATGAGTTCAGCATTTCAACAATTGAATCATTCTTTAGGCGAGAAGCTAAAGCAGTTTGATGACCGAATTTTGCCATCCACGTTAAAACTTGAAGGCCGCTTAGTACGTATGGTTGGTATGACCTTGGAAGTGGTTGGTACATATGCTCCGATGGGATCTCGATGTCAGATTTTTAATGGGGATGATGAGCCGATTGAAGCTGAGGTGGTAGGGTTTCAGGAGAATAAACTGTTTTTAATGCCAATGGGTGTTGTACATGGCGTTGCTCCAAATGCGAAAGTTTTACCCTTGGATGGAGGGATTCAAGTTGGGGTTGGATTTGGAATGCTTGGTCGTGTCATTGATGGTTCAGGGCAACCCCTTGATGATAAGGGGGCTATTCCTGTAGAGCGTTATGTTCCCCTGAACGGACAGCGTATCAACCCTTTAAGTCGACATCCCATTGATGAACCTCTTGATGTCGGTATTAAAGCCATCAATAGCTTATTGACTATCGGACAGGGGCAACGTGTGGGGCTAATGGCTGGAACGGGCGTTGGTAAAAGTGTGCTTTTAGGCATGATGACCAAGTTTACCAATGCGGATGTTGTGGTAGTTGGTTTAGTTGGTGAACGTGGTCGAGAAGTAAACGAGTTTGTGCAACACAATCTTGGTACTGAAGGTTTAAAGCGGTCAGTTGTGGTGGCAACCCCTGCCGATGATCCACCGTTGATGCGGCTTCACGGTGCTATGTTAGCGACAGCTATCGCTGAATTTTTTCGCGATCAAGGCTTAAAAGTTTTATTGTTAATGGACTCATTGACCCGATTTGCTCAAGCGCAACGAGAGATTGCTTTGGCTGTAGGAGAACCACCGGCAAGTAAAGGTTACCCACCATCGGTGTTTGCAAAGTTGCCTCAACTGGTGGAAAGAGCTGGCAATGGTACTCAAGGTGGAGGGTCTATAACGGCTATTTACACTGTGCTTGCTGAAGGGGATGATCAATCGGATCCTGTTGTGGATTCGGCTCGTGGTGTTTTGGATGGGCATATTGTTTTGTCACGTGAAATTGCGGATAGTGGGCGGTACCCGGCGATTGATATTGAGTCTTCGGTCAGTCGTGTGATGGTTGAAATCGTCGATGATAGGCATTTTCAAACAGCGAAACGCTTTAAGAGTTTGTATTCTGCTTTTCAGCAAAATCGTGATTTAATCAATGTTGGAGCTTATCGAAAAGGGTCTGATCCTTTGATTGATGAGGCGATAGGTAAGTACGCTAATCTTAATGAGTTTTTATCTCAATCAATTGGTGAGCAAGTATCGTTAAGTCAAAGTTTATTGATGTTGCAAAAGTCGCTGCGTTAAATTTTAAATTAGATTTGGGGTTGTAACGCATGGATAAACAGTTGAAAACTTGGCAAAAATTGGTGGAGTTGGCTGAGATGGAGATGGATAAGGCTGGTAAGACTTTAGCCATGATGCAGCAAAAACAAAATCAAGACATTGAACAACTGGAATCTTTGCGTGAATATGCGCAGGATTATAATAAACAAGGTATCAATCCTGCTCAAAGTTTATCCCAGTTAAATACTTATCGTCTTTTTGCAGACAAATTAATGCAGGCGATTGAATCTCAGGAAACTGTCGTGACCCAATCAGAAACTATGGCCGAGAAAGCTCGTGAAGCTTGGCTTGAAAAAAGGGCTCGTTTTAAGGCATTAGAAAAACTATTCATAAAGATGCAAAGTGATTATGACGGACATTTGAACAAACAAGAACAAAAAATGTTAGATGAGTTGGCTGCTCAGCAATCCGTTCAATCTTCTCAATAAATTCGCTTATTTAACCTACACAAAATGATTCTGGGCATACTATTTGCTGTTGTGATAACAACGAGTATTTAGATAAGAGTGATTGACTATGTTACAAATCAGCTCAACAGTCGAAAAAACGCAAGCAGGAGTTTTATCCGCAGCGTTCGAACGTGTAAAAGTTAATGTAAAAGAGGTAGAAGAAAATTTACCTGATGCAGCGAATGGCATGCTTTTAGGCGGCAAAAAGCTCTCCAATGCTTTAGGGCAAGTTTTGCCGAATGAGCGCAATGCAACGACAACGGAACAGAAGACTTTATCTTTTAGTGAGTTAATTAAAAGTGTTTTACCAGATTCACCTAGTCTGAATGCGAAGGCGCAACAGGAAGCGGTTGACTTTCAACAATTAGCCTCTACTCAAATAGGACTTGGGGTTAAAGGTGAATTTGGCCCGGAAATGCCTGAGCAAGCATTGACAAATTATGCCCAAACAAAGTTTGCGATTGATTCAGAACTTGAAGAACAAGAGCTACGTGGACAAGCAATGGCTTTTGTACAAGCCTCTTTACAACAACAATCGGAGACGGTAGGTGGAGTAAGAGATACGAAAGCTGAACTTGATTTACACCGGATAGATTTCTCTGAAACATCTGATGAGTTTAAGAAGTCTCTAAAAAGCCTGTTAAGTCATTATTTATCTGAAGGTCAGCGTAAGGGTGAAAGTTCCCACGAGGAAATAAGTACTTTTGAGGGTAATGCAGAAAAACCGACAAGTGAGATTTCGAATTCTGCTATGGGCTTTATGATGAGTGCAATGGCTGCCAATCGTGATAAACAACCGCAGGTTGAGCCTAACGAAAATGTGTTAAGTGAAAGTGAGTTTGAAAGTGTTGGCGCAGATGTTAAAACTCCAGTCGAAATAGCACAAACTACTAAACAACAGTTCGCCCAAGAATTTCAGCAACTTGTTGAGTCTGAATTTGGTGAGGCTCCTGAGTCACCAAGAGAATGGCAAAAGTTGATTGAACAAAGTCTAGAAGCGATTCGTTCAGAGCAGTCAGAAGGAGTCGAGAAAGCAAAAATGGATTCTTTAGAAAGTGTCGATCCTGAAGTGAAAAATACGACACCGATTTCTAACTCTCCGGTGACTGAAGAGCAAAAGTCCATACCTGTTGAAGGAGAGGTTGCTGTAGTTCAAGAAACGCTGGCGAATGAAGAGCAATTAGACGTCAGTAGCACAAATCCAACGATAGCGATGATAGATGATGCGGAGGTTGAAGCTAAAGTAGAAGTAGAAGCAAAACCGAGCAGAATGGGTGAGAGTGATCAGGTTGACCAGAAGTTGGTAGCAGAGCAAATGGATGATGTTCAAGCCGGTGTGACTGAAATAAATGAATCGATCGAACAAGCAGAGGTGAATTTGGCGGCACAAGCGCCAACTTCTGTTAATGCAAGCAATCAACAGTCAGCTTCAAATGCATCCTCCTCATCCTCTGGTTCTATTGACTCTGGTCGATCTGCTGTAGCGAACCAAATGGGACAGTCTGGACAGCAAATGGCTGGAGAATCACGCCAGGAGAGCCGTCAGGATTCAAGACAGGAATCAGGAACTGATAACAGACAAAATGCACGGCAAGATTTACCGGCCGGTGAAGCCGGTAAGGGAAATGCAAATAATAGCGAGACGGCAATAAGCAAAACTGCAAGTAACACTCAGCAAATGGCTCAGCAATTGTCATCGTTAATGGCGCAAGGAAAGTCAGCTGAAATGCAGGATAAAGTTCCTGTTTCGCAAATGATGCAGTCACAGCAAAAAGGGCTTGAACAACAAGCTAATTTACGTGCGGTCGAGGCAAGTTTAACGCAAACGTCTATGCTGGATTCGGATGGAGTGCCTTTAACAGAAAGTTCTTCGGGAGAGAGACGAGCAAGCTTGCCACCTGGGCTACAATCAATTCCATTGCCTGTTAAGCATCCACAGTGGGGGCAAGCACTAGGACAGAGAGTGGTTTATATGGCGAACAGCCAGTTACAGCAAGCTCAAATTACGCTAAACCCAGAAAAACTCGGCCCGATTCAAATAAAACTTCATATGGATCGTGACCAACAAATGCAGGTTTCTTTTAGTGCTCAACATGGAACCACTAGAGAAGCTTTGGAAGCTGCAATTCCAAGACTGAGAGAAATGCTTGAGCAAAATGGAGTGAATTTAAGCTCTGTAGATGTTGGAGATTTTTCCCAATTTGCGGAAGAACAGATGAGTGATGATTCATCTGAAAACCAGAATTCAGGTGTTCAAACCGCCGGATCTGGTGAAGAAGAACTTTTAACAACCTCTGAGCAGATTTTGCAAACCGAATCTGATCAGTTAGTCGATTATTATGCTTAGGAGTCTAGTGATGAAATTAGCGAATATTAATGCCTTGGGGCTTGCGTTGATGGCGGCTCCTACTTATGTACTTGCAGCGGATAATGTTGCCGGTATGCCAATACCTGCATTCGCGGTGCTGATTGCTTTGATTACAGCCGTCATTGTTGGAGTGATTGCTTATTTTGTTTGGGGGAATAAGTCGGTCGATTATTCAGGATTAGTGGATGAAATTCGTTCGGTGGTCAGAACCGAAGATATGGCAACGACTTTGAAGGATCCGCAAACAGATCCATATTTGTTGAATGCACTGAATTTATTATTAGAGACAGCTTCTAATCAGGTCACTCAACAGATGATTGCGAAATCTTCTATTGAATCTAAAGTTCAGGATTTGGAGCTGGAAAAAGTCGAACTACAATCGACATTGGATGCGTGTTATGCACAGCAGCAAGAGATGATGCCAAGTGTCGATGATTTCGATGCAGCACCTGTGGAGATGCCAAATAAAACTGAATTATTGGATTTGTCTGAGCAGCTTAAGTCTGCAGTGCAGCGTTTGTCGAATGACTCCAATGAAGGGATTTCCTCGGCGGCAACAGTTATTAGTGAAGTTTCAAGCTTAACGGATGAAGTAACCCATGCATCTGGGGTTATTAAGCAGCTTGAGGCTGACAGTAGTAATATCGGAACGGTTTTGGTATTGATTCGTGATATTGCTGAACAAACAAACCTATTAGCTCTTAATGCGGCGATTGAAGCGGCTCGAGCAGGAGAGCATGGTCGAGGATTTGCTGTGGTGGCAGATGAGGTCCGAGTTTTGGCAGGTAAAACCCAGCAAGCAACGACTGAAATTCAGAAAATTATTGAAGAGCTTCAACAACGTGCCCGTAATGCGGTCAAAGTAATGGCAGATGGACAAGAGCGTGTTGGAACGACTCAAGCGCAAGCTGGTCGAGTGAATGATATCTTAAATGGTATTGTGGGTAGTCTTGAGGAATTAAAGGCTGCACAGACAGCTTTGAGTAATGTGGTAAGTCATAATTAATCTGAAAATTGTACATAAATTTGAGCTCCCCCAAGAAATTCGCGAGAAAACAAGGGGAAGCTATCAAAAAGGTCTAGTCATTGCTTAAACTATGTTCAAATTCGTGTTTTAGGCCGAAAGAACAAGAAAAAAGCATAAGGTGAGAATTCAATGAAAGCAATAGTGGGTACATTAGTTGTTATCGGAACCTTGTTGGGAGGGTATCTTCCTCACGGGAGTTTCGGAATACTGATCCAGCCATTAGAAGTAGTGATTATCTGTGGTGGGGCACTCGGTGCTTACATTATTGCGAATCCAGGTTGGGTCGTTAAGGCAGGGTTTAGTGGTGGCTTAGGTTTGGTTAAACCAGCGCCTCATGATAAAGAAATGTTTATGGAAGCTTTAGGCCTGATGTTCAAACTCTTCAATAAGGCTCGTCGTGAAGGTTTAATGTCCATTGAGGCTGATGTAGAAGACCCACACTCCAGCGAATTGTTTAATGGTGCTCCAAAAGTAGCCGCAGATCATCACGCAGTCGATTTTATTTGTGATTATCTTCGACTTATGATTAGTGGCGCGAGTAATCCTTACCAGCTTGAAGATTTAATGATTCTAGAACTTGATGGTCACCATCATGAAGCGATGATGCCAAGTGCTGCGGTTGGGAAAGTTTCTGAAGCACTGCCGGCTTTTGGTATTGTTGCTGCTGTCTTGGGGATTATTGTCACCATGAGTTATCTCGATGCTGGGCCTATGGAAATCGCCCATCATATGTCTGTGGCACTTGTTGGGACTTTCTTAGGGATTTTGGTTGCCTACGGTTTTATTGCCCCGATTTCATCGGAGTTAGCAAATCGTGCTGAGTTAGAAGGCGCTTTCTTTAATGTATTGAAAACTTGTTTGATTGCTAACCTGAATGGTTACGCTCCACAAGTGGCGGTTGAGTTTGGACGAAAAGCGATTCCAAGTCATGATCGACCAAGTTTTCAAGAGCTGGATGAATTTTTACAAAGCCAGAAATAATACCGGCCGGTAAAGAGTAACGATCATGAGTGATGAAGAATCCATAATCATAAAACGCCTAAATAAGTGTCCCCATTCTGCACATGGCGGGGCATGGAAAATTGCGTTTGCGGATTTCATGACAGCAACGGCAGCCTTCTTTTTAATGCTTTGGGTTTTGGGTGGAACCAATGATGAAGAGATGAAAGCGATGGCGGAGTTTTTCCGGGATCCGACAGTGATTGAGTCATCACCAATGAGTATTGTGGAATCTAAAGAAGCGGGTCGAACAGCCGACGCGATGATTGACATGGGCGGCTTTAAGGATGCGCCAAAAGGTAAAGAGGGCGATGAAGACGGCTCAGGCAAGGCAGAAGAAAAAGAACAGATGGAGCTGATGAAACAAAAGCTTGAAGAAAAAATCGAGATGAGCGAAGCACTAAAAGAGTTCAAAGAGCAATTAAAAATCGAAATTACACCCAATGGTCTTCAGGTTCAAATTCTTGATGATCGTCGTAAACCGATGTTTGGTACAGGAGTCGATATTCCTAAGGCTTATGCGGCCAAAATTTTACAAGAAGTAGGAAGTGTTTTGGCGAGCACGGATAAAAGCATCAGTATCGCAGGTCATACCGATTCTTCTGGATACCATTCCAATTCAGAATATACAAACTGGGAATTATCGGCAGATCGAGCTAATGCTGCCAGAAGATTACTGCTCAATGGTGGAGTGGATGATAAGAGGATCGCTCAAGTGGTTGGGCTTGCTGATACGGTGCCATTCGATAAGGAAAATCCGTATAATCCACGAAACAGACGCATTAGTATTATTGTTTTGAATAAAGAAGCAGAAGCACGTTTGAAAAGTCTGAGCGATGCGCCAGATTTAGAAAATCTAACCACTCAGACCATACAATAGTCTTTAACCCAAATTGATAAAACAAAGGGAAATCCAAGATGGCAGAAGAAGTAGTTGAAGAAAAAGAAGGGAAAAAGTCGGGGAAAGGTTTAATTATCTTACTACTGGTCATCGTCATTTTATTAATGATTGGGTTGGGTGTTATGGCTTATTTGCTTATGAGTGGAGATAAGTCAGATGGTGAAAAAGCAGAAGCTGAGGAAGTTCACGGGTCTGCTGAGCATGGTGAAGGCGAAGAGTTTGCAGGCCATGCAAAAACCTACTCTCCAAAATATAAGCAATTTGAACCGCCAGCACCAGAGGCACCTCCTAGTTATTTTGTTATGGATAAATTTGTGGTGAACTTTAATGGTGATGGTAAGGCAAAATTTTTAGCTGTTGATTTGCAATTTATGTCCTATTACTCACAGCTTGTGGGAGATACTGGTGAAATGTCAAATCTCCGGCCTATTTTGAAAAATGACATTCAACGTTTGTTGAGAAATCAACACTACAATGATTTGATTCTGCCTGAAGGGCCAGATAAGCTGCGTGCAGAGATTTTAAAAGTCGCTCGTAACGTATTGGAAAAGCATAATATTTATCCAGATTTATTAGAAGATGTATACATGACTCGATTTGTCATGCAATAAGTCGATAGATAAGGAAGAGTAGTGATTCATGGATGATATTTTAAGCCAAGATGAAGTTGATGCACTCCTCAAGGGTATGGGGGGAGGAGACGTTGACGTTGAAAGCGACGACGGTTCCAATGCTCCAGGAGCTAAAGCATATGACTTTACTAACCAAGAACGGATTGTTCGTGGTCGCCTTCCTGCGCTTGATATCATTAATGAACGCTTTGCACGCGGATTTCAACGTCATTTTAATGAAATGATTATGTCCAGTGTTGAAGTTACGGCAGGTGAAGTAAAGATTATCAAAATGATTGATTATCTGCGAAACCTATTCGTTCCGACCAGTTTGAATATTTATCGTTTCAATCCTCTTAATGGTGTGTCGCTCTTTACACTGGATTCAAAATTAGTCTTTACCGCTGTAGATATCTATTTTGGTGGAACAGGCTTGTTACCGTTTAAAATTGAAGGGCGTGAATATACACCCGTTGAAATGAGTATGGTGCGTAGTATTTTGGATATCGTTGCAACCAACCTGAAGAAGGCATGGGGGCCTGTAATGGATGTTGAGATTGAGTACATGCATTCTGAAATGAACCCTAAATTTGCAGCGATTGTTGATGCGACCGACATGATTGTTGTCAGCCCGATTAATATTCGTTTTGAAGGGGTTGAAGGGCGTGTTGATATTGTGATGCCATACGCAATGTTGGAACCGGTTCGAGATAAACTTGAAGAGGGGATGTCGAATCTTCAGGGTGAAAGTGATAACCGTTGGTCAAGAACTCTTAAGGAAGAGGCGAAGAATATTGAACTTGACGTGAGTGTTAATCTAGCCGAAGTGAATATCAGTGTTGAAGATTTAATGGCCATGAAGAAAGGTGATATTTTGCCAATTGAGATGCCAAAACAAGTCTCGCTTAAAATAGAAGACATTGCAATAATGCGTGGAAAACTTGGACAAAGCCAAGACAAGAAAGCAGTAAAAATTGAGGAAATTCTTCACCATCCTGCTTATCAAGAGCCGGCTGTGAAAAACATCAAGGAGTGGTTAAATGAGTGAAGAAGATGATTTGAGTGCATGGGGTGATGCGCTTGCAGAGCAAGCAGATGCTGAAGGCTCGAGCTCTACAGATGATGCTGCAGATGCATGGGGTGATGCACTTGCAGAACAAGCTGATACGGAGGCCAATGCGTCAGCAGCATCCTTTGATACTTTGAGTGATGGAGCAGTTGGAGGGAGCAAAGATAAAATCGATTTAGATGTTCTTCTAGATGTGCCGGTCACATTACAGTTGGAAATCGGTCGAGCAAAAGTTTCTATTCGTAATCTGCTTTCCTATACTCAAGGGTCGGTGGTTGAAATGGATCGTCTTGCCGGTGAGCCTTTGGATTTGTTGGTTAATGGCACTTTAATCGCACATGGAGAGGTGGTTGTCATCAATGATAAGTTTGGTGTGCGTTTAACGGATGTTGTCAGTCCTCAAGAGCGAATTAAAAAACTAAAATAACCTCTTTCTTTCCTCTAACGCAAAAGTGTATCGAAATTATTTGTTTTGGTGTTTTCGACTTTTGCGTTCCTCAATCGCAGATACTCTAATTGTTACAAAATGATCTGTGATTAGCTTTTTTATGTTTGAATATTCTAAAACCACAACCTGTGGTTTTTCTTTGGGTGTTTTTAATGCCAAATCTTTTGCAATCTGCTATAACACTGCTTAATACATTGGATTTCGCAGTTGATGCCGAAGTTTGCTGAATTCATCTATCGTAATTCACAGGAATAAAGATTTTGCACAGTTTAAAGGCTCATTTTTTACCCTTCATAGCCGCTTTCACATTATTGATCTTCAGTTCAACTAGTTGGGCTCAGCTCCAAACGCAAGCTCAGGACCAAAGTGTTGTTGACAATACTGTTGAAATTGGTCAATCCGTCCCTAAAACGGGCGACTATTTTCTCGAAATATTCTTTTCTCTGGTTCTTGTGCTCGGAATTATTTTTCTTTCAGCTTGGATGCTACGTCGTTATGGGCGTTTTCCAGGCGTGGCAGATGGTAATTTGCGAGTTCTTGGGACGCTTTCTGTTGGGCAAAGAGAACGTATTATGCTATTGCAAGTCGGAGAGCAGCAGATTCTAGTTGGCGTTACTTCAAGTCGAATTTCTAAGTTACATCAACTTGAAATCCCTGTTGAGATTCCTGAACCCACTTCAATGGGCCTGGGGAAAATGGCTTTTGGGGCAAAGCAAAAAAAAACGGAAGAATCTTCAAGTTTTGCACAAAAATTGCAAGAGGCTCTTCAAACAACGCAAAATACCGAAACTTCTGACGAAGTTTTGACGAATATACCGGCCGGTAAGAAATCGAATTTGGATTCTCAAGAGGTTGGAGTAGCAAAAGATTCAAGCAACGAAACTAACAAAAAGGAGCGGAAGTGAGTCATTTACACACGACGTCCGTGACTGAAAAAACAACGTTTTTTAAATCATTACTCTTTTCAAAAACGTTTTTAATCAGTTTATTGCTTGTTTTACTGTTGGTTGCCGGAAGCGTCTATGCCATGCCTGGAATTCCTGCTTTTACAGTTGAAACCGATGCAGCAGGGAATCAAGACTATACGCTAACAATGCAAATTCTGTTGTTAATGACAGGGTTGACGCTATTGCCAGCAGCTTTAATTGCGACCACATCGTTTTTACGAATCATCATTGTTTTTGCATTGTTGAGACAAGCTCTTGGCACCATGCAGACACCATCGAATCAAGTATTGATTGGACTGGCATTATTTTTGACTTTATTCATTATGGCTCCTGTCTTTGACAAGATCTATGACACTGCTGTGGCACCTTATCTTGAGGAACAAATTCAGTTTAAGGAAGCCGTTGAAATTGGGGCGAAACCGATGCACCAATTTATGCTACAACAAACCAGAGAAGACGATTTAGGTATGTTTGCTGAAATGGCAGATGTAACACTTGAAGATCCGCAGTCTGTGCCTTTTAAAGTATTGATTCCTGCTTACATGACTTCAGAGCTTAAGACGGCTTTTCAAATTGGCTTTATGTTATTTATTCCTTTTTTGATTATCGATTTAGTGGTGTCAAGTCTACTGATGTCTATGGGGATGATGATGCTATCACCTATGATTATTTCACTGCCTTTCAAATTAATGTTATTTGTATTGGTAGATGGCTGGGCGCTTGTTGTTGGAACCATGGCGAATAGTTTTGTCGTACCAGGAGGGATATAAATGCAGCAAGAATTTGTCTTAACTCTTGGTCAAAGAATGCTTGAGCTGGTGGTTATGCTAGCTGGGCCTTTACTGATTCCAGCACTCATTATTGGTTTGCTCGTAGGGATGTTTCAGGCGGCCACACAAATCAATGAAATGACGTTGAGTTTTATTCCAAAGCTAATGATTGTGGTCGTTGTGTTAATCGTTTTAGGTCCTTGGATGCTTGGAATTATTGTCAGTTTTACGAGAGAATTGATTATGAATATTCCTGCTTATATAGGCTAGTTTTAAATTTGGAAGCAGTCAATGAGTTTTAGCTATACAGAGTTTTTACAATGGATTGGAGGGTACTTTTATCCATTTGTCCGCATTGCAGCGATGCTGTCAATTGTGCCTCTGTTTGCGATTAAATCCTTTCCAATGCGTGGAAAAGTATTGCTTTCCATTTTTATTACCATTGCAGCAGCGCCATCGATCGCTGTCCCTCCACCTGTTGATCCTTTTACATGGAAAGGTGTGTTATTTATCACACAACAAGTTTTAATTGGCTTAGCAATGGGGATTATCTTTCTGGTTGTTTTTCAAGCGTTCGTTGTTGCTGGGCATTTGATCGCAATGGGAATGGGGTTGGCATTTGCTCAGATGGCGGACCCTACCAGTGGGGTGACGGCTCCAATCGTTTCTCAATATTTTACGATTATTGTTAGTTTGTTGTTTCTCGCATTAAACGGTCATTTAGTTGTGATTCAAATTGTCATTGATAGTTTTGAATATTTGCCAATTGGTACGAGTTTTTTAAATCAAGACTCCATCCGAAGTGTGTTTGAATTCGGCAGCTACATGTTTGCTTCAGGGGTTTTGGTTGCGCTTCCAGCGATTACGGCACTTTTATTGATTAATGTTTCTTTCGGAGTTGTAACAAAAGCAGCCCCTGCATTGAATATTTTCGCGGTGGGTTTTCCTGTTACATTATTGACCGGATTGGTTTTACTGTCTTTAACCTCTCCAATTTTGTTGCCCCATCTTCAGGAATTGATTCATGCTGCTGGCGATACAATCGCACGTTTTCGTCTTAGAGAGTGATGTAGTTTATGGCTGAAAACGAAGACGGCACAGAAAAAACCGAAGAACCCTCCGCCAAGAAACTTCAAGATGCTCGTGATAAGGGGCAGATCCCGCGATCAAAAGAGCTGACGACTCTCTTGATGACTCTGTCTGCCGCTGGTTATTTTTATCTGTTCGGCGAGGAAATGATGCAGTCCTTTTCCACAGTGATTACCCAAGGTCTGAGCTTGGATCGGGATATTGCATTTGATGAGAAGAAGTTGTTGGATCGGATTATTGCAATTTTGATAGAGTCCTTGTGGATGCTTGTCCCATTTTTTTCTTTAATGGTCTTTATTGCTATCGTCTCGCCAATGCTTTTAGGTGGCTGGAATTTTAGTGCCAAAGCTTTGGCACCATCAATTAGTAAACTAAATCCAGTCAGTGGCTTAAAGCGTATGGTGTCTTTGAATGCTTTGCTTGAATTAGTTAAAGCATTCGCAAAGTTTTTACTGGTTATTTCTGTTGCCACGTATTTTTTATATATGGTGTTTTCTGAAGTTTTAGGTTTGGGTATTGAGCCAAAAAATTTTGCTTTAGCACATGCAGCGGAAATCATCGTTGAAGCCTTTATTTTCGTCAGTCTTTCATTACTAGTGGTGGCAGCGATTGATGTGCCTTTTCAGGTTTGGAACCACACCCGTCAACTAAAAATGACCAAACAAGAGGTTAAGGAAGAATTTAAGCAACAAGAAGGGAATCCAGAAGTGAAAGGGCGAATTCGTCAGTTGCAACGCGAGATGTCGCAAAGACGAATGATGGAAAAAGTGCCTGAAGCAGATGTCATTATTACGAACCCAACGCACTTTGCTGTCGCTTTAAGTTATAAACCTGAAATGATGCCAGAGCCGGTTGTTCTGGCTGTTGGTGCAGATTTTATGGCTGCTCAGATTCGTACTTTGGCACAAGAAAATGATATTCCAGTTATTGAAGCGCCATTACTTGCACGTGCCTTGTATTTTAATGCGGAGGTTGATCAACCGATTCCGTATGACCTATTTAAAGCAGTAGCGAGCGTTTTGGCGTATGTCTTCTCGCTGAAACAGTCTGGCAAAACCCAAGCAGTCGATTTTGAAAATTTGCCAGTGCCAGATCATTTGCGAACGGACTAAACTCAGCTAGAATCCCACTGACAAATCGTATTTTATTGCGGTTAAGTGTTCTATAATGAACTGTTTTTCGTATTTAAGGCCGAGGTATATTTACCGGCCGGTGAAATCTGTTTTGAATGTTTCCAATTTCCTCGACAGAAACAGCATTTGTTTAAAGGTATAAAGACTTAAACCGCAATGGACTTTTCCAAAATCAAGGCATTTTTACAAGGTAAATCACTTAAAGGTGTAGGGATTCCTATCGCTGTGCTGGCCTTGTTGGCTATGGTTACCATACCGATGCCTCCATTTCTATTGGATGTCTTTTTTACCTTTAATATTGCCCTATCCATGGTTGTATTGGTGGTCACGCTATATGCTAAGCGACCACTTGATTTTGCTATTTTCCCAACCATTATCTTAGTCGCGACACTATTTCGGCTCTCTTTAAATATTGCATCTACACGTATCATTCTTCTAGAAGGCCATCAAGGAGGTGCATCAGCAGGTAGCGTAATCGAGGCTTTTGGTGAGTTCGTTATCGGTGGGAACTATGCGGTGGGTTTGGTTATCTTTGCAATTTTAGTGGTCATCAATTTTGTGGTCATCACCAAAGGCGCTGGTCGTGTTGCCGAGGTGAGTGCACGATTTACTCTAGATTCCATGCCTGGTAAACAGATGGCGATTGATGCGGATTTAAATGCAGGTCTAATCACGCAAGAAGAAGCGCAGACACGTCGTCGTGATATTGCAACTGAGGCAGAATTTTATGGTTCTATGGATGGTGCCAGTAAATTTGTTCGAGGAGATGCTGTTGCAGGGTTAATTATTCTGTTTATCAATCTCATAGGTGGTTTTGCAATAGGCGTCGGACAACATGACCTGGATTTTTTGCAAGCGGCAGAAGTGTATACCATTTTAACTTTGGGTGACGGGTTAGTCGCCCAGATACCTGCATTACTGTTATCAACGGCTACCGCTGTAATTGTGACTCGTGTCACCGGTGGAGACACGACCAAAGAACTTGGCCAACAAATGCAGTTGCAGATGTTCTCGACACCAAAAGCCTTAGGAACTACTGCGGGTATTATTGGTGTGATGGGCTTGATTCCAGGAATGCCAAATTTTGCGTTTTTGAGTTTTGCAGCGGTTGCAGGTGGGGGAGCCTATTTAATTCATAAACGACAGCAAGAGCAAGAAACTGCGCCAGCACCTGAAGCTAGTATTGAAGAACAGCCCGAGCCCGAAAATAAAGATTTGAGTTGGGATGATGTGCAATCTGTAGATGCCTTGGGGCTAGAAGTGGGTTATCGCCTTATTCCAATGGTTGATCAGAGTCAAAATGGACAATTGCTTGATCGTATTAAAGGGGTTCGTCGAAAAGTTTCTCAGGAACTTGGCTTTCTAGTTCCTCCTGTTCATATTCGAGACAACTTGGATTTAAAGCCGAATCATTATCGGATTATGTTAATGGGGGTTATGGCTGCTGATGGTGAAGTTTTCCCCGATAAAGATTTAGCGATTAATCCAGGGCAGGTATTTGGTGAAATTAAAGGGATTGCGACCAAAGACCCTACATTTGGCTTGGAGGCTGTTTGGATTGATCCTTCGGATCAAGATCAGGCTCAGGTTTTGGGATACACAGTCGTGGATGCGAGTACAGTGGTTGCGACGCACATTTCACAGATTATCCAAGATTATGCCTATGAATTGTTTGGGCATGACGAAGCTCAACAATTAATTGATAAGCTTAAGCAGAGTTCTCCGAAGTTGGTTGAAGAGCTTATTCCAGATAAGCTTTCTCTTGCGACGTTGGTCAAGGTCCTTCAAAATTTATTGCAAGAGAAGGTCTCTATTCGTGACATCCGTACTATTTTGGAAACCTTGGCAGAAAAAGCGCCTGTTTCGCAAAGCCCAAACGATTTAACCATTGAAGTACGGGCAGCTTTAGGGCGATTTATTGTGCAAGATTTGGTAGGGAATGACGGTCAATTGAAAGTCATTACTTTGGAACCTAGTCTGGAACAACTTTTGCTGCAAGCGACTCAAGGTGCGCCTGAAGGTCAGTTGGCAATTGAGCCTGGTTTGGCAGAGCGCTTGCACAATACGTTAAAAGAAGAGTCCCAAAAAATAGAAATTGAAGGTCAAGTGCCAGTACTACTGGTCGCACCGCAAATTCGAGCGCAATTAGCGCGACTCTTTCGGTTTAGTTTGCCAAGTTTGGCAATTTTGGCGTATTCTGAAGTGCCGGAAAACCGACAGATTAGTGTGGTGGCCAATGTAGGGCAAGGAGGCTAGATGAAAATCAAACGTTATACAGCAGCGACCATGCGAGAAGCGATGCAGTTGGTAAAGCGTGATCATGGTGATGATGCTGTGATTTTATCAACCAAAGAGACGAGTTCAGGATGTGAGGTTATGGCCGCACTTGACCCTGAAATAGAAGAGTACCGTCAGTCTGTTGAACAAGCTTCATCCAAATCAGATCGTTATGAATCTGCAGGTTTAGCCGCAACGCCAAGAAACTTACAAGCGTATCAGGCCATGCAGGGCTTATCTGGCGACATAGCTAATCCGGAACATTCATCGAGAGAGATAAATAATCGGCCTGCAAGTCACCCATATTCAAATCAAAGCCAACATGATTTTCACCGGCCGGTAGATAAAATTCCTGAACCGAATGTTGCATCCGACCATGCGGTGAATTTTGCGCAAAAAGAAGAGATGCACAAAATGGCATCAGAAATTCAAGCAATGCGTTCTTTGCTTGAAAATCAGATGGCTGGGTTGGCTTGGGGCCAGCTTGAACACTCAAAACCTGAGCAGATTGATTTGTTGAAACGTTTACTGGCGCTTGGTATTGGTTGGGAGCTGTGTCAAAAATTAGTCGATTCTGTCGATGCAAAAGACAGTGGGGCTTGGTCACACATTTTAGCTGCAATGGAAAAACAGGTAGAGATTGATAATAAAGATATTTTAGAAGTTGGCGGGATTTATGCTTTAGTTGGCCCTACGGGTGTTGGAAAAACGACAACCATTGCCAAAATCGCCAGTCGCTTTGTGATGCGAAATCATCCAAACGATTTGGCATTGATAACGACCGACTCTTATAAAGTCGGAGCACAGGCACAGCTTAAGATATTTGCTGACCTGATTAATGTGCCGGTACATGTAGCAAAAACGCAAGAAGAGTTGTATGCCTTATTGAGCTCTTTTGCCAATAAAAAACTGGTGTTAATTGATACGGCGGGCATGAGCCAGAAGGCCTTACAATTGTCGCAACAATTAACGTCAGGTTCGCATGGGAATGTACCGATTAAGAATTATTTGGTAATGTCTGCAACCTCTTCATTGACGGTGATGCAACAGATTGTTGAAGCATTCAATGAAGTGGTGCTTTCAGGCTGTGTTTTGACAAAAGTGGATGAAGCGGCCTCGCTTGGCAATATTTTGACCATTTTGATTCAGCAGTCGTTGCCTATTTCTTATGTCAGTAATGGACAAAGAGTGCCGGAAGATATTGAAATGGTTCGCGCCCGTGATTTAATCGATCAAGCGATTGTTCTTGGTCAGCAAAATAGCAATGTAACCGATGAGCAAGCCTTTAAGATGGGGATTGCTAAGGAGATTTCGAATGCTCAATGATCAGGCGGCAAGCTTGCGAGCGATGCAAAAGCAAGCAGGTGAAAAACCACCGGCCGGTGAAACCTCTCAAAAGTCTGCAAAACCTACTTCTGGAAAACCGATTCGTGTGATTTCGGTCGCCAGTGGTAAAGGTGGTGTGGGCAAAACCAATGTTTCGGTGAATATTGGAACGGCGCTCAGTAAACTTGGCAATCGTGTCATGTTGATGGATGCAGATATGGGGTTGGCAAATGTTGATATTATGTTGGGTTTACAGACCCAGTATAATTTGTCGCATGTTTTAGATGGGCAAAAGACCTTGAAAGAGGTGATTGTCGAAGGACCGGCCGGTTTAAAAATTATCCCAGCAGCTTCAGGTGTCAAACGAATGGCGCAGCTTAATGCTATGGAAAATGCTGGAATCATCAACGCTTTCAGCGAATTGTCGAATGAAATTGATGTGTTGATGATTGACACGGCAGCTGGTATTGCAGATAGTGTGGTGAGTTTTTGTCGCGCATCTCAAGAAGTGATTGTTGTGGTTACTGACGAGCCTGCATCTATAACGGATGCCTATGCTTTGATTAAGGTTTTGAGTCGGGATTACGGTGTAAGCCGTTTTCGATTGTTAGCAAATATGGTTGGCTCAAAAAAAGAAGGGCGCATGCTGTATGAAAAGATGGCAAGTGTCACTGAAAAATTTTTGAATGTTACTTTAGATTATATGGGCGCTGTGCCTTATGATAGAGCGCTAAAACAAGCTGTACAGCGACAAAAACCAGTAGTAATTACCAGTCCTAATAGTGAAGCTGCGGAATCCTTTTATGCGATGGCACAAGAAGTGAATCGTTGGCCGATACCGCAGAATATGACTGGCTATATTCAATTTTTTGTTGAAAATCTGTTTCAAGGACAATAAAGAATTATGACTAGGGCAAATGTATACGCGCAAGTTCAAAAACAAAGCAATGAATCGGCTTTGAAAAACGTGGAAGATTATTTGCCTTTGGTTAAACGAATTGCTTATCACCTAAAAGGCCGTCTACCGGATAGCGTGATGGTTGATGATTTAATTCAATCGGGCATTATCGGCTTAATGGAAGCGATGGCGAACTTCAGTGGAGATCAAGGTGCGAGCTTTGAAACCTATGCTGGAATTCGTATTCGTGGTGCTATGTTGGATGAAATTCGAAAAGGTGATTGGACACCTCGTTCGGTTCACCGTAAATCTCGAGAAGTAAGTGAAGCGATTCATCAGGTTGAAATTCGTATGGGGCGAGAAGCTCGTGACGATGAAGTGGCTAAGGAAATGGGTATTTCATTGAGCGAATACCATAAGATTCTTCAAGACACGAGTGGTGCTCAGTTGTTATCGATTGATCAGCCAGACCATGAGGAATTGTCAGAAGATCGTATGGTTAGTGGTTCAGCTACGCCGCTTCAACAGTTAGCCGATACGGACTTTCAATCGCAACTAGCGCATGAAATTGACAATCTACCCGAAAAAGAAAAACTGGTCATGGCGCTTTACTATGACGAAGAGTTAAATTTAAAAGAAATTGGACAGGTGTTAGAGGTAAGTGAATCTCGAGTCAGTCAAATTCATTCCCAAGCGGTCAAGCGAATTCGTTCGCGGATGTCTGAGTGGATTTAATAACGCTTAACTGTTTTAATACACAAAAAATTTTAAGGAAAACACTATGCAGATTAATCGTGATATGAATATTTTGGTGGTTGATGATTTCTCAACTATGCGCCGAATTGTTAAAAACTTACTCAAAGAGCTTGGGTTTAGTAAATTTGATGAAGCAGATGACGGTGCAACAGCTTGGCCAATGGTTCAGACTGGAAAATATGATTTCATTGTCAGCGATTGGAATATGCCAGAAATGACAGGGATTGATTTGCTGCGCAATGTCCGTAAAGATCCAAACCTTAAAGATACGCCATTTCTTTTGATTACGGCAGAAGCAAAACGTTCTCAAATTCTAGAAGCGGCTCAAGCAGGTGTAGATGGATATATTGTGAAACCTTTCACAGCAGCGACATTAAATGAAAAAATTCAAAAGATTTTCGAGCGTGTTGCTGAGCGTCAAAAAGCCAACTAATTTAGTTTAGGTTTTTGATCAAAAAATAGGGGAGTTGTGTATGGGGTTATCGGCAAATATCAATCGAGAGGCTGTTGAGCAGTTATTGCAGGCTATTGATTCTGGAGATCAGGCAAGAAGCTCAGAATTACTGGATGAGTTAACGCAGTTGCGTGAACAAGAGCTGTATCAAAAATTAAGTCAAATCACTGATAATTTGCATCAAACCCTTGATGATTTGGGAGACGATTCACTCATGATGCAGACCAAATATGATTTGCCTGATGCATCTGAGCGCTTGCAGTACGTTATGGATGCAACGCTTGAAGCGAGTGAGAAATCTCTCGCTAACGCTGAACAAATCCAAAATCTCTTAGATAACTTACCTGATGAAACTTTGACACAAGAGCAGCAAGAGGCTTTGAAATTAGCGCACGATAATGCAACACAAATTATCTTAGCTCAGTCATTCCAAGACTTAACGGGACAGGTGCTTAAACGAGTAATGTTGATTTTAGGCTCTCTGGAAAATAGCCTAATCGATTTAATTCAGCAATCTGGGCATGATTATGATGCTATCCCTCAAAGAAAAAAGTCCAATGAAGATTTGGAGCATGGAATTGGCCCAAATGTGACTAAATCATCTAAACAAGATGCCGTTTCATCGCAAGATGATGTGGATGACTTATTAGATTCCTTAGGTATTTAATGGGTATTTAACTTAGGTTTCATTTCGATATAAGATTTAAGTAAGTTTTATTATCGCAGTTTCAACGCCGGTATTTATGACCGGCGTTTTTGTTTGAGTTTTAGACGGGATTAAGCTTGGCATATGCTTTGCTTGTACCAACCAAAAGGTTGTTGGTTGGCAATGATTGCCATCAAACTTAACTGACAACTGAATTAAATGAGGATGTCATTGTGGATGAAGAAATTTTACAGGACTTTTTGGTTGAGGCCTCTGAATTAGTTGATCAGCTCAACGAGCAGTTGGTTGATTTAGAACAGAGCCCTGAAGATGCAGATTTGCTAAATGCCATTTTTCGTGGTTTTCACACGATTAAAGGTGGTGCTGGGTTTTTGGGTGTCACCTCTTTAGTTGAGGTATGTCACCGAGCAGAAAACGTCTTCGATAAAATTCGCAATGGTGAGGTTGCTTATGATGCAACGGTTGCTGATGCGATTTTGAGAGCATTTGATGTTATCAGTGACTTTATTGAGCAGCTGAATGCCGGAGAACGAGAATTGCCAGAAAATGACTCAGGTTTGCTTGATGAGCTAGATGCAATTTTCAAAGGACAGGTGGCAGAACAGCCTGTTGAAGAAGCTGCTCCACAAGAACCGGGTGAAGCCCATCTAGAATTACCAGAAGGTGTTGATCCTGATGGAGAAATCACTGATGACGAATTTGAAGCGCTATTAAACCAACGTGATCATTTAGGCAATGATTCACCGGCCGGTAATGTTTCGCAAGAAATGCATTTAGAACTTCCAGAGGGTGCAGACCCAGATGGTGATATTACAGATGATGAATTTGAAGCTCTGTTAAATCAGCGCGATCAGTTAATTGACATTGATGATCAACCTGCTGGGCAGAAAACAGCAGAGTTACATTTACCTGACGGTACAGATCCAGATGGTGATATTACAGATGATGAATTTGAAGCTTTGTTGAATCAGCGAGATCAGTTGGTTTCAGAGGTTGAGGAGGCGAAAGTTGCAGCTACTCCAAAACCTCAACCAAAACCGGTTGCGCCTAAACCAACCTCGGCACCGAAAGCGGAACCCAAGCCTGAACCGAAAGCAGCATCTACAGCTTCAAAAGCACCTGCGGCTAAAGCCGCCGGTAAAGCGGCTGAATCAACAGTACGAGTGGACACTCGTCGATTAGACGAAATTATGAATTTGGTCGGAGAATTAGTACTTGTTCGCAATCGTTTGTTAACGCTTAGAGGGTCGGAAGCTTCTCATGAACAGATTTCAAATGCTGTGGCAAACCTTGATCATGTGACAACTGATTTACAGACATCAGTAATGAAAACGCGAATGCAACCGGTGAAAAAAGTTTTTGGTCGCTTTCCTAGAGTTGTTCGTGATTTGGCGAGAAAGTTGGGTAAACAAATCGAGCTTGAATTGCATGGAGAAGAGACAGATTTAGATAAAAACCTGGTTGAAGCTCTGGCAGATCCACTTGTTCACTTGGTTCGAAACTCCGTTGATCATGGGGTGGAAATGCCGGATGTGCGCGAAGCAGCTGGTAAGCCATCCACTGGGCAAATTATTCTTGCTGCTGAACAGGAAGGCGATCATATTCTGCTGTCGATTACTGATGATGGAAAAGGCATGGATCCTGATATGCTACGCCAGAAAGCAGTTGAAAAAGGCATGATGGATGAGGTCAGTGCAAATCAATTGGATGATAAATCCGCGTTTGAATTAATTTTGTCTGCTGGATTTTCTACGGCAGAACAAATTAGTGATATCTCAGGCCGTGGTGTTGGTATGGATGTGGTCAAAAATATGATCACCAAACTCAACGGTAGTATTGATATCAATTCAGTGCTTGGAAAAGGCACTCAAATTCGCATAAGAGTACCTCTAACGCTTGCGATTTTGCCAACTCTAATGGTTGCTTTTCAGGAAGATAATTACGCTATTCCTTTGACAAGTGTTCAGGAAATTTTTGATTTCAATTCTGAAAATACTAATGTGATTGATGGGCAGCAGATGGTTCGTTTGCGGCATAAGAGTGTGCCATTGTTTTTCTTATCGGACTGGTTATCTCCAGGCGTTGATAAATCGGACAGAAGCCATGATAAGGTAGTTATTGTGCTGATTGGAAATCAACGTGTCGGGTTAGTGGTTGATCAAGTGAATGGTCAAGAAGAAGTTGTGATTAAGCCTTTAGGGGTCATGCTTAAAAAATTAGAAGGCTATGCCGGTGCAACGATCACTGGTAATGGTCAAATTGCATTAATTCTAGATTTACCTGGAGTCATGCAGCGTTTCCAAATGTAACGCTATGAGCGTTTCACTAAAACGTTCATCTTGGAGAAGTTTATGGAACAAGACATTAATTTAAATTCAGCAGAATCTTATATCAATCCGAATGCTGAAGAAGAAGATAATTATTCAGGCCCAAGTACTCGATGTGTGATGTTTACGCTTGAAAATGAAACCTATGGAATTCAAGTTAAAAAAATTCGAGAAGTTTTACGGGTAGGGAATATCCGTAGTGTTCCGGGTTCAAATTATCAGGTTTTAGGTATTATTAATGTTCGGGGTGTGATTGTCACAGTGGTGGATATGCGAACTATGTTTAATTTGCCACAAAAAGAAATCACTGATGTATCTCGGATTATTATAGTTGAGTTAGATGATGAGCAGACTGTTGGAATGTTGGTAGATATGGTTCAGGAAGTTAAAGATATACCTGAAAGCCGTTTTGAGCCATTATCCAGTGCCAAAGACAATGCCTCTCGCCATATTCAAGGTATTGCGCATTTCCAAGATAGGGTCATTATTTTAGTGGATGCAGATACCATGCTAGAGCAGCATATTTAGGCTTCTTTAAAAAGTAGAGATATTATGCAAACTTTGTTCAATACCTAGTTGTATTGGACAAAGTTTTTTATTTTGTGCTGCGGGAAAATTCCAGTGCCGTTGCTTTTTAATCAGTTGAGTCAGGCGAGGAGGGGATTTCTTTACCGCTTAAGTTGTAGGCAAATACTAGTACTTGCACTACTGCTTCGTAAAGCACCTCTGGTATTTCCTGGTCTAATTCAACTTGAGATAGCATTGATACCAGATCGGTATCTTCAGAAATAGGAATGTTATGTTCTTTTGCGATGGCAATGATTTGTTCAGCAACATAACCTTGACCTTTCGCAGTAACGATTGGAGCGCCACCACCTGTATATTTCAAGCCAACAGCTTGTTTGTCAGATATATTCTCAGGTGGGGTTGTTGGAGCTTTGGTATTGTCTTGTTTAGGTTTTTTTGAGGCTTGGCTCACAGAAAGAAATTAGCTCAAGAGTAGGTCGTTATGGACGCCAATCTTTTCTGCAGATTGTTTAAGGACATCTGAAGGAGAGTTCCAAGAAACCTGATTGCTTGTTTCTTGGGCATGACGAATCAATACGATCAAAGCTTGAAGGCCTGAAGTATCGATGCTTTCAACCGCTGAACCATTGATTTCAATGGTTTCTTCGGTAACGTCTAATTGCTCAAGCAATTGAGAATAGTTTTGATCAATTTGATGAATGGTCAAACTATCTGGTAGGTTGATTTGGATACTCATCATAAACTCCTTAATTGCTTGAATAGGCTGGGTGCTAACTTACATGACTCGATTGATAACAGATAAGAGTTTTTCTGGGCTAAAAGGTTTGACGATCCAGCCTGTTGCACCCGCTTCTTTCCCTTTCGTTTTCATATCGCCAGAAGATTCTGTTGTCAAACATAAAATAGGTGTGAATTTGTAGTTTGGCATAGCACGTAGTGCTTGAATTAACTCAATACCATTCATGTTAGGCATGTTGATGTCTGTTACTACAATGTCAAATTGAGCTGCTTTTGCCGCACTCAAAGCTTGAACACCGTCTTCTGCTTCTGTCACATCATGACCAGCTGATTTTAATGACATAGCGACCATTTGGCGCATAGATTTAGAATCATCTACAGCTAAAATTTTTGACATTCTAATTCTCTCTTTACTTTTTAAAAGGCTATTTTAAAGGTTTCGTTAAAAAATTTTAATGGTTTTTGCGAAGAAACTCTTGAACCGAGTTCAATATTCCATCGTTTATTAGCTGGTCGATATGTAAAATTACAACCATCTTGTCTTCAAATGTTGCAAGACCATTCACATATTCTGTATTAATCGTGCCAGACATGGAAGGGGCGTTTTGCAGCTCTTTTAAGTTGACTGAATAAACATCTGAAACACCATCGACAACAAGACCGATAATTTTATTGGTTCCATTTGCGTTTTCAGAGCGCACAATAATCACAACAGTCGATTCGTTATAAGTTACTTCTTCCAAATTGAAGCGAATTCGTAAATCCACAATAGGGACAACTGCACCACGTAAATTGATAGCACCCATTACATAATCGGGTGTGTTAGGGATTGACGTAGTTTTTTCCCAGCCTTTGATTTCTTGAACGCGAAGAATATCTACACCATATTCTTCCTTCCCCAGAACAAATGACAAAATTTGTTCATCGTCTTCACGAGTGTTTTCAATTTTGTCTTGAATATCTTCGATGTCTTTATCCATTGTCCAATAATCTCAATGTATCTATCGTTAGCGCTAAATTAACTGATTCATTAGTAAACGTCTAGAGAGTAGGCCAAAATTTATTAAAATTACTCTGTTTACTTGATTTACCACAAATCTTGTGTGTAAATCGAATGCCTCTGCAAAATGCTTTTTAAGCAAGTCTTGCACCAGTGTCCTGTCTTGGTGATTAAACGGCCTTAAAAACCGTAGAGGGTTATATTTTCACATCAATCAGCGAAATAGGTTGTTTATGCTTATCGGGATTGAATTCGAGCGGTTCTTGGCTTAGTTGTACGGAAATAGTATCCAACGCCAATTCGGAGAGTTTTTCAACGAGTATTTCTTCGGATTGTTTAATTTGGTCTAGAATTTCTGAATTTTCGCACCAAAAATAACAAAATAGTTGGTGTTTAGGTTTTGATTTCATTCCATCATTTTCAATAGGCGCTGAGAGTTCGTTTAAGCTTATCTTAGTTTGAAGTATGCCTTCTGGTAAGCCTATTTGTAACCACACCTGCCAGGATGACTGGTTGGCACGTTGGTTTTTTTTGAAGTGGAGTTGCTCTTCTATGGTTGTTTGACCGCGTTCGCGAATAAACTCCATCTGCAAATTCATTGGCGTTTCAAAATAACTCAGTTGTTGGTAACTGATGCGGTTAATCGCTTGAATTAGAGCTTTCGTGAGTTGTTTGATGTTAGCATTTTGAGGTTCAGTGCTTTGGGCTGTTTTTAAAAGTTGCAGCATCTGTGCTTTGAGATCTTGTTGCAAAGTTTGGGCATTTTTACCGGCCGGTATGTTTTTCACTTTGGATTCAAAAAATAAGCCGCTGTTCTCCACCTCGGCTTTTAAAGCCTTACCGCCATTAGGCAAGTTAGTTTTTTTCATCTGATCAAGCAGTTGTTGAAGGGGGGCTTGTAAGTTGGGTGGTAAATTTGGCAACAGAGAAAGTTGCTGAAAAGTTTGATTAAGTGACGCTTGGTTGGGCAAAAGTTGCCGGAGTGCCGTTTGCAAGAGTAGAGTTTCAACGGTTTTTTGATTACTGGCAGAGGCATTTGAAGGCGTGTTTGTCGTTTTGACTAGGCTAACCATTAATTGTGGTTGTGTTTGAGTGACTTCAACTTTTGCTGGCCCTGTCTTTAAAGCAGTGTCAAGAGTCGTCGCGTTTAAGGATAAACTTCCCAGTTTTATCAGAACCTGATTGCCGCTGATTTTGTCGATATTGACATTCAACTGTTGGCCAACTTTTAAAACGCTACTGAGGTTTCTTTCGTTTAAGTTTTGTAGTTGACTCAAATTAAGATTGTTAAATATTGTGACCATTCTGGGCCGCCTTTCAAACAGGTTTTGCTTCCACTAAATTTGGAATAAGACTATAGTTATAAAGCTTAATAAAAACTCATTGGGATTTGCAAAATTTTGCTTCGATAAACCCTCTTAAAAGTTAGTTTTAGTTGCTTTTTATCCGTCAAATCGTAAGAGTTTTTATTGTCGAAAACATAACAATAAAAATATAACAATAATTAGGCAAAGGTATCCCAGCGATGCATGACAGAGAGTTTACATTTAGTGATCAAGATTTTCAGAGAATCAAACGCATCGTTTATGACTACGCTGGAATTGATTTAAATGAATCCAAAAAGAACTTAGTTTACAACCGCTTAGCAAAGCGGATTCGTTTTTTAAACCAAGACAGTTTTAAAGAATACCTTGATTTTGTCGAAAAAATGGGCAAAGAAGAGTTTGTCCATCTGATCAATGCCATTACAACGAATTTGACGTTTTTTTTCCGAGAAAATCACCATTTTGAATATTTGGCAGAGACTGTTATCCCTGAATTGTTAAAGACAAACTCGAGTTCCAAAAAAATTCGAATTTGGTCTGCTGGCTGCTCAACCGGTGAAGAACCTTATTCTATTGCGATAGTGTTAAAAGAAACGGTTCCGCAAGGTTGGGATGCCAAAGTCATTGCCACGGATTTAGATAGTAATGTTGTGCAAACAGCCACCAATGGAGTCTACGCAATTGACCGATTGAAGGGGGTGACGGATGCTCGCAAAAAACGATGGTTTTTAAAAGGAAAGGGGTCGGTAGAAGGTAAGGTAAAAGTCAAAGATGAGCTTAAGCAGTCAATTGAGTTTGGCCAATTGAATTTAATGGAAGATTGGCCGATTAAAGACTCTATTGATGTTATTTTCTGCCGCAACGTTGTCATTTATTTTGACAAACCAACACAGAGCCGCTTGTTTGACCGTTATGCAGAACGTTTGCCAATGGGAGGACATTTGTTTGTTGGACATTCGGAGTCACTTTATAATGTCTGTGACCGATTTGAATTATTAGGCAAAACCATTTACCAAAGAATTTCTTAATTTGAGTTGGATGCTCAAATAATGCTCATTGTTACCTGAGCAAAACTAATAAAAAATGAAGAGTGAATATGCAAAAGATTAAAGTCCTGATTGTTGATGATTCTGCTTTAGTAAGAGAAATGCTAAGCAAAATGCTCAATGATGATCCAATGATTGAAGTCGTTGGTCAAGCTTATGACCCTTACGACGCTCGCACAAAAATCAAAGAGCTTCATCCAGATGTTTTGACACTCGATATTGAAATGCCAAAAATGGACGGCGTCACCTTTTTGAAAAACTTAATGCGTTTGCATCCTATGCCAGTGGTGATGATTTCAACCTTGACTGAAAAGGGGGCGGATGTCACGTTTGAAGCGATGGATCTTGGTGCAGTTGATTTTGTCACAAAACCTAAAATTGATTTGCAGCATACATTTGAGGATTATGCATTTGAAATTCGCCGAAAAGTTAAAATGGCAGCGCGTGTCCCTAAAAACATGCTGGAGTCTCAGTACGCTCGTTATTTAGCAACAAAAGAACGACAAGTAAATCAGCAATCTGCCGTGAAAACCGTTGATAGTGGGCACTCTGATGTACTCAAAGCAACCTATCATGGTCGTGGCAGTAAAAAAATCATTGCGCTAGGAGCTTCAACAGGAGGGACTGAGGCCATTAAAGAGGTTTTGATACGATTGCCGGCACAAACGCCAGCTATCGTGATTACTCAACATATCCCTGCCGCTTTTAGTGAGCCATTTGCCAAGCGTATGGACAGTGTTTCACCTATGTATGTGCATCATGCGGAAGATGGTCAAGAGATTTTGCCAGGCCACGTATACATTGCGCCGGGTGATCGCCATTTAGAAGTGGTTCAGCAAATGGGGCGTTATGTGTGCAAACTAAATAATGGAGAGCCTGTGAACCGTCATAAGCCTTCTGTTGATGTGATGTTTGATTCAGTGGTGCGTAACGTTGGAAAAAATTCAGTTGGTGTTATTTTGACTGGAATGGGTGCGGACGGTGCAAAAGGTTTAAAAGCATTAAGAGATATTGGGGTGCCAACCATCGCTCAGGATGAAAAAACCAGTGTGGTTTGGGGAATGCCTGGGGAATCCGTCAAGATGGGGGGAGCAGAATATGTTTTGCCTTTAGATCAGGTTGCGGGGAAAATCAGTGAATTGGTCGAAAAATAAGTGAAATATTTATTTTCTTGATGCTTGTCATGCCGATAGGCAGGCTTATTGTAAAAGGCTCTTACTTTATTAAAGAGCCTTTTTTATTTTGGTAATAAATAGTCGACTCTGAATAACTCGTTTAATTTATGGCAAAGCCAGTTTTTTACTCAACAAGGCAGAATGCAGAAATACTATCTAGATAACATAAGGCATCTAAATAAATAGAAGTATTTCGACAAACCGTTTAACGTTCATTAAAAATATACCGGCAGGTACTTATGGCACACATAGTGCTTCTAGAGCGATATCGAAGAAGAATAAATATGAGATTAGAAAGGATTCATCATGATTGAACGAATGCTTGAAAACTTGCGAGTGTATTGGCTGGCTTGGGGTGTCACCATACTTGGAGTCGTCCTGAGCTTTTTTGCGATTCCATTTTTAGATACAGTAATGTTTCTGATTATCTCAGCAGTTTGGACTTGGTCTGTGGCAAAGTTTGCCGAGTACCCAAGTTCTTCAGGTGAGAAAACATCAGAAGTTGCCGCTGAAATTATTGCCGGACCCAAAAATGTATCGCGTGGTGATGAACCAATGTTGCGAATGACCACTGCTGATCAAGCTTTGCAACAGATTATGGATGATGTTGATAAAGTTATTAAGCAAGAAATTGATGTTGTTCATGATGAACTTGGGCAGGTTAAAACGCTTGTTGCTGAAGCAATTGATACGCTTAACACCAGTTTTTCAGGCTTACATGAGCAAACACAAGCGGAATATCAGCTAGTGGTTTCGCTTTTGGATAACTTGGGAGGTGATGAGAATAGTGATTCAATGAGTATTCAAAAGTTTTCCTCTGAAATTAAAGGTGTTTTGCAATACTTGATTGATTTGCTTACCAATGCGAGTGAGCGCAGTAATCAAACGGTTAATAAAATCGATGATATGGTCAGCCAAATTGAAGCGATTTTCAACTTACTTGAGGACGTTAAAGGAATTGCCGACCAGACCAACTTATTGGCATTGAATGCAGCGATTGAAGCTGCTCGAGCAGGAGAGGCTGGACGTGGATTTGCTGTGGTGGCAGATGAAGTTCGTAAGTTATCACTTAATTCAAATATCCTGAATGAGCAAATTCGTAACCGAGCGGAGCAAGCAAGAACCACCGTTGATCAAGTGCGAAGCATTGTCAGTGAAACGGCTAGCAAGGACATGGAACATGCACACTCATCGCAAGCTAAAGTCGGCACCATGCTGGGCGATCTTGAAGAGATGAATAGTGGTATTTCAACCAAGCTTGGAGATGTTTCCGGTATGATTTCCGAAATTGAAATGAGTGTGTCGAATGCGGTTCGTTCATTACAATTTGAAGATATTGTTCGCCAGTTAATTGAGCAGGTGATGAATCATTTGGCTAACTTGCATGAGTTTTCCGCCGAGATTAACCTTTTCTTGCAGCAGGCTTCAGAATCACCTGCGCAAAGTGAAGAGGAACATCAGATGCGTTTAGAAAAATTCCGTCAAGAAATTCATAATAAACGCAATGAGATAGAACAGAATCGAATGTCTAGGGTGAGTACTGAAAGTATGGAAGAGGGCGAAATCGAACTTTTCTAAAAAAGATTTTCGATAAGCAAACCCGAGTTGAACGTCTGTTTGGCTCGGGTTTTCTGTTTTCAGGGGTGAAAAGAAGTAAAAACTAAATCATGTTCCCCATATGAGTATTCCACAAACTACCAAAAATTAGACTAAAGAAGATACCTGTTGCAAAAACAATGTACCAATAACGTCGTTGACGTTTCGCTGAATCTGGTTCATCTTCTGGTCGATCCTTGAAAAATACCAATAAAAAGCCAATCGCGGAAATAAAACCGGCAATATTCGCAAGATAGTGCACGCCTGAGAGCATAGATGTAATACCTAGCGCTAAAATCACACCGTAAGTGAGTAACAGCAATTTCATAAAGAGCCTCTTTTAAAGTTAAGGGTTTCTCTGTCAAAATGATGGTTGCCTATTGTATTGAAAAAACGTAACCACCGCAGAGGATTTCAAATGTCGCAAAGTACTTTTACTCATTCAGAATTATTCCAATTGTTTTTTTATGTGCCGGAGTCCCATTTGGAAAGTGTTAAACAAGCGGTTTTTATGGCTGGGGCAGGTAAGATCGGAAACTATGAGGGGTGTGCTTGGCAAGTTGCTGGTACTGGTCAGTTTAGACCTATTGAGGGAAGTCAACCTTTTATAGGGGAACAGGGCACTTTAGAGAAAGTTAAAGAATTCCGAGTGGAAATGGTTTTTGAGCCCAGTACAGCTGAGCAGGTGTTAAAAGCTTTAAAGCAAGCGCATCCTTATGAGACTCCTGCCTATGGTGTCTTGCAGCTAGCCAACCACTTATACGAGTGATGTATTTGAACTTACATGGTGAATTTTTTTGCGATACCTGCTGCGGTTTGAAACTGTTCAAATGGGGGAGGGAGAGTTTGCTGTGATAAGGAGTGATATGAGAGTTTAGATGAAAGTCTTGAGAAGTCTGTCACTATCGTCATACTTTTTCATATTAGATTTTGTTGATATAAGCGTCTTCTTAGATTAAGATTGCACTCGTTGTTTCATTACAACACTCCTCTAAAAGAGCTAAGATTGTTCCCCTAATTTTGGAACACCCCAGAAAACACCGCCTTCGGGTTTAGTTTTTTCTGGGGTTTTTTATTTTTACCGGCCGGTAAATTCTGAAAGCTTTCTAATTCGCTGAAACTGTTTATTTAAGAGTTATTGATGTTATGGGCATAAAGCCAGTAAGATCAGAGTATTTGACTGTGTATTGAATAAATAAAAAAAACCTGCTCCGAAGTCGAAACAGGTTTTTAGAAAAGCCTTAAAAACTAAATAATTAGTTTAGTTTCGCATAACGATTAAGACTTAGCTGGATCGAATGAGATTAATTCGATGGTGAAAATCAGCGTTTTATTTGGCCCAATGACATCGCCAGCACCTTTTTCGCCATAAGCCATTTCACTTGGAATTGCGACTTCCCACTTATCTCCTGGACTCATTTTCTGAATGACTGAACTCCAACCTTTGATCACACCATTAAGTGAGAATTTTAGTGGGTTGCCACGTTCATAAGAGCTATCAAAAACGGTTCCATCAATGAAGCGGCCTTCATAATGGGCAAAGACAGTATCTTCCGCCTTAGGTGATTCACCTTTACCTGATTTAAGAACCTTGTATTGAATGCCATTGTCTAAGGTTTTTACCCCCGATTTCTTTTTGTTTTCAGCAAGGAATTTTTTTCCGGCTTCCGCATTCGCTTTCCCTTGAGCTTCTCGCTGTGCGAGCTGTTTCTGAATCATCTGCTGCTTGACTTCGCTCACTGCTTGATTCATTTCTTCCGCACTTAGACGCATCTCTTTGCCACTTAGCGCATCTTCAAGACCCAGCTGGAACGCTTTAACATCAATAGCCAAGCCTTGTTTCTCAAAGTTTTTGGCCAAATCTACCGCTAAAGTATAGCTGGCTTTCTGCTCTGTGGTTTTTAGGTTGGCATCTGCCGCGTATACAGTGCTTGATGCAACCATCATGAGTGTTGCAAAGCTCATCGTTTTAAGTTTCATAGGTTTCCTTGATATAAAAATTGAATCAAAATTGGCAAGTGTTTGGGGCGGCTTACAAATTGTCTAAATATTTTTCCGCATCCAATGCAGCCATACAACCAACACCAGCCGAAGTAATGGCTTGTTTGTAATGTTGATCCATCACGTCACCAGCCGCAAACACGCCTGGAATCGATGTCTGCGTAGCATTTCCTTCTAAGCCGCTTTGCACTTTAAGATAGCCATTTTCCATTTCAAGCTGACCATCAAAGATTCCCGTGTTTGGAGAGTGTCCAATGGCGATAAATACACCTGCAACATCAATATCTTTTGATTCGCCAGATTCACGGTTTTTTAGTCGCAATCCTGTGACTCCCATGTTATCGCCAAGTACTTCTTCAAGTTCAGAATTGAACTCAATTTTAATATTGCCGTTTTCAGCTTTATCCATTAAATGTTTCGCTAAAATCTTTTCGGAAGTGAAATGGTCACGACGGTGGATAATGGTGACTTCTGAGGCAATGTTCGAAAGATAAAGCGCTTCTTCTACTGCCGTATTTCCTCCGCCGACAACCGCGACTTTTTGATTGCGGTAGAAAAAGCCATCACAAGTTGCGCAGGCTGAAACGCCTTTTCCTTTGAAAGCTTCTTCAGACTCTAGGCCTAAATATTTTGCCGTTGCGCCTGTAGCGATAATTAACGCATCACAAGTGTACTCCGCACTATCACCAGTTAGTTTGAAAGGTTTTTCAGATAGGTCAGCCGAGTGAATGTGATCAAAAATCATCTCTGTACCAAAACGTTCTGCGTGCTTCTGCATACGGACCATTAGGTCAGGTCCAGTCAGTCCTTCTGGATCACCTGGCCAGTTATCAACTTCTGTCGTCGTCGTTAACTGACCGCCTTGTTGCATACCGGTAATAATAACCGGATCAAGGTTTGCACGAGCTGCATAGACTGCAGCAGTGTAACCTGCGGGACCTGATCCTAAAATTAAAAGTTTGCAATGTTTTTGACTCATGGGTTCTTATCCTCATTTATGACTTTTTTTGAGATTAATTTCTACTATTAATGGCGATTTTATTTTTTCGGTTTCAACCGACCATTAGATTTAATCAAACCAAAAAATTAACCGATTGATCACGATGTCTGATTCTAGCAGTTTTAAAAGTGATGCAAAGTGCTTCTAAATAAAATCTTTCTTGAGAAGAGGGCGCTTCAGCTTGCCGGTAAGTACTTTAAAAAGATGTAATAACCCCATATTTTAAAGGCTCTATTGTGTCCTGTTGAATCTTTAAGTGGTTGGAAAAGTATCTATAAGCATGAAAATGGCAATTAAATATCGTCATATTGCTTTCATAATTGGTTTAATGGAATTCTTTGCCCGAATTTTTACCGGCCGGTTAAAATAACGGTTTGGATTGGCGGTTTCAGTGCAATCTGTCGCTTAAGATTGCGATGTTAGGCACTCGGGCTCCATTCCAAGCATTTGACTTATCGAACTAAAAAGTAAAACCGACTACTAAATTTATGCCAAATCAATCCGCCAATTCATCACTTGAAAATGCATCGAGTAACCAATCTGAACCGATTTCAGAAACGTTTGAGGATTCTGTGCCAAAGCGAAAAAAAGTGCTGATTAAACCTAAAGCCTCATCTGTGAAGAAAGAGCCTGATAATAATGAGTTGAGTACTGATGCTCATACCGCTTCTGAAACTTCTATGCAAGCACCGCAAAATGAAGGTTTTGGTGTGGCAAATTCTGCCCAAAAAAGCTATCAATGGGTATTCAGTGATTTAATTTTTATTGCTGCGGTTGGGTTGTCATTTTATTTGGTAATTATTCTAGCTGGCTATAACCCGAAAGATCCTGGATTTGTATTAGTCGACAATGCTCGAACCGAGGTTGAGAATTATGGCGGCCATACTGGCGCTTGGTTAAGCTCTTTTATTTTATACATCTTTGGGATTTTTGGTTATTTGCTGCCGATTGGAATCACCATTGGTGGCTGGATGACTTTAAAGCATCCTGCAAAACCGAAAACTCAAATCGCTGAGCAAGACTACACACGCTTCTTATTTAGTTTGTTGGGTGTATTGTTATTTATTAGTGCCGGTGCAGCAATGAGTAACCTGTTTATGGCGCCTGACATTTGGTTAACAGAATTGCCTTTTTCCAGTGGTGGTGTTTGGGGTTACGGTCTGAGTTCTTGGCTCGTTGATTCTATTGATTTGCTTGGGACGACTTTGCTACTGCTTGGTATATGGGCTTGGTCGCTGAGTTTATTGTTAAACCGTTCTTGGATGAATATTTTTGAAGCGACTGGGGAGTGGACGGAGCAGTTTGGACTTTGGCTATACCATCGAGTTTGGAAAGGTGAAAAAACTCAGCACTTTTTTCAAATGACGAAACAAAAACTTGACTCTAGACTGGCGCACTCGCGTGTCACAAACCGAGATTCTCAGGCTGAGAATTCCAAACAAACGACGCAAACTCAACAAGGTGTTATGGCGCGAACTCAACACTTTATGAATCACCTGGTTAAAGGTCCGCGAGTTGAAACCATTCCAAAAGATGGCTCTAAGAAAAACTCTATTGAAACTAGCGCCTTCCCAAAACAGGTTATTGACCCGAAAAAGGCAGGCGAATTGGTTCAAGAATTGGATCAAGCCGCACACCCTCATGCAGTTGGAAATAACCCAAATACTTCTGAACGATCAAACAGCCTAAGTGCTGAACCGTCGTTACAGGGCCGTAAGGAATTTGTACCAGCCGGCGAGCAAACCCAAGGAGACCCAGAGAGTTTGGAATTTAGAACCGATGAACGTTCTGATTTATCCATGTCAAAGCCTTCTGAGTTCAATGAAATGACAAGTTCAATGACACCCACTCCGTCAGAAATACCTCCGTGGGAAGAGACTTCGGTTTCCGCACAAGCTTCACCATCGACTGAGCAATCAGTTCAAACATCGGATTCCGAGAATTTTTCTGTGCAAATTGGTCAACGTTCTCAGGCGATACCGGCCGGTGAAATCAAGCAAAAGGCTGAACTACCAAGTCTTGAGTTGCTCGCAGAACCACCTAAATATGAAGAAGGTTATACCGAAGAAGAGTTGACAGATTTATCTTACAAATTGGAACAGTCGCTCGCACAATTTGGCATTAAGGTCACGGTCGAGTCGGTTCAGCCTGGGCCAGTTGTCACTCGATTTGAGATTCTCCCCGCTCCGGGAATTAAGGTTTCAAAAATTAATAATCTTTCGAAAGATTTGGCGCGAGTCATGATGGTCGAATCAGTACGGGTGGTTGATGTCATTGTTGGCAAGTCAGTAATTGGTATTGAGATTCCAAATAAAATTCGAGAAGTGGTGAGCTTCAGGGAAGTACTGGCCTCTAATGCTTTCCAAGACTCAAAATCACCATTAAGCATTGCATTAGGTAAGGATATTTCGGGTGAACCGATTACCGCGGACATTGCCAAAATGCCTCACTTGTTGGTCGCAGGTACGACAGGGGCCGGTAAATCTGTGGGTGTGAATAGCATGATTTTGAGTATGCTCTATAAAAGCACGGCAGAAGAAGTCCGCATGATTTTGATTGACCCAAAAATGTTGGAACTTTCTATTTATGAGGACATCCCGCATCTGTTGACACCGGTGGTTACCGATATGAATGATGCTGCCAATGCGCTGCGTTGGTGCGTGTTTGAAATGGATCGGCGCTATGAATTGATGGCTAAACTGAAAGTTCGAAATGTGGCTGGCTTTAATGCCAAGGTTAAAGCGGCTATCGAAAAAGGTCAGCCGATTATTGATCCTTTGCATGAACAACTCAAATCCTATGGTTATGAAATGGGCGAAGCTCCTCCGACATTGGAACCGCTACCGTATATCGTAGTGGTAATCGACGAGTTTGCCGATATGATTATGACAGTCGGAAAAGAGGTTGAGCAGCTCATTGCTCGTTTGGCTCAAAAAGCGCGTGCTGCTGGGATTCACCTGATTTTGGCGACGCAGCGACCTTCAGTTAATGTCATTACTGGTCTGATTAAAGCCAATATACCAACGCGTATTGCGTTTATGGTGAACACTAAAATTGATTCCCGAACTATTCTTGAACAAGGTGGTGCAGAACAATTGCTCGGAAAAGGGGATATGCTTTACATGCCACCTGGCAGTGGGAACCCTGTTCGAGTTCATGGTGCCTTTATGACCGATGAAGAGGTGAATGAGGTTGCAGAATTTGTCAAATCACAAGGCGAACCACAGTATCTAAAAGCGATTACCGAAGCACCACCTTCTGATGAAGATGGAAAGGGCGGCGGTTCAGGCTCGGCCGAAGATGATCCACTTTATGATGAAATTGTCGCTTTTATTACTGAAAAACGTAAGGTATCTGTTTCACTTCTTCAAAGACATTTCAGCATTGGTTATAACCGTTCTGCGAGAATTGTTGAAGGTTTGGAAGCTGCGGGCTTAATTTCTGCCGGACGTGGTGGGAATAATGTTCGAGAAGTGCTGGTTCCAAAACGTGATGAGTATGAATAAATCACCCAATTTTAGAGAAACTTTTATGCAACAAAAAATCGCAATAAAAACCTTCGCACTCGTTTTGGCTTTGAGTGGTGTGAGTTTTATACATTCAGCGGTGGCCAGTCAAACTGTTTCAAATGACCGACTAGCCGTTGATTCATTGAACGAAACAGAAACCGTTCAACATCCGCTTCAAGCTTATGTGAATCAGTTAAAAACGTTTTCGGCCAATTTCAAGCAAGTCACTCCTGAGAGTGAATTGTTTCAGTCTCCAGTTAAAACGGGAGTCTTTGAGTTGCACCGGCCGGGTCAGTTGGTTTGGGAATATCAAAAACCGATGGGACAAAAAATTCTGATTGATGGGGAAAACCTTTGGGTGTATGACCAAGATTTGGAGCAGTTGACCATTCGACCTCTTTCGGATGTTCAGGCGGATATTCCACTCAGTTGGTTACTATTCGATGAAAAAATCGAAGAGCGATTCGATATTTTGTCTGCAGGGACGCGAAACGGTGCTCAATGGTATAATCTCCAACCCAAAGAGGCGACTTATTTTCAAAGTATTGAAGTCGCTTTAAAAAATCATCAAATGGTTGAGGTTTGGATGTATGCCGGACCAGAAGACATCACCAAAGTGACATTTTCCAATATCGCTTCCAATCAGACACTCACGCCGGATGCGTTTCGCCTGCAAGTTCCTGAATCTACCGATATAATCGGACAACCGCAGTAATTTTTATAGGCGAATGGCCGCAAAGTATTTAATAACAGTATGACTTCATCCACGTATCAAAGCGCTTCTCAAACGGGTATTTATCAACCGTTGGCAGACCGCTTACGTCCGCAAACTTTACAGGCATTTATTGGCCAAAAACATTTACTGGGCCCAAAGCGCGTGCTGACCAAAATGCTTGAGGCAAATCGTTTGTATTCACTGATTTTTTGGGGGCCGCCTGGAGTGGGTAAAACCACTTTGGCTCGTTTGATCGCTAGACAATCCAATTTACAGTTTATTAGTTTGTCAGCCGTTTTAGATGGAGTAAAAGCTGTTCGAGAAGCGGTTGAGCAAGCAAAACTGCATCGCGAACAATTTCAGCAGGGCACCTTGTTGTTTGTGGATGAAGTTCATCGTTTTAATAAAGCGCAGCAGGATGCTTTTTTGCCGTTTGTGGAAGATGGAACCTTTGTGTTTATTGGAGCGACGACTGAAAACCCCTCATTTGAACTGAATAACGCGCTGTTATCTCGTGCGAAAGTTTTAGTTCTCCGCTCGTTGGAAGAGGATGAACTGGAACAAGTGATTGAACATGCTTTGGATGACCTTTCTCAGAGCGATCATGAGTTTCTACCGGCCGGTGAAAGTTTGGCAATAACACCAGAAGCTAAGCAAATTTTAATTCGAGCTGCGGATGGCGATGCAAGGCGTGTGCTGAATTTTGTTGAACAGGCGATTGATTTTGCCGATGAAGCCGAAGCTGGAAAATGGTTAATTGACCGTGACGCAGTGATGGAAGTCGTTCAAGAAGGGCAACGACGTTTTGATAAAGGTGGCGAAGCTTTTTATGATCAAATTTCTGCACTGCATAAATCGGTTCGCGGTTCAGATCCTGATGCAGCACTTTATTGGTTGATTAGAATGCTGGATGGCGGAGTGGATCCGCGTTATTTGGCAAGACGATTAATTCGTATGGCCAGTGAAGAAATTGCTAACGCTGACCCTAAAGCATTGCAATTGGCTTTGAATGCGGCGGAATCTTATGAACGATTAGGTTCACCAGAAGGTGACTTAGCACTTGCTCAAGCAGCCACTTATCTGGCGGTAGCACCTAAATCGAATGCCGTTTACATGGCCTATAAAGCATGTTTGGCAGATATAAAAGACAACGGTTCGCATGAAGTGCCATTACATCTTCGTAACGCTCCCACGGAATTAATGAGTCAATTGGATTACGGCAAAGGTTACCGTTATGCACATGATGAGCCGGAAGCTTTTGCGGCAGGAGAAAGTTATTTTCCTGAAGAAATGGCAGAAAAATCCTATTATCAACCGGTAGAAAGAGGGTTGGAAATTAAAATTTCCGCTAAAATGAGACACCTTCAGAGCTTGAATCAGCAATCGATTTATAAACGACGAAAATAACATGGCGCATGATTGCTGATTGGGTCACAAATAACCTTGAAAAATAAACATTCGCGAGGGTATGAATAACCTCGGTATTCGCCAAACAAAATAATCGGTCTTTTTAAAATAGACTGGATAAGGAATTCAGCCATGTGGCAAATAAATGCACTTGGAATAACCGCAATTGCCTTTGGAGGCGCGCTGGGTGCAGTGAGTCGATATCTGCTTTCTCACCAAATCTATCTTTGGCTAGGGCGCGAGTTTGCCTGGGGAACTTTAGGTGTGAATGTGCTGGGTTCTTTCCTAATGGGCATTTTGACGATTTTTATTGTTGAAAAATGGATGCTTAGCTTAGAGTGGCGATTGTTTTTTTTGGTTGGATTTTTAGGCGCATTTACGACGTTCTCAACGTTCTCCTATGAGACTATGCAATATTTGCAATTAGGTGAAATGTCAAAGGCATTTGTCAATATGGGCGCAAGTTTATTCCTAACGATTGGTGCGGTCTGGGCGGGAATGATGCTTGGGCGTCAGTGGTTTTCGTAGCAAGCATTTGTGTTTTGCTTTGCATGAGTAATAAAAATTTTAAAAACGATTTTAATTTTATAGAAAAAGGACAAGTTTCATGTTGGATCCGAAACGTCTTAGAACAGAGTTAGAAGACATTGCTGCTGCACTGAAAACTCGAGGTTTTGAGTTAGAAGTTGCGCAGATCGAAGCGCTTGAAGCGCAACGAAAAACCTTGCAGACCAAAGCTCAGGAACTGCAAGCAGAGCGTAATAGTCGTTCAAAAGGCATTGGTAAGGCGAAAGCTCAAGGCGAAGATATTGCGCCACTGTTGGCAGAAGTTGAAAACTTGAAACAGCAATTGGAAGAAGCGGAAGCAGCGGCAAATGAGGTGCAAACTCAGTTAGAGGATATTTTTGCTGGAATTCCAAATATTCCACATGAATCCACACCGGTCGGTAATGGTGAAGACGAGAATGTCGAGCTTCGCCGTTGGGGGACACCCAAAGAATTATCATTTGAACCAAAGGATCATGTCGATTTAGCTGAAAACCTTGGACTTTACGATAATGATGCCGCAGTAAAAATTGCTTCGGCACGTTTTTCCGTTTTAAAAGGAAAGTTAGCGCGTCTGCAACGTGCATTGACTCAGTTCATGCTGGATACTCATGCACAAAGCGGTTATGAAGAAGTGTATGTGCCTTACATGGTCAATCAGCACAGTTTACGAGGGACGGGTCAGTTACCAAAATTTGAAGCAGATCTTTACAAAATCAGCAAAAATGAAGAGCATGACACCAATGACCGTGATCTATATTTAATTCCAACGGCAGAAGTTCCAATCACCAACTTAGTTCGTGATGAAATCTTGGAAGAATCTTCATTGCCGATTCGAATGGTGGGTCATACGCCTTGTTTCCGATCTGAAGCAGGTTCTTATGGAAAAGATACTAAGGGGTTAATTCGTCAGCACCAGTTTGAAAAAGTTGAAATGGTGCAAATCGTTCATCCCGAGAAATCCTATGAAGCACTTGAAGAGCTTCTGGGGCATGCAGAATTGATCTTGCAGAAGCTGGAACTGCCTTATCGAGTCGTTAGCTTGTGTACAGGGGATATTGGATTCTCGTCTGCGAAGACCTATGATTTAGAAGTGTGGTTGCCAGGTCAGCAGGCGTATCGTGAGATTTCTTCCTGTTCAAACTTTGAAGACTTTCAAGCACGTCGTTTAATGGCGCGTTACCGTGGTGAAGGTAAAGGAAAACCTCAGCTAGTTCACACCTTGAATGGTTCTGGATTGGCGGTCGGACGTACCTTAGTGGCAGTATTAGAAAACTATCAAAATGAAGATGGATCAATTACCGTTCCTGAAGTACTACGACCATATTTAGGTGGAATAGATAAAATCTGATTTCTTGAAAGGGTATTCCGCTTTCAAGTTCTTTACCGGCCGGTAAACTCTTACCGGCCGGTAGAGTCTTAATAAATCTCTGTTGAATGTTGGGAATCTATCCTTTCGATTGCTTGAAACCCTATAAAATCGCCTGTTTTCATTCAATTTCAAATTATTTCACTTTTATTTCAAAAGTGGCTTGCAATCCTAATTGAGATGCCTATAATACGCCCCATCAAGACGGGACGCACACAAACAAAGCGAAACGAATTGATTACAAATTGTCGCGGGGTGGAGCAGCATGGTAGCTCGTCGGGCTCATAACCCGAAGGTCGTTGGTTCAAATCCAGCCCCCGCTACCAAATTCCAAAAAGCTTGTGATTTTAGAATTATCTGAGTCATGGGCTTACATTTAACCTTTTACAGAACAACTAAACTGTGATAAATTTATCTCAAGTTTGGTTTAAGTTGTATTCAACAGCACTTCTGATAGCTTGTTAAAATAAGGTTAAGGAATGTAAAAAACCCAGAATTTTCCGCAAAATTCTGGGTTTTTTTATGTCTACAATCCTGAAACTACTGTCTAATTGATTGAGTAGTAAAAAAACCTTATCATCAATTTTATGCCATCATGTATGAAAAGTAAACTAAACGCATCACTTGCGTCTCTGCTTCAGAAGTCCTCTACATACGGCCTTAAGTCTTTATACCCATAATGTGCGTAACGCTGCACGGACTGCATACTTGACCAACCCCCTAGGCGTTGTAACACCTCTAAAGGCGTTCCTTGCTGAACATGCCAAGTCGCCCAGGTATGACGAAGATCATGGAATCGAAAATTCTCAATCCCACACGAGCGCAATGCGTCTCGAAATGCTTTAGTACTTGCTTTTCGAACGGGCTTGCCGCGATAAGTGAAGACGCGCTCAGGATGGTTTCCTCTATTGCGATGCAAAATTTCCATCGCACCTTCAGACAAAGGCACAATAAAGGGACGATCCGATTTTAATATGTCATCACCTTCAACTACTAAGGCTTTTTCAGAAAAATAGATTTGATCCCAACGAAGCAAGGTGATATTCGATTCTCGCAATCCAGTTGCAACAGCAAACAGTGTCATATCTGCTAGGTGAACAGGTAGACGTTGTGATAGTTTCTTTATTTGATTTCGACTTAACCAGCGAACACGCGTATTGCCTGACTCGGTAAATAACTTAATGTAGGGAGGGTCATCATCTAAGATTTCCCATTCTCGCTTTGCTCTGTTAAGAAGTGCGCGCAGCTTCTGCAAGGTTCGGTTGATTGTTGTGCCAGTTACACCATCGGCTTTTCGTTTTTCGATAAATTTCCCAATCATTTTACGGTCGATCTGATCGATAAATGGATTTCCGACCACTTCAGAGAATCGTTTAAACTGGCTTAGTTCATTTACATAATCTTTATTTTGGGTTTCGTACTGATATCGTTTTACGGCTTCTAAATACCGAATTCTTTTGGACTGTATTTTTATTCTTTGTTTCATTGATTAATTAAGCGTAAATACTCATTTAAAGCTGAGGATTTTAAGCCAATTTTTTCAGGATTTGGAATCAAAATTCCTTTTATTACTCTTGACGCATTGCGGCCAGACTTTGAACTAATCTCATACTGGAAGATATTGTCCCCTCTGGATGTTTTTAAATTGATCTTTTTTTTGGTTAAATCGCGTTGTGCGATTGTCCAGTTGATTCGAGTATCACGTTCAAAGGTTTTAAAGATGGCCGGACTGACTAAAAATAGACCATCTTCGACAAAGTGCACTTGGTTTGCAGGATTATTGGCAGGAATTTTGGCACTGGCGACACCATCACGCAGCCATTTAATAAATTGTGCAGCAGGGCAGTCTGGATCATCAAATTCAATCTGGATATCTGCTTGCTCAGCCACTTTTTGATTATGGTAAGCAACAGAGTTGGATCGACCTTGCGCAGCTTTCTCTTTGATTTCGGTCAATACGACTTCTCGATCAATCAGTGCTTCTGGTTCTTTCGTAACAACAACCTTATCCACTTTTGGTGGTGGCATTATCGGCTTTGGTTGTTTCACCTCTGGTTCAGGGAGTTCTATGTCTTCGACCGGCGCATCGATGTATTCATCGAAATCCTCCATATCGACATCATCCGCAAATTCCGAGAAATCGCCAATTAAGTCTTCAACCGGTACTGGCATAGCAATCAGTTCATCCATCTCATCGAATACACCTCCATCAATGCCAGATGTTTTTTCTTCTGGAAGTGTTGCGCTCTTTTCCTCTATAGCCGATTCTTGCGCTTTTTTGCGCTCTGGTACAACTTCTTTTGATTCTGGTTCAGTTTTGGAAGCTCCATCGGTAACGATTGGTTCAGCTTTAGAGTCTTTCTTTTTCGGTTGTGCTTTTGCAACTGGTTCAGTTTTTTCAGGTTCCGAACGCAGTTCGACGGTTTTAGTTGACTTGCTATCCGCCGCATTGACAGGTTCACCATTAACATCAATTGGGGTAATTGTTTGATTGGTTGGTAACTCTGGGCGGTCTTCAAGGCTTGGCCATACTTTGGCTGCATCAAAGCACAGCATTGATAGATTCATCTCCCAGTCATCAATCTGCACTTTACAGCGCCAAATTGCTTTATCCTCATTTGGAATCAATACTTTGAATTGTTGTAATTCGTCCATCATTCGATCATTGCGCCCAGGCACCGATTGGCCTTCCTTGCGCATACGATCTTTTACTTCGTCGAGCAGGCGCTTGGACACAAAGTAAACGCGGTTATCTTGCGTAAAAGCCGCAGCACCTTTTCGATTTAACGGTATAGCCTCTTCGGAGAGCATTAACTGAATAGTATGAAGGAAACGCTCATGCAACGGTCGTTCGGCAGTTGTTGCCACAACTTGTTTTACATCGCCGCCAATATTTTCTGCAACACTGATTTGATCGGCTTTTTGTATGATCTCAGAAAGGATTGGGGTGCTTGAGTAATCTCCGCTCAGAAAGCTGGCCAAGTTTTGAAAAACCAGCGGATCTGAAGCTAGCCATTCAACCGCCTTTGAATCAATAATTTTGTGAATCACTAGCATGGGCAAGCGTTCGTGTAGCTTATGTACACGTCCTTTTCGATAGCGTATCTCATACACTTCCGGCATTGGGTGGGTAGAGAGTAAATCCCATTGCTGACCTGATTGGTCGGCATAACAAAAATCCGTTACCGGTTTACCGATATCATGTAACAAAGCAGAAACAAAAACCGCATATGTCCAAATATCTTTTTTACGCTCAATGTCTTCGGCCACAACACCAGGCGGCAGGATCTGACCTCTTCTTATGCGTAGAGCATTTACAATGACCTGAAGGTTATGCTCAAGCATACCGCCTTCATGGGCGTGATGATGCAACTCACTGGCCGGTGCTAACTGAATTAATTCAGCATAGCGCTCAAGCGGCTTTGTATAGTAATGTGAAAAATGCTCAGGTGTCAGTCCGACAATCTCACGGATTTCTTCCAATTCGTCTTGATAAGGCGTTAATAGTTGGTTAGCGGCTAAACGTTTCATCAAACGGATTTTTTTTGGTACAACAAACTTTGATTCAATAGCTTTGCCAGATTTACCAAGAAATTTTGTTTTAATGTTTTTTAAGGTTTGGAGCATAGTTTTTCATTTATCCATTCAGCTACTTCAACGAGTGTTAGCACAGGCTTTTCGCTCTGAAAACACTCAAACTTTTCAACTCGGAGTGCAAAGCAAATAATTGGTTCTCTTAAAGGGTTCCATCGCTCTTTCGTGATATAGCAGAATGCTTTAACTTCCAATATTTCATGAGCGAGTAATTCGCTGGCAATACTAAGTTGCATGTCGGGATGGAATATTGATATGTTTTTTGTAATTTTTGACTGGAGCTTTTTAAAGTTGATTTCAAGACCAATTATTCGATCTATACCTAGGAAGTTTAGACGTAATGACTCGATAATCTGTGTGGCAACTTGTTGACGAAATTCATTCAGTAATTCGTCATCAATCTCTTCAATTTTCATATAAATACCGGTTTTCAGAAAACTCTTGATCACTCATTACACATAATTTAAAAAATGCTTTACTATCTGGAAAGACTGGCTTTCTATTTTCAAGTAGTTTTACTCGCTCGACCCCTTTATTGATGCTTGCGATACTTACACCTTTTAATGCCTCTGAAAAAATCCGATATCCTTCTTCAACACCTAAAAATCGGGCAAAATAGTCGGTTGCTCCGAACTGATACAGGTTGTCAAAAATTTGAAAAACACGGTAAACATGGGAATTTAATTGTTCTGTTTGGTTTTGGTTTGCTTGAACTATTTTTGCTTTTGCATGACGTTCTAACACTGCACTTCCTTTAGTTATAAAAACTGCCATTTTGCGAATTATGACAGAAGCAAATTTTGTCTCCATCAATCCGAGTGCAAAAATCATGCACTTGGATTGATGGAATACGGCTTAGCAAAAAGGTAATCTAATCTTGGCTGATGATTTAAGCTTGAAAGAGTATTGAAATGGATGGTAAAGATGAATCAAGAAAATATAAAAGCTGCTTCGACTGATGAAGAAATAAATGAACCAGGTGTAATCAAAAGTGATGTCTCAATTGAGCTACATACCAAAGAGGCGCTGAAGATTTTTATGGGCAGAAAAGAGGATGCGACAGCAGGCATTCATCACATCCCTGGTGTATCGGTTTATGCAAAATTGCTACGTGTAATTTGGGGGGCTTGCCTTGCCGGTAACCCCTATGCGAAATGGTGGATCATGAAGATCGAAGAGCGCTTAAAAGAAACTGAAACGGATCTAAGTTCATTACTTGAAGATATTAATAAGCAGCATGATGTGGTAGCTGGACGTTTAAATATTGCAAAGTCATTATCGGTTAAGCCTGTCAAGGTCGAGTTAAACTTTGCGACCCCCTACACTTATAAGATTGTTTATTGCTTGGTAAAACTAGATGAAATCACTGCACGATTAATCACTCTACGTCATATTTCATTAATTTCCCCTGGTGAATTTGATCGAAAGATCAAAGAATCCCGTGGTGCGATTAATCGAGTTCTAAATGAGATAGGCGGCTTTAAACCGTTTGATTTAACTTTAAATGATGTCCGTGAAAACACGGCAGCCTATGCTGAAGCAGTCGAAGTGATGGGAGGGCTTCCGGAAGTGATTGTTAAGAATCAGTACACTCCGGAATTTTTCCCAACGAAGAATTTAAAGATTGCCGGTTTTGGCAAAAAGAAGGTGGCGAATGAATGAATCTTGCATGAAAGAACCGGCAACGCCAGAACTATTTAGCCGTGAACAGCATGAGTTTGTGCTAAGAAGAATGCGCAAGGTCTTGGTCAATGAAAATGAAGCCGCTTTAAATGTAGTGTTTGTGATCGGTCAACCTGGTGTAGGAAAAACCGTACTGGCTAAAGAGTTGAGTTTTAGATTGCAGCGCAGTCTGTATGTCGATTTGTCTAAAGACAGCTTGCCAACGGAACTATTACCGTCTCAAATCATCTTTATCGATGAACCGCAATCTAATGGCCAAATTAGCTCTGTTATTGAATGGCTTGGCAGTGATGCGTTTGATAATAATCGCTCTAATGGCAATGTTGCGGCCATCTTTATCCAAGACCCGTGGGTGTTAAAAGATGTCATTACCCAAGGAGTGGATGAAGATAATTTTATCTGTATCGAGTCCTATGAAAACAAAGTATTTGGATTGGTGCTTGGTAGCCCAAAGCGTCGAGTGGTTGATATGACCGAGCTTAAAAGAGCTAAAAGTAGTAACTACGAAAACTGGATTTCTTTCAAATCAGCAGGGTATATGCCTTTACATAAAGATATTCAATCTAAAGTTGTTTTTCTTCAAGAGAAAGTAGGGCAGCTAGAAATTAAAGAAAAAATACTTAATGACTTATTGGAGAGCATTGCTGTGTACCAGGGAAATTATCCTGCATGGAAATGTTTGCAGGAGTTTCGCGATTTAACAAATTCTTTTGATAAACCGCCAAGCAATCCATGCCACTTTGAAGCAATAGATGATTATCTAACAAGGTTAGTAGGCGCAATTAGCTCTTCAATAGAAAGCCTATGTCGAAACAAAAATGGCTTTAAGAATGAAACAGCTTTGTCGATTCAAGCATTATGTTACGAAAATTCTGATCATCGTAAGACCTTGTGGAATGACCCTATCACACTAGGTGAAGAGCATAAAAATGAAATAACGAGAAAGATTGAGGAACAGCGAAAATGAATAGCTTGAGTTTCTTTAAAAAGTCATCCAAATTTACTTTCGATATTACAGGAATGGTTTTGAGGTTACTTTTTCTGACCACTCTATGCGGCTTTATAAGTTTTCTCTTTATATCATTCGTCTTGTTCGTGCTTGCGGCCTGGGAGAACTGGAGCCAGTTGTTAAGCACTTTGGCTGAGATGAATCAGGATGAAGTCCGAAATTTAATTACTCAGTTGTTTAATGGCTCGATCTTTATTGGTTTTGTGATTGCTCACATCGCTCTGATAATGCATCGTCCTTCACAAATAAAGAATGTTTAGATAACTTTTTTCATACAGTCGTAAATCTCGACTTTTGCCGCGCTTGTCGCGGCTTTTTTTTGCCTGTAAAAAATGTGGTCGTAGAAATTAGGCTTTCGTTATCGATGGCCATATTTGTTTTGGCCAAATCGTTATAATTTTGTTGACTGTAATAATAATAGTAGTAATATTATTACTATTACTTAATATTAACGGGTTGGGTGATTTTATGAGTCTGGTAAGCAGCGAAATTAAAGATCGAATTGTTGAAGCAGCAAACGCGCTTTATGAACAAAGTGGTTATGACAAACTACCGGCGGTGGATGCGGTACGTCGCATGGCCAAGGTCGGAATGAATGACGCATCAATTGTGATGAAAGAATGGCGCAAAAATTTAACGTCTAAGCCAGTGGCGATTGCCAGCGATATGCCGGAGCAGATCCGAGAGATCGGTTTGCAGTTGATTTCTGGGGTTTGGCAACAGGCTCAAGATCTTGCAAATAAATCTTTGAGTGATGCAACTCAGGCTTGGGAGTCTGAAAAATCTGAGTTTGAACAGATGATTGCTGAAATTTCTGGAGCCTTTGAGTCAGTGGAAGCTGAACGCAATGCGCTATCTGAAAACTGTAAGCGCCTTGAAGGTGAGCGCAATGAACTCCTTACCGAGATTGATGGATTTAAAGAATCTAGCAAGATTCTCGAACAGACAAGTGCCGAATTCGCTCATGAGGCCGAGAATTGGCAGGGTGAGTGTCGCCGTTTAGAAAAAACCATTGCAAAACTTGAGAGCGAGTCAAAGGCAGAAGCAGAGAAGGCCGCTGAGAATCAAGCTGAAGCAAAATCTGAAATTAAAGAACTGAAGCAGCAATTAGTAGAACAGGTTAAAGAACATGGAGCAGAATTAAAATCTATTGAGTCTGAATATAAAGAAGCTGTAGCAGAACTTCAGTCTGAGGTTAAAAAATCTGTAGCAACATTGACCAAAGCGGAATCAAAAGCTGATTCAATTGCGGAGCGCAAAGCGGAGCTGGATACTCAAGTGGCTCAGTTATTAAATGAGATTAAAGAGCTGAATCAGCAATTGGGTGGTGCCCAGGCAGAAAACAAATCATTAACTTCTAAGTTAGAAAGTTGTCACTTGGAACTGGGTCATGTTCAGTCTGAGTTAGATAAGATTAAAACCACCGAGGGATTAAGTGAGAAAGATTCGCAATAACTGTTACCAGTGGTAACAGTTTACAAGAATTATTCCCATTTGAGAAATACTGTTAATAACTGTCCACACTGTGGACAGTTATTAAGAACGGTTCTTGTTTGCATATACCTCGATAGATGAATTAACGGAACAGCAGTGTTAAACAATAAAAGAAAAGAAATGCGCTATCAAGCAATGACGACAGCCGCTGAAATGATTCGTCAGCATGGCACTGAGGGTGGCGACCCTGATGATTACGGACTTGAAACCGAAGAAGAGTTAGAAATTTATATCAAGGAATGCAAGGCAGTTGCCAAAATAATAACAACTAAGGCTGAAGCCTTTAAACGTACTCATAATTTAAAAGGTGGTATTTATGGAGATTAGTGAAATTAAACCAATTACTGATGAGGAAGTAATTGAGAGACAAAACAATCTCTCTACGCAATTAAAAGCTAAAAATCGATGGTTTAAGGTTGCTAGAATGGGAACGGTTATTCTTGGATTTTGGGCGATATTTAATCTTTATAAGCAGGCAGCAGATTTTGATTTATATGAACTTACTTTATTTTCTATAGTGATGTTTGCTTTATTTGGATTTGTATCAGGGTTTTTAAAAGATGAAAGAGATTCTTTACAACGCCAACTTGATTCTTGGGAAAGAAGGACTAAGAAATTAAATAAGGAATCAAATGAATATCTGAACTATTTAAAGCTAGTAAATCAAATTCCTGAGCTAAAAGATTTTCACAAGGCATTAAACGGAGAAATGCCTAGAGTTATCGATCTAGAGAAAGTAAAAGAGGTCGAAACTCGGTTGAAATTGCATCAGGAAGCAGCTGAACGAAATGAGGAAGTGGCTGATCTTGAAAAGAGGCTAGGGTGAATATGGGAGGTTGGAGTTATGAAGAAGGATATGGATTGGAGCTTGTTTTTGGAGATGCGAAGTATTTTTTTATTCTGACTGAATATCTAAGTCAACAAGAGCTATTGTCACCTTATTTGAACGTAAAACTAGACATTGTAAATAAAGAGCCTGCACTTGTTTTTACTGTGCCCAATTGGTTTCTTTGGTTCAGACTGCGAAATAAAAAGGTCGTGTTTCAGGAAGCGGTCACTAAGCCATTACTGCAAAAATTGCTCGCTGAACATGGTGAGGGCTTTGTGCCAGAGTTTGGTAATTTCAAGTCATGGACTGCCAGCACTTAAATTTGAGCCAGTCTTTAGCGACACAATATTCACTGAATTTGGGTCGCTTGATTTCATACTTTAGGGATTTTGAATTTGGCTCAGATGTTTTACTTGTGGGGGTTCCTATATAGCCCTTAAGGGTAAGGGGGACTCGGTAAACCGAACCCCTTACCATTGGATTATGAAAATGAAAACCAAATCGGCTTTTTGGGGAAGCCAATTTGGTTTTTTTGTTTCCAGGCATTTCTGTAGGGTCAGCTTCTTTTTGATGAGAAAGATTCGCAATAACTGTTACCAGTGGTAACAGTTTACAAGAATTATTCCCATTTGAGAAATACTGTTAATAACTGTCCACACTGTGGACAGTTATTAAGAACGGTTCTTGTTTGTAAGGTTAACTATGAATAGTGAAATATTGAATCATTGGCGTGATGAGCTTTATTTGAATTTTGGCTCCATTCGTGAAGCAAAGAAGCATTATGCAATGATGGTAGCAAGGTATGAGAAAGTAAGCCGTGAAGTCGATCAGCTACTTGAGACTTCTAAGGCAAGAATGCAAGGTGAATTGAAACCGGTATATCTGCATCGTTCGAGTGACAGTGCCGCTCGTGCACTTAAATGGAAGCTATCATCTGCTAAGTGTTTTAACTTTAATCATGTTGCCAAGACTTTTTCATTATTAACAAGTGATGTCCTAGAAATACTGCGTTCAGCTAATGTCGATGAGGCATTAATCGCTGACATAGTAGAACTGGACTTTAAACGCTGTTATTTAAATTACGCTTTGAATTACACCTATCATGAAATGAATCGAACAAAATTATTTATCGAAGAGTTTGAAAGCTGGCGAAAATTGCCCAAACTCGTTAATGAGAAAGACTCGCAACAACTGTAACCACTGGTTACAGTTTTCAAGAATAATTCCCATTTGAGAAAGACTGTTAATAACTGTACACAGTGTGTACAGTTGTTGAGAACGGTTCTTGTTTAATGTGGTTGTGGTGTGATTTTTTAGCACTTGGTTTGAGGTTTTTTGCATCTGAGCTTTGGTTTAATTAAAAAGTAGCGAGTATTAATTTAATCAAATGATAAAGGTGAATAGATGAATCAAAATCAACAGGATAAAGTTGTTATAGATAAATTCGCTGAAACTTTTAGTGAGCTTGCAGCTAAGGAATCGCTTAGAAATGTTTCTGAAGTAACAGGAATTTCATTTCACTTGCTTATGAAGATAAGTAAAGGCGAGGTAGATCCAACTTTAACCTTGCTGGTTAAATTGGCTGATTACTTTCAGGTGTCGATTGAGTATCTAGCTACAGGAAATGATAATTAAACAAGGGTTTATTTAAGTATGGCAAATCAAGAAATTACATTAGTTGGCAATATTGGACAAAACATTTCCTTTACGGAGCAAGGTGAACGCAACTTAGCAGAAATTAACGTTGTTTGTGAAGAATACAAACAAACCGACAATGGTGTTGAAGTTCGCGAAGGTTCTCAGAATTGGTATCAAGTCACCGTATGGGGTAATGAAAACTCCTTAGCCCCCCTGAGAGTTCTTCAAAAAGGTATGCGAATTCAAGTGACAGGTGTGCTTAAGCCTACACTCTTTCAGAAAAAAGATCGCACTACAGGGTTAGGATTGGCAGTAAATTGTCAGGCAAGTGATGTATTACTGAAGCTGAACCGTATTGAACAGATTGTTATGCGCAAGTCTGAACGTAATCAAGAGTCTCCAGCGATGCAAAATCAAGCAACTGGCTTTAATCAAAACGACATGAATCAGAATGCCAATTATCAACAAGGCATGATGCAAGGTCATAACAATCAAAATCAGATGCCATCTGAAGATCCGTTCCCAGGATAGTTTTATGGAAGCTTATGCGGTGGAGATTGTTTTATTTGAATCTGGAGAATTTGAATTTCGTGAAACTCTGAATCTGAATGACATTCAGAATCTTGAATTTCAAATCCTTGAAGTATTTATACCTCCTACCGTAGAAGATGCTGAAAAGTTTGTTGAAAATTGGTTGGTTAAGCGAGGCTATCGATGAATTTATTTATAGTGGAGTCACCAGGTAAGGTTAAAAAAATTCAATCTTACTTGGGTTCTGGTTGGACGGTAGCTGCCTCGTTAGGGCATATACGTGATCTACCAGTGAATGCGATGGGGATTGAGTATGATTCTTGGAGGTTAAAGTATGTTTTAACTGACAAGGGAAAGAAGACTTATTCTAATCTTAAATCTTTGGCGGCCAAGGCTGACAAGGTGTATCTCGCAACGGATTTAGACCGCGAAGGTGAGGCAATTGCTTGGCACTTAGCCGTTATGCTTAAAATACCAGTGCAGAACGCGCTACGTGTGAAATTTAATGCGATTACCAAAGATGCGATTCAAAAAGCAGTGAGTAATCCAGTTCGCATTGATCAAAATTTAGTGCGTGCTCAAGAGTCTCGACGTGCATTAGATCGTTTGGTCGGTTACATGGTGTCACCAGTATTATCACGACGTATGCAGTTGAAGTTGTCAGCCGGTCGTGTTCAGTCTGTAATGGTTCGCTTGATTGTAGATCGTTGGCGAGAGAATCAGGACTTTGAGCCAGAATCATACTATGGCGCAGAATTGGACTTCGGTAGTTTTAAAGCTGAGTGGGATTACAAATCCTATTTGAAAGATGGCGCAAAATATAATTTTGACCGGCCTCTTGCGGAGCAGGCTGCATTAGCTGCCGGTGATCACGTTCAGATTTTGGAAGTGCATAGAAAGCCGCGTAATCGTAAACCTGAAGCACCATTCACAACGTCTGCAATGCAGAAAGCGGCGACAAAGATTGGAATTCCTATGGCTGCTGCTATGAAGGCAGCGCAGGAGCTTTATGAGAAAGCATTTATTACCTATCATCGAACCGATTCTGTGGAGTTGGCACCTGAGTCTATTGAGGCCGTTAGAACGTTTGCAACGTCTAAAGGCTATCCATTACCAGGGCAACCAAATGTATTTAAGTCTAAAGTTGCTAATGCACAAGAGGCGCATGAGGCGATTCGGCCTACTGATTTTACGGTTGACTCCGTTTCTGGGGTTTCTGAAGATGCAACAAAATTATATGAGCTGATTTACAAGCAAGCGTTAGCGTCACAGTTGGCACCGGCTAAGTTGGTTGATACTAAGGTGCGTATGCAGTCGATGTGCGGAAGGTTTGAATATGAAGCTTCTGGATCAGTGGTTGTCGAACCTGGTTTTATGGTGATTGCTGGGCAAACACAAGATAAGGTCTTGCCAGATTTGGAGCAGATTGAAACGCTTGAAGTGGTTGATAGTAAGGTGCTTGATAAGCAAACTAAAGCGCCTTCTCTTTATACTGAGGCATCTATACTAGGACAGCTTGAAAAATTGGGCATTGGTCGTCCGGCGACGTGGGCATCAATTATGTCAAACATACGTGCGCGTGGTTATATTGGTGTCACTAAATCCAAAGCGCTTGAACCAACGCAAGTTGGAATTACTTTGCGAGATGCTTTATCTGGCTTTGGATTTATGGAGTATGAATTTACTGCGGAATCTGAAGATCAAATGGATTTAGTATCTAATGGTGACCTCTCTTATCAGCAGTGTATTAATCGTGTGTTTAAACAAGTGTTTGCAGATGTTCGCGATAAACTAGAATTTGAAGGTAGCCCTGAAGACTTCTTTTTACCTCCTGAACAACGAGATTATACGCCCACGCCAAAACAAGTCGATGCGGTGCGGAAAATGGCCACCGCTTTGAATATCGACTTAGATAATGTCGATTTGTCCAGTGGTCGAGCGATATCAGAGTTTTTGAGTGCAAATAAGGATGCATACAAGGACAGTTTTCCGCCTACACAACCTCAAATTGATTATGCAGAGAAATTGGCAGGTGAGTTAGGTATTGAAATTGCGCCAGAATTGCTAAAAAGCATGGTAAAACTTTCAGCGTTTATTGATAAACATCGAGCCGAAGTTTTAAACTTGCGCCAACCTTCCGAAAAGCAAAAGAAATTAGCCATTAAGCTTGCGGAAACAAATGGGGTTCAAATGCCTGAGCGCTGTTTGGAAAGCATGGCAATTTGCAGTGATTTCATTAGTAAACATATGAAGAAAAAAGGGAAAAAATCAAAAAAAACACTTCAAAATAGAAAAAAAACCGCTTAGAATAAAATTGTTTTTTATCACTCATTGAGTGAAACCCTTGCTGATTTCGATCAGCGCCCTTAGCAGCGCTTCAGATCCAATAGCTGCGACCAAACTGTTGGTGGATCTTATTTTTTTAGCCCCTTGGGATATATCTTTTATCCCCAAGGGGCGAGATATATCCCTTTTTTATTTTTAATATCTTAGGAGATATATCATGTCTAATACAGCTACTAATAACCAAGCTAATTCTAACTTCTTCAACCTTCACATGAACGGTTTGGCTTATGTCAATCGTATGCGTGATGTAACACCAAAAAAGGGTAAGCCATTCACTTCTGTAACACTCGCGTTTTTACGTGGTAGCTCTGACAGTGTTGAATATACCTATGTTGATTGCATCATTCGAGGAAGTGATGCTTTGGACTTACTTAAACAATGGAAAGAATCCATTAATAATGAGAAACAAAAGGTGCTTGTTACTGCTAAAGTAGGGGATGTCTATCCTGAAACTTATGTCAGCAATGGCACAACTAAAGCAGCAATCAAAGGCCGTCTTCTAAGCATTGATATGATGAAAGTTGATGGTGATCTTGTTTTTGAAGCTGAGAAGCTTTCTAAAACGGACTATTACAAAAAAAATAATCCTACAGTCATTCTTGAACCTCAAGATCCTCAACTAGAGGAACGTCAAACTTGGCTTGCGAACGTAGGTTATGAGCAGATTTCAGATTTTGAATGGAAGCTTGTAGCTTAATATTTGTGGCGGTATTTTACCGCCGCTTTCATTTCATAAATCACGTTCTTAGGTTTTATTTGTATCCGCAAAATATACAAATAAATCTTACTTTGTGTAAAATCCACCTATGTTTTGTTTCCCTGTGCTTGTGCAGTCTCACAAGAGCCCTTGCTGATTTCGATCAGCACCTTTAGTTTGCGCTACGAATCCGACAGCAAACAACCGGTTTACCGGCTGGATTCTCAAACCACAACCAAACTGACTTCTTGGTTTCACGAAAGGGCGGAATCCTTTCATTTCGCTAGCTCTTTTTGCATTCCTTAAGGGCTAGCTTTTCAACATTCACTTTCAGATTTCCGGTGCTGGTCGATGCTTATGAGCCTGCCAATCGGGTTTATTGGCATCAATCAGCACCGGTTTGCGCGTCGCCGGTTGCAGACAGCGCCCCTTAGTGCTGAAGAGTGCCATGTTGTCTTTCGATAGTGAGCAGTAAATTTTGGGATTACGCTTACTTACATGAAGTGCTTTATTCGTGATGTTTAACGTTATGAATAAAGCACTTTGTTTCTTATTTCTTGTTTTTTGTCTCTTCGAGCTATGCTTTATAACGGTTTACGAGCCGGTATAGAGGATTGTTTGAGTGCCTTAACTCAAAACCCTTGCTAAGTTCGCTTAGCGCCCTTATTGGCCGCCACAGATCATTTGGCCAAAACTGCATTCATTGCAGTCGATCTAATTTTTTACCCATCAGGGATACTTCTCCCTGTTGGGTCGGTGTATCCCTTTTTTGCCTATAAATTTAGGAGATACATCATGTCAAACAAGAAACTTATTGTTGAAATTCAAACTGGTAACGCAGCCTTTGAATTGGATGAAAAAGCCGAACTCTCACGTATCTTGAGAGAGTTAGCCGATAAAGTTGAACAAGGTTTTGAAGAAATAAACCTTAGAGACTTTAATGGCAACAAAGTTGGCTTTGCCGAACTGTTGAGTAAATAAATATCTGTATTTTTACCCATTAGGGAGTGATCTCCCAATGGGGGATGTATCTCTCTATTTTTTTATTAAGGAGGTATGTCATGCAATTTACAGAGATTTACGATTGGATGGTTATTCAAAAAGCTCAAGGCGAGTTAGTCGCTGGTGACTTAACAATTTTTGCTAGCGAAGGCATTTGTTACTGTGCTCATGGCGAAATAACTGATTCCGGTGCTAGCTTGCTAGATGGCTGCTCTACCCAGTTTAATGAAGCGAATGTGGCTCAAGTGTTAGCCTATCTGACCTCTTATAGCGAACCAGTCGATGAGGACGGGTTTAAATATAAAGTCGGAGATCGACTTTACTACACTAATGCGTTTGGAGTCCAATGGGGATTGAAAGAAATCGTTGGCCGAGAAATGACTGAATTTGGTGCTCAATATTATATTAGCCCAACTGAGACACCTTGGTGTTCGATTTCAGAAAGGCTTTTAACGAGAGAAATTTTCTCATTTTCATCAAGCAATTAGTCAGTGCTTAACTTTTTTTCCAGTGGGATATTCTTTTCCTGCTGGGAAGGAATATCCCTTTTCTTTTTTAAGGTGAGATTCCATGTCATTTACTGATTTTTTTACCAAGACTGTACTATTTAAGTCTTTTTTGCCTAAAGCCCAAGCATCCTTCGTTTTAGGGGCGATTGAGCGTTCCGAGCACGAGTATTTTGAAGAAAAAATGCGCGAGTTAGATGAAGTAATTCAATCCATGCCTGACGTTTATGCTCAGGATGGCTTGGGTGACGATGCGATTATCCATTTACATTACTTTACAGGTGGGTGTGATTGGTACGTAACTGCGAAAGATGTTGTAAATCCAGATGATGGTCAGTTGGTTGTTGCTACTGAACAGCATCAAGCTTTTGGATTTGTGAACTTTAATGATCCGCAAAACGCTGAATTTGGTTATATCCCGATTTCAGCATTGCGTGAACATCCATTAATTGAATTGGATTTTCATTGGGAGCCAAAGACGGTTGCCGAAATCAAAAAGTCCATTAATTCACCGTCACTTTCGACTTAAGTTGCGTTCATTTAGAAAATTATTTTTTACCCATTGGGATACTTGTTATCCCGTGTGGGCTGCGACGTATCCCTAATTCATTTTTGGGAGATACGTTATGTTTGTACAAGCAATTAATCATGGCTTTGTTGCTAATTTTGAAGGCTTCGCTGGCGCAGTTGAAGCAATTTTTGATTTTTCCGAACTTGTTACGATTAAGTGTCAAGGTGTCGAAGGGGTAATCCCTCTTCAGCGTGAAATTCAATTAAGTGATGAGACATCTTTTAAAGCATGGCTAGAATCCGAGGCATTAAATCTGATCGGATTTGATGAAAAAGGGTGGGTCAATAAAAATTGATGCCTATTGCTTTTAACAACCTCTCTGCCCTTCGGGGCTTTTCTCAGTGTTCTTTATAGAAACCTGAGAAAAGTCTCGAAGATGATTATAAAGGAGGGGTTCATGTTGAGTCTTATTACTAAACCGCCAGTCATGGCATTAATTGTGGCGCTTACGGTCGCTTTGTTTATAACCGATGGCAATTTTGAGCCTTTTACCAATTATGGTGAAAACGCTCAAGTTGAGAAGATTATGAATGAGTTACCTTGATTTCTAATGTTCAGTCCTACTATGGATTGAACACCAATGGGCTTTAAATAAAGTCTATCGGTGTTCAATGTGTCGTTGCATCTTCAACGAGCCTTTGCTTATTTAAAATAAGCGCCCTTATTGGCCGCCACAGATCGTTTGGCCAAAGCTGCATTTCATTGCAGTCGATCTAGTTTTTTTACCCATCAGGGATACTTCTCCCTGCTGGGTCGGTGTATCCCTTTTTTGCCTATAAATTTAGGAGATACATTATGACTTTTAAAAAGAAATCGAATAATAAAGATGCATTCGAGAAAATCACAAACCAAATTGTTGAAGCACTTGAAAATGGACTCAACAATGAATCTTGGAAATGTCCCTGGGATCGTATGACTTCTGTTGCGACTAATGCAAAAACAGGTAAACGATTAATTGGGGTTTCTCAAATCATTTGCTATATGTCTATGGTTCAACATGGCTTTGAAGTTAATCGTTGGCTTACCTTTAAGCAGGCAATTGAACTAGGGGGCAAAGTTATCAAGGGAAGTAAATCAACCTTGGTATTTTGGCTGCGTCCATTTTTGAAAGATGAAAATGGTAAGTTGTTCTCGCCTAACCAAGAGCGTATCCAGCAAGCTATGGAAAACGGTGAAGAAATTATTTGGTCATATCGATTTGCACCTTATTTTAATGTGGAGCAAATCGAGGGACTGGATGAAACCTTTTACCAACCATTGTCTCAAGAAGGGCTATCAGGGCTTGGTGAAACATTTTCACCAATTACTCAGGCTGAGGCATTTGTGCAATTGTTAAAAGATTCAGAAGATCCTTTTAAGTTAATGCATAAAGGAAATAAAGCTTTTTATTCACCATTAACCGATTCGGTTACAGTTCCTGAAAAGGGCAAGTTTCACTCAGAGCAAGCTTACTACGCAACTGTTTTGCATGAGGCCGGTCATTGGACTGGCGCAGAAAATAGATTATCAAGAGAAGGGATTGTTGACTTTGATTCGTTTGGATCAGATCGATATGCCTTTGAAGAATTAATTGCGGAATTGTTCTCTGTATTTAAAGCGGCAGATATTGGTTTTGAAAGAGAAATCGATGACAGCCATGTCAAATACATTAGAAGTTGGATCAAAATTTTAAAAAATGACCATAAGGCAATTTTCAAAGCTTCTCAAGAAGCAATGAAAGCGGTTCGCTTTGTCGATAAGCTGACGGATTATCAAGCTGATTTGTTTGATGATCAAGTAGCTTGATGTTTAGGTTTGAGCGAGTAAGGGCGTTCAACCGGTCTGGCAATCGCCAGAAAAGGAAAACGGCACCTTTCGATGCCGTCTATTTTGGAGGTAAGTATGAAAATGCCCCTTACTGCAATTTTCATCTTCCTTGCTTTTTTATTGTATTCGCCTGCTGCTTTCTAAGCAAGCGAGATAACTGAGTAAGTGGCGACCGGTTTACCGGTCGATCTATTTTTAACCTTCGGGGTACACACAACCCTGAAGGGGAGTGCTGTATCTCTTATTTGGAGAGATATGATGTTGAGTCTTATTACTAAACCGCCAGTCATGGCGTTGATTGTGGCGCTTACGGTCGCTTTGTTTGTAGCTGATGGCAATTTTGAGCCTTTTACCAATTATGGTGAAAACGCTCAAGTTGAGAAGATTATGAATGAGTTACCTTGATTTCTAATGTTCAGTCCTACTATGGATTGAACACCAATGGGCTTTAAATAAAGTCTATCGGTGTTCAATCTCTCTTACCTTTAACTTGACTAAACTGAACTTTAAATACTCTTTTATTATTTATTTTCTTAAAAAATGCATTTACTTATTTTAGGCTGTGAGCCTTATAAAACCGCCTTCTGAGCGGTTTTTTTATATCTGAATTTACAAATGCAAGTTTTTGTATTTTGTAATCGGGGTGTTGTTTTTTTATTTACCCGATAATGCTAATTAATCAAATAAAAGGTTTTTTAGCATGACACGTAAATTTTTGGTTGTCTCCGTTCTTTCAGTACTGACAAGTTCAAATTCTATGCTTTCGTTGGCTGGTGATATTCAAATTGGTCGCTATACCACGAGTTCAACTGAACCTACTGAGGCACAAAAGAATCCTTTAAGTATGGAGGTCGAGTTTATTTTTCCGTCTTCAGTGAAAAATATTAAACAGGCGTTCGAAATCATTCTGGTTGGCTCAGGCTACCGATTAGATGAATTTAATCAAGACAAGCATATTGAAAACCTTTTTAGCCAACCCTTACCAAGAGTTTATAGACGTTTGGGTCCTATCGCTTTGGAAGATGCATTAAAAGTAATCGCAGGTAGCTACTGGTCTCCAATCATAAATCCTGTTCGTCGCACTGTATCGTTTAAGTTGGCTGATGGTGCAAAAGCAATGCTTGATGAAAAACCTATGTACAAGAACACGGTTTTTATTGAAAAACCATTGCAAGGGCAGTGCAAAGAATTCAATGTCGTTGATCAATTCAAAATTCTTTACCCTAAAAAAGTTTTTAAGTTATCAGAATCCTCTAAAAACCAACTTTTGAATGCGGTCAAATTGAATAGCGTGAAAGGGCGAAAGCTAGCCATTCGTTCCTATACGGATCATGCCGGTGATCGACGTTATAACGAAGGTTTAGCTCAAGCTCGAATGCTGTATGTCATGAAGACTTTGAAGCATTTTGAATTGGGTAACGATATCGTTGAACATGAAGTGTTAGGTGAACACCCAGATAAAAGCTTAAACAGTGCTGAGCAAAGAAGAACTGATGTACTGTTTTTACAGCCAGCTTGCAACACATCAATGACAGCATCCATTTCACAGGCTCCTAAAACTATCCCACAACAGAAAAAAACTTTAGATAGTGACCGAGAAATTCAAACGAGCCATCAGATTTATACCTTATCCAAAGGCAAAAGAATTGATGAAGTACTTCGTTCTTGGGCTGAAGCCGAAAACTTTCCATTGATTTGGGAACCAAACTTTACATGGCCAGCTGTTGCCGATACAGAGATTCATGCCAAAAGTGCCGTCGAAGCTGCAACCAAAGTTGTCGAACACTTAAAAGATGAAGGTAAGCCCATTGACATTATGGTCTATGAAAATGCTATTAAAGTCGTATCAACGAAAGCCGGTGTAAATGAGGATTAAGGAAATGGTATTTAACAAACGTATATTGATCGCTTGCCTATTTGGAGTTGCTGCCATTTCATTAAATGGTTGCGAATCAACCAAGAAAAAAGCACAAGACACCATTGAAAAAACAAAACTTGAAGTCAATGACATTGTTGCAAGAAGTAATGAAATGTTTGAGGGGCAAAAATACCTGTCTCAAAAACCTTTAATTGCTGGTAGTGAAGTATCACTACAGAACAAATCAAAACCAGAAGCACTCTCTAAGAAAATCAGTTACTCCGCCCAAAATCGTGATTTCAAAGGCATTTTAGCGGATCTAACTCTACAGACCGGTTTGTATTTCAATGCGCAACAAGCGCTTGATGATGCGAAATTATTAACTACTCAAGATGCCGTTCAGGAAGTGCCTAAAGCAACCATTTTATTTTCGGGCACTTTGGAAGGTTTTTTAGATCAGGTCGCTAAAGAATTTGATCTTTCCTGGGAGGTCGGTGAAAACCATAACTCCATAAACTTTTATCGTTATAAAACGCAAACTTACGGATTAAGCATTCCGGCCGGATCAAAGCCAGTCATGGCTTCAATGTCACTCAATCCTTCAGGAGATTCGGTGTCATCAGGAGCCAGTGTCACGATTTCCAATGATATCAATGTGTCTCCTTGGCGTTCCGTACTTAATGGGGTTTTGGCCATTTTAGGCGGTCGTGCTGATCCGTCGAACAATAATGAATCAAATGCATCCATGAGTGTTGAAGGACGCAAAGGATTTGCAGTCGCGAATCCAGATCTAGGGTCTATAACCATCACTGCTAAACCTCATGTTCACAGTGCCATTCAACGTTATATTGATTCGGTAAATCGTCGTTTCAGTCGTAACATTTTGGTGGATCTTAAGGTTATCAATTTGTCACTTAAAGACGGAAGTAGTGCCGCTTTAAATATCAACTTCGAATCATTAATTAACAATGCAAATCTACAAGTCTTGCAATCAACACTGGGCAGTACTGCTTCGTCTGGCTCTGGACAATTGATTTTGTCAGGAATGGATAAATCCTATGGTTTTGAAGCAATTTTGAAAGCAATTAAAACACTTGGGGATGTGTCTTTGAGAATACAAGGTCAAGTTGTTGCAATGAACGGACAACCTGCTCCCTATCAGAATGCTGAGGAAGTTCCTTACTTAAGATCAATCTCTTCTAATGTCATTCAGGATTCAGGCGTTATTTTAACACCCAATATTGACTCTAAGACCGTTGGGTTAACTGCGAATTTCTTGCCGATGATCTTGATTGATAATCGTATTCTTTTGCAGTACCAGCTACAAATGTCAAATCTGATAGCGATGGAGGATGTTTCTGTAGGCTCAGAAACTTATCAATTACCGCGTATTAGCTCTCAAAGTATGCAGCAACAAGCGGTGCTTAAAGATGGTCAGACCATTATGTTGGTGGGATTGGATCAGTCAAGAGCATCAGAGAGTTCTCAAAATGGCATCTTCGGTATTTCTCGAAATTACGAAGAATCTAGAGATATCAGCATTATCTTATTGACGATAAAAACCTCTAACGATCGGGTGGTGTAATTATGTTTAACAAATCCGTTTTATTCTTGATTCCTTTAATTTTAGCAACGAATGCATCCCAAGCTCAAGAGTCAATGGATGTCAGTAAACCCAGTATTGCCGACATCGAACTGAAACGATTAATGCATCAGCTTGATATGGAAACGTTGAATCAAGAAAACTCAAAGTTAAACGCTAAAATTTCTAAGATCGATATACAAAAACGTTTAGAGGAAAAATTATTTGGCGTTTTACCTACAGTTCTTTCCATTGTAGGCGTTGATGGAAAATTCCAAGCCAGGCTGTCTTATCAAAATGGTTCTCAAAGAATTGTTTCACTCAATGGTGTCGTGAATCCTGGTGTCAAGATTTCCAATATCACCCCAACTTCAGTTGAAGTGTCGGCCGGAGGCAAAGTTACCCTTCTTCCTATGAATGCTAATACAGCTAATCCAATGACAATGAGGTAGTCACTTGTTAATTCAACGAGAAAAACCCTTTTTAATCGGTCTAGATTGGCGTTTAGCGCATTCAAGAAAGGATGCTAAGACTCTAATCGATGATTATAAAAAAGAAGGAATAAAGCATAGAGTTGAAGTCAAACTTGAAGCTAAAGATATCTTGATTGGCTTTTGTTCTGAGCCTTTGGCTGGACGATACGTTGCGTCATTACTGCTAGCAGATTTGCACTTTGATGGCATTTTTGTCGTACATCTTGGTAATGATCAATATTGGGTATTAGTGGTTGAAAATGGTCTCCCAGTCAATGGCCATGATCTGATTCTGCAATCAAATAATCTGACCGAAGATGCTATCTACCAAGATGTTCTGCAAACATTTTCAGATTTACCACTTCTGAAGTATGGATCTCAAACGCAAGAGGAAAAAACTTCGGATCAATTTTGGTCTGATCTTGAGTTTGCTATTGATGATAAAGAAGTCTCTAAAAAAGCATTACGTCAAGCATATAAGCGCAAACCAAATTATGCACTACTCATCACTGCAACTGTAATGACTGCCTCTGTGTATGCTTACACTCAGTTAAATAAACCTGCCGCACTTGATGTCACTGTACCTGAATCTTTCTCTCAACCCGTTGTGAAACACATCATTTCTAATGTCAGCAATGAAAAAGAAGAAAGAGAAAAACGTCTTTTGGTTTTGAAACATGAGTACGAGAAATCTTTGTCGATGAAATTGGATCAAACTAACCAAAAAGCCCAATTTACAGCTGTTATTTGGCATGACGTTTATCAATCGTTACCTGTTATTCAAAGTGGATATAAACCAAAGTCATTAAAGTGCGATCAAAGCACCTGTACTGTCCAATGGCAAGCCGCAACCGCTAAAGTTAACCCATTAGGGAAGATCGATTTAATTGGCGTTGATTTTAAAGCCTCCAGTCAGCAAGACGATCAGGCTGCTACCTCTGTTTTCAAACTCCAAGAACTTCAAAAAGAATCAAAATCGGGTTCTAAATTGATTCCTCTTGAAGAGGTAATCACAGAAAAACAACTGTTCAAGCATAGAGGTGAGATCATCAAAATTCTTGGACAATTTGGGCTGTCAAGATTTCAAGTATCAAAATTTGAACCAATCATTCAAAAAGGAAATCAAGAATTAAATATTTCAGATAAAACACTGTTCTATAAAGCTGAAATTAAGGCGGTTGGTAACGCTGAGTTGTTAACGAACTTACTTAATAAAAACAGTTTTACAAAGTCACAATCGTTTTACGTTTTACATCAATCGTTTGGTATCAACTTAGATTCTCAGAGTCGTGGCGAGTTGAATTTCTCTGTGTATCTAGGAGGCAGTAAATGACTGTGCTAATTGATGATATTCACAAAGTACCGGCCGGTAAAATTTTAAGCTTCGCTGATATTAGTGCGAATTCTGATGAATTCAACAATATCGCAATTTTAATCGGCAATAAACACAACAATTCATTGCTTGTCGATAACTTAATGCTGAGAGATTCAAAATTACTTGAGCTAAAGACTCGTTTGAGAAATCGGAATATTGAGTATCAGAGTTATAGCGCAACATCAGAAGTCATTCGATCTTTGCGATCAATGGATGTTGCCAATGATGCCATTAATGATGTATCTCAAGCCGAGAAAGTTGTCTGGAATTTAATTGAAGATGCCGTAAAACAAAAAACGTCAGATATTCATATCGAAACCCGTGGCGGCTATTGCGATGTGTTTTTTCGAATCGATTCTCTACGAGTCAAACAAAAAACAATATCAAAACAAACGGCAGAATCAATTTGCAATATTTTGTATCAAATCTATGCAGATAGCTCTTCAAAAGACGTTACTTGGTCTGCGGATTCCGTTAAAGATGCTTCTATCAATTATGTAACAAAAGACAACAAGCAAGTTCAGATTCGATTTAATTCTGCACCGATCTATCCAAGTGGTAATTTTCAAATTGTGACTCGCTTGTTGATACATCATGACTTACCCAGTATTGCTCAAATTGGCTATTCAAGCGGTCAGGTTTTAGAGCTTGAAGAGATGATGTTGGGAGCGCAAGGTGCAATTTTATTAGTCGGTCCGACTAACTCAGGAAAAACCACCTCATTACATAGTATTGCCACCCGAATTCAAGAAGTTCGCGGTGAAAATATCAAATTAGTTTCAGTTGAAGATCCAGTCGAATACGTCATTACTGGCGCTTGTCAGATGGGTGTCTCATCCGGACGTAAATCTCTTCAGAATACGGAAGGTTCTGTATATGGCCAGCTGATGAAAGCAACCCTCAGACAAGATGCTGATGTCGTCATGCTGGGTGAAGTACGCGATGAAGAAGCTGGTCGCATCATGAAAGATTTGTCTTTGGCCGGCCGGAAAATTTTATCCACTTTACATGCATCGGATGCAATGGCTGCTTTTATGCGACTCCGAGAAATCGGTGTTCCTGAAAATATTCTGTTTATGAAAGGGTTTCTTTCAGGTGTCATTTATCAAAGATTGATTCCTAAAATTTGTCCGGACTGTTCATTGAATTATGAACAAGCAATCGAAAAAAAATACATAACAGAAGGCTTGCAATCAAGATTAGCTGGCGTACTTGAGATCGATGAATTTGAATTGATTCGCTTTCGCAATCGTGATGGCTGTGAATGTAGTACATGCAATAGTAAAGGCACGGTTGGTTTAACCGTAGCCTCTGAATTTCTACCGACATCCACGCCACTGTTAAGTGCAATTAAAGAAGGGGAGTTTGAAACTGCATTTCAAATTTGGAACAACTTTTCTCATTTGCAACATGACCGATTTGGGGTAAGAGCCGTTTCACACGCTTTAACAAAAGTTTTGCAAGGGGTCGTAGATCCACATGACGTAGAAATTTCGATTGGATTGATAAAGGGTGAAAATCTTTGAATTTTTTTGAACAAATTCTAGTGACAGATCAAGTTCGTCTTGAATGGTATGAGTCTATATCAGGAATCATTCATAAAGGGATTCCTTTAACCGATGCATTGAAGGATATGGAACGCGACTTTAAGAAAGTTCGTCATCCATTGTCGCCTTTGATCAAAGAGGTGAATCGAAGATTACGTGGTGGAAGCGGTCAAGCATTGTCAATCACTGCTTCACTCAAGGGATTAATTCCTCAAGGTGAGTACATGCTTATCCATGCAGGTGAATCTTCAGGGAATCTTGAAGCGGGATTTACCAATGCAAAAAAGACGATTGAGAACAAAGAGAAATTGACAAAAACTCTCACAGCATCACTCATCAAACCTTTGATGTATATTGCAGCTTTGATTGTTCTACTGCTCTTTTTTTCAATAAAAGTTCTACCTGGCTTTGAAGAGGTCAAACCAAGGTATGAGTGGCCATACAGTGCACAACTGTTTGCGCAAGTAGCGGATATGTCTGTTTATATTTCAATTGGGATTGTCGCATTTATTGCGGCTGTTTTTTTTGGTATCCGTTTTTTGCTGCCTCGATGGACTGGAGAAAGCAGAGAATTTGCTGATCGTAACATCCCCATTTTCGGATTGATGTCTCAAATAGAATCCACGCGTTTTTTAAATTCCATTGAGGGGTATATCTCAGCAGGAGTTCCGCTATCTGACGCAATCAAACATATTCGTTCAGGTAGCTCAAACTATATTCAATATCAATGTGAATTGGTGATGCGTAGCATTCGTCAAGGTAAGACAACAGCGCAGGCTTTAACTGCTTTATCAATGATCCCTCCAAAATATCACTGGATTATTAATGTCTACAGCCGCATGGGATCTGATTCGAAAGCGTTCTTAATCATTGTTGAAAAAATCGAAAAAACCGTTTTTTCAAGACTGCAATTTATATTTGGCAATGTTTTGTCCAGTTTATTGCTTGCCCTGGTAGGGGGAGTAATTGGTTGGGTGTACATGAGCCTTTTATCTATCACTCAGTAAATTCCATAAAGGAGATTGTCATGGAAAAATCTGTAAAAAACTGTGATTTAAATAAGCTTGAATCACAACCGCCTAAACGACTGTATAACTATAAGCATAAGCAACGTGGTGTTGCTCTTATGGAATGGGCAATTGCTTTAGGCTTGATGGGGGTCGCTGCAACAGCGGTTATATCTTGGCAAAAAAATGCGACAGATGCTCAGATGGTAAACGATACGGTGCAAACCGTAGTGAATACTGCCACTAAAGCTCGAAGTTTATTTGGTATTGCCAATGATTTTACTGGGCTGAATACAATTGAAAATTGGAATAATGCAGGCTTGGTTAAAAGCCCGTTTGTTTGGGATGCGACTAATACAAAAATTTTAGATCCTTGGGGGCATGATGTTGTCGTTGCAGCCAACACAAGTGAGTTTGGTATGCAAATTGGCGGTGCAAACTTAGGCAAAGAAACCTGTGTTGATCTGGTTAAAGGTATCTCAAAATTTTCGCATCAATTGCAAGTCGGTGATTCAGCGTCATTAGCATCAGGTTTGACTGTGACGGCAGATAATCAGGTAAAAAGTGTATCAACCGATACACCTAATCCAGTGGCTATTGCAACGGGGTGCTCTGAAACATCTCCTGTCATTGTTTTTACCATTAAGTAATTAAAGTTTTTTAGATTATGTCTTTTACAGATATTCACATTAAAGTAAAAACGCTTCCTGCCGGAAAAAACCAGTCCGGTAGTGAAGTCGATTTGGACTCAACTCTGGTATTTCCAGGGTTGACTTCAGGTAAGGATTTTTCTGATCCTGAATTAATTCAAAGCCTCTACGAACTCTGTCAAGCAACACAATCAAAAGATGCCTCTATTGAACACAATGGACAGCATTATCGTGTTTATAAAGATACACGCTCAATCGATGGAATTTGGTATCGCGTTCGTCGTGCAACGAATGAAGCTCTGAATTTGAGTAGACTTCCCAGTCCTCTCCCTGAGTATGTTCAAGAGGCATTGATTGATTCAAGCATTGTGAAGGGAGGGTTGATTTTTATTTGCGGCGCTCCTGGTTCAGGAAAAACGACGACCGCTTCTGCAACGGTGGTATCTAGACTGGAGGCTTTAGGAGGTATGGCCTACACGGTTGAGGATCCTCCGGAACATCCGATTAATGGCAGACATGGTAAGGGTTATTGCACCCAGACAACCGTTGCCAACGACCGAGATTGGACTGAATCGATGAGAGGGGTACTTCGATCCCAGCCAGCTAATCAAAATTTAATTTTGTTTGTGGGTGAGGTCAGGGATTCTGAAGCCGCTCAAATGCTTTTGCGTGCAGCCTCCAATGGTTTCTTGGTTATTTGCACAGGGTTTGGGACAGATTTAGTCTCTTCTCTTGATTCTTTTAATCAATTACTTGGAGAGAACTCATCTAATACACTTGCTTCAGTATTACGCGTGATTCTGCATCAAAAGATTGAGGACGGCCGTTTAAATACAACGATATTAAAATCAGAGGGAGACTCTTCAAAAGTTGCTTCAACTATACGCTCTCGTAATTTACCTCAACTTAAAGATGAAGTGCTCTTTCAAAAAAATCAAATGCGGCAAGCATTAATTCAAAAACGAGCAGCTAGTTAAGTAAGGCTTTAGTTAAGGTTTGGAGGGTTAGGTCTTGTTATTTCTCTATATTGTGTTGTTGGTAGGCAGCGTAGCTTTGCAAGCTGGCTTGAATGGTCATATTCAGGAAAATTCATCCGGAACTAAAATCATTGAGGTTACTGAAGAAGTCAGTGCTTATAAAAACTTCACTTGGGCTGCAAAGCTTTTTGTGGAGAAGAATCCTGCACCTAGCTCAAAAACCTTTTATCAATGGGTAGATATTCAATCCAATACACGGCTACCAAGTGGTATGAAATCTTTGTCAACTGCTGCTTATTCAAATTTTTATCTTTCTAGAGATACGAATAATTGGGCTGTATGTGGGCAGTTAAGTGAGCCTGCTATTTTACGTCTTGAAGCCAATTATTTGACGAAAACTCGTTTATCGTCAGGGAGTCAAGACTATATCGTGTTGGGAGAGACAGGGAGTGATGCCGATGTTTATAAAACGCTTTGCGAATAAAAAATTGGGTACGCAAAAAGGTATGGCGATGCTTGAGATGGTTGCAGCGCTCAGTGTTGTTGCATTATTAATGACTTCCGTTTTACAGATGAATGAAACCATGTCGATAAAGTCATCTGCCGCTTTGGAATCCGACAACTTGGCCACATTTCAAAATAGTGCTGCTCAGTACTTTTTGAATCATCGAACAGGCATAACCCAAGCTATGACCGATGGAACGGATGCAAATAAGTATTGCCAGATACATGCAACAGGAATCGATAGTGCAACTGACGAATTAAGTGGTGGTGTGGCTACATTTAATACCACGTTACATACCTGTGCGTTTGATGCTTATGCGTTAAAACAGCGGAATCTATGGCCGTTAGAACTACCGCCAATAACCAGTGATCATTATGTGGCCATTTTTCGACAAATCTTTACAGAAGGGGTCGATGGCATTTTAGGTACAGCCGATGATGAGCCAACGAATGAAGTTGATATGTTGGTGGTATTGGCTAGCTTTGACGGAGATCAAGCACTGATTGAGGCTGATTTTGAGAAGTCACTTGAAACACGAAAGCTTTTAGGCGCTACCGCTGGAATTGTGCCTGGAAGTGATCTCGTGGCTTGCAATGCTGGAGAAGCATGTGGATCAGGTTGGAAGTTAGATTTAAATGAGTTTATAAATTAGGTGGAATATGCGTTCATTAAAATTATCGATCATTATGATTGGGTTAGGGGTTGGAGCACAGGCAGTTGCTGCCCCCGTCATTGTACAACCAGGTAGCACAGCATCTTATTTGTATTTTCCTGAGCCATCTACTACGGCTGCATCTTCAGGATCTCTTGATGCTCAAGCAATGGCAGAAGCGATGCAAACCGCTCAACTGACCGTAGAAAAAGACCCTGCTGATTTAAGCTACACAATTACAATTAATGGGGAGAGCTGTGGGGCAGGATGCGATTATATGAACGCTGCCCCACCAGCAGGAGTGATTGATGTAGAAACATCGACCAACGTGCAATTTCGAGATATTGATAATAATTTATATCCAAACTGTATGTCTTATTCAGGTGTTACAAAGTGTCGATTTTATTTAGAAGCCAGTGGCTCTTTGTATGTCAAGACTGTAAGTCCAAATGGAGGCATAACGGTTGAACCAGGTATGGCTGCTGCACTTTTTGATGAAAATCGTACAGCTGAATATGGATGCTACAACCAATCTACTGGGGCATCCTCAACCACAAACGGAGAATATAACACCTCAATCACACAAAGCTGCTTACCAAATAATTCATCAAATGCTGTGGCAGCAAAACTTTGTTCTGACAAAGGGAGTGGCTGGTATTTACCAGCCAAGACTCAGTTGAACAGCCTCTTTGCACAAAAGGACTTAATTGGAGGATTCTCCCCAGCTAATTACTGGTCTTCCACTGAGGACAATGCCACTTACGCATGGTCCCAGAGCTTTAGTGTTGGCAGCCAGAGCAACGACCTCAAGTACAATCTCAACCGAGTTCGTTGTGTCCGCAGTTATTGATTATTTGAGTATTTGATTCTTTCTGAGCCGTTTACGGCTCAGCGAAATTTTTTGGAGACCATATGGCAAGAGCAGACCATCTACCCATTTACAAGAAAACTTATGACCTAGTTTTAATGATTACGAAAGTGGTAAAAAATTTTCCACGGGACTACAAATTAGTTTTAGGCAAGGATTTGATTGAGCAATCTAGAGATATCGTTCTCATGATCTATCGTGTCAACAATTCTTCAACAGATAGGCTTTCAAAAATAATAGAAATTTTAGAGCGCATGGAGCTAATTATGCTAAGCCTTCGTTTATGTAAAGACATGCACTTTATTTCAATTGGACAGTTTGCTCGTCTATCTAATTTAAACGTTGAAATTTGCAAACAAGCCGAAGGTTGGAAAAAAAGTGAAAAAAGAAAACAAGCGCCAATAGGTGGAACGGCTTGAAGCCGGATTTATATTTATTAAGGTAAATATGAGAGAGCAGATTTGACTGGTATTTGTTGTAAACCACCTGAATCCATAAGACAGGTAGAAAGTGCAGAAGGCAGAGCGACGAAGTGAATAATAAGTTGAATTTACAACTGAACTTGCCGCTTGACTGCGCAACCGACGCTGCTCAAAAGCAACCGAGTGCATCGGCAAGAGTGTTTACCAATGGCGCTGCCACAGCTAATTACTGGTCTTCCACTGAGAACAATGCCAATAACGCATGGTACCAGAGCTTTAGTGATGGCAGCCAGAGCAACAACAACAAGAACAATCTCAACCGAGTTCGTTGTGTCCGCAGTCAATACCAAGCCGTTCCACCTATTGGTGCTATAGAAAAACTTCAAGAAGATATTGTTCCGATCGCAGATTATCCATTCACTCTTGAAGAGGTATTCAAAGCCTACTACTCGTGTCGTAAAAATAAGCGAAATTCAGATCATCAAATACAGTTTGAAATGGATCTTGAAAAAAATCTAATCAACCTCTTTGAAGAGATCAAATCGCAAAGATATAAGCCACTACCGAGCGAAGTGTTCGTTGTAACCAAGCCTAAACCAAGGGAGGTTTGGGCAGCTCAATTTAGAGATAGAGTTGTTCACCACATCATTTATAACCGAATCTCACCCTGGTATCACAAAAGATTTATCCAAGATTCTTATGCATGCATCCCAGGAAGAGGAATACATAACGCTGTTACTAGAGCGGTTAAAGCAACGCGAAAAGAAACTAAAAACTACAAAGACATTGCATATTTCGGAAAATTTGATTTAGCAAATTTTTTCGCAAGCATTCACTTGCCAACCGTTTGGAAAATTTTTAAACGAGATGGTGTTTTAGAAAATGATGTTTTGCAGTTTTTGCTACATGAAACCCTTTTTAATCAACGAAGAGAAGAGGCGATTAAAAAAGGAAATGCCCTGAATTTCAGTAAGGTTCCAGAGCATAAAAGCCTTTTTAAAGCTCATCAAGACAGAGGGCTACCAATTGGAAACCTAGATTCTCAATTGATAGCAAATGTTGTAATGAATGAACTAGATTGGTATATGAAGCATGTAGTAGGTGTAGAACATTACATTCGATATGTGGATGATATTTTAATTATTCACCAGGATATTCGCTTTATTAAGCGTTGCCATCTTTTAATGGAAAACTTTGTTTCGAAACGGTTGCTCATGAACTTTAACCCAAAAAAAACCATATTTAACCAGACATCAAAAGGTATAGATTTATTGGGATACTTCATATTACCTGGTCGAGTCTACTTAAGAAGAAACACCTATCGTCGAGTGGAAAGAAACTTGGCCAACAGTAAATTAAACTTAAACAAAGAAAATTTCGATAAATCCCTTGCTGCTTACAGAGGGATGTTTTCCCATTGTCAAAGCAAATTTAATCTATAAAAGGTGGAAACATGCATCAATATAATTCTGTTTTAAAAGACTGCGGCTTTTCTGAAGCCCACCTCGATACGTTTTTGTTTTTACAGCGGCTGGCATCAGGCTTGAATATTATTGCTTCAGCTGATCTGAAAGCTGCTGATAAGGTTATGAAACTCATTGCTGAAAGTTTTGATGGCCAGATAGGGCCATCAAAAAGCGTGTACCGTGGAAAGTTAGCTGACGTTACAGATGAAATGCTCGATGAGTACAATATTTTTGTGGTTGACGAGATCAATGAGCGTAAAGCTGTTAGACGTTGTGTTGAGTTGGCAATGAGTGGTGCTCAAGTATGGGCAAGTGTTCGTTCACACGGTGTTTTGAATGTGATTGATAAGCTGCATTTTCTACTCATGAATGAGCTGATCTTTTCACCCACGATTTTGACGGGTGTTTGCTGCGTGAAAGAAATTCCGATGATTGATTCAAAAACGAAATCCGTTGAATTCTTGTCTCAATCCGCAGAAAAACACATACCTTTTGAAGCCAGGAATCGTTTTATGAGATCCATCGATATCGACCAGAATATACGCCTACGAATTGGAAATATATCCTCAACGACCGTTGTTGCTGAAGTGTTAGCTCTGGATGAATATGTTGGTCATCATTTACTAAAAAGTGAACGTCTTAACGCTCTGGATCATATGCGAAATAAAATTGGATTTCAGACAATGTTGCAACACGCCTCTACAAAAATGGCGAACGGGATTTTGGATCCGAGAGATGTTGAGCTTGCGCTAGGTTCATTAATGATGACTGAAGTGTTAAAAGACAACACCATCGGTATGGATGAAATATCACGATCAGCATAATTTAAGTAATTGTTTTAAAACGTAAAAGGTGCTTAATTCGATAGTGGGTTAAGCACCTTTTTTTATTGATAAATTACAAGTGTGAGATTTTGTTTCTTGTAATCGGTACTTTGATTTCATTTTTTTACTAACCTTACTTACGTAATTATTTTTCTATGGGTATGTAAAAAAATGAGTGAAAATTTGCCACCGTTGCCGTCGGATGATGATTCATCTAGCTCTCTAAACTCCTCAGCCTCTTCCGCTGAAGAGCAGTCGGTCGATAAAACGTCTGCTGGTAATTCTAAAATTCGCAAATTCATAAAAATTGTTAAGACAATCTTTGTTGTGCTGATCTTATTCGTAGTCGCTGCTGTAGGCTTTTTAGGCTTGCTGGGTTTCTTAGAAAAAGAACAAGTGATTGAAACAGAGCCTGCTAAAGTCGAAGATATTATCGATTTTAATCAAAAAACCAATACTTCTACCATACCCCAAAAGCTTTCTGAGCCTTCAGCAGCTATAAAACCACTTGAATTAGTGAATTCAAAGCCAATAGTACTGAGTCCAAGTAATACTGTAAGTACCACGGCTCATAATTTATCTACCATTTCTCAGTCAACGCCACACGATCTTTTGGAATCTGAAAAGTACCCAAATGAATTAGTAGAACTGGAGACTGAATCTTTGGATACAAAGCAAGAATCCCATTCGTTACATGAAAAGTTTGAAGAATTTGCAGGACAGATTGAAAAAGATCGTGTGGATTTACTGTTCAAAATTTCCAAGCTAGAAAGCTCGGTTGTTAAAAACAAAGAATTAAGCATTGAGAATCAAAAGTCTCTTCAGGGGCTTGTTGAGAAAGTTGTAGACCTACAGAAAAAAATTCACTCAAAAACAACGTCTAAAAAAACAGAGTCTGAAAAAAAACGGGTGAATAAAAGTGAAGTCTCTCGTTTACCGGCTCCTGTTTCTTTTACTCGTTGGTCAAGCAAAAATGCAGCGTTTGTCGAATATCCAAAATCGCAGTTAAAAATGTTGTTTATTGGCGATTCATTGATGGGGTGGTCTGTTGTGCATATCGATCTGACAAAGAATGAAATTGTTTACAAGAAAGATGACCAAAAAGTTATCAAGAAAGTTGAAGGGTAAGGAAGTCATTGATGAGTAAAACCTTAATTTCATTTGATATGTTCGAAATAAATCACTTAATGCGATTGGTTTATCAACCCATCGTTGATAAAGAACAAAGTTTACAAAAATTCGAAGTCTTACTAAGGCTGGATACAGACCCTCCCATTTCTCCCCAAAGCTTGGTTGATTGGGCAGAACTGGAAGTTGAAAAAATGGTTTTCTTAGATTTGGCTGTGCTAAAGCGGTTTTATCTGGATGTACAGCAATTGTTTTATGCAAATAGTCAGTTTCAATCCGTCACATTTGCTTTAAATGTCAGCCCTTTGACTCTCGGAATTGATACACGTTATGTTGATGAAGTAACGCGAATGCGTCACCTTCATCCTGAAGTGCTGGTAGAAATCGAAGTATTAGAAACTAAACCTAACCCATTTCATAAAGCGACTCTAAGAGAAAACCTTAAGACGTTGGCCAATCTTTCAATTGATTTGTCTATTGATGATTTTGGCAACGGTTTTGACTCGATGATCAAGATTACTGATTTGTATCACAACGTAAAACTCGACGGACAGTTGATTGAATCCGTCCACTTCGATCGCAAGCATTTTGAAGTCACTTGCAGCTTAATTACGTTGTGCCACAAGCTTGGCAAAACAGTCACGGCCGAGAAAGTGGAATGCCAGCATCAACTAGACATCTTATGTAGCTTGAACTGTGACTATTACCAAGGCTACTACTTCAGTAAGCCTCTCGAACTAGAGCATGTCAGGCAGTTACCTCTTCATACAAAGCCTTATAAACGCCATTTGGCTTAAGTTTTAAGATTAAAGGAAAACACATGAAAAATAGAAAATTATTGGTTGTATTACTCTCTCTAGCAGGAGTTCAAGTAGGCTGCCAGAGCCAGGTATCACCGGATGAAGCGAAGCTATCAGTATCTTTTACTGAAAACGCAATAACTGAAACGGCTTATCAAGGCGATACCCTCTATTTACAGTCAAATTATGTCGGCAATTTTCAACCGGATTTTATCCAAGTCACTCAGGTCTCCGGAGAGTCTTTAGAACCAATTCAAACGGTGTGTGAATATGATTCTAATCTAGATACAGGTGTCGTATGGGAAGAGGATAAACAGCGAGTCTCGTGTACAGCAAGGTTTGAAAAACCTTATATCACTTCTACACAGGACTACCAGTTTCAAGCACAAGCTTACGACATTTACGGAAATTATTCTGAAAGCTTTATTTCCGTTCAAATGCTGCCAGGTGAATTAAGCCCTTTAAATGTTACTTTAGGACAAGATCAACTCGCTCAAAACGGCGAAAAAGTGTATTTGTCTCCAGTCGTCAATTTGGATCAACGTTATCACGAGGTTAGTTATCAGTGGCAATTATTATCCAATGACTTCAATTATGACTTTCCAACCACCTCAGAATCTGAATTTTTAGAAATTTCTGTCCCTGATTACCTTGGAACCATTTCCAACGGCAGTCTCGTTTATCGTTTAACGGTTGTCGATGAATTAGGTCGTGAAGCAACCGATACAATTTCAGTTCATATCAACCAGTCTTCTAACCCAACAGTCTTAAATGTAGAAGCTGGATCGTCGATTTATACGCATGAAAATATTATAGAACTGTCTGGATCAGCGTCTGAAGAAGCCATTTTTTACTACTGGCAAGCGGTTTCTGAAGAGAATTCAAATATTGTCAGTCAAAACAGTTTAAGTACATCCGTCGAACTCTCGAATGATGGAATGTATGAATTTGAGTTATTGGTCAGCAAAACTCAGTTAGACACAGTGGATCAGCGGCAATCAGTTCCTGAGTTCAATCGAGACCGATTAGTTGTCGTGAAGTCGAGTGATTTGATTTATCACGTTGATGCTGGGCAGTCTTTAAACGTCAACCAATCAGTTGTGGATTTGAGCGTTAATGTTTTGGCTCAAATTGAGAGTGAAAAGCTGTATTACTATTGGGAAAGTTTGACTCCAGATGCATCGATATCGATGGCTGAAAGCGCTAGTACAACGGCATTGCTTCCTAATGTAGCAGGCGTTTATCAGTTTAAGGTTTACGTCAGCCAAACCCCTTTGGATGCTCAAAACCTAGATCAGGTAGCAAGTCACCAGCAAGATGTTGTGGTTGTGCAGTATGCGCCATAGACAGGTTCTCTTGAGATTTTTTTCTTATCTAACCATGAGTTTTCTCATGCTTACGATGCCTGCTAAATCTTCTCAAGCCGCCACATTTACCTCTTTGGATGCGATTGAGACATCAATCAATCCACAGTGTATTGATTACTGTTTGATAGGTGTGTGTGTACATCTTGTCTGCTCGTTGTCAGGTTGTTCGATTTCGACATCAGCTCGAATTCGACACAATTTGCCGGATTTAATTGTGAGTGTTTACGATCAAGTAGAAGAACAGCCTTGGCAAGAGTTCAGGCAAGTCCAATCACAACTGGTTGGATTTGTCGGTAACAAGGGGGCGGATTTAGATATGGGTGAATACCTTGCAAGTGATTTTATATTTAAAAATGCATCCGTGGTTGGACATCCTTTCATGTTATTTGCTGGAGACTACACCTCGTCAATAGGCTCAATCAGTAGCAGCATTTATGTTGATTTTGTGCAGGATGACCCTGATACAAAAAATGAGGATGAAAGCTGGACTGACAAGCAAAAATCAGCTGCTATTAATGCAGCAGTTAATAGTATCCAAATCAGTGGTTTGAATAAATTAATGGGCGATTCGAAATTCATGGGGTTTTGCCCTTCTAAAATCACGCCTTTCTTTCCCTACTATGATTCAACGGTCGATATGCTTGAATGGCGGTTTGGGATTGTTGATCGAATACAGTCAATCGTAAAAGGTTATCACCTGCCTGGACAAAGAGAAATTGGTTCCAGAAGTGGTCTTAATCTTATCGGAAATAGCTGGGGTTCGGTATGGCCAAGAATCGGTACGGTGATGCAGCAAGAAGATCCTAAAGCAGCAGCAGTGATTGCACAAAGAGCTGTCGATATCGCAACGAATGCCGATGACTGGCGAATATCTGTACAAGCGAAGGGTTCAAGAGCAAATGAGAAAAGAGATCTTTGGCAAATGATTAGTCCTAAGAAAGATCGAACTTGCAAAGCATTCGGAAGTAAAAGTACTGGAATTGATACCTGGTCAACGGGCAGAAATCCAGATGGAAAAAATCAGTATGGATGGAATTATTGGAGAGGTTATGAGTGCTGTACAGATAACTTGCCTCTACTGAAGGTCGTTTACACGCCTGAGATCTGTCTAACGGATATTTTTAAATAATGATTGAGGTTAAAAGGTGAAAAAAATTTTATTGCTAAGTGCACTGCCTTTGTTGGTATCTGTTGTACAAGCTTCTGAAACCAATGATGTTTCTGTAAAAAAATCATCCGTTGAGCAATTGTCACAACAAAATAAATCTAAAGAACCACTGGCCATTGAAAGTATTGAACAGAAGTTTTGGGGATTAAATGACCAGGAATGGAAACGGTATTTGACACTCAAATCCATTGCTGAGCAACTTTCTAAAAATGAGACGCCATCGACCCCTCCAGAGGTTTTGGGAATTTTTGCACAGACAACAGAACAACGGCAGAAGTATGCCCAATTGTTTGCTAAAAAGTATGTGCAGTATGTTGATAGCTCAATTGTCAGTATGCGAATGGTTCAAGCTGAGTTACGAAAGCTAAATGAAGGGCGAATGCTGTTTGATTACGAACGATTGAATCAAATTCGGGGTGATGAAATTGGTGTCAATGATCGTATTCAGTTTTTTACCAAGGTTAATTGCGATGAGTGTCATGCAAGGCTTTCACAGTTGGTTAATCAAGTACGTTTTTATAAGGTGAAAATGGATATCTTCATTGTTGATGATTCGACAGATCAAGCATTGCAAAGTTATGCGGAGCTCCATGTTCCGGAAGATTTAGTTAAAACCGGATTTATCACATTGAATCGTGATAAGACATTTATAGCAAAGCACAAGCTGAGTGTTCCAGTCTCCTTTATTTCTAAAAATGGTTCAAATTTAGAAGTTCATACAATGGATTAGTTGTTGTGCGTTTTTTATTGTTCTGCGTTATTTGGATGACTTCTTTACCTGTGTTTGCGAATCATTTTGTAGAGATTGCCCAGCACTACGGCCATCACCCGTTGGTTTTATATGGTATTGCTCAGCAAGAATCTACAAACCCTTCGACCGGCAAACCCTGGCCTTGGACGGCTAACTTTGATGGGAAAGGGGTTTATTACAACTCAAAACAGCAAGCGATAGCGGAAGTATACAAGGCGTTGAAGAGGGGTCAGAGAAACATCGATGTCGGCATTATGCAAGTATCGCTACGCTACCATTCAGAAAAGTTTAAGAATTTGAATGAAGCCTTTGATCCAAAAAACAATATCCGAGTTGCAGCAGAAATTTTAAGTCAATTTGATGGTGATCCTTTGTTTTTACAAATCGCAAAGTATCACTGTCCATCAAAGAAATGTCGTAAGAGAGCTTACCGTTATGCTCAAAAAGTTATTGCCCGTCTTAAGCCTTAGTCTCGTGCTAGTTGTGCCGGTGTGTTCTGCTCAAAGTCCTGATCAAAGCCCTTTGGCCAAAATGATACAAGCGACTTTACCTTTTTCCACGTCGGCATCTCCTGGACGCTTTGCAACTTACTCCTTATCTAATCGTTATGATCAGTTTAAGCCCATGTTGTCCGGTCGAACATTTTGTGTACTGGGTGCTGATCCTCTGTCATTGCGTTGGTTAAGTCTTAGAAAGGAATTGCTCGTTAAACATCATGCAATCTGTTATTTGGCCAACATTCAAACATTGGCGGAAATTGACAAAATTCGTCAAGCAGCGCATCCATTAAATGTAAATTTGGTTAATGCAGATGTCTTTTTAAACAGTTTGGATATTAAACAGTATCCCGTTATTGTCCATCAAGGTTGGGTAGCTCAATAATGATTTTTCGACCCAAGTATCCCATCGAGGCTTTACTGCGGCCGCCCGTTGAATTCCATTCTGCTACAGCCGCTTTAATCATCAGTCTGATCATGTATAAAATGCCTCAAATTTTGTTGATGTCTCAGCATATGGCTTATGTCGGTTCAGCTATTTTTGTGCTGATTGGTCTAGCCAGGTTTAGACAGGGGTATAAGATTTATCGTTACCAAAAAAACCTGGTTCGACTGCCGTATTATGGAATGCGTCCTAGACAAGTACCGGTTAGCAACCGTACTTTGTTTTTAGGTTTAGGGTTTCGTTGGACTCAAAAGCATACTCAACGTTTGTTTGATGCGATGGAGCCTGAAAACGAAAAATACATCACACCGCCTAAAATCTATCAATGGGCACGTTTACTTGAAAAGAGGTTAGAGCGATTCAAAATTGCAGGGTATTTAATTGTATTGCTGTCATCTAACAGCCGTTTTAATCCTGTCAGACCCTTACCACCGGTTGGTGGTAATCCGGCCATTCATGCAGTCGGTATGTTGGAAGGTGAGTATTCGGTCGATATGCCGCTGGGTGAACGGGTAGGGCACACACTTGTGTTAGGTACAACCAGGGTTGGAAAGACTAGGCTAGCAGAAATCTTGATTACTCAAGATATTCGTCGCGGTGATGTTGTTGTGGTTTTTGATCCCAAGGGCGATGCCGACTTGATGATGCGTTGTCAGATCGAGGCTAAACGAGCCGGTCGGCCATTTTATATGTTTCATCTCGGCTTTCCGGAAGTTTCTGCACGTTACAACGGGATCGGTAATTTCAGCAAAGTGACGGAACCGGCCGGTCGATTGTCTGATGCGTTACCATCTGAAGGAAACAGCTCTGCGTTTAAAGAATTTGCTTGGCGATTTGCAAATATCATTGTGCAAGCGGATGTCGCACTGGGTAACAAACCTTCTTATCACTCCGTCAGAAAATACGTCAACAATATTGAACCTTTATTGTTGAAGTACGGCAAGATGATTTTAGGTAAGTTGGCTCCGGAAGGATGGGAAAAACTCTATCATCAGATTCTGGACAACCTAGATCCAAAGACCTTGCCATTTAGTTTGAAAGACCGTAATCCAGAAGCCATTGCGCTATTGAAATATTGCGAAGCCACAGAATTTTATGATGCCGTCCTCGATGGACTGCTAGGGGCTTTTAAATATGATCGTAGTTACTTTGACAAAATTGTATCAAGCTTGGCACCTTTGCTTGAAAAGCTCACCACCGGTCGAGCGGCAGAACTTATTGCGCCGGACTATCAAGATGTGACCGATAAACGTCCAATTTTTGATTGGATGAGTGCCATACGGCAAAAAGCAGTTGTGTATGTTGGACTGGATGCACTGTCTGATTCAACCGTAGCTAGCGCTGTCGGCGCATCGATGTTTGCTGATTTAACTAGCGTGTCGGGTTTCTTGTACAAAAACGGCATTACCCTCGGTTTGCCGGAAATGCAAACCGGCCAGAGAAAAGTCAGTATTCATGCGGATGAATTTAATGAGCTTGTTGGAGATCAATTTATTCCGATGATCAATAAGGCTGGTGGTGCAGGCTACCAAGTCACGGCCTATACTCAGACCGAGAGCGATATTGAGGCTCGAATCGGTTCTAAGTCTAAGGCAGGTCAGATCAAAGGGAACTTTAATAACTTAATTATGCTGCGTGTTAAAGAGCCTACGACAGCGGAAATCCTAACTAGCCAGTTACCGAAAGTTCGGGTGAATGAGCTTATGGCCGTAACCGGTGCCAATGACTCATCCGATGTGGGTTCTGGTGTGGATTTTACATCGAAAAACGAAGATCGTACTTCTAAACGTGAAGTAGATATGATTGATGTCTCGACAGTTATGTCGCTGCCAAAAGGCCAAGCGTTTGCTCTTATTGAGGGGGGGCAATTGTATAAGATCCGGATGCCGTTGCCTGAGAAAGAAGACGATCCAAAAATTAAAACTGAGTTTAGTGATGTATATGGTGAAATGGTAGCAAAATACAATACCGGCGAAGGGCTGATGAGTCGTAATAATGATTGGCTGAGTGTTGCTAAGGTGGCAGCTTAATGGCAGAGACTTCAGGTAACAAAGGCGTTGTCGTAAATGTCACACGATTTATTTTGTTGGCAATCGTTTCGTATTTTATTTCGTTATTTTTCTCGATTTTGATTGAGTGGGTAGGGATTTATTTTCAATGGTGGAGTCTTTCCGGATCCCAACACGCTTATAACGTACTCAAAGTGGAATTTGGGTGGCTACATTCTGATTATCAGTCGTTTATGGTGACACCTGGCGATTTATCTTTATTGTTTATCCAGTATCTGGATACATGGGTGGTAAAAACCACTTGGTTTAGCTGGTTTGTTGAATTCTTGGGGCAATCTTCCGTCTTAGATTATCTTTATGCCATGATTTACGTAATACAGACCGCATTATTGCGTCTGAGCGTTATTATTATGTCAATTCCTGCTTTGATGCTGTTTGTTCTGTTTGCATTAATTGACGGCTTAGCTGAGCGCGATATCCGAACATGGTCAGGTGGCCGTGAGACTTCTTTTGTGTATCATCATGCAAAATCTTACATTGTTCCTTTTATGGTTTTGCCAATTATTTTGTATCTTTCGATACCAATCTCCATTCATCCAAGCATTTTTATGCTTTTGTTTGTTTTGCCAGCCAGCATGACGGTTTGGGTTGTTGCAAAATATTTCAAAAAATATCTCTAATTGTTCTTCTCTTAAAAAACGCCTGAAACTCTTATGCATTGGGCGTTTTCACTCTTTTTATATTTCTAAAAACACACCACAAAATTACAAGTGTCAATTTTTGTTTTTTGTAATCGGGTCGTGGAATTTTGATTTCTGGAATACTTGCGCTTAAAAATTTTTAGTAAAAACGTATTTGAGGGAAATCATGGTGAAACGATGGGTTTTGTTTGCAGGGCTGTTTGTGGCATCAAATGGTGTGTTGGCCAACTCTGGTGTCATGGAAGAACGTTTGTCTCAGTCCTCCAAAAACGGGCTGCATCAAAATTATGAGTTAAGTGGCTTGGATTCTAGAGAGCGTGAAATATTACGGTCTTTAGCATCTTACTTACAGCAGGCCAACACGATTATCCACAAAGCACAAGCGCACCAGCGAGAAGAGCAACGTATTAAGTTTCGATACGACTGGCTAGAGCAGGATCTGCGAAAAATTGTGTATTCCATACAAGACCACTTAAATCAACCAGAGCGACAGCCTCGTGAGTTTGAGCCGGTTTCCGGTGATTATCGTCGTTAGAGGTGAATGCTATGGATTTTAGCGTTTTTGAAAGTGTTTCCGGTTCTCAGGCGGTTTTCTATGCAGCTTTTGGTGCGCTATTTGTAGGCATTATTTTATGGAGAATCGCCAGTAGTCTGAATGAGTCTTATAAGCGTATGAATGATGGGGACATCGAGATAGATGAATGGTTTGTATTTTTTATCAAGCTATTTGGTCTGTTTGCGTTTGTGGCGGCATTTTTAATAGCCGCTGGCTATTCTAATTAAATCTTTTTAGTCTATTTTTTATTGAATGAGGTGGATTCAAATGAATCAAAAAACAAAAAATGTAGTCAGTTCGATCATTGGGACAGGTGTTGCTCTACTGGGATTTTATACACCGGAAGTTTTAGCGGCTTTACCTGCCGCTCCGGATGTTCCGATTGGTGACATTGTTGGTACCGATGACAACGCTGATGATCTAGTCAAAAAAGTGATCGGCTGGCTGATGATATTTGCAGCAATTGGTGTTGGTCTTGGTGCAGCAGCATATTGGGGATGGGGGTTAGTCAGTGGTCTGAATAAGTTACAAGATGATGATAATTATAAGAACTACACAATTGGCAATTGGTTGCAGACGTTGATCGTTGGGCTTTTGACGGTTGCAATTGCTGGAGTCTTAGCTTACTACGTCTATAACTTCGGAAGCACACTGGCTGGTGGCAATTAATGCTGGTGTCGTTTACCGATGAAGAGCCGTCAATGATCGGCGGTGCTTCCATTTCAGAATTGATTATGTTGCTGAAATATTTCGTGCTAATTGATTTTGCTATTGGCGTGATTATCGCACTTCTGGTCGGTCATTTTGCCTTCTTGATTATCGGCTTTTTTACAGTTGTTGTGTCTTTCATCGCGGTCTGGATGACCGCATCGTGGTTAAGAAATCATAAACGTGGCAAGCCGAACGGATACTTTCTGCAATGGTTAGATTTGCAGGTTTCTAATTTGGGAATCCGAAAATCTCTTTTTATACGTCACAAGGGGCTTTGGTACTAATGAGTGGTTATGTTGATCAACAAAACAACGATAGATCCCATATCAACAGCCTCCGGGTGGTGATTGGTGTTTTGGTGCTTTTCTTGTCTTTGATGTTCATTATTGTGTTGATTTCGCTATCTGAACCTGAAAAGCAAAGAATCTCTTTGCCTCCGTCATTAAAGTACGGTGCAGAAGTAAGCACCGGAGAGATTTATTCCTGGGAAGTTTATAACTTTGCAGGATCTCTTTTTCAGCAACTGAATCTATGGCGAGACGATGCGAAGGAAGATTATCTGAATAACATCAAGTCTTACCGAGCGCTGATGACCAAACGCTACCTATCTTTCAAACTTGAAGATTATCAGGAACGACTAGAGAGACGAGAACTAGATCGAAGAGCAAGATCTGTAGTGCCGCTAGGTAGTTACTCAGTCAATGGTGACTGTGGAGCTTATGATGATAAATGTGTTCAAGATCTGGGAGGCGGTCGATGGAAAGTCTGGCTAGATGTTCGGATAAAAGAAGACCAGTTTAGTAAGAAAACCAACAAGCCTTACGAGATTAAAAATATGGCGTTGCGTATACCCGTTTTGGTAGTAGCTGAAGATGATGATCCACAGTACAACCCTTGGGGGTTGAAAATCGATCAAGAATTTACCGCTGAAATTCAACAGATTGATTTAGATGCCGAAAGACAAAAATGGTATGAGCAGAAAGAAGCTAAAAAGAATATGTAGGTTGATATGAAAATACTTTTAGGTCTGGTATTGATGTGTGTTTCACAGCTAATTGCTGCGGATGAACATGTTGTTTTTGAGGGAGAACCTATCACGGTCTCCGTCAGTGATGCATCGGAAAGACAGCTGGTTTTTCCCAAAGGAAGCGTCATCGTAACGGGTGTGACGTTATCTCAAAAGCGATCCTTTAAAACATTGAGTAGCGTTGATAATCGGGTGTTTGTCCAACTTGTTAATAGTGAAAACTCTGAAGATGTGGGTATTTCAGAATCCCTAAGAGTGTTATTCAAAGATAAGCTATCTGGTCAAAACTTTGTCGTCTATTTCCAGAAGGCCGACGAAGACCAGGTATTAGATAAAGTCGTCAACATTCACCTGCCAAAAAAGAATGCGGAGTCAATTTCTCAAGCACAAACACAATCAAACACTTCAAAAGTCAATAGCTATCCGTTTTTAACCAAATATGTATTTCAACAGGTCTACAGTCCGACAAGGCTGGTCAAAACTCACCCAAACATTCAAAGAGTCGGCGTAGAAGAACATCCTGTTAAAGATCTGTTTGGCTGTTATGAGGGTAATTTAGCGTGTGTGTCGATTGAGTCGAAGCCGCTGGTGTCATTTCGTACAGATAAGCTTTATGCCAGTGCGATACGAGTGCGGAATACCTCTTCGGAACCGATTGAGCTTGATACAAGAATGATTCAGAGAAATTCCAAAGAGTTATTAGCGGCAACCCTCATGCATCATCGTTTATTACCAGTAAGTCAGAAAGACAAAGCTGAAACTGTAATGGTGTTAATTCATAAAAGACCTTTACGAGAATTTTTTTATGAATACCAAGGAGGTATTCAGTAATGAAAGGTCGTAACCCATTAATTATTTTTCTCGTAATTGGCTTTGTATTGATTGGTGTCTTTGTTGTTTTTAGTTCTTCTGATGAGCAGCAAGTAGAAACAGTCGGTAAAGGGAAAATAAAAGTGCAAAACCCTGTTACTTCAAAAGTTGAGCCGGTAGATAACGATAAGCTGCCGCAGGAGTTTAAGAAAATCGTTATCGATATGCAAGATTTGCAATCAACGATTACAACGTTGAATGAGCAAGTTGCTAAGCTAAAAAATCCAACTCAACCACTTCAGAATCAAGTGGTTATTGAAGGGACGGAAGAGATAGAAGCGTTGGAAAAACCAGATGAAGATTTATTTCCTCTTCCAAATTTGCAACCGAGCCAATCCAGTGTAACCGCAACACCTTCGCCGTTAGGAGCAGAAGTCGATCAGTTGATGACTCCAGCAGCGGAATTATCGAAACTTTCTAAGCAATGGGATAAACAACCCCCTGTTTCACCTTTAGGTACCTCATTACAAGGTTCTGCGCAATCCGTGCAAGGTGAAATTTCTGGAGACGAAATTGTTTGGATTGAACCGATTGATTCAACGTTTCCTGTTGCAAAAAGACAAGCAGAAACCTCAAAAAAAGCATCCTCTTTTTTATCTGAAGTTGCTTCACCAGAAGTACCTGGTTTTTTGGATGAGGTGACTTCTAAAGCGATGGGAGAGGCAGGCTTAGAAGCCGCCAAAGAACCTAGATTTACAATCCCTGATGGATCAATCATAACAAACGCATTATCCGTAACCGCATTGGTCGGCCGGATTCCGATTGGCGGCAAAGTAACAGACCCGTGGCGTTTTAAAATCAGTACCGGCCGGAGCATTCTGATGCCAAACGATCATGAGCTAGAAGGTCTTGAGAAAACAATATTACAAGGCGATGCAATCGGTGATCTCAATTTGCGCTGCGTGAGCGGAAATATCGACACCATTACCTTTATTTTTAATGACGGACGCATTGTTACTCATAAATCAAAAGGAAATAAAAATAATTATTTAGGTTATATCAGTGACCGATACGCTAACCCGTGTTTATCGGGGGATTTGATTACTAATGCTCCGCAAGCCATGACACAGATGGGACTGTTAGGAATCGGTTCCGGCATGGCCTCAGCGATATCTGAAGCAGAAACTCAAACTAATACAATGTCTGACGGAACGGTTGTGAAGAGCGTGGTCGGTGATGAAATGAAATATGCAACCTACAGAGGTGTTGCTCAAGGTGTTGAGGATGTTCGTTCTTGGTTTTCACAGAGAATGGGACAGTTTTTTGATGTGATTTATGTCAAAGGTGGGCAGGTTGTGGATGTCCACATTACCGATGAAATTAAACTGGATTACGATCCAGTAGGGAGAAAAGTGGTTTATGAAACGGTTGATAATCATAACTCTGGCTACATGGATTAGCGTTAGTGGGTGTAGCACATCTTCACCGCTTAAAAAGATGTCACAAGACTCAAAGTCAACAGCAGAATTAATGAAGCAAGGGGTTCCTATGTCTTCTTGGGATGCAAAGCAAACTCCAAATAGAAAGATGGCAGATTTTAATTACAACGCTTATACGCGTGATGTGATGACTGAGACGAACATGTTGTTTCCTAAGCTTCCAAATCCGACGCTAGTAATGTATGTATTTCCTCATATGGCTGCCAGCGGTGTACCCGTCCCAGGTTACTCGACGGCGTTCAAATTATACGATTCTCCGCAGTACGCATTACCAGGAGAGCGATAGATGAAGTTTATTGATCGATTATTTGGATTAGGTGCCCCTAAAAACCTGATGAGTGAGAAGACACCGATTGCGGACTCAGATGTTGTTCGTTGGTCAGGAATTGGCAAGATTCCTTTTACAAATAAGCAGTGGAACAGCTTCATAACATCATCAGATGAGCAAAAAGCAGCACTGGAGAACAGGGAATCTTTTATTGATCTCATCCAGCCAAAAACAATTTTAGATAAAGAAGTCTTACTGAGAGATGGTTTATCCGTCGGAGCGGCTTTTGAGTTAATCCCTGTTGAATCAGATGGTCGCACAGCGGAGTTTATGGAAAACCTGCATCATAAAATTATGTCTGTACTATCCGACTCAATTCCAAAAGACAATCTAAGTCCTTGGGTTGTGCAGATTACTATGCAAGATGATGCGAATGTAAATGATTTTTCTAGCAAGTTTGATGTTTATGGTGATCCGAAGGCCGGTAATCAAGAGTTCCGAAAAGAATGGGTACGAGTGTTAAAAGAACACATGCAGGATGTATCGGATCCCAATGGGGTTTTTATTGACCAAATGGTATCTGGATCGAGCTGGTATGTGCGATATCGGAAAGTACGTCTGTACCTATGGCGAAAAGATCCAAAAGTGAAAAACGACCATGCTCCGGTTTTGCAGTCAGTAGTGGATTCAATGTTGAGTCGATTTAAAGCCGCTGGCATTCGTGTTAAACGACTGAGTGATGATCAGCTTTACCATTGGTTCAGTCATTTTCTTGTACCGACCGGATCCGAGTTGTTTGGTAAAGATTTTAATGATTATTTGAATGATCACGGCTATATGGAAAAGCCAGATCGACTTTCCCTCTCAGTGATTGGTGAGAGTACGTCTGATTTAGCTGAAGCTTCTCTTCATGGTACTCGTCCGTTTTCAGATGAAAAAGGGAATTGGTATTTTACAGGGAAAACCAAACGTTTTATTAGCGTGCAAGAAGTGTCTCAGTTACCGCAAATTGGACACATATCTGCTGAGCTGCTCAACGGGGATAAAAGATCAGCACTCTGGGATGCAATGCCCATTGGCTCAATCTGGTCTCAAGTGATTGTGTTTGTAACGAATGATGAAATTGAGTTAGAGATCGCTAAATTTCAAAAAGCAGTACTAGGTAAAGATGAGAAAACCGCTTATATGCGAGAGCGTATTTCAGATGCAAGACGCAAAATTGCTGAAGGCGACTCAATTGTGAAGTCTTTGATGGGGGTTTATGTAACAGCTGATGATACAAAAGATATGAAGTATAAATCTCGTTTAGTGACCACACTACTTGATTCAGCAGGTCTAAAGACCGTACCGGTCGAATATGACATTATTGCTCAAGATACGTTCATTCGTGCACTACCGTTTAATTACTCCTACAATCATGACAAAAAACCAGCAACGCAGAGAGCCAGAAAGTATTTTGTTTCTCAGTTAGCTAAGTTGGTGCCGTTTTACGGCCGGTCGAAGGGAACTGGAAACCCAGGCTTTTTGTTCTTTAATCGGGGCGGAGAGCCGTTCGCGTTTGACCCAATCAAAGACCGAGTTAAAAATGCATTTGCGCTGATTCTCGGACCGACTGGTTCGGGTAAATCGGCATTGCTGAACTATCTTATTGCACAATACGTTGCATTTTATAACGCTCAGTTTTTCATTATTGAAAAGGGTAAATCATTTTATCTGTTAGGGCAGTATCTACAGAAGTTCGGTGTCAAAGTGAACCAAATTGTTGTAACACCCAGTAGCCCGATATCACTTAATCCATTTAATAACGCCTGTTTTTTGAACGAAGTCAAGGATTCGGCCTTTACTCATGCTGGTCAGCTTTCAGAGGAGGAATTGATTAAGCTTGAAATGTCGCATGATCTATTTGAATCTGAAGAATCGTCTGAAGACGATATCGATGAGAGTCAGGATGATTCCCAACGAGATGAATTGGGTGAAATGGTTTTGGCAGCGATTACGATGATTACAGGAGGAGAGACTAAAGAGCTAGACATGATTCGCCGTCATGAACGTTTTGATGTTATGACGGCGATTGTGATTGCCGGACGAAAAACGCTCGATCGAGGTTATACCTTAACTGAAGATGTTGCCAACGCATTAGAGTCCATGTCGCTGGACACAGAGTCTTATTCTGAATCTCGTCGGGCAAGGATGCGTGAGTTTTCCGACAATTTAAAAATGTTTTGTACGGGTGTTCGCGGCAAATTCTTCAATCAAAAAGGAGAGTCTTGGCCAGAATCGGATGTCACAATTTTCGATATTGGAATGATGATCAATGAGGAATACAACGACATGCTCGGTGTCAGTATGGTGTCGATGCTCAATAAAGTCATTTCAATCGCTGAAGCAACTCAGTACGACAATCGTCCAATCATTGCACTAGCCGATGAAGGGCATATCACGACGACGAATCCGCTGATCGCCCCGATTGTTACCAACATGACCAAAATGGCTCGTAAGTTGGGTCTGTGGTTCTGGTTGGCCACTCAGAATTTATCGGATTTTAAAGACACTTCCCGAAAAATGCTATCCAACATGGAATGGTGGGTCACGATGTCAACCACACAAGATGAGGTTGAACAGATATCACGATTCAAGCAACTGAATAAAGACCAGATCTCAATGTTGCTAGCCGCACGTAAAGAACCTGGTAAATACACCGAAGGAGTCGTTTTATCAGACAACCTTTTATCACTGTTTCGTAACGTTCCACCGGCTTTAGTCATGGCATTAGCCCAGACAGAGGGGTCTGAAAAAGCGGAACGTAAAAAACTTATGGATCAGTATGGAATTTCAGAACTTGAAGCGGCTTACAGAATTGCAGATCAAATGCGCATTTCAAGAAAGGAGACGAAAGACCATGCAGCGTAATGTACTTGGGGTATTTGGGTTGAGTATGTGCTTAGGAATGTTTGGAGCAGCTTTTAGTACTCAAGTTGCTGGGGCAGTTTTGGAGAACGTGCATACCATTGAATTGTTTGTGAGTGCGAAGACCAAAGTTGTAGAGCTGGAGCAAAATCAGTATCCAAAAATTAAACAGGTTATCTATGTGGTTGATGGATTGGATGTCATCGAATATCAACTTAATCAGAAATTAAAAAATGTTAACAATGAGATCGATGCACAGAAGTTGATGCAACCCTATTTTGCGAATCAGGATTTTGTCACAAGCTTGCAAAAAGCACATTTAGCAAAGGTTCGTGCAAAACACTTTAAATTAAAACGCCTTCCAGCAGCTGTCATTAATGGTGAGCAAATCCATTATGGTATGACAGATCTCAATGTATTAATGCAGTCAATAGAGGATAACCAATAATGTTTGTTATGAAGAAATCAGTCATGTTGATTGTTATGTCATCTTTGGCCAGCGGCCAAGCAATGGCGTTGACGAACTCTCAAAAAACAGAACTTTATGAAAGCGAAGTGATGGATGTTGAGAAAAATTCAAAGTTTTACTACAACATTGGCGGAGCTAAACCACTGTATTATCCTGCGACAAATTACACCAATATGAATATGAGCGGCACCTTGAAGTTTGGTGCAGGTTACAGTTGTGGGAATTTTGATCCATTCGCTTCTATTGATTCGTTTTTAAGTAATCTTAATGCAGATAGCATCATGAATTACGCAGAATCGACCATCACCGGAATGGTTACGAGTCTGCCACTACTTTACATTCAACGAAATCATCCCGACATTTATCAATTACTGAAGACTAATATTTTTCGTGCTGAAGAAAAGTTGGGATTAGAGTTGAAGTCTTGTGAGCAAATTGAAGCTGAAATCGCAGATGGTAAAAATCCGTACAAAGACTGGGAATTGTTTTCGCAGGGCGGCAACTTAAAAGAGAAAACAAGTGGTAAAACGCCTACATCTGCAACTGAGGTTATGAAAGATGTTAAGCATCAGGGCGGTGATAAAGGCGTGTATTTACCTCAACCAGGAGAAGGTTTAGTGCGAATTGGCGGTAAGAACCAAAACCCGATTGACATGACAAAAATTGGTTCGGTGACTGGCTATAACTCAATGTTACAACGATCTCCAACGACTGATACGGCTCCAACAAGTCCGGAGCAGGTGTCAACAGAGCTGGTGGGAGCATTCTCATCACCAGATGCTCTTGAAGATTGGGTGAAAAGAACGATTGGCTATAAAGAAATTTACACAACTGATGAGCCAAAATCTGAACCGGCCGCATCCGCAGGTAAAGGTCTAATTGTTCTGGCATCACTCAATCAAAAAAACGTGCGAGAGGACTTAGCTGAAGCCTTGAATACGATTGATAGCCCAGATTTGGCAAAGAAACTGGAGAAACTGTCATCGAGAGGCATGTTAATTACTGAAGATTTGGCCAACCGTATTAATAAAAGTGGTGCAAAACCTTTAATTGTTGATGCTTTGGCCGCAGAGATTGCTTTGAATAAAGAAATTGATAAAGGTTTAATGGCTAGACGTGCCTTAATCACTGCATTAAGTGATAAAAACATCGCTTCATCTGAAGTAGCAAGCAAAGCGATTGAAAGTGATATCACTAAAATTGAAAAAGAGATTGATCGAGCTATGTTTGAGTATCGTTTGCGCAAAGAGCTGGTAAGTGATTTGGTAAATACCGTTTATGAGTCTTTCAAAACGACTCCGGTTATATCTACCATTGAAGAAACTCAAAGCGTCACGGAGGGGCGTTGATGTTTTCAGATAACTATTTTGAAGTCATCTTAACTGCCGTTGCTTGGAGTTGGTACGGAAAAATCAGCTACATGATTTATTCATTGAATCTGCATCTGTTACCTTTGGCAATTATCATGCTGAAAAACTGGTATGAAACAAAGTCATCGATGGAAACAGGCATCGCTTCAGAAGTTGAGTTACGACGTAACTTCTTTGATCTTGGATCCGCTATGTTGGTGGTGTTACTTTTTTGGATGCCTAGCCAATATACGAAGTTTGATCCTGCGGTGCACATCCAACAAATTTCGGAACAAAGTCGCAGTCCGGAAAATGCGAATGTTTTTACATCGGCAGCACAGAATATGGGTGTAGACTCCAGTGCCGCAGTTGCGGTACCGCCTGGCTGGTATGCATTGCTGTATGGCATGAAGGGCGTGATGAATCAACTCAAAGAGTGGACGGGGTATTTGCCGAACGGTACGGCCATGCTTAATGTTTATAACAATCTCGACATCAAAGATGCGGCGATTCGTTCAGAGTCTGATATGTTTTTTTCCAGTTGTTACATTCCGGCTCTCAAACGTTATCAGAATGCTAACCGGCCGGTACCGCCCATTGATCCGGCGGATTTGAATTATATCGGCAACGATGTCTTTGTGAATACGCCAGGTTTCTATCAAGCCTGTACGCAAGCTCAAACGGATGATGGCAGTTGTTTCGGTCCGGTACTCTCGATGCCATTGAAATTTGCGGAACAGGCCGGTATTCAAACAGAGTTTTCGATAATGGAAAATGGTGCTCCGGTCATCGATCGGTATGGACGACCACTTAGAAAGCTTTCTACTCCGAGCTGTAAGCAATGGTGGAATGCATCCTATGATAATCACTATATGGGAGGTTCAGTCCCTTCAAATGATTTTGATGGGTTACGTCAGAAATTATATGAACAAGCGGCGTATTCATCCATGTCGCTTCATTCAACAAGTGCTATGAATGAGATGGATTGGTTTAAAGGACAGGATTATGCGGCTTATTTAGGCTGGGCTTCAGATCAGCTGGGTTTAACCGATGAAGAAACCAAAGATAATCTCGTAAAACGTATGTTGCAACTAGATGCACCGTCCTATTTAATCAATCAGAATGATGACACGCCAGTCGCTGCGGATGGTATTAAAGGATGGGCACAGAAAGCATATGACTGGACACAAGAATTATTTGGAGGATTTGGAGCGGCATACCAATCGATGGTGTTAGGCGCAATGCATGAAGTGCTACGTCCAGGATTGGAAATGTTACAGGCCGGTATGCTATTTGGCATGATTTTGTTTTCGTCAATTAGTTTACCAATTGCATTGTTTAGCTTAGAGGCAGTCATTAAACATGGCATGATGCTTTTGGGCATCCTGATGTTGCCATTGCTATGGCATTTAGCAGATGTGATGAATGAAGGATTGGTTAAAGTGTTCTATCCCAATGCGAGTATTTTGGCCGATATGAAGGTCTCCGGAGAGTCCTTTATCTTTATGATTTTCTTATTGGGGCTTTATATTTTGTTACCCATCATGTTTACTAGGATGATGACCGCAGCTGGTTATGATGCAGGTATAAAATTCAATGATTTTGCAGGAGACTTTAAGGATGCAGGTAGCAAAGGTGCTGGCATGGGAGCAAGTGCGGCTAATAAAGGTAAAAAATTAGGTAAGAAATAACAATGAGGAGTAAGAAATGGGACTTGTCTTTGAAGTCCCATTTTTCATTTGAGAGTTAATACGATCCATCTTTCTCGTATTCATCACGATAGATATTACCGGGAGTACTTATTATGTCATCTATATCTCTGCTATACAGCTTTTCAGCTTCAGTCTTTTTAGGTTCTTCCGGTACCATTTCTTGCGCATAAGAAGCCATTTTCATAAACCCTTCAGCAATAATCCAAAGTGCCATACCAATAAACTTGGCAAAAGCCCAAATAAGGTGTCCAAAGGCTTTGGTAATGTTGAGTAATTTATGAGTCGTCATGATTGGTTTTCCTTGCGTTTTCGCATTGCTTGTTGATTAGTTTAGAGAGCTTGTAGCGTGCTTGTCAACGGGTCTTTTTTCACTTTTTTCACTGTTTCCGACCAAGGGATAGAGCGATCCTAGCGGACGCTCTATCCCTTTTTTTTAAATTTTGCAGAATTTTTTTTCAAACTGTGTCAATTGTGTTGTTTCTCTCTCTCAGCCCTTCGTGCTTTTAGTTTGAGTCAGTTCTTGTAGTTTCCCTTAACTGGTTCAGACTTATTTGACTAATGAATAAGTTGAGTCAATCAAAAGAAGATTGTATCATTTGTTACATATAAATGTTTTATTTGGAGGTTTGCATGGAAGGTTTTGGGGACAGCTCTATTTGGTCTGTTGCAGGCATTCCTCGTGGTGGCGTAAGTTTGTTAAATGAAGTCGAACGAGGTTTTAAACATGGGACGGTTAAGCGAGTCGCAGAGTATTCCGGTGTTTCTCAGCAATTGCTTATAGAGAGTTTAGGATTGAATCGTTCAACCTATAGCAGACGTGCAAAAGCTGGCAGACTCAATCAGGATGAAAGTGATAAGTTGTATCGGTTTACTGAGGTGTTATCCAACACCATTGAGTTATTTGAAGGCGATAAGGTAGCAGCAAAGAATTGGCTGCAATCACCAGTAAAAGGGTTGGGGGAACGTGCTCCGATTGACATGATTAAAACGCAATCGGGTTCAGAGATGGTGTTGCAACTCATAGAGCGGCTTGAAGAAGGTGTGTTCTCTTGAGTTTGGTCAAGGCATACCGAATCGTCAAAACAAAACGTTCTCACAACGCCTTTAATGGGCAAGGTGCTAAGATGAATGGCGGACGCTGGAACAGTCCAGGGCAAGCTTGTGTTTATTTGGCGAATTCTCCCTCATTGGCTCAACTGGAGATGCTGGTTAATCTCAATAAAGAAGCATTGATGCTTGCCTACACTTTATTTGAAATCGGTATCCCGACTGACAGCATAGATAAATTGAGCTACGAACAACTTCCTGAGAACTGGGAGGAATCGCCAGCCCCTGTTGAGTTGGCAGACATAGGGGATCAATGGTTGAAAGATGCGAATTCAGCGTTAGCTTTAGCGATTCCTAGCGTAGTCAGTCCATACAACATTGAGACAAACTATTTATTGAATCCAAACCACTCTCTATTTTCTGAAGTAGTTGGAACGGCCAAAGCATTCGACTTGCGATTTGATCAACGCTTTAAAAGTTAACTGGTTTAAAAATAGATCAGTAGTGTTTTCTTAGCGAAGGTAGAAAATCGTCCAACTTTAATCGTTTGGGATTTTGAGCTAAACTGATGGGGTATTTTGATGTTTAACATCAAGCCCTTGCTGAGTTCGCTCAGTACCCTTAAAGAGGCTAAAACTTGTAAAAAGATTAGCGCCTTTAGACAGGACAAAGACTTCAATTCCTGTCAGCCGATTATCGGTTGAAGTCATTTTTATCAACCCTATGGGATGCCATTCCCATAGGGTCGGTGTATCCCATATTTATTATGGAGGTACACCGTGAAGACGGTTTTACTGATCTGGCTAATCAGCATTGTTGTTTGGCCGATTTTGACATATTTGTATGTCTTTTTAACCAGCTTATATCGAAATATTGTAGGTTTTCCAAAAAGTTCAATAAGGCAGTTGGCATATGATATTGGAGTAGGCTTAATTACGTCAGGCTCTCTTGGTGCTTTGTTGGGAATTAACTATTCCTCTTTGCCAATAGAGATATCTGTCCGTCTACTATTAAGTGTTATGTTTATTGTTGTCGGATGCGTTTTAATTTTAAAAAAAGGAAGTGATTTATGACATGGAGTTTAGCAATCACAACGGCTTTTGCCTTGCTTGTTGGTTTGGGGTTGTTTGCGTTTGGTATGCATCTGCATAAAATCGCTGACGAGAAAGAACGCCAAGAGAAAGAATTTGAAAAAACTTTTTCAAACTCAGAAAACCACGGCTAACCAGTTTAGCTGTTTTAAATAATTTCATTTTTTGATTAACCCACTGGGGATGTAGATTCCCTGTGGGGAGTGATACATCCCTTTTTTAAAATTTGGAGATGTATTATGTTTCAAGTAATGTTAACCACGGCTGCTGTCGTAGCAGTTGTAGAACTGACAGGTTCATTTGTTCTGCCGATTTTTTTATTGGTAGTGGTTTTTCTGGCGAGTCTTTTAAAAGGCGAGCCTTCAGAGCAAAACCAAAATGAACAAAATCAAAGCGGTGAGACAAAGAGAAATCCGGTTGAATGCATTGAGTTGTTTAGCCAGCCTACCCAAGCTCAGATTAAGTTTCTGGAGTTTTTGGGGCTTGTCTCGATCACAGAGGAGAAGACAGTTTGGGTCAAATCCTCAAGACTAAAAAGATCCGTTAAGGTTTATCAGGCTAGGAAACCAACGACGGATTCAGAGTTCAAAGTTGCTGTTCTACAAAGAATAGGCTACAAATCTGAATCAAATCATCAATGGGTTCTATCTTAAATTTAACTCGGCATATGCCGAGTTTTTTGTTTATATATGGCCGAAAAATAATCTTGAGAATTTTGGGTTGGTGCAACTATTTGGGGTGTCAAATTCCATACGGCTTACTTCTTATCAGATGTTTATTATTTAAAGTGTTTGGATTTTTGGCCAGAAACAGGAGCTGTTGTGTCAGTTTTCTGTGTAAGGGTTTTGTAAGGGCATAAGGGTGGCGGTCGAGGGCGACCGCGCAATGGGGTAAGATTAAGAGAATGGTGCAAAGGGAAAGGGTCTAAAGGAAGGGCGGGCTTAATGGGTAAGCCCTTATCCGGTAAGGGTACACCGTATCGACGGTGCATCTCTCCCAGCTCCCTCCGGTCGCTAAGGGCACTGCCTTGCGGCAGTTAGATATAAAGGCTTCTAAATATATGTATGACTATGAAAAAGAATTTAGGGAAGCTGTAGAAAGAACGCTGCGGCTTGGGTTAACCACTCCCGAAATTGAATATGAAGAAGGGCTTTTGTTAGATGATGATTTTCATCTTGATGAGGTCAAAGAAAAGATTAGTAAAGAATTTGCTCGACATTCAGTAGACGATTTGGCGGCACAATGCATTAATTTGCATCTTATGCTTGAAGGCTTTATGCAAGATGCTGGGCAAAATTGCTTTTACACTATTGGATATGTTGTAACTCCTGACCAAGAATTTTTCCGGTTTACCGAGGAAGACCTGCAAGCCGATCTTGCTAGTGGGAAAAGATCTGAGAAATTTTCAATTAATCTTCACACATGGATTACATTACCAACTATGGAAGTGATCGATGTGTCTTTACTCACTTCATTTTCCAAGTTTTATGACAATCCAGATTATGCAGGTCGTGTCATTGCCAGACACCCAAGTAATCTTGTTAATGGGGTGGAATTTTACCCTATGATTGTTGGGACAGAGTTTTTAGACCGGCTTGGGCTGCCGATTCACTTTATGTAAGTGGCGAGTAAGTACACTGTATAGCCGGTACCTCTCTTCCGACTCCCAGTAGTCGCTACTGGTACAATGATAGTTAGTACTTCTACTTTTTAAGATGTTCTAAAAATGCTTGATTCAACTTTATTTGCATTGGGTAGTGTTGAGTTTTCGCTGTCTAATATTTGGATATTACCTATTGTTATTGCGATTCCTCCACTCTTTATTTACTACTGGATTTTGAGAATTGACAGTTGTGGTTTTAGATGTCAGATATGTGGTGCAGTTTTAAGTGCAAAAAGATTAGAAAAAAAGCCCTTCAAGAAACGTCAGTGTCGGTGCAATAAGTGTGGTTCAATCTATAACTCAAATTAACTGGTGCAGTAATTCCAAGTTCATAAATCTTGCACTTGGAATCAAGTCAATAAACGCAATTCTTTGTTACATTCTCTTTCATACCGAGTCAACAGAAAGAGAAAGCTAATGAAATGTAAAATTTTTCATGAATACGATATTGGAGATTTGTCAGTCATAGTCGAGGGCAATGAAAATCCTGTTGAAATAGCGGTTTATATCCAATTTAAAGCTGAGGAATTCTTTTCACCATCTGTCATTTTGTCAAATTCTCTAATTGCAAAAACCTTGGTTGAGTTTTTTGATTTTAAGATTGTTAATGACTCTAAAGGATTCGACGAATGCATTGATATGTATGAAGAGCGCGAGTCTCGAACAGGAAGTTGGTACATCAATAAAGTTGAGAATCAGGAGCTAATACAAGACAAACTACTAAAGAAATTTTTAACACCTTTCTATAGAGATGGGATTGATGAAATGGGATTTTAAACAATGAAGCAGAGTTACCCTTGGTCAAAAAATATGGTGCAGCAATGGGTAAAGAGCAAGAGTTACTAGAAGAGTTTGATCTGGATATGAGAGAGCTTGAAATGTGTAGTGATTATATTGCCGAAGAAAAAGGGTTTACTCTCAGGTGCAAACTGGGTTTGTGGTCAGTGTATGGCACTGAAACAATTCAGGTAATTAACGATGCAATGGCTTTTTTTGAAAAACACAAGGCCGCAGGCGATTACCAAGATTTTCTTGGCAGTGCCTAGTTTGACTAATGAATAGAAAAGTTAGTCACATACACTGTGTTGATTTTTCTAGCTTTGAGCCAGTTTTTGACTAGAAAGTCTGTCTCAGTCAAGTAAATAGTCAGTTCTACGGATTCTGGTGCAGCCAAAAAAAATGGTTTATCATAAAGGTTGTTTCGATGATTTATCATCAAGCCTTTGCTGAGTTAGCTCAGTACCTTTAAACGCTTATCCGCGTTGTAAAACTAGGATGTCCTTAACCCAATGGGAATACATTTCCCATTGGGTTCTGTGTTCTCGTTGGATTTTTATTTCAAGGAGAGCGCTGTGATTAAATTTAATACTGAAGCCCTGCAAGATGATCTTAGAAAGCTAGGTGTCATACTTGTTAGTGGTGGACTTGCTTCACTGGTATTAGATACGCCGACTGCAACAACTCAAGACGCTTTTATAGCAATTGCTATAGGTGTTGTAGTTTATCTGGTTGGTTTTATATCTAAGAATAACAAGGAGGGTAGCTAATGACTATCGCATCTTGGGCAATTATTGGTGTTGGTGTCTTTTTTATCGGATTGTATTTTTTCGCTGTATGGTGGAATGATAGAGTAGATAAAATGAACAATAGAAACTAACTAATACCCTCTTGTCCCGATCATTTGATCGGGTTTTTTGTTTTGGCCAAAATCAATAAAATTGTTCTCGAACAAAATCTGTTACTGCTTCTCGTCGATGATTTATAGCTTCATTATTAATTGTTATTTTGTTTGCTTTATAAAATTGGACGGCTTCCTGGATCTCAATTGATGAAACTTTGCGTTCCAATCGATCTAGGCCGCAGCCGACGATTGAGCCAATTTCACTTCCATATTGTTCAGTTAATAAATCTCTGTAAAAACTCATTGCCCCTCCAGATTTGACGTTAGATTTAAAAAAAGTGGAATTTATTTAAAAAATACATTCTAGCAATGAATTTCAAAAAATCACTGTTAAACATCTAGTTCTGATAGAATTTCGGCGTTCATCACTCTTTTAGTGAAACCTTTGCTAACTTCGGTTAGCGCCCTTAGCAGCGCTTCAGATCCAATGGCTGCGACCAACTCTTAGTTGGCGGATCTAATTTAACCCTTTGGGATACTTATTGTCCTGAAGGGGTGGTAGCTATCTCAGTTTTTCGGAGATACAACCATGTTCTTACTTTATATTAATCATGTAAATGGCGCAGCTTCCAACGGTGCTTATTCAACTCTTGAAGAAATTAACGGCGTTTTGGCCGATTGTGGTTTTTCTGAGGCTGAGATAAAACGAACTTCAGTTTTAGAGAATATAGCTAAATCTGCTTTATCGAATATCACCGTTGAAAATGGGTCTGAGTGGGCTGTCATTACCAAATCCCAGGATTTGGTTAAGCCTGTAAAGTCTGTTGATCCGGTAACAGTTTGTTACCTGGTTAAAGGTGCTGTTGAAAGTGAAGGTCTTGCGAGAGCAGTTGAGTTGTCGGCAGAGGGGCAACTTGAGTTTCTTGCGGTAGTTTCTGATCTGGCAAGCCATGTTGATGATTTCTATAATTCGGTGGCTGATGAAGTTGATTACGTTTTTGCTTATGACCTTGTTGAGCCTTTTGGTGATTGGGTTGCGTGGTATGTTTCTGATCAGGGGTACTTCCCTGTGAAAAATACCATGAATAGCAAGTTAAGACGCTTACATAATAAAGCTATCAATCTTTAATCTACCCAACCGGCGCTTGCGCTGGTTGGATCCCAAACAAATCGGTATAACAACTTTAAAAAGTAGATATACCGATTTGTTTGATCTGCTTAGATCTTCAAACCCTTGCTAAGTTCGCTTAGCGCCCTTAGTGGCCGCCACGGATCGTTTGGCCACAACCGGTTTACCGGCCGATCTATTTTTAACCTTCGGGGTACATGTTGCCCCGAAGGGTGCAGCGTATCCCTAGTTTTTGGAGATATGTTATGTCTTTTTTTAATGATGTTTTTGGTATTGCTAGCCTTGATGAATGGGTGGTTGAAAAAGCATACTCGGATTGGGATGAAACCCATGAAGATGAGTTACCTTGCGATGTTTTGCAAAATATGGGTATTCGCCCAGAAGATTTAAGTACCAACGCGTTTTTGCATTTTTTTATGATGTCTTCTCTTTCTGCTCTCTCTGAAAGATTTGCTAAAAAAGCAGATGAGATTGATTTGCACATTGCTCTTAATCCGTTTGATGAGATTTCGGTATTTATCAATTCAATCGACTCTCATTATGACCTTGAAAAAAAGGCGGTGTACCTTGGTTTGAAAAAACCTGGCGATATATCGGATATTGGAGCAGATGACTTGGTGAGCCGCGCTATTATTTGGCAAGTAGCCGAGCGTGTCAAAGCCGATTACAGTCTTGTTGTCGGTGGTTCTGTGAGCATTGATGTTGCTGATTCTTCGTCAGTGGTTGCAGCGGTGCATGAAATCTCCAAAGTGTTTGATCCAGACTTAGCCTTAGAAGATTTGATGCAATCGTTTGATCCTGATTTGGATTGGTACGAATATCCACAGTCTGTAATGGAATGTGTCGGTGATCGGATCTCGTTGCTAAATGGTGAGCTAATTTCAGGTTGTTGGTGTGAGGAAACTCTACCATCAATTCTAGGAGGTTCCCATGCGCAATAAAATCAATCTAATTGTTATGCCGGTCAATGGGATTACCTGTGTGCATTTTTGCAAGCACATTCAGTTTGGTACTGAAATTGATGCTAATGAGTTGGTGGATCTTTGGATTCCAATCGATACCGGCCGACTTTTTGAATCGATTGAGCAAATTTTATTCGTTAATAAAATTGCCCATAATTTGGTTTCTTTAAATGAAGTCCGGACGTGCGGACTCAGTAAAGACTATGAAGCTGTTTTTAATGTTCTTGAGAAAGGTGTAGCAGCATAAAAACAATATTAAGATTAAATCCACACCCGGCAATTAGCCGGGTTTTTTATTGTGGCCTGAGTCTCAAAAACGTATGTTTTTGAAACATTTTATTAAGCCTTGATTTCATTAAGTAATCAAGGCTTTTTTTGTTTCAAAATTAGTGTCATAATCAAAGTACCATAAACGGTTGAAATCTTTATTTTGGAACAAACATTTTATTTAAATGCATTTTGTCTGAAAAAATTACAACACTCAAAGTGTGATAGGTTTACTTATGAAAATCGGCTACGCTAGGGTTAGTACATCCAGCCAGGATACAAGTTTGCAGATCGATGCGCTGAAAGTTCATGGCTGTGAACAGATTTATGAAGAAACTGGTTCAGGTTCAAAATCAGATCGACCGGAGCTTGTGGCAGTATTAAAAGCACTGCGTTCCGGTGATCAATTGGTCGTATGGAAGCTTGACCGGCTAAGCCGGTCGCTTAAAGATCTCATATCAATTGTGGCAGATTTGGAGGGTCGAGGGGTTCAGTTTGTATCGCTGACTGATGGTATCGATACAACAACGTCTACTGGTAAGTTGGTGTTTCATGTTTTTGGTGCACTGGCTGAATTTGAGCGTAACATTATTTCAGAGCGAACCAAGGCAGGATTGGATGCTGCGAGATCCAGAGGCCGCAAAGGTGGCCGCAAACCAAAGTTGACACAAAAGCAAGTGGCAATGGCCAAAGCGATTATGAATAACCCTGAGCGAACGCAAACAGCTGAAGAAGTTGCTGAACAGTTTGGTGTATCCAGAACAACACTATTTAGATATCTATAAGTGCTCTTTGAAAGGAGCGTGAGGAAATTATGAACACATTGGTTAAAAATGTCGTTATTGAGAACTTTAAAGGATTCGAGTCTTTAAAAGTATCGAATTTGAAGAGAGTGAACCTGATAGGCGGTAAAAACAATATCGGTAAAACTGCATTCATGGAAGCTTTAAGATGGAACTTGAGCAGTGTCGATTCGGGTGATGTTGCCTATGGTTTTGTTCAACTTTTAAGGTCAAGGCAAAGGTTTGGTGATAGAGGTAGTAATTCTGAATATGAGATTGATCTTTTTCACCAAGATAAGAAGTCTTTAAAAATTGCTATTGATAATAATCATCTGGAAATTCAGGATTTGGATGATATCGTAAGTGTCATAGATAAAAATAGCCGAGAAATCAGGTTCCTTAATTCAAAAGAATTTGAATTGTTCAGTATTGATGAGGATTTGGATGACATTTCTCATGAGCCAGGCATGAAGTTTTCTCTCAATGCAGACCATAGAATTTATCCATTAGATTCCGTCATGCGACGAACGGCATTCAGAAGACGGTATGAATCATCTAAAAACAGGAATATAAATTTCATATCTTCTGCTACAACAGATGAGCAAGAAATTGCCGTTCTATATGGGCATTTAATTAATCTAAATAGAGAGATGTATCTAAATCAGTCATTGTCCTTGTTTGATGAACAGATATTAGCCATGAAGCAAGTGGTTACTGATAGAAATACGGTAGTTTTAAAGCTTCAAGTTAAAAGCCAAGAGAAACCTATCTTGCTTTCATCGCTAGGTGAAGGGGTTAATCGATATATTGCTATTCTCTGTGGCATTTGGGCTAGTCGTGATGGTTATTTATTTATCGATGAAATCGAAAATGGTATTCACTTTACTAACTATCCTAAGCTTTGGAAGATTGTCTTTGAAGCTTCAAAGCTGGCAAACTGTCAATTGTTTATAAGCACTCACTCTAAGGAGTGCTTAGAAAAGTTTAATGAAGCTAACGTTGAAGATGAAGGTGTCTATCTTGAGTTTTATAGGAACAAAAAAACTCAGTTGATTGAGACACGAGAAAGGAGCTATGAGCAACTAAATTACGCATTAAATCACAATGGGAGGCTAAGAGGTGAGTAGTCTCATTATTGTTGAAAGTGATAATGACAAATATTTTTTGCTTAGATTAATGAATGAATTAGGCATTGAAGCAGATATTAATCCTCCAATTTGCGATTCTACCGATTTTAAATGTTTATCTGGGCTTGGAAATCTGGATCAAGCAATAAATGAAATACGCTGGGATGAATACGACAAAATTGGCATCATGGTCGATGCAGATAGTGTGGGTATCGAACAACGCTTACAGTTGGTTCAAGAATCATTAGTTCGCTGTGGTGTAAAGAATCCACCAGAGGCTGCTAATCAATTAAGTGCTTGTGCCGAGAAAAATGTTGAAATTGCTATTTGCGTGTTAAATGTAAATGGAGTTGGCGAGCTTGAAACTTTACTGAAAGAGATAAAATCAGAAAACTCAATTCATGCAGATTGTTTAGAAGCTTGGAAAGAGTGCTTAAATAATGAAGGCATTAAGATAAGTCAAAAAGAATTTGATAAATTCTGGATAAGTCAATATCTTCGATATGATACTTGTACGTCTGAAGAGAGAAAGCAGGCAGGCAGAAAGTGCAATTATGAATCAGGAATTAATAAGGATATATGGAACCTTGCCGACTCTAGAGTAGATCATTTAAGAGGTTTTTTAAATCTTTTGTCTTAAATTAATTGTAGGTGTGACAAAAAACCCAGCAAATTGCTGGGCGTAGAGTAAGTTATTATTGGTGTTTCTGGTTGTGTTTATGCTTATGATGCAAAGCAATTGCCAGAGCACCAAAAGCGATGATAAACACTGTGGAAAAGCCAATTACATGGACGAGTGTATACGCTGTCATGTTAATCTCCTGTATTGATTGAAAGTATAGCATACGTCGTTGCTAATAGTACCAGGACAGCTAAGCAAGTAATTGCAACGATGATCCAGTCGTTCTTCAAAAGGGCTGGATAACCGAATGCGCCAAATTGACCAAAGGCTGTAATTTCTACAGTTCTAGCCAAAAATGTTTTCTGCTCTTGATTCAATGGCGTACCTCCAAAAGTTAAATTTGAGATACACCGTTACCCTATGGGATTGATATATCCCATAGGGTTGATAAAAATGACTTCACCGAAGATCGGTTGACAGGAATCGAAGTCGTTGACCTGTCTAAAGGCACCTGCTTATTTCACAACGTCAGGCCACGTTTAAGGGTACTGAGAGCACTCAGCAAAGGCTTCGTTCAGACTGGAACGACGCAGTTTTCACTCTTTATCTTAGCGTGTAGTATATTTATTGACAACTGGCATAAAAAAACCGCGACAAGCGCGGTTTGTTGGGTAATTTGTGATAAATCATTAAAATTACATTCAATTGTTTAGCAAATTTGATGATTTATGCTCACTTATATTTGTCTCTACTTTTTGCTCGAATGTATTCGTTGCGATACATCAGATAATTTAGCTGATGAAGTCCCGTCAAAACCTTAGTGGCTTCATTTTCTAAAAAATCATTGTTTTGGCTTATTGGCCAAAGAGCTCCCAATTGTCCGATATCAACGATGCCCATTTCATGTTCAGTTAATAACACATAATTTCGCATGAGATTAAATATGCTCGACTTGCTCGACTTTAAATCAAAATTAACTTTGTTACTAACCACAGCATTTTCAGAAAATTTAAAACTGTCGATAGAATCATCTAATTCAGCCAGAATTGCCCAGTATTTCGGCTTCATTGTTTTTAGCAGACTTGCATCATATATGTTCGACTCAATATAAAACTTTCCTTGAAAGATCCCAATACTATATTCGTGCTGTTGTTTTTCAGAGAGAGCATATAATGATATGCCGTCTGGTAAAGCTGACCACTTGTAGCTCCATTGATCTCTTATTTTTGCTTCTTTGGCCAAGCATGTAAAAAGTTGCCTTAATTGCATGGTAGCATCTTCTTTTTGCTCTGCAATAAGAAGCATCACTGCATTATTAAAATAGGTTTCTTTTTCATCATCCATTTATAGAAATTCCTTTAAGAAAACGCTTACTTTCTCAACTAATTAATAATCCATAAAAAATTTTATTGTAAGTAGAAATTTACCGTGCCTTGAGTAAATTATGAAATCAACAAATCCAGTTTTGAAACCTTAAACCATCGACACGCTCAAATTCTTTTAAGTTATTGCTAACGAGGATAGCGCCAAGACTCCTTGCATGGCCAGCTATATGCAAATCATTTACACCAATCGTTTTACCTTTGTTTTCTAGATCTGCACGAATTTCACCGTAATGCGCCGCTGCTTTATCGTCATAGTCTATGACATCTAATCGACTGCAAAAGTCTTCAACTGCTTTTAAATTTCTTGCTACATGTTGACTTTTTTCAACACCATGCAAAAGTTCAGCAAGAGTAATAGAAGAAATTGCCATATGGCCAGCTGCATCATTAAACTTCTGAAGAACCTCTATAGGTCTACGTTTGATGACATAAATGCAAATATTGGTGTCCAGTAAATACTTAATCATCGAATGACTCTCTTAAAGCTTCTGTTTGCTCAGCACGTTCATCCAAAAAGTCATCAGAAGCCGTATTTTCTGGATTTAAAAAGAAACTGTCCCATGTGTTTTCTATTGGACTAATAATCCGCTCTTGGCCAATTGCACGGACAACCACTTTTTTTACTGAACGAGGAAAGCGAACAGGAACAGGAAGACGAATGGCTTGTGTTTTATTATTTTCGAAAACGGTCGCATTAATCATAGTTAATACCTTTTATAGAAACTATATACATTAAGTATATAGTAAGAAGAAGGTTGAGCACAATTTTTAGTCATTCCACGCACTACTCAAGATAGGCATTCAATTTTTAGAAAACCTTCTGCGAGAATCAAAAAACTTTTGGCCAAGAACTTCTTTAGCGATTGATTCAATTTTACTCATTGGAACACCATGACGATTAGATGCAGAACGCTTAGCTTTGGCCAAAGTAGTTTTCAGTTCAACGATCATGTAGATGGCCATAAAACTGGCATGCTTTAAATCTTTATCCTTGATATGTAAACCATTTAATTTTCGCTTCCAATTAATTTTTTTCGCCTTGGAATTTTTAGTAGCTTTTGGAGTTTTGTCTTGCTTTGAAAAATCGAAATTTTCTTGAATTAAATTCATACCATTTTCCTTTGATCAGACTTCTGTACTTCCGATCCAGGAACGACCAAGGAACGCATCAGCACCATTTTTAGTTAAACCATTTCGATAAAGTCTTTCTGACTGTTGCCAAAGTAGTTCTGTTGTCCATCCAAATATTGGATTTTTAACCTCGCAAATCAAATTTCCATCTAGGTCAAATACTCTTAGGTTTTCATTCTTTACTGGTGTCAAAATATCCTCTTCACCTGATTTTACGTTAGTCACAATTTTCAACATTTCACACCTCGTTCTAAATCACACAGGTTATGGGGCTGGGCGTTAGCCCAGATAGGCCGAAGGCCGTAGACTGAAGATAAAAGCCACATGTATCGTTTCGCGTTGCATAGGAATAAGGCCAAAAATTCGCCCAATCGCGCTCTAATTAGAAAAATAAAATTTAAACAAAGTTGATTAGCGGCGGTAGCCGCGTAATTCCGTAGTTGACTTGAGCGTAGCGAACAAGGTTGCGGCTTAGCCGCTCCTTTCCAACGCAGGCCGTTAGGCCGAGTAAGGCCAGCCTTTGGCTGGGGCGAAACGACCAAAGGGAGTGGAGGGTAGGAGTTGATTTTTTTTGCCGCATTAGCGGCACCACTTAGCGCAAGCCGTAAGGCTGAGCAAGGCCGAACTTTGTTCGGGGCGAAGTGAGCTTTGCGAACGGAGGGTAGGCGTTCGTGCGCGCGCAGCGCACGGGGATTAAAATAGATTAAATAAAGATTAGCGGCCTGTGGGTAAGTGACTGAAAAGCCTTGCGGTAGGGGTTTGCTGAAACAGCCTTGGTCGGTCGATTCACGATAGTTGGTCGCTCGATTCACGATACCTTGGTCGGCCGATTCACGATAGTTGGTCGCTCGATTCACGATACCTTGGTCGGCCGATTCACGACACGTAAAGTATATAAAATAGGTGTTAAATAACTCTATTCTATCTTGGAAGTTTCGAGTTATTTTACGATATGGTGTACCTAGATTTTTAATACTAGAGTATTTTAATTTTTGATACACAAATACACTAATTACATTACGTAAAGTATATATAGGTGATGTTGTTTGGTCGGTCGATTCACGATAGTTGGTCGCTCGATTCACGATACCTTGGTCGGCCGATTCACGATATTTTAATGGCCACAGATTCACTTTTTTTCACCTTTATTTTTAAGGTGTTTTAGCTGACTTTTTGTTGCCTTTTTTTCAACGCTCACGATACCATTTGATACTTCAAATTTTTTCAGTAGACCTATCTCAATTAAATCTTGATGCGCTTTTTTAACCGATGCCGTAAAGTGTTTTAATTGTTTTGTATCACTCCCACAAAGCTTATGGATACTCTCAATTTTCATTGGGTAAGGGCGTGCATGACTACTGTATAGACCGTGAAGCCATAAAGCCAACGGCTTGTCTTTCAGTTGTTGGCGTTGTTCAAAATCAATCTTTGACCAACCGCTATCAAATAAGCTAATCAATCCACCGCTGAATTTAAAACGGTATTCATCGGTTTTTTCATCTAATTCACCGCTAATACCGCAGAGTTGGCCAAAATAGGTTTTTTCATTTTTAATTGTGATTTCAACATCGGCAGATCTTAAACGTGCCAAGCTTTTTTTAAGACTTTCGTAGTCAGTTTTAGATGTGCCTTTACCTAATTGTTTTAGGATTTCATAGGCAGAAAATAGAGCTTCACTACCAAGTGGGTTTGCTCTGGAGAGATGTAATAATGCTTCCCAAAGATTCAAATCGGATTGAGTTAGCTGGATGCCTGTGTAGCGTATTTCATAACCTTCAAGAGTCGCTATTAGCTCTCGTTCACATAAGCGGCGATTACGACCTTGTGTAGCGGCGAATAAAGCCCCTCTAAGGACTGCATTGGGTGCTCCCCAGCTCTTATCCTCCCAACCAGGCAAACTTAACTGCTTGGGTTTATTCTGCGGTGTTTTACTTTTGATCGTTCCATCCGGATGAAATTGGCTACTCAGTGCATTTACTTTTTCTTGAAGTGCAGTATTTTGAATTCCCATTTCTACACCTCTAATCCAATTTTTTCCTCGACCGGCAATGCGCATTCGGTTCGATATTCTTCTATCGTGAGCCACACAACCTTTAAATTTACATGTATGCTTTCAGATAGAAGTTCTTCGCAAATATCACAATAATCTTTAGCGGTAAGTTCAATTTTGCATTCTTGACTTACACGGAGATATTTTTCTATGATTTTTTTCTCTTGATTGATTTGCACAACGCGTTTAACACGCTTGGCATCAACTCCATTCATTACCCGTTTAGCAAATGCTTCTCGTGAACTAATTCCAAAAAATCGAGCGAGAAAATCATTAGGGGCGGCTAACTTGATTGCTCTTTCTTGCAGTGCACACTCTTCAGCGATTGATTTAATGTAAGAAATAGTTTCTTTATTAGGGGTGATTTTGAAGGGTTGCACCCTGGATTTCGAAAGTCTTTCCACCGCGCTATGATGTAATCCTGAAAAGGCTTTAATGTCTTCTTCAGTTAAATCAAATTCTGCCATTACTTCTTTTAAACGGCCGTCTTCTGATTGTTGGCAAATCTGTTTAATAACCAGACTTAGCATATCTCTTTGGAAATTAGCCATGTGATTCCTCCCAGATGTTAATCTGCTGAGAATCACCGTTTGACATAATCTTTCTTGTAATAACTTGGAGCTGATTTACTTTATTAAGCAGTACATCACTGGCTGTTATTGGCAACGAGTAATTTAAACTAATTGTTGAACTGTACTGACCAAGATCACTGATTTCATCGAATCGTTCTTCGACAAGTGCTTTCAAATCATTTTCATGGACAATTAATTTAGTGTAGTGAGTTTTCTTATTGTTCAGTGTTGCACCGCAAAGCTGATACAAGCTAAACCAGATCTCCCAAATGCGCTTAAATTCAGGTTTTGAATCATCAATTCCACAGTTAGTAAAATGAATCTCTTGCGGCATATCTGCTAATGCCCAACCAAAGCCGCGATTCAATTTGATTACCAAGTCTTCAATACCACATTCTTCTGCGACTAAAACGGCTTGTTTTAGCGCAATTTCGCGTAGATGATATAAATCATCATCTTCAATAGACTCATCTGGATTTTCATTAAGAATTTTTTCGGCTGCGTCAGATAGAACATCTTCTTTTTTTTGCTTTATTGGTTTTTGAACTAACTCTTTATTTTTTTCTTCATTTTGTGGCTCACCTTCTTGATAGGGTGTTTCAAGTTCTTCAGTTATTTCTGGCTCATCATTGCTGATTTCTTCTTCTGTTAACTCTGTTGTTGAATCAGTTACTATTTGTTCTGACGGATTTGATTTTTCTGTAATATCAATATCAGGTTCTTTTGGAGCAGGGGGCTTTGTTGCAAGTAATTGCGCAATCTTTACTCGAATAGAATTAATATCAATCCCTGTTGACAGCGCAGCTTCTGCTTCGAATGCTCTAAAGATTTCATCGGTATCAATACCTCGATCGGAATGTGCGTAAGCTTCTTTTAACGCCTCATTAAAGACGGTTTTAAAGTCTTCTTCAGGCTGCTCAAGTTGCTTCCAAACGTCTTTTAACTGACCTTCAACTTTACGGACACGCTCAACCACAGGCTTTCCGGCACCGTCTTCTAATAGTTCAGGTAAGACAGGATAAAGCTCTTCTAAAGCGTAGATTAGTGCGCTTATCGCAACATGATTAAGAGAGTAACCATTTTGTTTTAATTGTTCTGATAACTCTCTTAGAGAGAGCTTTCGATCTAGTTCTTTTTCAATTAAATCTCGTGCTTGAATAACGCCTTTCGCTCGATCAAGCAGAGTAAGATTACCGCGTAGATCGTTTTCGGTAAGGTGACTAATTAATAAGTCTTGTTCTTTAGTAAATGGCTCAAAATAAACATCTGCAAACAAGAATTCATCAGACTTTGTTTCGGCGTACAGCTCTTTAAGTATCGCAAGCCGTGTGTTGCCACCGGCTCTCGTTGTATAAGTATGATCTCCTGGACGACGTGTAATCGTAAATGGCTGCTCTAAACCCTTTTCACGGATTGATTCTTTGATTTCATCATAAGAATCATTTTTAACTGTTCGAGGGTTTTTATCATAAGGTTCAATATCAACAATTTTTACACGCATGGGCGTGCGACTTATCGGGTCTGATGGCTCTGAAACTTTACTTTTTAGGGATCGATTCCCAACCGCTGAAAGTGCGACTCTTTGAATATTTTTAGTCATTATTGCACCTCATTGATTACATCAAGCTCTTTGACGAGGGCACTCATAAGACCAAAAGCTGATCCGGTTTTTCGTGTGGATGTTTTTTCATATCGGTGGGCAGGCATTTGTGAACTGGTTGCATCTCGAAATGCAACCGTATCAGGGATTTCTGAATTGAGAATGGTGACAGGTACCCTACAGATAGCTTGGTACTCCAATGATCGAATATCTGCTGCATAAGCTTGGCTATCATTTGTGTTGGCTGTGCAGTTGAGAAATGCTTTCAAAGGGGCTATTTCGAAACCCATGAATTCTGCGGATTCAGCAAGACGGTTAATCATTCCTAGCGTATTGTGAATAAATTCACCAGCGCATAATTTATCCGGAATTACAGGACTGATAATCATATCGGCTGCAATAATCGTTGCTTCTTGTAATGCGCCCACGGCACCTTGGGTGTCGATAATTATCACGTCATATTCGCAAAAACGTTTTTTGAGAATCATTTTTAGACGTGTACGACCGTCAGCTGTATTTCTGACCCAGTTTTGTAAATCTCCTTCTGGATCATCAGACATTACGATGTGTAGATTTTCTTCAATTTTTGAGGCAACCAATTCAGGTTGTACTTGAGGATTGGTGATTAGATTTGTTAGACCAAAATCGGCAATTTCATCGATGACATAGTACTCAGATAGACTAGGCTGAACATCAGCATCAATTAGAAGGACTTTTAGGTCTTGATCGGAAAGAAAGGCTCCAAGATTTGCACTTGTTGTTGTTTTTCCCACGCCGCCTTTTGTTGAGGCGACGGAAATAATTTTTGGTGTTTTCTTCATACAATAAATCTCTTTTATTTAGATTTACTGTTGAAAACAACTTGTCTATAGCTCCTATTCGGGCTCATAACCCGAAGGTCGTTGGTTCAAATCCAGCCCCCGCTACCACATTCTAAAAACCGGAAATTCTCATAAGAGATTTCCGGTTTTTTTGTATTCAAAATCTGTTCAAAAGAAGGTTTGGCAAAAAGTCCGTCAACCTCAGCTGTTGTGACTTGAAATATTAAAACATTGGCTTAAATACTAAACGAGCCGAACCTCGTTTATTGCTCAAGATGGTAATTGCAGTGGCTTGAAGTGAAAAGTCTTAGTTAGTCTGTATTCTTTTGGTTTTGACGGAATGGCGGCAATCCAAATACTCGTTTATAAGCACGCGAGAAAGCGGCTTCGGATTGGTAGCCCAATTCTTCAGCCAGATCAGGCAAAGAAACGGGGGACTGCATAATTTTCATTCTGGCGAGCTGCATTCTCCATTCCGTTAAATATTGTTTGACTGACATGCCCATGATTTCAGTAAAACGAGCGGAAAACCCAGATCTAGACATGCCAGCTTGCTCTGCAAGGCGTTCCACGTTCCAAGTGGCACCAGGCTGGTTGTGAATGGCCGCCAAGGCTTTACCAATTTTGGGGTCTTTTAGCGCACCTAACCATCCTTCTTTGGCTTCTTTCGAGTTTTTTAGCCAGTAACGTATTGCTTTAATTACGATGATATCGGCTAAGTTCGCCACAACGGTCTCCCCACCGGTTGAGGAATTTGCAACCTCGTTTGCCATAATGTTGATAAGCGTATTGAGTTGTTCAGGTAGCTCATTATTTTCAGACTTTATATGGATGGCAGGGGGTAATTGAGAAATCAGTTTTTGTCCTGCGATATGATCAAAGCTTAAGATGCCACAAGTTATATGGGTCTCGTCGCCGCCACCGCCATACTGCATAAATTCAAAACGTTCCGACAGTTTAGTTACTGGAATTTCAAAAAAGCCCTTGCATTCACTATTTTTCTGCGAGGCAATTGAATGTCCCTCTCCTTTAGGTATTAGAACCAATTCGCCGGGTTGTAAAAGCACCGTTTCATCATTTTTAAAACCTAGCCAGCAGCTCCCTTTAGTGACGATATGAAACATCATTTTTCCAGGCATTGGGGGCATCTCTAGTCCCCATGGAGCGGTGAGCTCTGAATTGGCATACATCAAACCATTGAGTCTTAACGAATATAGCGTTTGTCCTAAGGCGTCGGATAGCTTTGGAATTTCTCGCTGATGAATCTCATTCATGTGGAAAGCCTCTTGTTTGGACAAACTGCAAAATAGTATGGACATAGGAGCATTAAACATAAGTCATTGCTTTTATAAACTATTTCTGAAGTTGAAACAAATTTCAAAAACCTAAATTAATCGCTATGAGGTGAAACATGGAACAGGAAATTATTGCCGTCATTGGATCTAACGGTAAAACGGGTGTAAGAGTTTTAAACAAGTTAGAAGACTCTGGCTATGTAACAAGAGGGCTTTCGAGAAGCACAGAAATTCCATTTGATTGGACAAAACGCGAAACTTGGGGGGAAGCATTGGAAGGCGTTCACTCAGTTTATGTTACTTACGTGCCGGATCTTGCTGTCCTACAAGCCGAGGAGGATATTAAAGCTTTTGTCGGATTGGCAAAAGAGAAACAGATAAAACATGTTGTTTTATTATCTGGGCGAGGTGAGGAAGGCGCACAACGAGCTGAGATGGTGGTTAAAGAAAGCGGACTGACTTGGAATATTATTCGTGCCAGTTGGTTTATGCAGAATTTTAGCGAGAGTTTTATGCTTGATGGCATTCAATCGGGTGAGTTGATTTTGCCTGAAGCCAAAGCTCTAGAACCTTTTATTGATGTGGACGATATTGCCGATGTTGTTGTGGCCGCACTGACAAGAATTGATTTAAACAATCAGTTACTGGAAATTACTGGACCGGAAATGCTCACATTTGATGATTGCGTTAAAGCCATTGCAGAGGTCACTAATCAGAGCATTGTTTATAAAGGGGTTCCGGTTGACGCTTATTTGGCTGGAGCCAAAGCTCAGGGGATTCCTGACGATATGGCGTGGTTAATTAAGGAACTTTTCGTCAATGTATTGGATGGTCGAAATGAGTGGACAACCAATACGGTTGAAAAAGTATTGGGTCGCTCTGCGAAAAACTTTGGTGCGTATGTTGAAAGAACTTATAAGAGTGGTGTCTGGTCAATATCTAATTAGGCTCACGGCGATTAACTATTTATTTTAAGGGGAATGTGAAATGGATAACTTGATGACAAAAATTTATCTATTGATTGCTGGGATGATCATCATTTTGGTGGGAGGATTTATTTCCTTAACGCCTAATGAATATTTGGCAAGTATGAATGTGCAAAATAGTAGTCTTGATAGAAACCTTTCATCATACGTTAGTTTACTCAGTGACTTGAGAGCAATGGGTGGCCTGATGATTGTTATAGGTCTTTCTATTTTTATGGCAACTTTCAGAAATGATTTAATGAAATCTGCTGTATTAATATCTACAACCTTTTATGCAACATTTGTTGTATTTAGAGTCTTGGGTTTTTTGCTGGATGGTATTCCACAGTTTGAAATTATGTTGGCGTTTCTAATTGAGGTGATTCTGGCGTTTTGCGGATTATTTCTGATTTTGTTAAAAAGACATCAGCATCAATACAAAGCTCCAAGGCTTGTTAATCCAGCTGTAAATAATTAATTGGGTTATGCAGTTATAACCAACATTAGCGTTATGTGGTGCTTATTTGGTGTTGTAATGACGTGTTAAGCCCGAACGCTTTTATTATTTTGATTTAGTAAAAGGTTTAAATGTTTCGGCTTTAGAAGTGATTGTGTTTTTTGAATCAAAACTCATCGAATATATCTTCAGCCGCAGTAGCTCGGAGCATAGTGATGACTTTAACTGATAACGAGGTTACGACAGGTTCATCAGAAACTTTGCTTTTGAACCGCTTTCCTGAAAAGGTTTTTTTCAAGGTAATCAGTTTCATCGACATTTCATTCATACTGATTTCATTCGGACCAGATAGTGCAAAATCGTTGCCATCCACTCGGTAAAGTTCCCAGTTTTCTGGGATGACATCTTGAATATTTTTACCAAGTTTCCTTAAAACAGCATCACCAATGGTTCGCCCGTGTATTTGATTTAAGGTGCTAAGGTTATCTATTGTGATTTTTCCAATATAAATACGCTCGTCTGAGTGATTGGCATTTTGCACACTACAGATTGCTGAGAGCTTTTGTTTAAGGAAGAATTTGTTGGGTAAGTTTGTCAGAGTGTCTTGGTAGTGAACACGTTGTTGAGACTTGAGTTCACCTAGTTGGTCTTTAATTACTTTTTGGCGATATTTGATCCATAGGTTGGAGTCATTTATTTCATATAACAGAGTATTGATGTCATGAGAGATTGTATCTTTTAGCATCTCTATTTCAGCATGAGTATCAATTTCAGCGACGACTTTGCTTCGAAATTCAAGTGTATCTTGGACATTATCCAAGGCTTTTGTCGTCTCTTCGAGTTTGCTATGAACACGGTCAATTAGGTTTAAGGTTTTGGCAACTTCTTCTTCGGTGATAATGCTTGCATGCAGTTGTTTTTGAAAAATATAGTCCTTGTACAAAGCTTTGATGTTTTCATCCGTAAGCTGGTCCGTTTCCATTACCGTTTCAATTCGCTCTTGTAGAAAACGATTTGTCCCAGATAAAAAGTCAAAAATTACTGAAAAGACTTCGGGAACTAAACTTAAACCATGTTCTTCAATGTATTGGACAACGTCTGTGCCTTGAATACTCATAAAGTTTGCCTATTATTTATATTAAGTAAGCTTATCAAGAAAACTCTATCTATTTATGAGTTTTTGTTTGAATGTCTTGTACTTTTTTTGATTTTCCCCTGAAATCAACTTGTTATGCACCTTGAAATTTTTGCAATGTGTGAACTCTGAAATTACACCTGTAAAAATGACTTGGTTAAAGTGCGTATGCGTTGATTGCAAGTTGAATAGCAATCAAGATGCCACTTCATAAGTTTTTGATTTATATATGATCTTTTAAAAAATGGTTATTAGCGATTGAATTATTTAGTGCTAAAAAAGCGTATGAAATGTTGGTAAAGGTTCATTAATTCAAGGTAAAAGGCTGTTTTGGAATATATTGAGGTATGTTTGTGTAATGAGTTTCTCATGATGGAGGGGAGGTGCTACATAGATGCTATGCTTTATTAGCAGGGGATTGTTGCCGGTATTTTGGCAAAAACTGTTGTAGAAGGCCTAAGTAAAATCTTTAAAGTGTGAACAACGAATTTTGTGTCTGGTTATTGATTAATAAATTTGGATGTAAGCTACCGGCCGGTAAGAAAGCGTAAGGTTTTGTGGAAAATCAAATACTTAAATGAGTGCTGAAAAATAAACGCAAATTAATTTAAAAAAATGCGTAAATAGAGTTGCAATCAGTCTCAATCCCCCTATAATACGCACCAACAAAACGAAGGTGGACTGGCTGAGTGGTTGAAGGCGGCGGTCTTGAAAACCGTTGTAGGTTTGTAGCCTACCTGGGGTTCGAATCCCTAGTCCACCGCCATATTCGATATTAACCCGCATTCATGCGGGTTTTTTTATGCCTGTAAACAACGTATTCACGGGGTTTTCGGGCTTTTCCTAGTCTCAAGCGTATTCATGGCATAGCATCAAAGCGCGGTTTTTCGTGTACACTAGCTTGTACACCGACTTTGTTTTGTGTACATCGAGCCTATCCGGTGTACAAATTCCGCTAGGAGTTTAGACCATGCCTTTAACAGATACCGCAATCCGCAAAATGAAACCCGAGGCCAAGCGATACCGCAAAACGGACAGTGACGGCTTAATAATCGAAGTTACTCCCAATAATAAAAAGATTTGGCGTTACCGCTATCAGTTTGCCGGTAAATCAGCAATATTTACCATAGGCGACTATCCAGCTATTCCATTAGCTAAAGCCCGAGAACTAAGAGACGAGGCCAAAGGCCAAGTACAGCAGGGCATTAACCCCACCGAATACAAGAAAACCAAGATAGCCCAGCAACAGGCCGAACTTGAACACCAGCAAGCGCAAGCCAACCGCATGACATTTACACAACTGTTTGACTTATGGCACGCTCATAATGCTGAGAACTGGACATACGATTACGCTAAAGACATACGCGAACGGGTAGAAGCCCACCTAATCCCCGTGCTAGGCAATCAACCCCTAGAAGAGATCAAACCCAAAGACATTATTAACGCCCTAAAACAAATCGAGGCAAAGGGCATTATGGAAACTATGAAACGTTCGCGCCAATATGCCAGCCGAATCTTTCGCTATGGGGTAGGGATGGGGCATTGTGAAACCGACCCCGTTAGAGATTTGCCCACCGATATATTCAAGAAACAGGATAAAGACAACTTTAACCACATTACCGACCGTGGCGAACTTTCCCAACTATTGCGTGCTATTGATACCTATTTAGGTGACATCAGCACGGCCACCGCTTTAAAGTTAGCCCCGTTAGTATTTTTACGCCCGAATGAGTTAGCCGGTTTACGCTGGGATGAAATCGACCTAGAACAAAACCGAATCACCATAACAGCCGAGCGAATGAAAATGAAACGCGCCCACGTTGTGCCGTTATCCAAACAAGCAAAGGCGTTAATTGAGTCTATGCAAATCTTCCAACAGCAAAGCGAATACCTATTCCCAAGTCCCAGAACACCGGCACGCCCAATCAATGGGCAAAGTCTTAACGCTGGATTGCACCGAATGGGCTTTAAGGGCAAACAGACCGCCCACGGCTTTAGGCATACCGCTAGCACGCTATTAAATGAAATGGGCTTTAACTCTGACCATATCGAAAAACAGTTAGCCCACGAGCAGGGTAACAAGATAAGAGGAACTTATAACAAAGCTGAATATATCCAAGAACGCGCCAAAATGATGCAGGCCTATTCTGACCATTTAGAGGCCATAAAAACGGGGGCGGAAATTATTCCTATGTTCAAAAATGGCGCGTGACCTATGATACATTCGTTTTTTTTAGTGTTACGACTGTTACGAGCGTTACGAGCCTTTATTCATGGGCATTTCAGCCGTTACAGTTTTTGTTACGAACTGTTACGAGTGTTACGAGATTTGCAATTCACGCACTGAAAAAGAATACTTAATAATTCTACTGTCATTTTTTACGCAAAAATACGCAACAATCTACCGGCCGGTAAAAAAGAAAAATTCGAGCCTGTTTGGAGTCAAACAACAAGACAGCAATAGGCCGAAAAATGACACAAATTACATATAAATAAAACTTATAGTGTGTGTTTGCACAGGTACTTGAAACCTTAATTAATGTAACTACAATAAGTCTATAATGATTGATTAATTACTAACGGCTTTATGTGGCAGTCATTACCCCAATTAAAGACGGTTTTCGAGTCATTAGCTTGCGAAAGGCAAATAAACGAGAGGTTAAAAAGTATGGCGAATAAATTAGCAGCACCAACCGCACAAGAAGATCAAGAAGCCACACAGCACGGTCTAGAGGACGGTGCGTTAATGGATGATTCAAGTTTGCAGAAAATGCAAAGCCTAAGCGATGTATTGCCGGAACTGTTGCAAGCACAGCAACAAGGCGAACTAAAAACGCGCCCTGTGGGAAGACCCAAAGCACAAAACCCAAAGCAAGCGGTAACGGTTCGTTATGACGCTGAAATAATCGAGTACTTCAAAAGCACCGGCAAAGGCTGGCAAACCCGAATGAATGACGCGCTTAATGAATGGATGAAAGAACACGCACACAGCTAAAAGTATTGGCGCGCCTTAATTCTTACCACAGAAAATAAGGCGGCTTCGAGTTGGCGCTAATTTCTGCCCGATGCCAGAGAAAACAAGGCGGCTTATAGTTGGCGTTAATTTCTGACGGATACCAGAGAAAACAAGACGGCTTATAGTTGGCGTTAATTTCTGACGGATACCAGAGAAAACAAGACGGCTTATAGTTGGCGCTAATTTCTGCCCGATGCCAGAGAAAACAAGACGGCTTCGAGTTGGCGCTAATTTCTGCCCGATGCCAGAGAAAACAAGACGGCTTCGAGTTGGCGCTAATTTCTGCCCGATGCCAGAGAAAACAAGACGGCTTCGAGTTGGCGCTAATTTCTGCCCGATGCCAGAGAAAACAAGACGGCTTCGAGTTGGCGCTAATTTCTGCCCGATGCCAGAGAAAATAAGGCGGCTTATAGTTGGCGTTAATTTCTGACGGATACCAGAGAAAACAACACGGCTTATAGTTGGCGTTAATCTCTCCCCGATCCCAGACAAAACAACCGGCTTTATAGTTGGGACTAATTACAGCCTGACCCAGCAGAAACTAACGAAGCTTATAGTTGGTGCTAATTTCTGACCGATCCTAGAGAAAGCAAGGCCGTTAATAATTGGCATTATTTTGCACCGGCCGGTAGAAACTCAAACAGAACGCCCAATACGCGCCAACCGTTTTAAATCTAACTTAATGCCTTAGCCGCCTCCCGTTCGTTCCGTGAAAGCAATTTTATAAAGCCTGTTTTGCTAATTTTCTTTTGTTTATCTTGTATAGTTCGTACAAAGTACGGATAATATTTAAAAAGACCAAGTAAGGGGAAAACCAATGGAAACCGCAATCGATGCAAGAATAGACCTTAGAACCAGCGACCAAGCCAAACAATTGATAAAACAGGCCGCGTTATTATCTGGGCAATCTATGACCGATTTTATTTTGAGCGTGACACTGGAAAAGGCCAAAGAGTGCCTAAAACAGAACACGAGTCAAACTGTAAGCCTTGAAGACTTTAACGCGATGATGGAAGCCCTAGAGCAACCACCGCAATCAAATACCGCCCTAAGCAATGCCCTAAAACAACACCCAAACCAAGGGGCAAAATTTGAGCTTTAAAATTGAGCGGTTCGATAAGACCAAACACAAACGCACCGGCTTTAAATGTGAAGAGCAAAGCCTAACGGATTATCTAAAAAAACAACTGACACAAGATGAAAAGCGCAATCTAGCTAAAGGCTATGTATTGGTAAATGAAGCAGACGAAACCAACGCGGTATTAGGGTTTTATACCTTAACCGCGTTTTCTGTTTTCTTGGATGCCAACGACCTAGAGCAATACCAAGAACAGACCACCGCTAAAGGATTCGCCAAAATACCGCCAACCATGCAAGCCCCAGCGGTATTAATTGGACGTTTGGCGCGCCATATCGACCTAAGAGGTACGAGAGCAGGCGAACGGCTTTTAATGGATGCACTGCAAGCAGTTTTAGCCGTTGCTAACCTTTATGCCGTGCATTTTGTCATAGTGGACGCAATCAACGACCACGCCAATGCCTTTTATAAACGCTATGGCTTTTTAGAATTTGGCAAAGTCGAAAACCGCCTATATTTGCCACTTAAGACAATCGAGCAAGCAACGGCCTAATCATATCGAATAACACCAAACAAAATTGGCGCGGCCTAGAACGGCCATTCGAAAAGGGACGATCCACCCCCTGACCGCGCCACCCTTATTTTTTATTGAGTGGATTAGTAAAGCTGGGAGGCTTTGAAATTGGCATATTTAAAAAAATATTTGCATATTGATGAAGTTGTAAAAGTCCTTTCTGTCCACGACCCTTTAATTTGTTCGCCTGAAGATGTAAAGCATTTAATTGAAGAAGGTGAACTAGAAGTAAAAGTAAGAATTTCTGAATGCCAATTAATTCCAAATCAAAAAAACTTCAGCTTTGGCACATCAGATAAGAAATTCTTAAAAGCCATTATTCGAAAACGTTATGAAAAGTTAAAGCAGTATTTAGCCAGTAAGGATTCTGAGCAATTTAGAGGCACTGTTAAGAATTACTTAAAGCAGTATTCGGAGTTTAGAAGGTATTTCAGAAAATCAAGAAATATGATTATTCCAAAGTTAGGGATTGATAATGAAAACATGGAAATTGCACATATAAATAATGTTAGCCATGTAAAGCTTTCTTTATTTGGACGTGGTTTTGATGATGGTTATAAGATCAAGAATCACGAACACTGGGAATCTATTATCAACAAAACTAAAGATTTAATGGTTCTTGAGGTTGATTATCCTATATTGGTTAGGCCTATGGACTTTACCAATGTGCTTTCTGATTCGAAATACGATTTAGAATTTTTAAAAGTGGAAAACTTAAAGCCCAAAGACGGAGTCACACTCTTTGGTGGTGGATATTATTTGTGCGAATATTTAGGAATGAAATTTCTAGCAGTAAAAAATACAGGCTTAAGGTTTTGTCCATTAGAAGGCGACAGGGATATTTTGCCTAACGCAATTTTAGACGGTGAATTATATATCTCTACCTATTCATTGATGAAATTTGAGCAAAGAAGATTGGGTATAGATCACGGTTTAGACTTAAGAAGTAATTTAGAAAAAAGTTTAGAAAAACATGGTGCTTCAAAAATCATTACATTAGAAGAAGCTCAAAAAGAGCAAGAACCAACTGGAAAACGCTTAAACTCCTACCAAAGTTTTATTAAATCCTTATGCGATTACCACGGTATAGACCTAGCAGAATTTACGGGAAAACAGTTAGCAATCCATCCAGATGAAGGTAAAGGGTTCTCAATTTCTGAAAATACCGTTTTAAAAATACTGAAGGAACTAAAAGAAAATTAACCACGGCAACCCCTTATAAAGCCGTGATTTCATCCGCAAATGCGAAATTAAAAACGCATTTGAGACTAATTTAAAGCTACTCAAAACATCATAAGCACCGAAGCGCGACGAGTCTAACCCAGTTCCATCGCGTAAACCACTAACCCAAAATAGTGAGGTGCTTTGATGAATAATCAACCAATCCCAATATCACAGGCCAACACGCCTAAACCATCCACGCCACAACCAACAACCGGCCTAGATCCGATTTTGCGCAAGCCGCAACTCTTGGAAGTTGTGCCGCTGTCTTATTCCCAAATACGCAGACTGGTGAACCTTGGACAGTTCCCTAAACCCGTTCGATTGGGCGCGAACTCAGTAGGCTGGAGACACTCAGACGTTCAAACATGGCTAAACAGTCGTGAAGAAGTGGAAGGGTGGCAGGGATGAAGTCTCTTAACCTATCTGAATTACAAGACAACACCAAAGCCTTAACCGAGATGAGCAAAGAATTAAATTTCGCCACTCAAGACCTTGAAACGCTAAAAGAGGATTTAGAGCTAGGTTGTTTGCAATCGCTTCTCTATGGCATTCAAAACACGCTAGACGAGATTAAAGAAGATTTGGAAATCTTAGACCGACAAGGCGAACGGAACTAGGCAAACAACTGTTTGAGATAAGGCAGAACTAGAACGGCAATCGCTAGACCTATGCCCCAATGGGTAATTTTTGAATCAGCCGCTTGCTTTGATTCGAGCCTGACAATATCCGACTTTTTAGCCACTTCCTCAAGGCGTGCATCTTGGATAGTTTCAACGGTAGCCATACCAACCCCAAAGGAATTTTTTAAATGAATTTAGCAATTATAAGCAGGAATATAACCCCATGCAATGCAATGCACTTGCAAGCCCCCAGCAAAGCAAGTAACATTCTCAGCACTACTAAACCACTAGAGGCCACCCGCACAGCCTTTAAACCGTGCTTTTTTTATGCCCAAAAACTATGGCTAGCTGTCTCTAACACAGTGGCAAAGGGCATAGAAAACCGTATCCGTATTCTAAATACGGTCGGGTCGATAGGGAGAAATAAAATACCCTTTATGGGGAATACTCCCAGCCGTCTAGTGGCGGTAGTTGAAGCCCGACCACCTGCATTAATTGCAGATGGTCAAACACTAACTAAACCACTAGGAGGCCTTCCAATGGCTAACACTTCTCAAGCCCCGACAATCGGGCAATTCGCATTTAACATCAATCTACCAGCCAATAGCTTTATCAAACGCTTTTCAGCCGTTCGCTTTTTGGATAACTGGCAAATCGTTATCGATACCGAAAGTGGGCAGGTTGCCACCCTTAAAGACCCAAACACCCAACGCGCTATGAAATTCCCAACCCTTGACCATCTGGCAGACTGGTTAGGTGCGCAAGGCGTACCCGAAATGAACGTATTCCTACCGGCCGGTACTTGTGCCCGAACGGGTAATGTTTCAACGATGGGAGGGGCTGAGTAATGAACGATCTAAGCACCATTATGAGCCTACTCAGTAACGCGGCATTCTCAGAAAAAATCAAACTCGATTTCAATCACCCAAAACGCAACCCTGAACAGCTTGAAGCTTTGCATCAAGTCGAGCGCTATACCAGCAACGAAATGGAAACACGGCCGGAAAATATAAGGCTCATGGCGCGTTTATTACGGTCAGCTACAAAGGATGAAGATAACCCTTTGCAAATGGCAGAGGTCGAGCAGTTCGGCTTTTGGCTTGAAAATGAAATGAACCTGTTAGGCCAAATTCAATATCAAAACGCGGATGCTGTTTATTGTTTGACGGAGCATCTTAAAGCCGGTGGTCAGCCGTTCGAGAGTGATAAAGGCATTCACCATACCGATTCCAAAAAGGCTAAGGGTGACCACCATGAATAACTCAATTGATTTTGATAAAGAGATTGGTGAGTCTAAATCGCTGATTAGTGCCTATATGGGACTCGATAATTTTATTAATCACCGTTTGAGTTTCGAGAATCGAATGGATGAAGCGAACGATATTCTAAAACATGCTTTAAACCGATTGAGCGAATACCCCTGCCATTTTGAAGTGAACGGGTGTATGCCATTAGATGAGTTTGTCAAAACCGTGGCAGAACACCAAGAAAATGGTTATGGCTGGGGGTTGCTGGAAGCACTTAAAAGCCTAGCAATGGCGAAAGACAGCGGTAAATTCAAACTATCCACCGTGCGAGCCAGAAAAGCGTTTAACGAGCTTTTAACCGCAGGAATGTTTATGGCCTTTAATTTCATTGAAGGTGAACGTGCTGGGTTCACGCTTCACTAAGGCTGGGAGAATCAAAAGTATGAATGAAGAAATTAAAACCGCCTTTAAACAGGCGTTTGAGAGCCATTTTTTTAGCTATCAATTAAAACGCGTGCCACATCCGATTATTTACGATGACCGTTGGCATAATTTCACGGCTTACCGAAACGGGGAAAAAGTAACGTTCATGTATCACATGGACACAGCTAAGCAAGTTTGCACGATTAAACGCAGACGCTATAACGTGGTGCACAGTTTTAAATATCAGACTATCCATGACCAGGAACAGGGGACTTTGTTATGAGCAGTCGGCAGAATAACGAACCCATAGACCTAGGGTTACTCTCTCAAATGATGGCCTATATCCCAGCCGATCTACCCCGTGAAGATTGGGCGCGCCTGTTAATGGCGGCTAAATCCGAATTTGACGATTCAGCACGGGCAATCATGCAGGAATGGAGCGCAACCGCTTCTAATTACGACAAAACTGGCTTTAACAGCACTTGGAAAAGTATTCGAGGAACGGGAGGCGTAACCATTGCCACGCTCATTCATGAAGCAAAGCAAAACGGCTTTCAATTTGCCCCCATGAGCAAAGAGGACAAAACGCGCCTTAAAGCCGAGCAGAAACAGCGACAGGCCGAACGCAAACGCCTAGAGCAAGCCGAAGCCGAACGCCTCAAAGAAGGCCATAGAATGGCGAAAGAAAAGGCTTTGAAGTTTGTCAATGGGCTGGCATTCCCAGCAAATCCGAATCACCCGTATTTTGTGAACCGTGGTATATCGGATTTATTGAGCGGCTTTCACTCCCCGTTACAGTTTAAACAATCGATTATCGTACCGGCCTATCAATTCAAAACGCCCCCGAAACAGCATATTGACCTATACGAATGGGAAAAAATGTTTGAGGTGGAAACGATCCAATTTATTAACCCCAATAGGGACAAACTTTTTTTAAAAGGCAGTAATAAAAAAGGTTCGTTTTTTCCGCTTAGATTTAGTGGGCATATCGTGCAAATTGCGATTTGTGAGGGTATTAGCACCGCCATAACCTATGGGGCAATCTATGACCAAGAAAGCGAAATAATCGCCGCGTTTGATAGCAGTAACTTAAAGCCGGTGGCCAAAGCCTTTAAAGCCCGTTATCCAATGGCAAGAATCATTATTGCAGGTGATAACGACCGTTTTAATCGAGATGGTACTCCGGCAAAAGTGAATAAAGGTATCAAGGCCGCAACGGAGGCCGCTAAAGCCGTGGACGGGCTGGCAATTTGGCCGGAGTTTTCACCTCATGAAAGCGGCACAGACTGGAACGACCGTTATTTGCTGGATTATCCCCACAAAGCCCAACACTGGGCAGACAATCAAACCGATCTAGGGGGCGCGTATGAGCAACGATAAACGACAAAGCGCAAAAGTGCAGGCAATCGCCAACCAGAAAACGCAGATCATGCCCGAGGGGTTCACGTTTGGGGAAAGTGGATTGACTTATACTGACCCAAATAATGAAAACGCTAGCCCTATCTGGATTTGCTCGAAACTGGACGTTAGCGCAATGACACGCGACCACCACGGGGAGAACTGGGGGCGCGTGTTAGAGTTCAGAGATAAAGAAAACAGAGCTAAACGCTGGGTTATGCCTATGAAATTGCTGGCAGGACGTGGGGACGTTCTACACAGTACATTATTATCGATGGGGCTATCGATTAGCAATAGCCAACGGGCAAAAAGCCTATTAGCGCAATACATCCAAGCGTGCGAGGGAGATGGAATTAGTATCTGTGTGAATCGTTTGGGTTGGTTTGAAAGTTGTTACGTTCTACCAACCAGCACCATAGGCGAAACAAACGGCCAAACGGTTTTATATCAAACCGACCGCCCCAGTAATCTAGGCTTTTCAACGGCTGGAAAACTTGAGCAATGGCGCGCAAATGTGGCACGGTTCGCCACGGGTAACAGTCGGATAGCGTTTGCTATTAGCACGGCCTTTACCGCTCCTTTACTTTCAAAATTAGGCATTGAGGGAGGCGGTTTTCATTATCGAGGGGAATCCTCCAAAGGTAAAACCATTAGCCTATACGCGGCTGGCAGTGTTTGGGGAAGTCATGAGCGTAAAAAGACTTGGAGGGCGACCAGTAACGGGCTAGAAATGGCGGCCTATGAACACAATGACGGGCTTTTATTGCTAGATGAAATGGGGGAAATGAACCCTAAAGAAATCGGTAATACGGTTTATATGCTGGCAAATGGGCAGGCCAAACAACGCCACAACGACAATGAACCACCTAAAACATGGCGCGTTTTATTTCTCTCCACAGGTGAAATTGACATTAAGAGCGCATTAAATGAAGCCGGTAATACTTCACGAGCAGGGCACGAGGTGCGTTTAGTTGATCTTGAGGCCATCGTTGGAGAATACGGGGTTTTTGAAACCTTGCTTGAAGGGTTTCAAGAGAGTCGATTGCAAGCCGAAACGCTGCAGGCCAACACCGGCAAATATTACGGCACAGCTGGCATTGAGTTTTTGAACCGTTTAACAGATGACCTGCCCAAAGCACTCGATTTTTTTAGAATGTTCAAAGATGCCTTTATTCAAGACCACACACCTGAGGGCGCAAACTCCCAAGTAAGGCGCGTTTTAAACCGCTTTGCAATGGTCGCGGCTGGGGGTGAATTGGCCACCAGTTACGGAATAACCGGCTGGGAGAAAGGGGAAGCGTTCAAGGCGGCCAAAGCCTGTTTTGAATCGTGGCTAGGCAATCTCAAGAGTGCCAAACATTCACACGAAGAAATGCAAGCCTTGGAGCAGGTGAGAGGGTTTGTAGAGCGGTATGGAGAAAGCCGGTTTGCAGAATTGAGCCGTGCCGATGACGACCACGCGCCCCGAACCATTGACCGCGTGGGTTATCGGTATGGGGAATCCGTTAATGGTGAACTTGAATATGTGTACTACATATTGCCTGAGATGTTTAAAACAGAGGTGTGCAAAGGCATTAATTTTAAACTGGCCATTCATGCTCTAAAAAAACATGGCCACCTAAAACACCAGCCCGGACGAAATACGACCGTTACCCCACGAGAGACCGAAACCGGCAAACGTGCAAGCTGTTACGCCATCCGTTCAACTGTTCTAGATGAAGAATAATTCTTCTGAATTAGGCGCGTTTTGAGAACCACTGTTTTCATTTAACCATTCAAGCCCCGATTCAAACGGGGCTTTTTTATCCGCATTCAATTATCTTTCAAGGCAATTTTAAGCACCCTAGAGCCGTTTAAACGCAAAACCTAGCTAAGACATTACCGGCCGGTAAAACATCAAAGCAATCGCAATTCACAGCGACTACCGAAAACCCTCTACTTAAATACTCATAATTCCGGCTTTTGGCTTTTGCCAAAGGGAAAACACCGCGCGAAATTTGCCGAAATTCCCGACCTCTGAAACTGAACTGAAAATAGTGAAAGTCACAAAACCCTGTACAAAACGCGAAAAATAGCCGTTTTCGTAACGGTCGTAACAGTAAAAAATATAACTGTTTGCAAAAAAGACTGTTTTATTTAATCGGTTTATTGGCTTTGCATGGTCAAAATAAACCAGTGCAAAAACGCAATGACAGTACAAAAAGACAACCCCCTCTAGAAAAGTTATATCTACACACAAACCGCGCCCTTGTTGCCCGTACCGATGAAAACTCCAGAAAGTACCTTTTATTTATGGAGGTCAACTTTACAAACACCACCAGCCAAATAGCTGACGATCTGCCAGCAAACAAAGCCCCCCTTAAAAAATATTGGTCGTGGTATTTTTTGACCGGCCACTTTAGGCCGTTTTGATTTGGGATTTTTGAAATGTTGTTATCTATGGGCTTTTTCTTTATACCCCCCCCTAAAAATTTGGCGTGTGAGTACACAAGACTAGGGCTACGGTCTAGGTTTTGAGGTGCTCAGACTTTTCACCCACCCCTTGGTGGTGTCAAAACATATCAAGTCAGGTTGATGAACGAATTTTGAACAATTTCAGCAGCGCTAAACGAATTTTTTACTAATGGGTCGTTTATCGCTTTTGAACAAATTAAGCACTGGAAAATTTCTACCGTTGGCCAGAGAAACCAAGGCGGCTTCGAGTGGAAGTTAATTTCTGCCAAAAATCGCGCGAGGTTTTTATTTTGGCAAAAAGCCAAACCGCATTTTTTTAGATTTTTTGTACACCAGTTAGTACACCAAAAAACACTACCCTTTATAAATCCAGTGGTGTTTAAATCCCTAGTCCATTCTTGAAAAGCTCGTATTATACGGGCTTTTTTTATGCCTGTAAAAACGTAAAATCAACAACTTACGTGCATTTCTTTGTCCTTAACGTCTTTTGAGAATTTTACAATCCACCTCCAAATGGTATATAAATTGGTATATGAGACTGTGTATACCACTTAATTTATTTCTCACGTATACCATTTGGGGGTGCTGTCATGCTTACCGATACCAAAATAAAGAACCTGAAACCAAAAGAAAATCCTTATCGCGAGGCTGATGGTGGTGGGCTGTATCTACTTGTTGACCCTAGTGGTAGTAAGCGTTGGCAGTTTCGTTTTACATGGGAAGAGAGTGGTAAAAAGAAAAGACCGTGGCAATCGATCGGTGCATATCCCGCCGTAAGTCTTAAAGATGCTAGATCAGCCGTTCTGGAGTCTAAAGAACTTCTGGCTAGTGGCATTAATCCAATTCAGCACCATAAAGAAGTGAAGCAAGCAAAACAAGATGCTGTTTATTTTGTGTCAGGTGAAGATTTATTCGTGACCTATTGCAATAATCGAAGAGAGCTAGTGCATGTTGGTCAATTTCTAACTAACTAAATCTAGACATAAAGCTGAAACAAATACCGTGCTGAAATGTTAAGTATCTTTATCCATTTGAATGGTTATGTCTATTAACAATTATAAACTCAAGGAAGCTCCGTGAGTAAGTCGAAAAAGATCGTTGACAATCCATCAAGTGCAGAGCTGTTAAAGCAGATCGAAGCATTTGAAGGCTTGGAGACTATATATCAGGTTTTGCCATTTGCTCGCAGGCTCTTCCCTAAAATGGAAGATACCATCATTGAATTCAAGAAAATCAAAAAACAAGCAGAAATTTTAAAGATTCCTGATCAGTTTAATGAACGATTTGCGAACCTAGGTTGGATTGCATATGAATCAATGAATATGGAAGTAGCACAAAAAGCAATAAATATTCATGACACTGAAGATAAGGGAGAGGCGGAAAAATTTCTAGCTGATTCGTATGACGAAGAAACATTGAAGTGGGGCATACTACGATTTAATGGAAATCGTGATTTTAGAAAAAGAATAAGGCTCACGGAATTGGCCAAGGATGATTACTTGGCGGGTAGATATCATGCGTGTACACCGCTATTGCTAAGCTTGCTTGATGGTCTCGTAAACGATGTATCGAAGCATGTAGGCTTTTTTGCTGAAAACGTCGATCTGACAGCTTGGGATTGCATTGCAGCTCATGAGTCAGGCCTTCAGACACTATCTTCAATTCTCACTAAAGGCAGAAATAAGACGAATGAAGATGCCATATCCATTCCATACAGGAACGGGATTCTTCATGGTCGAGAGTTAGCCTTTGATAACAAAGTAGTGGCAGCAAAGTGCTGGGCTGCTCTCTTTGCAGCGAGAGACTGGGCCGGAGCACTTGATGATGGAAAAAAGGAGCCAAAACCAAAAGAAGAGGTGAGCTGGAAACAGCTATTTAAGCAAATCTCCGAAACAAGCCTTATGAAAAAATCTATTGAAGAATGGAAGCCAAGAATATCTGAGGATATTCCATATCTTCCATTTGAAGGGGATGTTTCCAATCTGCCTGAAAATACACCTGAACATGCAGTGGCTGTCTTTTTAGATCATTGGTGCAATAAGCGATTTGGCCCTATTGCTGATGCCCTTTTATACTTTACCGATACGCCTAAAGGGAAAAAAGCAGGCATAGCACGGCAAGATTTTGGCAAGCACGTACCGGTTTCTTTCAAAGTATTGGGTATAGAGGACCAAGCTGCTGCCGTTACTCATGTAATAGCAGAGCTGCGTTTTGAAGTTGATGATCAAGCAAAAATTAAAGAAGTTTCTGTGCGCACAATATACCAAGACTTAGAAAATAATCCTTCTGTCCGGTCTATTCCCGGTGGTCACTGGAGGATTGTTCAAAATTCTTTCACTGACATCATATATGCGCCCAACTTATAACATGGTGCTGCGTTCACCTACTGTTTAAACGTTAAAGCCTAGACAGGCTATAAAACAAGAATTTATTAAGGGAAAATATGTACGAGTTTTCTGTTGAACAAGCTGCCAATAATATTCATGACCATCGGACAAAAGAATATTTCCGAGAGGTTATGAATAACTATTTCAATGGAAATCACAGATCTGCACTAGTGATGTTATGGACTGTAGTTATTTGTGATCTTGTTTATAAGTTACAGTACTTGAAAGATATTCATGGAGATGAAAAAGCCGAGTCAATTCTTGATGAAATGACAGAGTTTCAAGAGAAAAACCCTGCAAACCCGAAATGGGAGGAAAACCTTCTGAAAGAGGTTTTTTCTCGAACAAGCCTGTTAGAAGCTCACGAACTAGACTCATTACAAAGCTTGCATAGACATCGACACTTGTCTGCCCACCCTGTAATAAGTAAAGCCGATATCCTCTTTCGGCCAAATAGAGAGATGGTTCTTTCAGACATAAGAATCGCATTGGATTCGGTGTTAACCAAGCCACCGATTTTAACAAAACAGGTATTTAAAGAACTCGCGGAAGACCTCGAAAAAGTTAAGGACTTATTTGCAGATAATAACCAGCTAAAAAGATATTTGGAATCAAAATATTTTAGGAACTTGAATGAAGAAGTTTCTTCACAAATATTTAAATCACTATGGCGAGTTACTTTCAAAATAGAAGATGAAAGATGCGATGAAAATCGCATTATTAACTCGCGAGCCGTCCGTATATTATTTGACCGGAATAGAGAAACATTGACAGAATACATTAGGAATAATTCTCCATATTTCAGCGAGATATCTGATGGTTCACCTTTAAAACATGCTGTATTCTTTCTTGGTGATTATCCCCATTTGTTTGGATTATTAAGTGAAGCAACAAGAGAGGTCATTTCCGCTAAAGCAAAATCCGATATCGACTTGCTAGCGGTGTCTTACTTTCTCAGCAAAAACATTGCTGAGCATATTGATTTATTGGTTCAGTTAATCAAAGACGATTATCAATATTCGTTTGGAGGGAAAAACAAAATTCACATAAGCCACATTAAAGATTTAATCAGGCATGCCGAATCTGCAGGGATAAAAAACCATATCAACAAATTGCTCATAGTGATGTATATAAATGCAACCAATTTCGATGCAGCCGATCAAATGTTTTCGCAGTTTATCAAGCCTTATATAACAGTATTTGATGCTTCTGATATACAGTTGTTGATAGATGGAATTGGAGAAAATAACCAAACACACTGGCGAGGTCGAGGAGATGGAGATCATCGTTTAGTGGTGGAAAGAGCTTTAGAGGTGCTAGATGATTTCGATGTTTCGGAGTATCGACACTTACCCGAACCAGAAGAGTCCTAACAAATCACTACTGGCCAAACCTTCATCCTCCGCTTTTGCTAGTGCAGTTAAGCAAGGAAACTAATCAACTACACCACAGCCCAATAGGGGTAAATTCAGGGGTATATATCGATAAACCTACATAAAAACCCTATATAAAAGGAAACCATACCTTCACGGTATGGATGTTGAATTTTATGCTCCACAATATCTACAAAATAAGAAGGCGAAATTTTTGATAAGTTAGAAGAATTTTTGAATTGATTTTAGGAAGTCATGAAATAAGGTTTGTTAAAGGTATAAATTTAATATGATTTTTTTTATGTCTGAAATTCTTGTAGATAGGGGTTGTAAACTCTTTCTTAATGACTCTTTTATAGTTCCATCTGCTTTCTATTCGTTATGAGTTGTGTATTGGTATCAAATTGGTATTTTGAGAGTATCGGAAGTGGCGTAATGTCTTGAGTATGATAAAAATGAAATGACTGGAGCCAAAGGAGTTGATTTATTATGCGTTTGATTTATGCGTTTGATTTATGCGTTTGATTTATGCGTTTGATGAGGACGTATTTTTTGTCACTGCTTTTCTTGGCGCAAAAAAAACCTCTGTGAATAATTCAACAGAGGTTTTGGTAGAGTTTTGATTAGGCTAAAAGTTTAGGGAGTCTTGATAACGGATTCTTTAGCTTTATAGCTGTAACTCTCGTTTGATTTGTCAATGAGATGCTTAACACTTGCTTGCAGTTTTTCAAGTTGTGCTTCAATCAATGTTTGTTGAGTTCGCATCTGCTTCATTTGGGTGTCAATGGTATTCAGTCGTTGGCTGACTTCTCCCGATTTATCTTTTTTAGAAGAACCGCTTAACGATTTTTCAATGCGCTTGATGGCTTTATCTTGCTGACTGACCCACCAATGGATATTTTTGAGCTGTTTGGTTTGTTCCTTGTTCAGTTGCGTCTCTGCTGAGGTAACAACTGTTTTTGAGGGTTTAGAAACAGTCGCGACTGTTTGTTGCTGTTCAATACTAGCAAGTTTTTCAAGAATTTCTTTTTGGCGATTTGACAGTTGAGTCATTGTCTCGCGTAACGATTTATCCAGCGCTTGAACTTCGTGAGAAATCGCTTGTTTAATTGAATGGACATTTTCCTCGCTCAACTTAACTGACGTTGCTTGAACTGCTTTTTCATCAGCCTGTATTGCCGCCACCGATTCGTTAGAAGTTTCGACCTTCTTGGTTGATTCTGAGGCTAGATTGATTAACGGAGCATCGTCAATTTTGTCACCGGCCGGTAGCGTTGTATTATCGGCTGTGTTTTCTGCTTGCGGTGCTTGGTTTTCGTTAAACTTTTCATGAATTACTGCATTTTTCATTAAGGCTTGTTCAACTTGATATTGAACCATTTCCATCATGGCTGTGATTTGGTCGACCTTAATATTCATGTCTTTATTGAAGAGCGCTTGCTCATTTTGAAGAAGGTCAAGAATTTCACCTTTCATGGTTTGTTCTTTTTGTTGGATAGAGTAAAACAAAAAGCTCATGACCCCAATGGCAATCATGCATGTGATGAGAGTGATTGCCATCATGACAACAAATTGACCTTTGGTTTTGTTTAGAGTAGCGACAGCACTTCGAAAAGATTGGCGCCAGTTAAAATTGGCCTCTGACAGTTCGCGTTCTTGCGCTTTTAAGTCTTCTGCTAACTTCAAGTTGGCTTCAGCAACTTCTTGGCTTTTCGTTGCCGCTTCTTGAGCAGTTTTTGCCGTTTCTAATACAACTGACATACCGTCTTGGTCATCAAGCTTTTGAGTTTTCGATTCGGTTTTTTTAGGAGCTGTATTGGTCTCAATTTCAGGTTCAAATTCGGAAACGTCATCCAATAGGTCATCAAAATCGTCAGTCATTACTCTATCCTTTTCGTCATTTGAGAAATTTATTGGGTTTGAATGGAAGCTAAGCGTTCCGCTAGGCGCTGGTTCGTTTCATTCAAACTACGGTTCTTCTCGCGAATTTCAGAGAGGAATGCTTCCATCTCGGTTGATGTGGTATCAGCAAATTTCTCTAGCTCTTGAGACTCGAGTTGGTAGCCGGAGTCTTGAGCGGTTTCAAATGCATTTTCCGCAGCGGCAAAATTTGCCTCAATGGTTTCTTGTGTTTGCAGGGCTTGAGACTGTGCCTTTTGTGCAGTGGCTAAGGCCATTTGCGTCGCTTTGATGGTGGTCGCTTCAACTTGTTTGGCGTATTGTTGCATTTTTTCATTCATTTGAATCGCCTCCATCATCTGATCAAGTGCGCTTTGCAGTTGGGTATTTGCCTCTGCGGTATTCTCATAATTGTTACCGGCCGGTGCAGGCATTTCTTCAGTAGAAGGCATTTCATTATGCGCCGTTTCGCCTGAAGGGGACTCAATGGCATCAATGCTTTCTTCAACTGATAAAGCCTCATCAATAATGTCAGAATCTCCAGCTTCGGTTTCTGCTTCTGTCTGAATTTCAGCCGTTAAATCCGTTTCTTCTGGAATATCTTCAACGATGGTTTCGTTCTCTTCGGTGAATGGTTCTGATTCACTCGTTTCCATAGTTTCTTGCTCAGGGAAATCTATGTCTTCCTCTTCCTGAAAAGCAGCTTCTTCCACATCTGTTTGTTGTTCTGTGATTAAATCGTCCGGTAATTCCAGATTTAGGTCATCCATTTCAGCCGTAGGATTTTCGGTTGTTTCTTCCGAATTGTTGGATTGCATTTCGAAATTTTCAGGCGATTCCGTCGATTCTTCGCTTAGAAGATTGTCGTGAAGCTCTTCATCCAATTCGCTGTCAAATTCCTGTGATTCAATTGTGGTTGGCTCCGCTTGTTGCATGGCAGCCATTAAATCCTCTGCTTCATCAGGTGTTTCTGCCACGGATTCTTGAGCGAGTGCATCAATTTCAGCCAATTCATCTAGAGCATCTAAGTCGTCAGTGTTTGCATCTTCAGTTACTAAATCTAATGCATCGTCTGAAGCACTTTGTATGTCTTCAATTTCTTCAGATTCCGATTCATTTTCAACTGCTTCGATAGAGTTGAGTATGTCATCCATATCGATTCCGTCTTCAGAGGTTTGATCTGTGTCGGAGGCGGTATTGTCATCTGATTTTTCAACGCCGTCATCAAGCATCGCCAACATTTCTTGAGTGGCGAGTTCATCTTTTTCGAGGTCAATGTTTGACATGGGTTTCTCCTTGTCTGCAATATTAGAAGAATTCTTTTGTCATTTTTTCTAAGAATCCTATGAGTTGCAAACGCTTAAGCAGGCTTTATGCCATCTAGATAGTGGTTGTTTTTGCTTTAGTCATCTTTTACGGTTTTTTACGTGGTTAATAATCCATTCGTCATGAGGGAAGGTTTATCAATGTCTGAAAAGTGGTGTTTCAAGAAAAAATATCATCTTATCCGAGTGTACCGAATGGTTAGCGATTTGTTGGAACTGAAATCAATAAATTACTCAAAATGTTAGATGTTCGGTGAATTGTTGTTAAAAATGGCTGGGAGAATTAAAGCTCAACCAATTCAGTGATTCAGGGTGAGTGAGCCCAAGCATCTTGGCGTGGAGCATTAGTCTTGTGCTGGCATTAAGCGTGTCATTATCGGCGTAAAGGTTATCCCCTAAAATAGGATGTCCAAGCATTTTCATATGCAAGCGTAGTTGATGGGAGCGGCCGGTAATAGGGGTTAGTTCAACGACAAAGTGGTTTTGGGCTTGCTGTAAAAGCTGCCACTGAGTATGGGAAGGTTTGCCATAAAGAAAATCGACCATTTGTAAAGGGCGAAATTCCCAATCACAACGAATAGGCAGTTTGCATTCACCTTGAGGGATTTCTAACCGGCCGGTACATACTGCTTCATAGCGCTTTTGCGTTTGTCGTTCCTGAAACTGACGGCTTAAATGTCGATGAGCTTCTTTGTTTTTTGCAAAGACCATTAGACCTGAGGTGTCCATATCCAAACGATGTATGACATGAATTTCTTCATTAGCGCAGTTTTGTTGTAGCAAAGTTTGCATGGAGTGCTGCTTGTCTTCGCCACGACCTGGCACAGAGAGGAGCCCACTCGGTTTATTGACAACGATCATTGAGCGATCTTCAAATAAAATCCAGTTTTCATCAAACTTGAAAGTTTTTAGTTCTGGTGGAGGGGTTTGACGAATAATCCCAGCTGGGCTGTGGACTCTGGATGTTAGGATGGGTTTTTTTAAGATGGGCTGCATAATAATCAATTGTGTAGATTTGGTGTGGCTCATTATCACTGTCGAGAGTGATGCGGTAAACTATGCACTTATTTTAATCGATGGTGATTGGGAGTTTACAGAGATGGGTCAAAAAGTTTCAGTGTTGTTTGTCTGTTTAGGTAATATTTGTCGCTCGCCCACAGCGCACGCAGTGTTTCGTCAGTTGGTAAAAGCTGAAGGTTTGCAGGACAAAATTGAGATTGATTCTGCTGGAACCGGTGCATGGCATGTGGGTAATCCTCCAGATAAACGTGCGACTCAAGTAGCTGAAGGTAAAGGTATTCAAATGCGAGACTTACGTGCGCGACAGGTCGATTTTGGTGATTTTTACCAATATGATTACATTCTGGCAATGGATCACTCAAACTACAGCAACTTGTATGAAATGGCTTTGCCGGAACATCGAGAAAAGTTACATATGTTTTTGAGCTTTAGTGATGAGTTTCAAGAAACCGAAGTGCCAGACCCTTATTATGGAGGGCCTGAAGGATTTGATTATGTGTTTGATATGGTTGGTTCGGCTTCTCGAGGGTTATTAGAAGAGATTAAGCAAAAGCTTTAACAGTCTTGTGACACTTGATGAAAAAAACGCCTGCAACCGATTATGGTTGTGGGCGTTTTTTTGTTTTTGGTATGCGAAATGCGTTTATTCACATTTTGAGCATTTGCCTAATGATTTGATTCGATAATCTTTGTTGGCATATTCAAGTTCGTAACAGTAGCCCGATTTTGCATGGAAGCTTAATGTTTTGACAACAGGTTTAGCCGAGTCAACGTAATATTTCACTTCAATATGATTCTTACCGGCCGGTAGATTCAGTGAACGACTTAAAATTAATTCTTGGTTCACCTTAATGGTTGGCATTTGCCCACGCATAGGCGTGCCTTGAAGTTTACCAATGGAGGCGTGGTTTTTCTCTAGTTCATTAGAAGATGATTTTGGGGTGCATGAACAGCCGCTTAGAAAAATTGCTAAGCTTCCTATGAGTAAACCGCTCAAAGTTTTAAATAGATGTTTGTTAAGTGTTGTATTCATAATTATGAGAATTTTAAACAAAATTTGGGGTTTGTTGAAAATAAAAAGCCGAAGATAACTTCGGCTTTTTATTTATTTGATGATATTTTAAAGATTAATAATATTAATCTTTTTTGACGTCTTCAGTTTTTTTGCTGGAATCGTCATTCATACTGTCATTATTAGACGGTTGAAAGGGCTCTGAAGAATCCTGTTTTTCAGGAGTTGAGTCGCTTTTTTCAGTCGTTTCTAACAGTGTTGTTTGCGCGTCCTCTACTGAAGCGTTCTCAGTTGAAGCGCTTTTTTCGCTCATAGCAGGCTTTTCAGTTGTTTCTGATTGAACAACGTCTGAGGAGTGCTCCACTTTTTCCATTTCATCCGCCTCGTTACCGGCCGGTGACAATTCCATTTGAATTTGAACGTCGGAAGGTGTATTAGCGTTTTGGACTTCTGAAGAAATAGACGTTTCCTGTGAGTTATCTGAATCCGCTTTTGTGGGTGCAGCCTTTAGTTCATTTTCTTTTGCATTTGTTGATGCCATATTTTCAACGGTTTCTGTTGTCATTTCAGACTTCGTTTCTGATTGAACGCCATTCTCAGAATTCTCAGCGATAGAGTCTGAGTGGGTTGGTTCAGAACGCTCAGTCGAATCAGTCGTTTTCACCTTTTGTGTTTTTTCTACTGAATCATGTGATTCTGATGCATCAGGTTTCGTTTCCGCTTGAACCTCAGAAACTGGACCAATATGTGGTGCAGGTGAGTGAATCGAGCGGCTTTGCGCATCAGCAGGGGCACGACGACGGCTATTGAACCGAGTACTGTAACGGCCACGACGACGTTTGTTACGAGGACGGTTGTTGTCGCGTTCTTGTTTTGGCGCAGTCTCTTCTTTGGCTTGAGTTGCCTCAGGTTCTGGTGTTTCAGTTGAGTCTTCTCCTAAATCACTCTCTATCGACATTGAGGTTTCACCGCTCGGTGAGTTCTCGTTTTGGCGATTACGGTTACGGCCGCGACGACGACTGTTACGGTCATTGTTCGGCTTTTCATTAGAAGGGGATGCGGTCTCTTCTTGTGACGTCTCCTCATTGTTTTGACTGACTGAAACATCTTCAGCATTTTCTGGAGGACGACGACGATTATTGCGTCGACGGTTGTTACGACGACCATTGTTATTGGTGTTTTCGTTATTTGATTCTTCTTCACGCGGACGACGACGTTTGTTATTGCGTCGATTATTGCTACGCTGATTATTTGAACGTTTGTCGTTGGACTTAGGTTTGTCTTCTTCCTGTTCCTTTGCTGCGTCATCGGAACCAAATAAAGCTTTCCAGACCCGCGAGAACAAGCCAGGTTTTGGTGCTTGTTGTGGCGTTGGCGGAGGTGTTGGTTGCAGCGCTTTAACTGCTGGTTCTTCTTTGACTTGAACTTGAGTCGGCAAGGTTTCTTGTTCAGGCTCCGCAACTAGCATTTCTTTGACTTCATAGCTTGGTGACTGAGAAACTTCGTCGTTGTGACGTGTACGTTCAATAATATATTGTGGTGTTTGCAAAGATTCGTTAGGCACAATCATGAGGTGTAGGTTGTGACGATCTTCAATGCGAGTAATTTCCGCACGTTTTTCGTTCAATAAGAACGTGGCAACATCAACTGGCAACTGCACCGTTACGCGACGAGTGTTTTCCTTCATGCTCTCTTCTTCTAGAAGACGGAGTAGAGAGAGTCCTAGTGAGGCAACGCCACGAATAACTCCGACACCTTTACAGCGCGGGCAGACAATCTGAGTCGATTCTTCAATAGAAGGACGTAATCGTTGGCGTGACATTTCCAATAAACCGAATCGAGAAATTTTGCCGACTTGGATGCGAGCACGATCTGTTTTCACCGCTTCTCGAAGTTTGTTTTCTACGTCGCGCTGGTGGCGATTGGAGTGCATATCGATAAAATCGATAACCACTAAACCTCCAAGGTCACGCAAGCGAAGTTGACGTGCAATTTCAACCGCAGCTTCCATATTTGTATGGAAAGCGGTCTCTTCAATGTCTCCGCCTTTCGTTGAGCGGCTTGAGTTGATATCTATTGCTGTTAAAGCTTCTGTGCTATCAATTACAATGGCGCCACCTGATGGCAGAGTGACTTCGCGCAGGTAAGCGGATTCTATTTGAGATTCAATTTGGAAACGTGTAAATAGCGGTACAGTGTCTTGATAAGGTTTAACCTTATAGACTTGCTGTGGCATGACATGCTGAATAAAGTCTCTTGCTTTATGGAAGGTTGGCATGTCATCAATAATGATTTCACCGATATCCTGGCGAAGATAGTCGCGAATCGCAAGAATCACAATGTCGGATTCTTGATGAATTAGGAAAGGTGCCTGTTTCTCATTGGACGCTTTTTGAATCGCTTCCCAAAGTTGAACAAGGTAGTTCACACCCCATTGCAACTCTTCAGTATTTTTACCAACACCAGCGGTACGGATAATTAATCCCATGCCTTCTGGAATGTCTAGGCTGCTAAGAGTGTCGCGAATATCGCTGCGTTCGTCACCTTCAATACGGCGTGAAATGCCTCCCGCCTTTGGGTTGTTTGGCATCATGACCACATAAGGTCCTGCAAGGGTGATTTGCGTACTTAGTGCGGCACCTTTATTTCCACGTTCTTCTTTTTGAACTTGGACAATAATTTCTTGGCCTTCTTTGAGTACATCGCGGATTGAAAAACGACCGGATTCAGGTTTTTCATCAGGGTAGTATTCTTGTGCAATTTCTTTAAAAGGTAAAAAGCCATGTCTTTCTGAACCATAATCGACAAAGGCAGCTTCAAGACTCGGTTCAATACGAGTTACGCGCCCTTTGTAGATATTAGCTTTTTTCTTTTGGTGATGCGGGGTTTCGACATCTAAGTCGTACAGGGATTGGCCATCAACCAGAGCAATACGTACCTCTTCTGGCTGTGTGGCATTAATAAGCATTCTTTTCATGCTAGTCTCTTTTTTTCAAAAGAACATCAAGACTTTGAAAGGTCTGGTCGCACGAGCAATTGTTACGTCTTGGAGGACTTGGAGTCTGTAGCTCAAAAAAGTAATTTCAAACGCCTTTAAGTAACTTAAGGGCATTTGCAAGAGCTGCATGAGTGATTGAATTGGTGTTTTCGTACACATCGAAAAGTGGAAGCTTTGACCAATCTTTTTGGCGAAGAGAATGAAATTTCAGTCTCGCTTAGGCAGATTCAGCTTGATAGTTCGGAATCGCTTGATTGGCTTTCTATGTATGAGTCGTAGCACGACTTGTAATTTTGTTGCAAGCCGTGGGAATTCTTTCGACCACTTATCTCATTTTTTGAGCTTGGCTTTGTTTGAGCACAAGAGTAAATAGTTGTGCACACCAAATATTCAATTTTCCAAGTTGTCGCCATTTTTGTGCAATGGCGTTTGCGTAACATTCGTATCGAGCAAAGACTACTTTCTGATACTTATATTGGTCTTTGCTCTAGCTGCCAATCTCAAATGCGGATAAGGCATGAGTTTGGAAAGCGAAATGACTTTTTTCGGCTTCAAATTCCAAACGGGAATTTAAGCTGGATAATTAAGTCTTTGACGTTCAGGGTTACTAAAACTTGTTTTAAACGGTATGCGCAGAAAAACGTAGGATTCTGGGCATTTAAAACAAACCTTTTGTTGAATTCTGTTCGTCGATTCTGCTGAAAAATTCTCAGCAGTCAAAACGTTTTTGTTTGAAGAAGTTTCAAAACGAGGTGAAATATACCACAAAATTGAATCTGTCCGAATATTACCGTAATTATTTTTCTAATAAACTTTGTTCAGACCCGTATGTTTATATGAGGTTGAAGTTTATTTAAATTGTTAAATTTAATTTTTAAATTGTTGAAATTAAAGTTAATAATGGTTTTATGTTTGCTGTGATGTATTGTATTTAAAGCTTTATTTTTTCTATTGTTTAAAACTTTAGTCATGTGTACTGGGTGATAATATTAGGTTGTTACTATGTGATTTATTCCGGGTTTGTAAACAGGGTTATCCACAAAGTTATCCATAAGATTCACATTGGAGGCGTCTGTAAGGTAATCTGTGATTTCATTTGCATAGATTTTGTATTTGCTCAAAAATTAAATATTACCGGCCGGTATTTTTTTATGGTTAGGTTTTCTGTGGTAGCCTTGGCGCGAATTCAGCTCAAAATGAGCTTTTTTAAGTTTTTCTGGAAGGTTTCAGGTCTTGGTAAAAGTTCATGTTGGTTTTGATAAATAGGATTAAGTTTTAGAGTGATTTATGAGTAGACGTGCTCCTAAAAAAAATGTAAATCGCCGCTCGGAACAGAGCGGTCGTTCCGGCAAGAGCGGAAGAATGAGTGATGGCTCAAAAGTAAAGGCTCACCGGCCGGTAAAAAATAAAAATAATATTAACCTGTCAAAGCAGGCACAGTTTACTGAATCTAAAAGTGATTCTGTTGTATTAGATGCCGCTTTCCAAAAAGTACAGTTTTTTGAGGTGACGGAGGAAGATCAAGGTCAACGATTAGATAACTTTTTAATGCGATTTTTGCGACGTGCTCCAAAAACATTCGTGTATCGAATTGTTCGAAAAGGAGAGGTGCGGGTGAATAAAAAGCGCGCCAAAGCGAATCAGCGTTTGGAAGTTGGAGATATGGTTAGAGTGCCGCCAGTAAGATTGGCAGAAAGTACAACGGTAGATGAAACTGGAATTCCGCAAGAAGAGTTGAATCTGATTGAACGCTGTATTTTGTTTGAAGATAAAGATTTAATGGTGATTAATAAACCAAGTGGTGTTGCTGTACATGGCGGAAGTGGTGTTCGCTACGGCTTGATTGAAGTATTGCGGGCTTTGCGTCCTTTGGCAAAACGTTTGGAATTAGTTCACCGTATTGATCGTGATACATCTGGTTGTTTATTGGTCGCTAAAAAAGCATCTGTTTTAAAAGCGCTTCATCAACAGATGCGTGAGGATAAGTTTGAAAAGCGTTATTTGGCGATAACAAGTCATCCATGGCCTGAAGGTGTCAAACGTGTTGATGTGCCATTGCAAAAGATTCATCTTCAAGATGGCGGCTGGCATGTCAAAGTGTCGAATGAGGGAAAAGAGGCTCTGAGTTTTTTTCGTGTTAAACAGTCATTAAAAGACATGAGTTTGGTAGAGGTGAAGTTGAAAACAGGGCGTACCCATCAAATTCGTGTTCATGCTCTGTCGCAAGGTTGTGCTTTGCTTGGGGATGATAAGTATGGTGATCGGGAGTTGAACAAGCGCTATCGAAAGTTAGGAATGAAACGTTTGGCGCTTCATGCTCAATTTTTAGGTTTTGTGCATCCGGCCACGGAAGAGAGGCTTTTATTCGAAGCGCCTTTATGGTCGGATTTTGAAAGAATTATTCAAGAATTGTCGATACAATAGCTGGATAGATTTAATGAATGGAGTGATAAAGTGAAGAGTTATCGATTGGCGATTTTTGATTGGGACGGCACAATCATGAACTCTGAAGCACGAATTGTTGATGCCATAAAAATGGCAGCGAGAGAGTGCGGTTTAAACATTCTTCCAGACGAGGTCAATAAGCAAATTATTGGTCTAAGTTTGGATAAAGCGATTCTCGGTTTATATCCAGACTTGTCTCAAGAGATGGTGGTCAAAATGGCAGAGGCATATACCCGATCATTTTTAGAAGATAGTGATGTCCATATGGTGCCTTTTGACGGTGCGGAGGCATTGTTATACGGTTTGCGCCAATCAGGGTTTAAGTTAGCGATAGCAACAGGGAAAAGCCGAAAAGGTTTAAATCAAGTATTGAAAGAATGTGGGTTTGGTGTTTATTTTGATATGACAAGAACACCCGTTGAGTCGGCTTCAAAGCCTGACCCGTTGATGTTGCATCAAATTTTGGAACAGCTTGATGTTCCAGTTGAGGAAGCGGTAATGATTGGCGATACTACTTTTGATATGGAAATGGCTCAAAATTGCGGTATGGATCGTATTGCCATCAGTCACGGAGTGCACCATATGCATCAATTGGAAGCGTTTGATCCTGTTGCAAAAGTCGACTCACTCGGTGAATTGATGCAATTTTTAATGACTCATGCTCCGAGAGTCTAATTCTTGATTTTGCATCTTATACGGCTCCTTCCTTAGATTTTTTCAAAATGCTGATGGTTTTTGAGGAAGGTACAAGCCTAGCTTGTGAAAGATTGAAGTGAGTTCAATTAAAGGTAAACCAATCAGTGCATTTGGATCGCAACTTTCTACTTTCTCAAATAATGTGATCCCTAATCCCTCAGATTTAAAGCTCCCAGCACAGTTAAGCGGCTGTTCAATTTCAATGTAGTTCTCAATCATTTCATTTGAAAGTTCTCGAAATCTGACTTTGGTAATATCCATTGCTTGATGGTACCGACCAATTGTATCTATAACGCCTAATCCTGTATAGAACACAACTGTTTTGCCTGAAAAGCTTTGTAATTGTTTAACAGCGTTTTCAAATGTGTGCGGTTTACCGAGAGGTTGGTTGTCAAGGCAAGCAGTTTGATCTGAGCTGATAATAATGTGATTGGGATAAGATGCTTTGAGTGCTTCTGCCTTAAGTCGCGTTAAACGCTCAACCATGGCTTGTGGCTTTTCATTTTGGAGAGGGGTTTCATCAATATCAGGGCTGTCTTGTTCGAAATCTATGTGTAGTTTCTTTAACAGTGTTGCGCGAAATGGTGAGCTACTTCCGAGTAAAACTTTAGGGAATGGTTGGTTTGAAGAACTCTGTGAATCATTTGTGGATAAGTTGTGAGTGTTTGTCATGGTTTTGTCGAGGTTTTAAGCGTTTGTAAGAAAGTTTTTTTCTCGCGGTGGCTTAATCGTGAGTTTGAAGCCGTGCAAGCTGGTTTAGTGAAGCGTGTTACAGTTTTATTTTTGTTTTTATTACGGAATTTTATTAAAAATCATGTGGTTAAGTTGTTTACTGGCCGGTATAAAAGTAAAAATATAGTTTGTCACCCTTGTTAAGGTTTTGCGTTTTTTTTAGAAAAATCCAATAAAATCTCATCAGAATTTCGTGCTTAGCGAAAGTTGTCATCAATCTTTAAAATAAGCGTCTGAAAATTTTGACTTGTTTGGCACTTGCCGGTATGATTCGCGCCTATGTTTGACAAGCTACCTGATTTTATTGATCCAATCGCTGCGGTCAATCATGATAAACGTTTCTCTGGAAGGGTCAACCAGTCTAAACTTCATCGTCTTAAAGAGGTGGTTGTTAAGGCTTCGGGTGACGTTTTAGTAGATATTACGTTTTATTATGACAAGGCGGTGAAATTTCCCGCGTTTGAGATGGCAGTCGAGGCACAGCTTCAGCTTGAATGTCAGCGTTCATTGCAAACTTTTTCATGTCCGGTTAAAACTTCTACGAAAGGTGTTTTTACTGAGTCAATGTCTCTTGTTGAGGAATTGCCTAAAGATTATGAAGTGTTTGAATTAGATCCTGATGATGAGCGTATTTCATTGTTTGAACTGGTCGAGGAAGAGTTGCTTTTAGCAATTCCAATGATTCCGGTAGATGAAAGTGCTGAGTTGGCTTTTGGTATGGATGAAGGTGAGGCTCTTGAGGAGCCACAGCTTCAAGAAGATTTAAACGAAGCGGAATCAAAGCCTAATCCCTTTGCCGCTTTGCAAGCACTCAAAAAATAGTATTTTGATTTTAGGAGACTGACATGGCAGTACAACAAAACCGTAAAACACCTTCAAAGCGTGGCATGCGTCGTTCTCATGATGCACTAACTGCGACTTCATTAACAACTGATGCGACAACTGGTGAAGTTCACCGTCGTCACCACGTAACCGCTGATGGTTACTACAAAGGTAAAAAAGTCGTTCAAGACAAGGCGTAATTTACCTTGGCTATTCGTATCGCAATTGATGCGATGGGCGGTGATCACGGTCTAGTGGTCACTGTTCCAGCCGCTCTCGAAGCACTTCAAAAATTCTCTGATATTCATATCCTGTTGGTGGGTCAAAAAGATGCCATCGAAAATGAATTGCTAAATCATTCTTATAATGCAGAAAGAGTGACAGTTGTTCATGCTGAACAAGTTGTGGATATGGATGAGCTTCCCTCTAAAGCTCTTCGCAATAAACGTCAATCTTCCATGCGCATCGCTTTGAATTTAGTCAAAGAGGATGAGGCTCAAGCCTGCGTGAGTGCTGGAAATACTGGTGCCCTAATGGCTGTTGCCAAATTTGTGCTTAAAACACTTCCTGGAATTGATCGTCCTGCAATCTGTACGTCTATGCCTACCATGAAAGGTCATGTTCACGTTTTGGATTTGGGTGCGAATGTTGGTTGTAGCGGAGAAAACCTTGCACAGTTTGCCATTATGGGATCTGTTTTGGCGAAAGCTGTTGATGATAATCACAGTCCGAGAGTTGGCTTGTTAAATATTGGTGAAGAGGAAATTAAAGGGCACCAGCGCATTAAAGATGCTCATCAGCTGTTGGTTGACTCGTCAATTAACTATTGTGGTTATGTTGAAGGCGATGATATCTATAAAGGTGATACAGATGTCGTGAGCTGTGATGGTTTTGATGGCAATATTGCATTAAAGGCCAGCGAGGGTGTTGCAAAGATGATTTCTTTCTATTTGAAAGAAGCCTTTAATCGAAATATCTTAACGAAAATAGCGGGTTTAATCTGTTTACCAGTCTTAAAATCGTTCAAAAATAAAGTGGATCCGAGGCGCTATAATGGAGCGTCATTATTGGGATTGCGTAAAATTGTGATTAAAAGTCATGGCGGTGCGGATCAATTCTCTTTTTTGCATGCGATAGCAGAAGCTAGGCTTGAAGTTCAGAAAAACGTTCCTGAGCGTATCACTGCTGAGGTTTCAAAAATTATGGATCAACAATCAAAGGTTATTGAAAATACTGACAGAGGTTAGCGTTGAATTAACTTGTTGATTTTTGTAGAAAAAACACCCGGAAGTGTAATGCTTGGGTGTTTTTGAGTATTTAGGGTATGAAAAAACGCGAGTTTTACCATGTCAGCCTGATTCAGTGAAAAAATACGGGTTTAACCAAAAAAGATAAAACTATGACACAAACCGTTTATAGCCGTGTAATCGGCACAGGTGGTTATCTGCCTGAGAAAATTTTGACAAATATTGATCTGGAAAAAATAGTAGATACCAGTGATGAATGGATTCGTGAGCGCACTGGAATTGAACGGAGACATATTGCGCAGGATGGACAAACGACTTGTGATTTAGGTGTTGAGGCTTCGAAAAAAGCACTTGAAATGGCACAAATTGATGCAAAATCCATTGACTTGATTATTGTTGCAACGACTACGCCTGATAAGATTTTTCCAAGTACAGCCTGTTTGTTGCAGCAGCGTCTCGGAATCAAAGGATGCCCTGCGTTCGATGTTCAGGCTGTTTGTTCAGGGTTTGTCTATGCATTGAGTGTGGCAGATCAGTTTATTAAAACGGGCATGTCAAAGCGTGCATTAGTGGTTGGGGCAGAAACGTTATCTCGCATTACCAATTGGGAAGATCGCAATACATGTGTTTTATTTGGTGATGGTGCAGGAGCGGTCATTCTAGAAGCATCTAATAAGGCGGGTATTTTGTCGACGCATATTCATGCAGATGGTGAATATGAAGAACTTTTACATGTACCGTCAGGGCCTTCAAAGTTGCCGAAGACTGATGAAATTGCTGAACGTACGATGTCGATGAAAGGCAATGAAGTATTTAAGGTAGCGGTTAACACTCTATCAAAAATTGCCTCTGAAACGCTTGAAGCTAACCAAATACAAAAAGAAGATCTTGACTGGTTAGTTCCGCACCAAGCAAATTTAAGAATCATTAATGCAACAGCACGAAAATTAAAGCTGACGCCTGATCAAACAGTTGTCACAGTTAATAAACATGCAAACACTTCCAGTGCCTCTATTCCGCTTGCATTTGACGAGGCTGTTCGTGACGGCCGTATTCAGAGAGGCCAATTGGTCTTAATGGAGGCTTTTGGTGGCGGATTTACTTGGGGGTCTGCATTAATGAAGTTTTGAGCGATTGAAAAAAATATTTCAACGTTCTAAAAATCATCATAAAAATATAAAAACAGAGTACTAAAGCTTACTTAAAGTAAGTCACTCATTAAATACAAGCTCAGGTTGTTAATCATCGATTTAACAACTCATGAGCAAATAATCAGTAGGAAATTTTTCATGTCTTATGCATTTGTTTTCCCGGGACAAGGTTCTCAGTCGGTCGGCATGCTTGCAGATCTTGCAGAACAAAGTTCAGCGGTAAATGAAGTCTTTTCAGAGGCTTCTGAAGTTTTAGGTTATGACCTTTGGAATTTGGTGCAAAACGATACCGAAGGCAAAATCAATCAGACTGATATTACGCAGCCGGCAATGCTGGCTGCTGGTATTGCTGTCTATAGAGCGCTGGAATCTCAAAAAGACCTAGCACCAGAGTTTATGGCGGGTCATTCATTGGGCGAGTACACGGCTTTAGTTGCAGCTGGTGCAATGACATTAGCTCAAGGAATAGAGTTGGTCTCGGAGCGTGGTCGTTTAATGCAATCGTCGGTACCAGCTGGCGAAGGTGCAATGGCAGCCGTTTTGGGGTTGGATGACGAAAAAGTGATTGAGGTTTGTGAGTCTGTTGACGGTATTGTGGAAGCTGTCAACTTTAATTCCCCCGGTCAAGTGGTTATTGCTGGAGCTAAGTCAGCAGTGGATTTAGCTGTTGAGGCTGCATCGGATGCAGGAGCATCAAAGGTCGTACCGTTACCGGTGAGCGTGCCTTCTCACTGTTCCTTGATGCAAGGGGCAGCAGAGCAATTAGCTGAAAAGCTGGCTAATATGGATTTGGTTATGCCAAGAGTGCCTGTTTTACACAATGTCCATTATGCTCCAGCCCAAGATTCAGAAGAGATAAAAGCCTTGTTGGTCCAGCAACTTTACCAACCGGTTCAGTGGGTGAAAACTATTGGTGCCATGCAGCAAGCGGGTGTTGAGTCTTTGTATGAGCTTGGACCTGGAAAAGTTTTAATGGGCTTGAATCGCCGAATAGACCGTAAAATGAAAGTTCAGCCAGTATTTGATGGGGCAACGCTAGAAAAAGCGATGGTGACTCTTTAGAATAAATTCATATTTTTGTAAAGCATTAGATGCTGCGCAATTTCAGAGATAGACAATGAAAGGTGAGAGAAAATGTTAGAAGGAAAAATTGCTTTTGTGACGGGGGCTAGCCGTGGGATTGGTAAAGCGATTGCATTAGAGTTGGCCTCACAGGGCGCAACAGTGATTGGTACTGCAACTTCAGAAAATGGCGCCCAAGCAATTTCTGACTATTTAGCCGAAGCAGGCGTAACGGGGAAAGGTTTTGCACTAAATGTGACCGAGCCAGAAATGATTACCGAAGTACTTGCGTCTGTCACGAAAGACTTTGGTGTTCCTACTATCCTTGTGAATAATGCGGGAATCACCCGAGATAATCTTTTAATGCGAATGAAAGATGAAGAGTGGGATGACATTATTCAAACTAACCTAAGCTCTGTCTATCGCATGTCAAAAGCATGTTTGCGTGGCATGATGAAAGCTAAGGGTGGTCGAATTATTAATATCGCATCAGTTGTGGGTGTCATGGGGAATGCTGGTCAGACAAATTACGCGGCTGCAAAAGCCGGTATCATTGGCTTCTCGAAGTCACTAGCTCGTGAAGTGGGTGCTCGTAATATTACCGTGAATACGATTGCTCCTGGTTTTATTGATACCGATATGACCAAAGCCTTGCCGGAGGAGCAACGAGAAACATTGAAGTCTCAAATACCTCTTAATTGTCTTGGACAGCCTGAAGATATTGCTAAGTCGGTTAGCTTTTTAGCCGGAGATGGTGGTGCTTATATTACTGGCCAAACTCTGAATGTAAATGGTGGTATGTATATGGTTTAAAAGCCAAAACACTTTTTGCAAAAGGTTTTTGTTCAATTGGATAAAAGGCTTTTGTGCGAAAATTTGCAATCAATGCTTGAAAAAAAGCTTGGGTGCAGGGAAAATACCCCAAATTTAATTTTAATCATGACAAACAAGGGTGGATAATTCCATGAGCGATATTCAAGAACGCGTTAAAAAAATCGTAGTTGAACAATTAGGTGTTGAAGAGTCTCAAGTGACTGCAGATGCATCTTTCGTTGACGATTTAGGTGCAGACTCTCTAGATACAGTTGAGTTGGTAATGGCGCTAGAAGAAGAATTCGATTGCGAAATTCCAGATGAAGAAGCAGAAAAGATTGCTACTTTGGCGCAAGCAACTGCTTACATCAACGAAAATCTATAATTTCAAGAAAATCTCTTGAGATTGAAAAGCCGTTTTATACGGCTTTTTTTTTGTCTAGACACTGGGTCTTGCTCTGCATAAAATGAGCGGTCAGTTATAAATAATAGGCTCTTGCAAAACTCGCTAGCCCATAGCAGGTATGCATGAAATTTAATGAATGAGAGGAACAAGGCGTGACCAAAAGACGTGTTGTGATTACAGGACTAGGGGTTTTATCTTCAGTTGGTTTAGATGTTGAATCATCTTGGCAAGGAGTGTTGGCTGGTAAAAGTGGCATAGCGCCAATTACCAAGTTTGATACTTCACCATTTTCAGTGAGCTTTGGTGGGGAGCTCAAAGGGTTCAATGTTGAGGATTACATTCCAAAAAAAGAAGCCAAGAAAATGGATCCGTTTATTCATTATGGAATTGCGGCCGGGGCGCAAGCCATTAAAGATTCAGGTCTAGAGATTACAGATGCAAATGCAGCTCGTATTGGTGTGTCAATTGGTTCAGGTATTGGTGGCATTGGTTCTATTGAAACTCAACACAGCACCTATCTGAAGTCTGGGCCGCGTCGTGTATCTCCCTTTTTTGTTCCAAGTTCAATCATTAATATGATTTCTGGAAATCTGTCGATTATGTTTGGGTTAAAAGGTCCAAATATGGCGATTGGTACCGCTTGTGCCACAGGAACTCATTCGATTGGTGATGCGGCTCGTATGATTCAATATGGTGATGTCGATGCGATGGTAGCCGGTGGTGCAGAATATGCAACGACTGAATTAGGATTAGCAGGTTTTGCGGCAGCTCGCGCACTTTCCACACGGAACGATGACCCTCAAGCGGCCTCACGACCATGGGACAAAGATCGTGATGGTTTTGTTTTGGCTGATGGTGCCGGAGCAGTGATGCTTGAAGAGTATGAACATGCTAAGGCTCGAGGTGCGAAGATTTATGCTGAAGTTTTAGGCTTTGGTATGAGTGGTGATGCTTATCACATGACATTGCCAGCTGCAGGTGGAGAAGGAGCCGCACGTTGTATGGCAACGACTTTGCAAAACTCGGGTGTAAACCCTGAACAGATTGGTTATATCAATGCGCATGGAACTTCAACACCGGCTGGCGATGTGTGTGAAACTTCTGCGGTCAAAACGATTTTTGGTGATCATGCTTATAAATTGGCAATGAGTTCAACGAAATCAATGACCGGTCACGCGTTAGGTGCGGCAGGAGCTATGGAAGCGGTGTTTACGGCTTTGGCATTGCATGAACAGAAATTGCCGCCAACGATTAATCACGATAATGCTGAAGAAGGCTGTGATTTAGATTATGTGGCCAATGAAGCCCGAGATGCTAGTTTTGAATATGCCTTATCGAATTCGTTTGGGTTTGGCGGCACGAATGCTTCTATTGTTCTGAGAAAAGTGTGAGTTAATGTAAAAATGACAGACTCAGCTTTTCAGAAGTCATGTGTACAGGCTGTGCTTGCACAGCCTGTTTTACTATTGGATGGTCAAGATATTGATTTGACTTCTCTTCATCAATTCAGCCCTAAAGACTACCCGTTTATTTTAGAAAGCGTTGCCAAAACCGAAGAGGGTGGGCTTGGTCAGTTTTCAATAGCTTTGGGGTATCCTCAGGAATCGATTCAGCTCAATCCTAATGAGGATACGCAACATTTTGTTGAACAAGCTCAGGCAGCGTTTGGCGTCGAGAAAATACAACAAGTGATTGAACCGCAAGCGCTTGAAACTTTACCGGCCGGTCAGCTTTCACGTGTGATGAAAAGCTTGGCTCATATACCCTTTAAAGGTGGTTGGTTTGCTTACTTTAGCTATGACTATGCGCAAGTTATTGAACCTGTTTTAAGATTACCCACATCGAAATTTCCTTTGGCGAATTTAACACGTACACCGGCCGGTATTGTTGTCGATCATCAAAACCAAGTGGTTTGGGCATTAGTAGAATCGCAGTTTTCCAAAGATAATCCTCTCGTTTTCCCTAAACTCCTTGCTGATATAGAACGTTCCTTGGTTACTGAGCCAGAAAAAGCTGCGACGGTTCCAATTGTTTCTCAAATAGAGGAGCCGGAAGAGAAGTATTTGAATGGTGTAAAAGCGATTAAAGAATATATTTTGGCTGGCGATGTTTTTCAGGTCAATCTATCTCGCTTATGGAAAGTGGCGATTGCAGAGCATGAAAATTATCTTTCAGCCTATCGAGCATTGTGTCAGCATAATCCTGCCCCTTTCGCCGCTTTATGTTGTTTACACGACGAACAGGGGGAGCCTTGGCAAATTTTGAGCTCATCGCCTGAGCGTTTAGCAAAGTTTGATGGAACTTGGGTAGATACTCGACCAATAGCCGGTACTCGTCGTCGTAGTAAGGATGAGGCAGCAGATCAAGCCTTAATGGCAGAGCTAATCGCCCATCCAAAAGAACGTGCTGAACACATAATGTTGATTGATTTAGAACGGAATGACTTGGGTCGAATTTGCCAGCCGGGTACGGTCGAGGTGAATGAATTGATGGTGATTGAATCCTATGAGCATGTTCATCATATTGTTTCCAATGTACGCGGAAAACTACGTGATGGTTTTAGTCCTTTAGATATGGTGCATGCATTATTTCCAGGTGGAACCATCACCGGTTGCCCTAAAATTCGTTGTATGGAAATTGTCGCGGAACTTGAACAGATGCCTCGCGAGGCCTACACAGGTTCATTGGGTTATATCAATTTAGATGGCACTATGGATTTGAATATTTTGATTCGTACCATGATTGCCAATCAACCGGCCGGTCAAAATACACAACTACAGTTTCGAGCAGGGGCTGGGATTGTTGCCGATTCTGATCCTGAATTTGAACTGGTGGAAACTCGTCATAAAGCGCGTGGATTGCTACGTGCATTAGGAGACAGTGACGCTTAATGTCTGGTGAAGTTCTGGTTTGGAAAAATTTCCACCCAGTGGAGAATGCTGAATATTGCATTTCAGTGTTTGAGCGTGGTTTTCAGTACGGAGATGGCTTTTTCACCACTGCTCTGATTAAACAGAGTCAATTATTAAATTGGTCTGCACATAAAGCGCGTTTGCAGATGAGTGCCAAGCGCTTAAGGTTTCCAGAACTTGATTTTGAAACACTTGAACAAAGCCTTCGAAATCAATTTATCACTTATGGTCAAACTGACTGCGTGTGCAAAATTATGGTGACACGCGGTGTTGGTGGGCGCGGATACTTGCCACCTGAGACTCCAGATGTACAAGTGTTATCAATGTTGATGCCAGTACCTGATTTTAAACATCAACCCGATAATGTAGCGCAGGTGTCACCGATTATTTTAGAAATTTCGCCAGAGACTTCTGGCGTCAAACATTTGAATCGACTGAGTAATGTGTTGGCTCGGAAAACCATGAATGTAGGATTTGATGAGGCAGTTATGCTTAATGCATTCGGTCAGGTTCAATGTGCTACTCAGTCAAATATCTTTGTTATCAAAGACCATCAGATCATAACGCCAAGGGTGAATCTAAGCGGTGTTGAAGGCACTGCTAGAAGCTGTTTACTTACTTTGGCAAAAGAGCAGGTTTTGACGATGGATGATGTTTTGAATGCCGATACACTGTTTTTTACCAATGCCGTTCGAGGTGTTCAAGTTATTAATAACCTGAATTTAAACAATTGGAGCAATCTTCAGCGTAAATTTTTGCAATTTGGCCTATCGCAATTACAAGATTTACCGGCCGGTATTTGTTTTCCTAAGGTTGTTGGTGACGAAAAGAGTGAAATTATGAAAACGTTTGAAACGAAAAGTCCTCTGCTTGAAAAAGTGCAACAAGCGTTTTTGCATCATCAGTATCAAAACGCTTTGAAACTAAACTGAACCCAAATATGAGTGAATCAAAAATATCAGCGAATTTTTCTAAGTGGACTTGGGGAATTTCTACCTTGGCTCTTGCCGTGGTTTTCTTCTTGATTTTCGTGTTTCGAACTTGGCACAATTTTGTAGAAGCTCCTATTGCTCAAGGGGAAGAGCCAAAAGTGGTGGTAATCCAGAAAGGGGATAATGCGTCAAAAGTGGCACAGAGGCTTGAGCAGGCTGGTGTTTTGGATAAACCGGATTATTTTGTTTGGTATCTGCGTTATGTTGAAAAGCATCATTTGCTCAAAGCCGGTGAGTTTTCAATTTCTCCTACTTGGAAACCGGCTCGACTAGTTGATGAGTTATTAACTGGCAAAACGGTTCAATATCCTGTAACTCTGATTGCGGGTCAAACATTTAAGCAAACATTATCCACTCTTGAGGCATTGCCGAAGATACAGCGTGAATTAGATTTTTCGGATGTAGAAGCTCTTCAGGCGTTATTTGGGGTAGATAAACCTATTTCGAAAAAGTATCCTTACGCCAATCTGGAAGGTCTGCTTTTACCCGAAACTTACCACTATCAGCAAGGCGACAGCGACAAACAGATTTTGTTGCGTGCTTACCGTGCGATGCAAAGTGAACTGGACGCGGCCTGGAAGCAACGGAGTAAAGACCTTCCTCTCAGCACGCCTTATGAAGTATTGATATTGGCGTCTATTGTAGAAAAAGAGACGGGGCATGCACCAGAGAGAGCTAAAATTGCTGGGGTTTTTGAAAACAGGTTAAAGAAAAAAATGCGTTTACAAACTGATCCCACCATTATTTATGGCATGGAAGCGCGTTATAAAGGAAATATACGAAAAAAAGATATTCGAGAAAAAACCGACTATAACACCTATCAAATTGATGGACTTCCGCCCACGCCAATTGCACTGCCATCCAAAGCAGCAATTTGGGCCGTGGCGCAACCTGAAAAAACCGACGCACTGTTTTTCGTTGCAAAAGGTGGGGGGCAGCACTATTTTTCAAAAACTCTGGAAGAGCACAATCGTGCAGTTCGGAAGTATTTGCTAACGAAATGATTTGTAAGTCTTAACTTCACTAATGAATTGCTAAATTGTTCATTCTATCTTTGCGTTCTTTAGTGTCATCTATGGTTTTCCATTATGGAGAAAAGCACTATGTCTAATGGCAAATTTATTACCCTTGAAGGAAGTGAGGGAGCTGGAAAATCGACAAATATCGCGTTTATTTCCGACTATTTACAATCCAAAGGCATTGATGTGCTTGTAACTCGCGAGCCAGGTGGAACTGAAATTGGTGAACAAATTCGTAAGATTTTGCTCAATAAGGCCAATACGGCCATGCACGAAGATACAGAATTATTGTTAATGTTTGCCGCTCGTGCTCAGCATATCCGAGAAAAAATTCTTCCGGCACTTGAACAAGGTAAGTGGGTAATCTCTGACAGATTCACCGATGCTTCTTATGCGTATCAGGGAGCTGCTCGCGGTATGGGCTTTGAACGCATTGCAGAAATTGAAAATTGGGTGCAACAAGGCTTTCAGCCAGATTGCACCTTTGTACTGGATTTACCCGTTGAGATAGGTATGCAACGTGTGAAAAGTCGAGGTGGAGACGGTGACCGTTTCGAAGATGAACAAAAAGCTTTTTTTGAAACCGTTCGCAATGCCTATTTGCATCGAGCAGAACTTGCACCGGAACGCTATGCGGTGATTGATGCCTCTCAGACCTTGGATAATGTGCAAGCGCAATTAGTGAAAGCCTTGGCAGCGCTTTGATAGATTTACTTACGTCGTCGGTAAAAGACAATTACCAATGTTTTTTGAGCCCAGTAGAGACCTTACTTGAAGGTTTTGCGTTAGCCACTCGTGGCTTGCGAATTTTTGCTAGCACCTATCGGAGAAGTTAGGAGTGAATGTGGATAATGTACAAAACTTGCTTCAGAAACTCGACTGCTCGCAAGTTCCTTGGTTAAGAACCGCTTGGCACGAGTGGTGTGAGCATCGTGCTCAAAATCGCTTGGGGCATGCGTATCTAATTAAAGCCGTTAAAGGTTTAGCGGTGGAAGTATTGGTTCGTCAAGCGGCTCAATTGCAACTGTGCCAATCACCGATAACTTCAGAGCAAGGATTAATTGCTTGCGGTCAATGTTCAGGGTGTCATCTGTTTGCTCAAAATCAACATCCTGACTTTTATCATGTCAAATGTCTTGAAGATAAAAAAGAGATTTCAATTGCCCAAATCCGTGAATTAATCGAGAAGCAAAATCAAACTGCGCACCAAGGCGGTTATAAGGTGATTTGGATTCAAGAGGTTGAACGTTTAAGCATCTCTGCATTCAATGCTTTGCTAAAGTCACTTGAAGAACCAGGGGCAAACACACTGTTTTTATTAACTTCTGCTCAGTCGGCCTCATTACCAGCAACGATTCGCAGTCGTTGCCAAAAAGTCATGGTTCCTCAACCGAGTCTGAATGATTCTGTGGCATGGTTACAATCACTTTTACCTCAGCATGACGAGGCCATGATAAAAAAGGCATTGCGCTTGAAATGGAGTGCTCCGGTTTCTGCGTATGATTGGATTGTTCAAGGGCGTTTTAAGGAAGAACGGGAATGGCAACAAGCGATTAATGCCATGGCCAATGGCCAAAAAAACCTCTCCAAAGTGGTCAGTGAATGGATGAAATGGTCTCAACCAGAAGTCGTTTTTGATTATTTTTACGCTTGGGTTTTAGCTAAAATTCGAAAACTGGGTTATGGTTTGCAAACAATACCGGCCGGTGATGTTTTAAATGCACAACGGCAAATGCAGGCTTGGTTGGGTTTTCAACAATCCGTTAGTCTTGCTAAAAACGATTGGCAGTCCAATGCAAACAAAGAATTGGTGTTTGAAAATTTGCTGATGGAATGGATTGATTTAATTCAGCAGGAAGGTTCAAACTCATTTGGTCAAATTCCCTCTAAAAGTGCCTTTCAGTCAAACTTAAACCGTGGGATTTTTTAAAACATCGAATTTTCTGAGAAACCTTGATACGAGACGAGACGCTTAAAACTTATTGGGTCTAATTCATCATGGACGGGTTTTAGTCGTTGCTAAAACATGCATCAAGGGTGTGTACATTTATTTAAAAGGTAAACCTATGATTATCGATTCACATTGTCATTTAAATATTATGCCCGAAGAGCTAAGTAATATTGAAGAGCTAATTGCAAATGCTCGTGAACTGGGTGTGGAACGCATGATGTGTATTGCCATTGGTCCTGACAAATGGCAAGAAGTACTCTCAATTGCTGATCAGTACGAAGAAGTCTATGCGGCAATCGGTATTCATCCTTGTGAACCGAAAGAGGTGACCACAACAGATGAAGCGCTTTTAAACGCTGCATCGCATCCAAAAGTTTTGGCGATTGGAGAAATTGGTCTGGATTACTTCCATTTTGATGCTGAACAGGAAAGTATGGAGTGGCAGCACGAGCGGTTCCGCCAGCAGATCCGCATTGCCAAGCAACTTAATAAACCTATTGTGATTCATACTCGAAATTCCACTCCTGATTGTATGCAAATTTTAACGGAAGAAGGCGCGGAAGAAGTGGGGGGAATTATGCATTGTTTTGTTGAAGATATGGATACGGCACAACAAGCAATGGATTTGAATTTCTACATCTCTTTTTCTGGCATTGTGACGTTTAAGAATGCAAAAGAGCTGAAGGAAGTCGCCAAGCAAGTTCCTCTAGACAAGATTTTGGTTGAAACTGATTCTCCTTATCTTGCACCTATGCCATACCGAGGGAAAACCAATCAACCTGGCTATACTCGATATGTCGTAGAGGAGATCGCACGTTTGCGCGATACTTCGGTGCAAGCAGTTTCAGATGCTACCACTGAAAATTTCAAACGTTTATTTCAGTTGAATAGCATTTAATCCCTACAAAGGTAAAACATTATGCGTGGAATGGGAATGGAAGCCCCGAAAAAGGTTAAAGTGACTGCTACGTCCGAGCGTTCATACACGTGGCGGCGAATTTATGAATTGACGTTGCAACATAAGCCGCAGTTAGTGAAAGCGCATATCATTGCGTTTTTTGCGATGCTAGCGACCGTTCCCCTTCCATTACTATTACCGATTCTGGTCGATGAGGTATTGCTTAACCAGCCTGGCTGGGTTGTAGGTGGTCTTAATCAAATACTTCCGGCCGAATGGCACGCCGCGTTCTACTACATCGTTGCCATTACGATTGTCACTATTCTCTTACGCCTCATCGGTTTAGGGTTAGGTGTGTGGCAAATGCAGCAATTTACGGTTATTGCCAAAGATGTGACTTATAAAATCCGCAATGATTTGTTAAACCGAGTTCGCGGTGTTTCTATGGCGCAGTACGAAACCTTGGGTTCCGGTAGCGTGACTGCGACTATGATGAATGACGTCAATACCATTGACAGTTTTTTGGGAACCACTGTCAGTAAACTCATTATTGCAGTGTTTTCGTTGATTGGTGTGAGTGCCGTACTGTTTTGGCTCAATTGGCAGTTAGCATTGTTTATTATCTTTTTGAATCCATTGGTAATTTTCTTCACTATGAAGATGGGGAAAAAAGTCAAAGTTCTGAAAAAAGCCGAAAACTCAGCGGTTGATGTGTTTCAACAATCGTTGACTGAAACGCTTGATGCTCTGCAGCAAGTCCGTGCGGCGAATCAAGACAGAAGTTTCTTTGAACGAGTCCGCGGTTCAGCCTATAACATCAAAAGCCACTCAGAGGCATTTACTTGGAAGTCCGACGCCGCCAGCCGTTTCTCTTTTACGATTTTCCTTGTAGGGTTTGATATTTTCCGTGCGATGGGCATGTTAATGGTGGTGTTTTCCGATTTGACCATCGGGCAAATGATTGCTGTCTTTGGCTATCTTTGGTACATGATGGGGCCTGTGCAAGAAATTCTTGCAATTCAATATGGCTACAGTGCTGGAAGTGGTGCACTGCAAAGAATTAACGAAGTTTTGGATTTAAAGCAGGAGCCAACAAATCCATCAAGTGTGAATCCTTTTACTCGTTCTGAAGCGACTTCGGTGAGCGTTAAAGATATCTGTTTTAACTATCCGGGAAAGTCTGTAAATGTGCTTGACCATTTGAATTTTGAAATTAAACCGGGTGAGAAACTAGCTTTGGTTGGAGCTAGCGGTGGTGGTAAAACGACTTTAGTGCAAATTCTATTAGGTTTTTATGAGGCAAAATCGGGGCAGGTTTTTTATGGTGGAGAGCCGATTGAGAAGGTTGGTCAGGAAACTGTGCGAGAACATGTTGCAACCGTATTACAAACGCCGATGCTATTTAATCAGTCGATTCGTTTTAACCTAACACTTGGACGGGATTTAACCGACGAACAGCTTTGGTCGGCATTGGAAATGGCCCAAATGAAAGAAGCAATTGAAAACTTAGAACAAGGTTTGGAGACTGAAGTCGGACGAAATGGTATTAAACTTTCTGGGGGACAGCGTCAGCGCTTAGCCATTGCCCGTATGATTTTGCAAGATCCAAAAGTTGTGATCATGGATGAAGCGACTTCTGCGTTAGATATGCAAACAGAGCGTCAGTTATACGAGGATTTAGCGCCATTTTTGGCGGGTAGAACGACCTTGATTGTTGCACATCGCTTGAGTTCGATACGTCAAGCTGACCGAATTATGGTGTTTGAAGATGGGCACATCATTGAATCGGGAAGTCATGAAGAGTTGATGGAGCAGGGTGGAACATATCACACCTTATATCGATAAAAATATCTTAAATCGATAATGGTTTTTGAAGTTTATTTATCCTGAAAAACTCTGCGCAAACTACAAAGGAATAAAAGTGACCACGCAAATTTATCCAATTTGTTCTATTGGTAAAGGCAAAATTGCGATTATGCCCAAACCGGATTCTGATAATCTTGCTCAAGCAATGGACGATTATTCAAAAGAGGGCATTTCACATATTGTCAGTCTTTTAAGAGCTCAGGAAGTTGAAGCTTTACAGCTGCAACAAGAAGCAAGTTTTGCTGCTGAAGAAGGCATTGAATTCATCTCGTTTCCAATTAAAGACATGGATGTTCCAGACAGAAAAGCGTTTGAAGCTTTTATGGATGAACATCTCCCTATTATTCTTAATGGGGCTTATTACAGTTTTCATTGTCATGGTGGTCGAGGCCGAGCTGGTACGCTGGCGATTAGCGTGATGGTTAAAAGTGGTTATAAGTTAACTGATGCAGTCAATTTAGCTTCTGAAAAACGTAGCGATCAAGTACCTGTTTGTGATTTGCAGAGAGAATTTCTGCAAAGTCTTTAGGATTGAATTATGAAGTGTCAACAGATCCTAGTAAATTGGAAACGAATGCTGCATTTTATGCTGTTACTTATTGCGAGCCTTTTTCTTGTCAGTTGTTCATCAAGCCCTGTCCCGAAAAGCTCTATGGACAATATCTGTGAAATTTTCGCACATGATTCCGATTGGCGAGAAGCCGCAGAAAAGTCTTACAGAAAATGGGGAACGCCACCGTGGACGCTACTTGCTATTGTTTATCAGGAATCGACTTTTCAGCATAATGCGCGTCCTGATATGGACTATTTTTTATTTATTCCAACAGGCCGTCCAACGTCCGCATATGGCTATGCACAAGCAGTGGATGGAACTTGGGAAGAATATAAGCGGAAAACTGGAAATTCCTGGGCTGATAGAGATGATATTTATGATGCCTTGGATTTTATCGGCTGGTACAACCATCAATCAGCAGTTCGTAGTAATGTATCGAAACGAAATGCCTATCAAATTTATTTAGCTTATCATGAAGGTCATGGTGGCTATAATCGAAGAACTTATACCAAAAAGCCATGGTTAATGCGAACGGCTCGCGTTGTTCAGAAACGTGCCGTCAAATTTATGAAGCAATATCAAACTTGCCGTTAGTTTTTAGAAGAGGGTTTAAATATTAATTTTGACCGGCCGGTCAAAATTAATGACAAATTTTGAAATTCCCAGTTGACAGCTTATAGAGCCGTCTATAAAATACGCCCCATCTTGAGCAGCGGAGTATAGCGCAGCCTGGTAGCGCACCTGTTTTGGGTACAGGTGGTCGGGGGTTCAAATCCCTCTACTCCGACCATTCAAGTCTTTTTAAGATTCGAATAAAAGATCAAGATAGTATGTGGTTCAATTATGCGCCCATAGCACAACTGGATAGTGCATCGCCCTTCTAAGGCGAGGGTTGTGGGTTCGAATCCTACTGGGCGTGCCATTTAAATGGTGTGTCACAAAATTTTTATTATGGCGGTTGTAGCTCAGTTGGTAGAGCCCAGGATTGTGATTCCTGTTGTCGCGGGTTCGATCCCCGTCAATCGCCCCATATTCTAAGGCCTTGATTCTCTCAAGGCTTTTTTATTAGAACCGTGTGGTTTGAAATCTATTTCGGAGTATAGCGCAGCCTGGTAGCGCACCTGTTTTGGGTACAGGTGGTCGGGGGTTCAAATCCCTCTACTCCGACCATTTTCTTTATGTCTTCTCCCAGTTACTTCTTCTGCTGAATAAATGATGTAGAACTCTTGTTTTCGAAATTTCTTTAATGAAAAGTGATTCCATAAAGCCTTTTAGCACGCTGAGGACGAAATGCCTTTATTAAATGATCTTTTAACGGCAGAAAATCTTATTGATGCGATGACCGAAGCTGGTTATGCGATTTCAATTGCTGACGCGACGCAAGTCGATATGCCGCTTATTTATGTCAATCAGGTTTTTTGTGAAATCACCGGCTATGCTTTAGACGAGGTGAGAGGAAAAAACTGTCGTTTTTTGCATGGAATGGATACAGAGTCTTCTGCTGTTGAAAAGATGCGCAATGCCATTCAAAACAAACAGTCTTGCCAAGTTACATTAACTAATTACACCAAGAATTCGCAAGCTTACAAAGTTCAACTCAGCCTGACTCCCGTGTTTGATGAAAAAGACCGTTTGAGGCTTTATGTTGGTTTTCATCAAGATGTAACTCAGCTCGAACAGCTGGAATATTCTCTGAAAAGCAAGAAGAAAGAGCTTGAAATCATTAGTTCATCCATAAACGACGGTCTTCTTGTGAAAAATTCCAAGGGGGAAGTTCTTGAGGCGAATCCTGCATCACAGGAGATACTTGGGTTATCTCTGTCTGAATTGGTTGATAAACCTCTCTTAGATCCAAGCTGGAAAACAATTCACCGTGATGGTTCGGATTATCCAAGTGAAGAACATCCTTCAACCAAGGTTTTAAAAACGGGACAGCCTGTTTACAAACAAGAAATGGGTGTTTATAAACCAGATAATTCAATTAGTTGGATTCAAATTAATTCGTTACCACTTAAAAATGAAGGGCTGCAGTCTGCGGCAGTGATTTCAACGTTCACTGATGTGACAAGTCTCAGGAATACTGAAAATAAACTTCAAAAAACGAACCGTTTATTGCAGGAAAAATCTGACAAGCTGAACACGCTTTCCAGGAGTTTTGAGCAAGCTCAGAAGATTGCAAGTGTAGGGCATTGGATTTTGGAGTGGCCTTCAAAGAAGTTGATTTGGTCGGATGAGGTGTTTCGGATCCTTGGTGAATTGCCTCAAAGTTTTCAAATAACCTATAAAACCTTTCTGAGCTTTGTTCCTCTTGATGAACGTCAAGCTTTAATGGACGAGTTCTCTCAATCGATTCAGGAAAGGCGTGAATATACGTTTAAGCATCGTATTCTCAGGAAAAATGGTGAGACACGATTTATGTTGGAGAGAGGATTTCACGATTTTGATGAGAAGGGGCAGATTAAACGTTCAGTAGGAACGATTAATGATGTCACGGAGCAGCATAAAAAAGATTTTCAGATTGCTAGTTATGTTGAACTGATTAACCGCCAGTTGATTATGTCTCGTACAGATTTAACAGGAAAAATTGTCGAAGTAAGCGACTTCTTTTGTGAGATTTCAGGTTACCGTCGGGAAGAGCTGATTGGACAGTGTCACAATATTGTGCGCCACCCGGAAATGACAACAGAAGTTTTTTCTGACTTATGGACAATTATTAAACGAACAGAAACTTGGGAAGGTGAACTTAAGAATTTGCGCAAAGATGGATCTTACTATTGGATTGAAACCAGAATTTCACCTGAGTACGACCATTTAGGCAACCATATCGGCTATGTGTCAATTAGTATCGATATTACAGCTCAAAAATCTCTTGAAGAAATTGCTATTCGAGATGAAATGACCGGACTTTATAATCGTCGATTCTATAACCAAAATATTCATCAAGAAATTCGGCGAGCTAAGCGCCAGGGACTTTGGTTGTGTTTTATGATGCTTGATGCGGATAATTTCAAAAAATACAACGATACATATGGCCATCAGGCTGGAGACGAAGTGCTTAAGACGTTGGCGATGGTTTTAAAAAAAGTCTTTAGGCGGGCAGGAGATTACTGTTTCAGGCTTGGGGGAGAAGAGTTCGCTGTTTTATTTGAAGTGGAGCATCAAAAAGATGGTGAAATTATGGCAGAAGAGGTTTGTAAAGCCATTTATGATCAAGCGATTGAGCACTCGGGGAATGCACCTTGGATGCGTTTGACCGTATCAATTGGTGTTATGTTGATGGATCCTTTGAATAATTATGTTGAAGAAGAAATATACAAATATGCAGATGAAGCTTTGTATAGAGCGAAGGATGCAGGTAGAAACCGTGTAATGATGGTTGAAGAGCATCTTCCTGAGCTATTTTAGTTGGTTCTGTAATAAAAAGACTGCTCAGAGCATATAAATTCTTTATTGTGTAAACATTACTAATTGAAAACTATTGATAGGACTGAAATAATTCGGGGTCAATACTATATATTTAGTGATAGGCAAGCTGTTTTAGAGGTACTTATTTATAGTCAACTCTAATCGTTACTTTTTGTTTAAAATGGAACCTCAAATGTCTATTCTGAAACTTACCATTAATTTTATGACAGATACTTCAAAGTGACGAAATGCAACATCAATCGTTCTCAAATTTAGTTCCCTACAATGTCACCGACGTAAATTTTTTACTTGTTGATGATAACCCAATGAATTTAGAAGTCATTGAGGGAGCTCTAGTCTCTGGAGGATATCTGAATTTTGAAAAGGTAAAAGATCCGCTTTCGTTGACAAAAATTCTTGTTGAGAATACTTTCGATTTGGTGCTGCTTGATATCAATATGCCAATATTAAATGGGTTTGCAGTGTTGTCTTTTTTACAACAGCAGCTAAAAGAGAAATGTCCTCCTGTAATCATGTTGACCGCACTTAATGACCAAGAAAGCATTAACAAAGCGTTCGATGCGGGTGCAAGTGACTATATTACCAAGCCTTTTAACCGTAAAGAGTTGTTACAACGCGTCAATATTCATCTTACGAACTGGTTACTTACACAACAATTATCGCAAGAACGAGCTTCATTGGAGCAGAAAGTTCAGGAACGGACAAAACAAATTCGTAAGTCCCAACTTGAAGTAATTAACCGTTTAGGACAAGCCGCTGAATACCGAGATAATGAAACAGGTAATCATGTAAAGCGAGTAGCGATTATTTCTGAGGCGATTGCTAAAGAGGCAGAGTGTAGTGATCATTACTGCTCTTTGATATATCTTGCATCGCCTTTACATGATGTAGGGAAAATCGGCATCTCTGACACGATTATGCTCAAGCCAGGGAAATTATCGGATGAAGAGTTTGAGGTAATGAAAACTCATGTTCAGATAGGTGGTGAAATCCTAGCAAATTCTGATTCAGAAATTTTAGAAATGGCTTATGAAATTGCCATGACTCACCATGAAAAATTCAATGGAAAAGGCTACCCAAATGGCTTATCTGGTTATGATATTCCCTTGAGTGGTCGAATTGTTGCAATTGCTGACGTGTTTGATGCACTGACTTCCAGTAGACCTTATAAAGAAGCTTGGTCTGTTGAAAAAGCCATTGAACTGATTCTTCGTGAGAAAGGGCAACACTTTGATCCAGATCTTGTCGATAGATTTGTTCGAATTAAAGATGTGATCCTAGAAAAAATTAAACGCTATTCTGATTGAATGCTGAGCCTCCCTAGGATATTACTTTGAACACAATTTTCAAAAAAACCTTCAGATTCTATCAATACAGTTTAATTTTAATGGTAATCGTCGGCAGTTTCGTGTTCTGGGCATTATCAGAATCCTACCGTGAAAAACTCGTCTTTAATTTCAAAGAGCAGAGTCTAGCGCTCTTAAAAGAAGAAATTAAAAAAAAATATGATGTCATTCATGCGGTCTCTATTACGTACGCTTATTCAGAAGAGGTGCGTCAAGCAGTCGCTTATGAAGACCGACAAGCATTGGCAAAAATCATCGATCCCATGCAAGCAACTTTTGCAAGGCTATCTCCTTACAAACGATACTCTTTTCATTTTATTACCCATGATGGCCGTTCTTTATATCGCTCTTATGATAAGGAAGTATTTGGGCAAGATTTAACTGGGCACCACCTTGTTAGACAGGCGATGGAAACCCGTGCTTCCGTGCAAGGAATGGATGTCGGAGGTTTTGGCACCTTTTATCGCTTGATTACCATTGAACCTATATGGGAAGAGGAAGAACTTATAGGTTTTATAGCAGTCTCGCAAGGAATTAGGCGATTAATTATTTCTCTGGGCAGTCATGGTTTTAATTATGGTTTTTTCCCATTGGATAAAAACTTAAAAAAAGATCCTGTTTATTCATTGGATAAACGGGATTACTTCAGAAACAACCCGCTCAAAGATTTGGTTCTATACCCGTCTGATGCTGAAAAAAACTATCTTAAAGAGAATAGTCACTATGTGTTTCTGCATACGGTAAAGAGAGATGACGGCCTTCCATTAGCGTTTCACGCGATCAGCGTGACTAAAGAGAACTTTAACGAAAGTCTTTGGCAACAGCAAAAACAGTTTTTATTTGTTATTTTTTTGGCGTTTGCTTCAGTAATGTTGACAGGAGCTATTTATTTAAAGCGGTTACAAAGCAATGTCTCATCTCCTTTGAAAACTATGACGGATACCATTGATGAAATTATTCATACTGAAGATTATTCAAAACGAATGCATTTACAGATGGATGATGAGTTTGGCCGTCTATCAGATTACTTTAATCATTTAATTAATAATACGGAAGGCTTGCTTTATAAGTTGAAATATCAACAGGAAGCCATTGACAGTACGCTGATCGTATCAAGAACTGATCCTTACGGCACCATTATCTATGTGAACCAGCAGTTTTGTAATATTAGTGGCTATACTCAAGACGAGTTGGTTGGCCAACCGCATAATATTGTTCGCCACCCTAATATGCCGCCCTCTACTTTTAGAGAAGTTTGGCAAACGATACTAGCTAAAAAAACTTGGTCGGGAGAGATACAAAATCGTAAAAAAGACGGTAGTGATTATTTTGTTCACTCTCATATTATTCCGATCCTCAATAAGAATAATGAAATAATTGAATTTATGTCCATTCGTGAAGACATAACAATGATGGTTCATCTTCGAGAATCGTTGAAGAAATCAAGAGACAGCGAACGAAAAGAGAAACGGGCCGCAGAAAAAGCCAACTTGGCGAAAAGCGAGTTTTTATCCTCTATGAGTCATGAACTGCGAACACCTTTAAATGCAATTATTGGCTTTGGTCAATTGCTACAAATTTCGCAGTTAGGTGAAAAACAGTCTAAACAAGTGGGCAATATTTTGTCTAGTAGTCAACACTTGTTGCAATTAATCAATGACATACTTGAATTTGCGAAGTTGGATGCAGGCAAATTATCGTTATCACTTGAGCCTATCGCATTAATGCCTGTTTTAGACGAGGTGATTCAAATAACTGAACCTCAATCGAAAGACTATCAAGTGCGCGTAGAAGTAAGCCACTCTGATATAGATTATTTATTGATTGGTGATTTAGTTCGTCTCAAACAAGTTTTATTAAACCTTGTTACCAACGGTATCAAATATAACCGGCCGGGTGGTTTTGTAAATATTCATTTCGATGAAATCAATCGTCAAAATAAATCGTATTTAAGATTATGTGTCAAAGATAATGGCGTAGGGATTTCTGAGGAAAACCTAAAATACCTATTTGAACCTTTCCAACGTTTAGGACATGAAAATTCGAATATTGAAGGAACAGGGATTGGCTTAAATATTACTCGTTCCTTGGTAGAAAAAATGAATGGTTGGATGGAAGTTGAGTCTAACGAAAATATGGGTTCCACCTTTAAGGTTTTTCTACCGATGACCGAAACAAAAAGCATCCAAAATACCGATGATGAGAATGAACAGTCAAGTATCGAAATCCAACCGATTCCAACTCAGGATACAAATGACTTAAAAGTGCTTTATGTTGAAGATAATCAGGATAATCGCTTACTTATGAGCGATATTATGGACTCTTTCGGTGGAGTACAGCTAACACTTGCATTGACTGCAGAAGAAGGGTTGAAACTTGCCCAGAAAGTCAGACCTAAAATTATTTTGATGGATATTAACTTGCCTGGAATGGATGGTCACGAAGCTTTACCTTTTTATAAAGCGCTTCCGGAGCTAATTGAAGCAGAAACTCGTTTTTTTGCGATTTCAGCAAATGTACTAGAAGAACAAGTTTCATTAGCAATGTCCGCCGGCTTTGAAGACTATTACACCAAGCCAATTGATATTGAAAAATTGGCTTCGCTGATTAACTCTATAAAACAAAAAAATTAATGAAGATAAAAAATGCTACACATGATGACTAACTCGCAGCGTAACCAAAATATATTGATTGCGATTCTTGCCATTTTTACTCTTTTAGTAGGGTATTTCCAATCTTTGCAATTGCTCAATGAAACCCATTGTGCTCAAAAAACGCGTCATGCGACTGAAGCGATAAATAGTGTTGCAAAATCCATAGATTCAGAAATTACACATATTACTGAAGACATTCGGAGTTTGTCGAAGGTCTCGGTATTGAATGAGTTTATTCAAACCCCAAAAGCCTATAGACAACAAGTCTCTGAAAATATGCTGCAATGGGCTAAAACCCGAAAAAAATACTTCCAAATTCAAATTCTAGATAAAAATGGCTTGGAGCTTTATCGTTTAGAAAAGGGGCGTGATAACCAAGTTAATCAAATTCCACTCTCGGAACTTCAAAGTAAAAAAGACCGATACTATGTCATTGAAGGAAAACAGCTGCAACAAGAGCAAATCTATTTATCGCCGTTAGACTTAAATCGTCAAGGTAATCAGATTATTCAACCTTTGCAGCCAACTCTTCGCATGGTTAAAGGCCTCTACGACCAGAATCAGCATTTAATCGGTATGATTGTACTGAACTATGATGCTAATTATTTGATAGATAAGCTGAAGTCGTTTTCGTCGACCAACATGGCATTGTTAAACTCCAAAGGTTACTGGCTTCATTCGTCTAATGAAGAGAATAATTGGGGATTCATGTTCGATGCTCTTCATAACCGTTTTTCGAACAAGCACCCTGAAATTTGGCAACAATTGGACAATCAAGAAGCCGGTACAATTGAAGCAGCTAATGATGTCTGGGTTTTCAAAAAAGTCTATCCTCTTAGAACAGTTAAGCTTGGAAGTACTGGTAAGTTTGAAGAAACGGCTATGCAGACACACAAAGATTACCGTTGGATTTTAATTAGTCGTCATAACCTAAAAAATTCTCGGGTATATGAACACAGTCAAGCGCTTTTGTTTTGGCTTACAGTGTCAAGTGTTGTTGCGATCTTATTAATAGGTTTTTTAGCTATTCGACTTTCACACCAAAAACAGAGATCAGTTATAAAAAGTCAGCCATCGGATTTATCAGAAGAGATAGAGACAAATAAAAGCACTGAATTTGGTCGTCAAGAAGCCTTGAACTATTTTGTGGACGAAGGGAACCAGGCTATGTTGGTATTTGAGGGTGGAAAAGTTTCTGAATATAACCCTTTAGCATTTGAATGGTTGGGTTCTAAACCTTTACAAAGTGTCCGTTTAAAAGAAATTGTTACCATTAAAAATCGGGAAAGTTTAATCCAAGCGATAAAATACCTAGACAAAAAACACCATATAAAAACAAATGTCATTCTTCAAGCGGCTGATTCTAAGGAGAATACAGTTTGTGTTAATGTCTTTGGTTCAAAAGATTCGTTTGTCATGCTCTTAACCTCAGAAAATGACCAATGATCATGCCACTAACCATTCATTAAGCCATTCCTAGAGAAGTGCTGAAATCAGCGCTTCTATATCCATTGCAACGGATAAATTTCAGTTTCTAGTTATTCAAAATCAATCCATCTTACAGTTCGCCATAAATTTTTTCGTGAAGCCTATAATTAAATTCTTATCTAATTTTGGGATGTTTTTTGATGGAGGTTTTTTATGATTAAGGTGACCTGTCTCGTTGAAAATTCTGTGCAATTGAGTTCTAAACTTTGGGGGGAGCATGGCATTTCGATGTTGATTGAAACTTCTGAGGGCGTTGTGTTATTTGACACAGGGCAGTCGGGAGATGTTTTGCTTCATAATTTAGAGGTTTTAAATATTGATGCTTCCAAAATTGACAAGGTCGTACTCAGTCATGGTCACTATGATCACACCGGTGGGTTGAAAAAACTGTTTGAAAAAATTAGTGAACGACCCGTCTATGGACACCCAGCAATGTTTTCTGAACGTTTTAGTGAAACTCCGAATGGGAAGTTAAAAATCGTCTCCACTCCTTTGAAGTTTATGAAAGAACCTTTTTGGCAGTTAACGTCTGAACCTGTGGAAATATTACCGAATATTTTTACTACAGGTGAAGTTCCCAAGTTTGAACCTCTTGAAAATCAAGGAGATGAGCGATTAAAAGTTTATGCTGAAAATAGCCAAAACCTCATAAAAGACCCGATCAAGGACGATATGAGTTTAGTACTAAAGACAACTCAAGGTCTAGTGGTTTTATTTGGATGTTGTCACGCTGGGGTAATCAATACGCTCAATCTGGTTCAGAAGCAATTCCCAGATGAAGAAATTTATGCCGTAATGGGGGGGACACATCTAGCCAAAGCGGATGAAGAACGATTATTGGCGACGGAGAGGGTATTGAAATCGGTGCCAATGATTGGGTTGTCCCATTGTACTGGACCAAAAGTGACAGCTCGATTTTTAAGCCGCTATCCCGAACAGGCGTTTGTTTTTCAGGCTGGGACTCAGTTGGCATTCTGATGAATGCCAATGAAATCGGGTGATTTATCAAAGTTCTGACCTTTGGAAAGAGCTCTCTGCCTGTGGATTCAGTGTTTCGCCATCTTATCTTTTAGCTAAGTCAGTAAACTCTCATCCTTATTTTCTAGAGAGGAAAACAAATGAAAAATTGGCGAAATGGATTTCTTTTGGCAAGCTTAATCATTGTATTAACAGGTTGCACGTCGATTCCAGAAAAAGTTGAACCCGTGTCGCCTTTTGTTTTGGAAAAGTATCTTGGGCAGTGGTACGAAATTGCTCGCCTAGATCACTCTTTTGAGCGTGGTTTAAGAGATGTTACCGCAACCTATTCGATGCGTGAAGATGGCGGTGTTCGCGTTATTAACCGTGGGATTGATGAACAGGGTGAGGAAAGCATTGCCGAGGGTAAGGCGTACTTTACCGGAGATGAAAATGTGGCGGCTTTAAAGGTCTCGTTTTTTGGACCTTTTTATGGTGGTTACAATGTTGCTAAATTAGATGACAATTACACGATGAGCTTAGTGATTGGTCCGACGACTAATTATGCTTGGATTCTTGCTAGAAACCCAAACCCAAGCAAAAGACAGTGTGAAGCCTACTCGCAAAAAGCTCAAGAGATTGGCGTGGATACCTCGGAGTGGATTTGGATTGGTTCATGTCAATAGGGCTCCTATCCGCTATTGTCACCTGCGTTTTTTTGATGGCAATTATGGCCATTCATATAGGATTTAGAGCCCCAAGATTAGCCAACGAGGAACCTTCCAAAGGCGTCGTTTTTGACGTCGTTGAATTTGAAGGCAAGCAGAAAACATTGCTGCATGGATGGTGGTTACCGGCCGGTGACAATTTTGAAACCACTGTGGTGCTGTTACATGGATGGGGTGCGAACAAAAGCCTACTTTTGACTTTAGCGAAGGCATTTCACAACATCCACTGTCATGTGTTGATGATTGATGCACACAACCATGGTGATAGCCAATCCAGAGGGGTGGCGACTATGCCTAAGTTTTCTGAAGACTTGGATTCAGCCATTGCTTGGTGTCGGTCTAATCGTCCAGAACACAGTCAAAAAGTTTTAGCCGTTGGGCACTCTGTCGGAGCGGCGGCAACGCTTTTATCTGCTTCAAAAACCTCTCATGCGGATGCATACATTGCAATTTCCAGTTTTGCTCATCCAAAACTAATGATGAAAAGACACTTGGGTAAGCTGAGTAAAATCCCTTTATTAACTTGGTTGTTAAGTGCTTATGTTCAAAAAGTGATTGGACACCGTTTTGATGAGATTGCTCCTGTGAATACCATTCAGCAAATCAGTAAACCTGTTCTTTGTTTGCATGGAAATCGAGATAGTGTTATCCCCATTGAAGATTTCCATTTAATTTGCAAATCATCGAAAAATTCCAATGTTCAATGCGCCGAGATCGCAGATGCAGATCATGACTCGATTGATTTAATAGAGCAGAATTTCTCACTCATAGAATCTTTTTTAGCTGATTTAGACAACTTTAAATCTCGCGGTATAAACACTGTATAAGGGAATAACCTTAATTTTTAAATAATCTGTCTGGTTTTTACACCTTTAGCAATCCCTTGCTATTTTTCGGGATTTACTGGTCACGACACTCAACCCCATAATTTTTTGTTCGATTGAATCTCATCAGTGAAAAGTATTTCCTTTAATCTGCTTATGCGGATATAATGATTTTATGCTTTCAGCCAGAAGTTAGTTTTAGGTGTGTCTATGTTTGAACAAATTGGTAACTGGGTTGCATTTGAACTTTTATCTTTAAGTATCGAGTCGCAATTAGGCGCGGCAGTGCAATTTTTTGTAATGGATACGCTAAAGATTTTTTTCTTATTGGTGGTCATTATTTATTTGATGGGACTGTTACGAGCGTTTGTTTCTACTGAACGCGTCCGGCAATTGGTTGCGGGACGGCCAAAATGGCAGGCACGCGCTTTGGCCATTACTTTGGGCAGTGTGACACCGTTTTGTTCTTGCTCTTCAGTACCACTGTTTATTGGATTTGTGGAGGCACGAATTCCATTGGGAATTACGTTTGCGTTTTTAATTGCCAGCCCAATGATTAATGAAGTCGCAGTGGTTTTGCTGATTACAATTTTAGGTTGGGAGGTGGCTCTGCTTTATGTGTTGGCCGGTATTACAGTGGCCTATATTGGCTCGATGGTGATTGAACGGTTTAAACCTGAACGTTGGGTAGAGTCTTATGTTTGGGATATTAAGATGCGTCAACAACAAGAAACAAAAGCACACTCCGGTGGGATGCTGCAACGCCATGATTTTGCTTGGAACGAAGTCAAAGTCATTGTGAAACGTATTTGGCATTGGGTTTTCATTGGGATTGCACTCGGTGCGGCTTTTCATGGCTATGTACCAGAAGCGTGGGTAACGACCTATTTGAGTGATGCGGTAAGTTGGTGGAGTGTTCCGGTAGCTGTTTTGGTTGGGGTTCCTTTGTATTCCAATGCGACCGGTGTGATTCCATTTATAGAAGCGATGCTTGGAAAAGGTGTGCCGATAGGAACCAGCCTCGCTTTAATGATGAGTATCGCTGCTTTGTCATTACCAGAGCTTTTGATTTTACGCAAAGTCATTCGCTGGCCTGCGTTAGCCGTGTTTGTGGGTGTATTGGTAGTGGCTTTTATTCTAGTAGGTTATCTATTTAATTTTTTATATGCTTGATGCATAAGGAGTTTAACTCATGAAAGGAAATTTAATGGTACGGCTGACGACGACGTTAATTCTAATCGCGATTGGTTTGGCACATTTTTCAGAACAGACGGATTTAATGGGTTTGAACTGGTTGTGGTTAGCCATTATGCCTGCGCTTATGGGATTACAAGCGACTTTTACCGGCTGGTGTCCAGCCGAAATGCTAGGCAAGTTTTCTAAAACAGGTGCGTGTTGTCCTGACGGAAGCTGTGGAATGTCATCTAAGGCAAAAGAAGGTGCGACAATTGAAAAGTCAACGCCTTGTTGTGGAGAGCAAGAAACGCAGGTTTCATCCTGTTGTAATGAACAGAGAAGTGAGCAGTTTGAAATCAAAGTGTTAGGAACCGGTTGTGCTACTTGTGTTAATACCGTGAAGTTAATCGAAACCACAGCCGAAGAATTGGGCGTGTCAGTAATAGTGACCAAAGTTGAAGATATTTCTGACATTGCAACTTATGGCGTAATGAGTACACCGGGAATTGTCATTCATGATCAAGTCGTGCACTCTGGCAGTATGCCGAATAAAAAAATGATTGCTCAGTGGTTATCAGCTTAAGTCTGTTGACAATCGTAATGAAATTCTTACCGGCCGGTAAAAAGGTCAAATATAAAACTCAATGTAAGGGTCTGAATTGTCAAAAGACCTTTGGAGGAAAACTAATGAGAAGAAGAACATTTTTAGGAGCACTGGCTGCAGCCTCTGTGTCGATGTTTTCGTTTAGCGTTCAGGCGGTCGAGTTTACCGCTCAAAAAGTCACTGAGGGCGTTTATGCTTATATTGGGCCGATTACCGATAGAACGCCAGAAAACTTAGGGCTTAACAATAATATTGGCTTTATTGATACCTCGGAAGGCTGGGTATTAGTGGATTCAGGGTCGGGTGATCTGGGGACGAAAAAGCTCGAAGACATGGCAAAAAGCATTAAAAACCAGCCGATTGCGGCGGTGATTAATTTGGGAAGCCAAGATCACCGTTGGTTGGGAAATTCTTATTTTGCCAAGCAGGGGGCGAAAATTTATGCCTATCAAGGCACGGTAAAAACGCAAAAATCCATGTTTAACCAAGTAGTTGAACGCATGGCAAAAGCGATTCCTAGTACCAAAGGCGTGCAAATGAAAACGGCAGATTCGGTATTTGAAAACGCTGAAAATGCTCTCACCATTGGCGGGGTTGAAATGCAATTAAACTATTATGGCGATGCGCATTTTCCTGGCGATTCCGTGCTTTGGCTACCAAAACAAAAAGTGCTATTTACCGGTGATATCGTTTATCTAGATCGCATGTTAGGTGTGCATCCTTGGTCAAATCCAGTCACTTGGCATCAGGCTTATCAAAAAATGCGACAATTACCGGCCGGTTACATTGTGCCGGGCCATGGAAGAGTCTCTGATTGGAAACAAGCGGATGCGGAAACCGGCGACTATTTGAAGAAGTTAGTTGAAAAGATGACGGTTCAAGCGGAAGATTTTGCTGGCGTTGATTCTGCGGTTTCAGAAAACGTTGACTGGCCTGAGTTTAAACATCTTAAACACTACGATTCATGGCATAAACAAAACCTAAACCGAACTTATTTAAAACTGGAATCTTCGATGTAAATCGATCACTCATTAAAACAGCTTAAAACTGCCAATTTCTTTAAATTGGCAGTTTGTAACGTCTTACAAATTACATTGTCTTGGCAAGCTTTCATATTTCTGTAATGCTAAACAGTCGTTTTTTACTTGCTCTAAAGTCGCTAAAAACTCCAAACTTGGTAATAACACTTCTGAGGCAGGGTGCTTTTTATTCAAAGTGTAGTGTATCCACGTTCCCTCACGCCATGAGTCCACAATTCCCTGATTTTTTAGATACGAAAGATGCCGAGAAACCGTACTTTGAGAAAGTTCCAGAACGGTCACTAAGTCACACACGCATAGTGAATCTCTAGTTCCTAGTAATGCTAATACTCTTAATCTAACGGGCTCTGCAAGGGCTTTGTGAAATTGAGCATAGGTTTCTAAAGCTTTTAAATCATTATTATTTGTCATAAAAATTTGATTGAATTTTGAATAATTTTCGTATAATACATCTATCCGTATAGACGAATATATTGGTTAAGTGGTTTAGTTTCTTACTTTAGTAAATTATAAGGGGTCAGAATGATTCGTGTTGCAATTAATGGTTTCGGGCGTATGGGGCGTTTAGGATTACGTCAAGCATTTGATTGGGAAGGTATTGAATTTGTTCACATTAACGAAATTGCTACGGATGCGGTCGGCTCTGCTCACCTATTGAATTTCGATTCTGCACACGGGCGTTGGCACAATAAAGCGACCGCTGAAAATAATCAGATTGTCATTAATGGTCAATGTATTGGTTACAGTTCACACAAGGCGATTGAGGATTTTGACTGGGGTGCTTTGGATGTCGACATCGTTTTGGAATGTACTGGCGCGTTTCGAACGCGTGCCGATGTACAGCCTTACTTTGCTCAAGGCGTTAAACAAGTGATTGTTGCCGCACCTTTTAAAAAGGGAGTTAAAAATATTGTCATGGGGATCAATGATGATATTTTTGTCGCGGGTGAAGACCAGTTGATTACTGCGGCTTCTTGCACGACAAACTGTATTGCGCCAGTCATTAAGGTTTTGCATGAGAAAATCGGTATTTCTCATGGCTCGATTACCACTATGCACGACCGCACAAATACCCAGAAGGTTGTCGATCACGGTCACAAAGACCTCCGCCGAGCGCGTTCCAGTTTTGAATCATTAATTCCCACTTCGACCGGTTCTGCTTCGGCAATCGGCACCATTTTCCCCGAGCTCAATGGTCGCTTAGATGGCATTGCCGTACGAGTGCCTTTTATGAATGCCTCTCTGACAGATTTGGTCATGGAAATGCAACGCCCAACTTCGGTTGAAGAGGTGAATGGTTTGTTTAAAGAGGCGTCAGAGTCCTATCTAAAAAATATATTAGGTTATGAGGAGTTGCCTCTGGTCTCAGTGGACTATGAAGGAGAAACCTGTTCTTCGGTCATTGATGCTTTGTCTACTCGCGTGGTGAGTGACACTCACGTCAAAGTGCTGGCGTGGTACGACAATGAAATCGGCTATATGCAACGCATGATGGAATTGACTATGAAAGTGGGGCAAGCGAATCAGGCGTTAGGATAATAAATAGCTAGTTAAATCGACAACTTACAGCATCGTGAAGCTCTTAAAAAAGCTTCTCAGGCCTCTGACGGCCTGAGCAGAGCCTTTATCGATGAACTTGCACCCATTCGGCTATAAATAGCTCACTTTTTGAGAGCTTTACGGTATAGCTGTTTTAAATGCTGACTTAATTTTGTAAAAAACAAGCGATAACTTTTTAGGTGCCAATATGAACCCAACTCAACAATACGCGATTGTCACAGGAAACTACTGGGCGTTTACCCTTACAGATGGGGCGCTGAGAATGCTGGTGTTGCTTTATTTTTATCAGCTAGGGTATAGCCCGCTTGAATTGGCGTTACTGTTTGTTTTTTATGAGTTCTTTGGAATTGTCACCAATCTTTTCGGTGGCTGGCTCGGTGCACGGGCAGGTCTGAATGTCACCATGAATATTGGCTTGAGTATTCAGATTGCGGCGCTGTTGATGCTGACGGTGCCCACCGAATGGCTTGGAGTCGTCTATGTCATGATCGCGCAGGCACTATCGGGTATTGCCAAAGACCTTAATAAGATGAGTGCCAAAAGTTCGGTCAAAGCACTGGCCAGTGATGGTGATGGCAAACTCTATCGTTGGATTGCTGCACTAACTGGATCAAAAAACGCCCTTAAAGGTGTTGGGTTCTTTATGGGGGCTTTATTACTCGAGGTCGCCGGATTTGCCAATGCCATGTGGATTATGGCGGCCATGCTGTCGGTTGCGTTGATCATTTCTCTGCTTAAGCTCGACGGCTCTTTGGGCAAAGCCAAAAACAAACCGAAATTTGCTCAAATGTTTTCGCATTCTCAAGCCGTGAATTGGCTCTCTGCCGCACGTCTCTTTCTGTTTGGGGCGCGAGATGTTTGGTTTGTGGTAGCTTTGCCTGTTTTTGCTGCCAGTGTCCTTGGCTGGTCACATTTGCAAATCGGCACTTTTATGGCGGTGTGGATTATCGGTTACGGTTTTGTGCAGGCTGCCTCCCCCAAGTTTGTTGGGCAAAAACGTAACCCTACCGCGCGAATCGCGTTCTGGTTGGCATTGACCTTGGGGGGAGTGCCATTGTTAATGGCCTACTCATTGAATCAGGATCCACAGGCAATCCTTATCATCGGCTTAATGATTTTCGGTGTGCTTTTTGCACTCAATTCGGCCGTTCATTCATACTTGATTGTATCCTATGCCGATGCGGATGGAACCTCCAAACAAGTTGGGTTTTATTATATGGCCAATGCCGGTGGTCGTTTGGCGGGAACGGTGTTGTCTGGCTATATCTACCAAACCGCAGGACTTGAAGCCTGTTTAATGGCATCGGCTAGTATGATTTTCTTGGCAGGGGTTCTAGCGCTTAAGATTGAGCGAGCAGTTAAAACCCTGTGAGAAACTCAACTATATGAAAATAAAGATTTTTTATGCATGATAAGCTTGACCTTTTAATCCGTGTAACAGTGCGTACAGAACGGGTACAGCAATGAGTGTCAAGACGGTAGCAAAGGCAAGTCCACTCATAATGGTGACGGCCATGCCGGCGAAAAAAGCATCAAATAGCAAAGGTGCCATTCCTAATATGGTGGTGATTGCGGCGAGTGAAACGGGGCGCAAACGACTAATACTGGCATCTATGAGAGCTTGATAATGATCGCCCTGCTCGTGATTCTGTAGTTCAATTTCTTCAAGTAAAACAATTGCATTTTTAATCAGCATACCGAATAAGCTTAAGAAACCTAATAGAGACATAAAGCCAAATGGCGTACCGGTACCGAGTAGTCCAATGACGACACCCGTGATGGCCATCGGTACCACTAGCCAAATAATTAATGGTTCTCGCACACTACCAAACAGTAGCACACTGATAATAAACATAACTAAGAAGCCTAGGGGTAACCCTTTTGCGAGTGCTGCTTGGGCGTCAGTGGTGGATTCATATTCTCCACCCCATTCCAAATGGTAACCGGCCGGTAACTTTATCGCTTCAACACCTGTTTTGATACGTTGGCGAGCTTCATCAGCGGTTTCTCCAATGGCGGGTTCTCCCAAAACAGAAATGGTTCGTACGCGGTCTCGTCGGTGAATCAAAGATTCTTCTGTAGCAATGTCTGAATCACTAATTAACTGAGCCAATGGTACATAGGCATTGTTGTATTGACTCCAAACCTGAGCGTTTGTCACCTTATCGATTTGACTATAAGGTTGAGAATAATCTGCTCTCAAAAGAATCGGATAACGGTTTTCGCGAACTTGCAGAGTCCCGACTTGTAAGCCTTCGGTAGCATATTGGATTGCATCTGAAAAATCAGCGCGAGTAATGCCTGCGACCCCAGCATTGTATTCGTCAAATACCGGTGTGAAAGTGGTTGTACGATCACGCCAATTATGACGAACATCAAGAATTTTACCGTCGTTATTGAAGACGGTTTCAGCTTGATTTGCCAATTCGCGTAATACCTTTGTATCAGGTCCTAAAAATCTAGCTTCAATTTTAGCTCCAGATGATGGCCCGAACACAATGCGATTGGTATAGATGTTTGCCGCAGGGTCTTGTTCGGAAAGTTGTGCTTTAAGTTTCGCAGCCAATTCGTTAATGACATCTGTTGTTTCGGTTTCCACCATAAAAAATGCATAACTTTCATTGGATGATTCACTGGCAAAAGTTAAGGTATATCGTTCAGCTCCTCGGCCGATAAAGCTTGTCAGCTTAGTAACTTCACTGTGTTCAAGAATCGTTTTTTCAGCCTGCTTAACAAATTCAGTGGTGGTATTTATATCTCTGGCTTGTGGCCCCCAGTAATGAATATAAAAAATGGGTGTATTTGAAGGAGGGAAAAAGCTCTGTTTAATCATTCCAAAACTCATGTAGGAGATAACAGTAATCCCCAAAAGCGCGGCGGCTGTGAGCCATTTGAAACGAATGGCGAACATTAAAACTTTTTTATAAGCTTGATAGGTGCCTGCTTGGTAGCTGTCTTGATTCATGCTACTGGCTTGTTTTAGAAAGTAATGGCCGAATAGAGGACCGAGTGTAATCGCCAAAATCCAGCTGAGCAGAAGCGTGATTAAAATAACCGCAAACAATGAAAACAGGAATTCCCCAGTGGAGTTTTCAGATAAACCAATCCCCGAAAAAGCTGCTATCCCAATGATTGTTGCGCCTAATAGTGGCCATTTTGTGCGCTTGACAATATAGCTGGCAGATTCAATTGCATTGTGTCCTTGCTGCATGCGAATCATCATACCTTCGGCAATGACAATTGCATTATCAACCAACATTCCCATAGCGATGACCATCGCTCCGAGAGAGACTCGTTCCATCTTAATGCCTAGCAGATACATAAACAGGATGCCTCCAATGACCGTAATAATCAGTATGCTGGAGACGACAATGCCTGGACGTATGCCCATAAAAAGAAACAATGTGATAGAGACTGTTCCGACGGCGAGAGCTAGGTTGAGTAAAAAATCGTTAATTGAATCATCGACGATTTTCCCTTGGTCGTAAATCGGGGTGATTTCAATACCGGCCGGTAACTGTTCTAGCATCCGATCAATCATGAATCGAACTTGAGCGGCTACCTTGACCACATTCTGATTAGTGTTTACCGAGATTGCTAAAGTTGCCGCTTCTTGACCATTAAAACGCACGCGATAATTTGGGTATTGGGTTTCTTGTAGACGAATGCTGGCAAAATCTTCTAGTTTTAGTTGTGCAGTTTGCCCAGGAATGGGTAAGGTCAAATCTTTTAAGGAATCGATAGGGTGGTCGCTGGGTTCAACTGGAATTCGGACTTTTTGACCGTCAATAGTAATTCGAGAGTCTGAAAAAGGGCGAGTGGCGATGCTAATGGCTTGCTTAATTTCAGGAAAAGACAGACCAAGAGTGTAAAGTTTGGTCGGGTCAATTTCTGCGACGACTTCTTGATCAAGAATTCCTTCGACTTTTACTTTAGCGACACCCTCGACACTTAACAGCTCACGGCGGATATTTTTTGCGTATTCGCGCAGCTCTTCAGTTGAAAAACCGTCAGCCGTTAGGGCAAAGTAGAGGCCGTAAACATCCCCAAAATCATCGATCACTGCTGGAGTCTGACTGCCGTTTGGCAATCCATGTTCTGCATCACGAATTTTTTTTCGTAATTCGTCCCAGATTTGGGTGAGTTGGTCGCCCTTGAATGAGTCTTGAACTTCAACGGTAATTTCAGACTGACCGGGGCGCGAGACAGAGGTTACGCGTTTAAGTTGTGACATCTGTTGAATGACCGTTTCAAGGTATTCGGTGACTTCTTGTTCCACTTGGACGGCATTTGCGCCTGGGTAGTTGGTGAATACTTTGACTTGTTTAATCGTAAAATCTGGGTCTTCAAGCTGACCAATTGAATTTAGGCCGAATATACCACCAACGACCAGCAGGAGAACAATCAACCAAGTATTGACTGGTTTTTGAATTGAGGATTTTGCAATATCAAAGTTCATTGCAAATCCCCAGTGAATGGTTTAAGTTTTTGACCGGAGCGGATGTTTGAAGCGCCTGCCGAAACGATTTGGTCACCACTGTTTAATCCTGAAAGGACCGCAATTTGATTATTTTCAATGAAGCTTAATTCTACAGAACGGCGTTCCGCGGTGTGAGTATCGGCCTGATAAACCCAAACAAATGATTGGTTTTGAGCATCGGTGACAATTGCACTTAATGGAATCTTGTATTGCTGATTGTCACTGGAATTTGACAGTGTAATCGCAATTGATGCATGCGAACCTAAGTTAATGGTTGTGTTTTTTGGATAGGGCATGCTGAAATAAATTCGATAGGTCTGGGTAATCGGGTGAGTCTGAGCTTCATTTTCTGCATAGCTCACTTCAAATTGGCTTTGCTGTTCATTTTTCAGAATAGCAATGGCTTTAATAATGTCTTCACTACGAAGCTGATTGATTAAACGCTCTGACACATCAAAGGCAAAGTAGACTTTTGAGGTATCGAGAATTTCCGCAATGGCCGTGCCTCTGGAAATATAGGTGTTTTCTTCTAAGAGTCGTTTAGCCACTTTGCCATCAAATGGTGCATACAGGTGACTGTTGTCTAAATTGTCCTGACTGACATCGTAATCTACTTGAGCAAGGTCACGAGCCGTTTCGGCACGAGTGACATCTTGTTTTGAGGCATATCCTTTATTGTCTACGGCTTGAATTCGTTTAAGTTCAAGATTGGCTTCTTTAAGGTTGAGTTTGCTTTGTTGCAGACGTCGTTCAAAAGGTTCTTGCTTAAGGCTGGCAAGCAAATCTCCCTTTTTAAAGTTTTGGCCTTCCGGTAAATGCAGTGTTTCAATTTTTCCGTCTACTTCAAAGCTTAAATTCACTTTTCGATAGGCCTCGATTTTGGCAGGAAAATAATAAGTTTGAGAATTACCGGCCGGTAAAACTTCAAATAGTTTGACGGGCTTTGCTAAGGTTGTTTCGGATTTGTTGGTTTCATTACCCGTTTGATTGCACGCTGACAGCATTACAACGTAAAGTGCAATTATCGCTATTGCAATGGATTGCTTTATATTTAGTGAAGTTTGAATGGAATTAAATGCTGTCATAGTTGACACCCATAGCTATTATTTTCAATATGAATCATGTTAACAGTTTATGTTTTTATGTAAACTTTTGCGTAGAATTTTTACGTATAAAATTTTCAATGGCAAAGCGTTTAGTGTTTCATCGTGAGTAGGCGAATTTTTGGAAATCCTTGAAGTGGCGTATAATGCTGTCGTATTTTTCAAATCAAACAGTAAGGCTGCTTTCCACATAAATTCCTCACACACCTTGTGCGAAGCTAAAAAAATTATGGCAAATAAAGAGACTCGAACACAGATAACCGAAACTGCATTGGAATGTTTTGTAAAACACGGATTTAGCAAAACCAGCATGACTATGATCAGCGAGCATTCTGGTTATTCGAGAGTCACGGTTCATAAATACTTTAAAAATAAATCTCTCTTGTTTAGAAATGTTGTTCAGGAAGGTTTGCAAAACTCCTTGGAAGATGCTCAACAAAAAATTGCACAACTTGATCCAAATGACTCGTGGCAAATTATCGAAGCGTATTTGATGGCGATTGGGCGCACAGTATTCGAACAGGTAAGTGATGATCGCGTTCTTAGGGATTTGAATGATGCCGTATATGACATCGCTGATGATATTATTGAGGAAAAAGCTCAAGTAACGGTTGATTTTATTCGTCAGCAGTTGGATCGTGGAATCCATGAACAAAGGATTGATTTACAGTCGTAGAGAATAAACTCCAATGAGTTGGCCCAGTTGGTGGATTACGGTTTTTCAGGCATTATGCGTCATGCTCCTGTGAAAGAGATTAAAAACCAACTGCATAATTTTATTCGTATTTATCGAAAGGCAACCGAAATAAAAGGGTTGTAGTACGACTGCAGTTTTTTGAAAGTGTTTCTGTTCTTAACCTTAAAAAGCAAAATTTAAAGTCACCGAGCCAAAACCATCGGTGGAATTTTGCGTGGTGAATTGTTTGGTTCGAAATACATGAGTGTAGCCGAGACGAAGGTCTTTCCAGTCAAACACCACTCCGAATTGGATATCGGCAACCAATGGTTTTTTGTCGACATTTCGACTGTTCCGAAAAGTATTTCCATCTAAGAAAATGTTTCTGGCAACCGCTTGACCTTCAAATCCTAAAAACGCATACCAATTGGTTTGTTGGGAAGATGGGTTAAAATCAGTACCACTTGGCATACTTGGCTGAACACGTGGCGGACCAAAATCTTGCGGAAGGTTTTTACCAAATCTAAGCGTCGCCCCTAGGCTGGCGTTCGTGTGAATGTTGCCAATAGATGCTCCTGTATAAGGCGAAATGTCCAGTTCATACTGATTTACAGAAAAAGATTTCACACCTCGCCAAATGTGTTTGTGCGTCAGAATAAATCCCAACTCATTTTTTAATTGAGTATCCCAGCCTTTGGGGTCATCCGAATTGATTAGCGTATGAATAAATTTTTGTGAGTCTTCAGCCATTGCAGCAGGACCAACAACACCAAGCGTGAAGGTCATTAAATCCAGCTGGTTATTTTTCTCAGAGGCAATTCCCATGGTTGCGTAAAGCCATCCTGCATAAGGGTGGCTTTCTTTGGGAGGATTTTTTAGGGTAATGTCGTCGGGTGTGAAAATGCTCTGGCCAAAGGCATAACCATGTTTAATTGTACCGTCTTTTGGAAACCAGGGGATGGCGTTAGCTGCTTTGGTTGCCCATTCAGGCGTTTTTGTTGCTTCATTTGGAATCCAGATGAATTTCAAACCATTTGTGTAATTCCTATCGTTACCGACAAAAAAATCGTTTTCTAATACAAAACTCAACCGGCCGGTAGACTCTGTATTTCCAGAAAATGCTGGTTGTGACAATGCGATCAGCAGTAAAGAGAAAAGATGGCTAAGAAAGGGGGTGTGGGTGTTTAACCATTGCATTGGATTATCTTTACAGTTGGATTAAAAAGCTGCATAGCCGAGTTTTGTCGCCTGACTTGGGGAGACACCAAAATAGCGTTTAAATTCACGACTAAACTGCGTTTGACTCTCATAGCCTACCCGTTCAGCGGCGGTGACGGCTCTTACTTTCTCGTGAACAATATACTGTCGCGCTTTATTCAGACGAATTTTTTTGGTGTATTGAATCGGTGTATCGTTAAAGGCTTCTTTAAATGCTCGGTGAAAAGCCGTTATGCTCATGCCGGCTTTTTGCGCCATTTCTTCTACGCTGATTTTTTCATCAAGTCGATTATGAATCAGTTCGATAACTTTGGAAACACGTGAAAAAGCACTACCTTGTTCACACAGCTGATGTAATGCATAACCGTGTTCATCTTGCAAAATTCGAAAATAGAGTTCATCAAGGAGAGAATCCCCAAGCATTTCGATTTCAACTGGATCCAGTAGGGCTTTTAACAATCGTTGATGTGCGTCTTCAATGGCGGTTGATTTTTCAGAAGCAAGTACACTAAAAGGCATTGGTTTTGTAGGCGTCGTTGTCATGTCAAGCTGTTGGAGTTTGCTAACCATCCGGTGTAAACGACTCATGTTCAGTTGGATAAAAATCCCCACCAGTTGTCCATTAGATACGAAACACTCGCATTGAATCAATTGTGGCGAGGTCACGATCAAGTAGTGTTCAGGACCGTTATTAAATTGCTTGCTTCCGATAGTACCCGTTTTGCGACCCGTGCCAATAAAAATAATGCCACGGTTGTATAGCATTGGCATGACCTCTTCGTGCTTTGATATGCGGAAGAGTTTCACCTCGTCAAGGCCAGTGTCTGCATAACCTTGACGTTGGCACAGGTCGTGTTGGCGGCAGAGTTTTTGAAGTAATTCTGGGGTAACCATAGAAAATGTGCATCCTTAAAAAATAAAACGCTTTGAAAGACGTCCGCAAGGTGACCATAAAGTCGAGCAATAAATTTTTTTGAGTTTTAGTCGCCAAACCGGCAAGACACGATAAAGTTTGCCGGAAGGTTTGAGAGTGGCTCTTTAAGTGCATGTACCAGCGAGCCGCTCTTCAAAATTATTTTTCATCTCATTTAATCATTTAAGGTTTACATATATTTGAATAATGTAAACAACAAGATGATACTGACAAAAATTTGTGAAATAAACACTTATTACTGCCAAATTCTTGCCTAATTCTGCATGTGAAGACCATTTTTTGATTTAGTTGGCTATTACTCTAGGCGCATAGGGTTGTTAAGCGCATCCAGCGCTTGATTTAATTTTTGTTTTAGATAATGACCGTAAAATTCATAATTCCCAGCAATCAAGGGAGAGGTGAGGTGATTACCGCTGGTATCCACGAATATCAAAACAGGTAAGTGACTCACATTAAACAGCGTTTGATATTCTGAATTTGGTAAGGCCTCTCCATAAAAATCAATGGTTTTTCCTTCGGTATTGACCTGTATTTCTTGAAAAATTGCAGCGTCATCAAATTGACCACTGAGTAAGTTCGGAAAAATGGCTTCCTCTTTTAAATCACGCGTTGAGTTCAAGCCCTTAAAGCTAATCAAAAGAGCAATCGGAATATTCTTCACTTGAGCAGTTTTCGCGGTTTCTTCCAGGTTTGTTGCTGTTGTCATTTCTATGGCAGCAAGGCTTTGCGATTGCCAGAATATTGCTAAAACAAACCAAAGCGTTCTATGTAATTTCATTGTGAATTCACTTTTTTACAACACGTTTATTTAAATGGTTTTAATGTGTCTTTTGGACTGAGCCTGAAACGGGCTTGCTGAAAAAGGTTTTGTAGATCATATTGAACGAATAAGGTTGGTTCAGGTTCCAAGGCATTATCGACATAAAACGAGCTAGAAAACAATAATCAACTAGTACCATCGCAGTCGTGCCAAGGATGACCGGGTAAATTAGCCAATACAATGGTGGCCATAGTGCAGCCATCAATAACAGAAGGTAGGCAATTCGAACTTGGACAGGAAAAGAGGAAGCACGGCCTGTATCGACCCGAAAATGGATCACTTGAATAGCGGTTAAAACAGAGGCAGCAATCAAACCATACGCCCAGCCGAATACATCTAAAATTAATAAGGCATCTGTTATAAGCCAGTAAGTCCAAACCTTGTCATTAAATTTCCACATAATTTTTAGTCCCGATTAATTAACTAACAGTTGTTAGTTTAGTGGCCCATGAAACTGGGTCAAGAAAAATTCATTACTTTATAAACAAGATATTTTTATAGGAGATTAATTAGTTATTCAGAATCGACTAGTTAGATTAAAGTTAACGATTAAAACGAAATAAAAGCTTTTTACTCGGTGATGTAACTTTATAGAGTCTTATTTGTCACTGAATAATCACTGCGGAAGAATTGCTTTTAGCGTATAAGATAGAGTAGTTGGGATTATTAGGTTCAATCGCACCAAATTGGCGCAGTTGTTGTGCTCGTTACAACAAATATTCTCGGTTTAGACTGTTGTTTTTGTTACGGCACTTATTATGCTTAATCGCTTGGCATTTCTTAATACGCTCAACGCATGGTTTTGTGTTTTTTAAGCATTAAATTTAAGGCAATCAATGAAAAACGATAATTTGCAGGTTCTGGATGACTATTTTGAACAGGTTTCAAGAATTATTTTGGCTCGCCAGAATCCAATCACAGGTTTGTTGCCTGCGAGTACTGCTGTAACGGCACATGGCGATTACACTGATGCGTGGGTAAGAGATAATGTCTACAGCATTCTTGCCGCTTGGGGGCTTGGTCTGGCCTACCGTAAAGTCGATGATACGCAAGGGCACGCAGCATTATTAGAGCAAAGTGTTGTGAAGTTAATGCGCGGTCTACTCACTTCGATGATGAAACAATCCTCAAAAGTTGAAGCGTTCAAATATTCCCAGAACCCATTAGATGCTCTGCATGCAAAATATTCTACGGATAGTGGAGATCCAGTAGTTGGTGATGATGAATGGGGGCATTTGCAGTTGGATGCGACAAGTATTTATTTACTCATGCTTGCCCAAATGACAGCTTCAGGATTGCGAATTATCTTCACGATGGATGAAGTTCATTTCATTCAAAATCTAGTGCATTACATAGGCCGTGCTTATCGAACTCCCGATTACGGTATTTGGGAAAGAGGTAATAAAATTAACCACGGGATTGCTGAAGTGAATAGCAGCTCTGTAGGAATGGCTAAAGCAGCACTTGAGGCAATGGATGGATTCAACTGCTTTGGTTCAGAAGGCGGAGTCGATACCGTGATTCATGTGATTCCGGATGAGATTGCTCGCGCTCGAATTACCCTTGAAACCGCGTTGCCATCAGAATCGTTATCGAAAGAAATCGATGCTGCCACATTAAGTGTGATTGGTTACCCGGCTTTTGCCGTAGAAAATTCGGAGCTGGTGGATTTAACATTAACGGAAGTTGTTGAAAAGTTAGCCGGCCGGTATGGATGTAAACGATTCTTACGAGATGGTCACCAGGCGGCGAATGAAGACCCGAATCGTTTGCATTATGAACCTGAAGAGATGAAACAGTTTGAAAACATCGAGTGTGAATGGCCACTGTTTTTTACTTATCTTCTGCTGCATTATTTGTTTACCAACCAGCCTGAAAAAGCTCTGGAGTACCGACAAAAACTTGAAGGTCTTTTGGTCGAGCAAAATGGTGAAAAATTATTGCCTGAAGTCTATTTTGTTCCTTTAGAAAACATTCCAGCCGAACAAGAGACTCCCGGTTCTCAAGCTCGTCAGCCAAATGAAAATATCCCCTTAGTTTGGGCGCAAAGTTTATTTATGCTAGGTGCATTGGTGCAAGATGGCTTACTCGACATAACAGATATTGATCCGCTTAATCGGCATAAATGCATTGGTAAGAGCTTAGGCAAGCAATTACAGTTTACCCTTATTTCTGAGAATAGCCGTGTGCAAGAAAAGCTGCATGAATACGGTGTAGTTACGCAAACATTGGATGAAATTCAGCCTATTCAAGTGATGCAAGCCAGTGCATTGGCAGAGGCATTTGAATGGCTGGGTCGCTCTGAAAGGCTCGGTTTGACGGGGCGACCACAGAGAAATCCAAGAGGATTGACGACTTCCTGTGTCTATGAATATCAAGGCCAGCGTTTTTTATTCCAACCTCAGTTTTTAAATAAACACGATTTTTATCTAACGCAAGATAATCAAATGCTGGTGCGTCGTTTAAAGATGGAAATGGGCTATATTTATCGTGAATGGCACTTACCCGGCCGGCCGTTAATTGTGATGGTGGTGAATAGTACGATGCTATCCAAGGGGGGAAGTCGTGCATTAATCAAGTTTATCGAAGAGTGTCGATACGGTGGGTTTGGAAATATTCCTATCAAACTAGGAACTTTAAAAGACTTTTTTCCCACTTCGGTGAAACGGAGCTTGCATTATTTAGCTCAAGCGCCAAAAGCGGACTTGGATCAACCGGTGCAAACCAAAGAGAGTTTGGTTCTGCGCCCTGTAGAGATGGTTTCTGGCTCAACTTTGCACGAGCAGTTATGTGAACAATGGAGTGATGAGGCATTAATCGCGCAATTGATTCATTCCTCAAATCTGCGGGATGAATTAGTCATTCTGCAGGTTTTATATAAGCGCCACGGTAAGGACTTTGACACAGGTCTAAAAAATAGCTCGGGACAAACCAGTTCAGTTGCAAAACTATTGGAAGAGGTTTACCTGTTTGCAGGCGAGCATAGTGATTGGGAAATTGCACGCTTGACCGCTGCGATGCTAGGTAAACATGACATTAATTTAGAAGGGGCGATGACGGAAATTCTAGTGCGTAAAATTGCCTTGAGTGTTTCTCGCCAATATTCGAAACGCTCGACGTTTCGACAACCAGCCGGTGCCGTTGAGATTTTGAAAGTCATCAATGAGTTTAATTCCGATGACTTGCGTGCCATGATTTTAACTCAGGAACTGATTTTAAATTTAGGGTTGATGATTCGTTCGCGTCCGGATTTATTCACGCATGTCACAATGATTCGAACTGGGCAGCTTTTACAATTGCTTGCTGGGCATATCCGTCAAGCAAAGCAAATTGGTTCGGCAGATGATGCCTTAGACATTCTAATGCAACAAACCCCCTACGAGTTTGCGACTGGATTGTTATTTGTTCTGGAAAACTACTCTGATGTCCAAGAGCAGCTTTATCAGCAAGAGATGATGCGTTTTGTAAATGCTGAATCTGACTTAGCGCTGCCACAATTCAGTGCTGAAATGGATCCAGAATTGGGAGATATTCAGGATTGGTATGAGTGGCGAAAAATCAATGGCAGCATAGGGCGTTATCCTCAAGAGTTTTATGAGAGTGTATGGGATGTTGTCAATCAGACAGCTGGGGTAATTATTGGCGATCAGTGGAATCCTAAGCGTCGATTAGATCATGGTTTGAGTGCAAATATGACGCGTGGTGAAATGCTTTTCCAAGACAAAGTTGATCATCTGTTAAATAAAACGCCAATTCCAGAAGTTCGCCGTTTATATTACGAAGCGCTTAGAGTCTTAGGGTTGATTATGGAGGCCAACCCGAACTTGCACTCACAGGATACAATGGTGTTGGATGTTCTCTTGGGGCATGCGGTTCGTTTACACTGGCTTGCCCAAGAAAATAATCATATGCAAAATTACGATGAAAGTCGTCAGACGGCTTGGCAAGAGTTTTATTACTGTCCGCTTCATGAAGTTGCGAATGCGATTGTGAGTGCCTTCCGATTTTTGCAAAAGACGAGTGGAATAGGGGAAGCCTAATGCAAAAAATATTAGCCGGTGATGTGGGTGGAACGAAAACCGTCCTTGCAATTTTTAGCCAAGATTCGGGTGAGTTAATTGAGCACCGCAAACAAACTTTCCCAAGTGGCCAGCATACTGAGTTTGTTGATTTAGTTGAGGAGTTTTTGCAAGGTGAAGAGGGAGTTAGTACAGCGGTTTTCGGGATTGCAGGCCCGATTAACGACCAGAAATGTATTACGACAAATCTACCTTGGATGATTGATGCCAGCGCGCTGCGTGAGCAACTTGGTATCGAAAATGTTTATTTGCTTAATGATCTTGAATCCGCTGCTTATGGTGTTTTGCAATTGGATGCGTTTTTTGAATTAAACCCAAATTCAACGTCAAAACAAGGACACAAAGCTGTGATTGCGGCTGGAACTGGGTTAGGAGAAGCCATACTTTTTTTTGATGGCGCGCAGTATCATGCTATGCCTACCGAAGGAGGGCATACTGAGTTTGCCCCACAAAATGCCTTGGAAGATAGCTTGTTAGTTTTTTTACGTGAACGATTTAACGGGCACGTGAGTTTAGAACGTATCTTATCTGGAGATGGTTTTGGCCATCTGTATGATTTTCTGAAAAGTATCGACTTTGCGCCTTTTAATGAACAGCTCGAATTTGATATGCAATCGCAGGATCGTAATGCTGTGATTTCCGAAGCAGGGATGATGGGGCAGGATGTTTTGTGTCAAGAGGTGGTGCGTTTGTTTTGTCGAATTTATGGTGTGGAGGCTGGAAGCTTTGCCTTAAAAACCTTACCGGCCGGTGGCATTTATATTGCCGGTGGGATTGCCCCTAAAATCCGCAGTGCACTTCAAAATGGTGAATTTATGCAAGGTTTTCTAGACAAAGGCCGAATGACTCATGCGATTGAGAACATTCCGGTTAGAATCGTTGATAATCCGGAAGCTCCTTTGTTAGGTGCTGCGTATTATGCTTTTCAAAAGGTGCTTGCAAATTAGCGTGCTGGTATCGATACGTTTGAATACGTCCTCAACGTATTTAAAGCGAACTTTAGACTAACGGGATTGTTTATCGAACCGAGTCAATCACTTTGCAAAGTGGCTCTAATGCATTGATAAAACGAGCGGTTGGCCTTTGATAAAGATTATTGTTAAGTAAATGAATCTGGTTATGTTTGACGGCATTAATTTGAGGATATTTTTCCCAAGTTTTTAGCCATTCTTGTTGAAAAGATTTTCGACCGCCCATAAGCAGAATGTCAGGATTTCTTAAAATAACGGTTTCAATCGAGACTGGGCCTGTTAAACCGCCTAAATCATCAAAAATATTTTTTCCTCCACACACCTCAATTCCTTGGCTGATGAACTGTTTTTTTCCCATTGTAATCAATGGATTATTCCATATTTGATAAAAAGTCTTGATTGGCTTTTTGGTTGAGTATTTCATCCGTAAACTTTTGAGTTTTGTTTGAAGGCTTTCTGCATTCGAGTTTGCCTGAACTTGAGTGCCAGCCATTTTTCCGATCGATTGAATGAGAACCGGAATATCTTCTAGCGTTTCAATGTCCGATTCCCAAATAACAAATCCTAGTTTGGTTTGTAACTCTTTAAGTCGAGTTGAATCCTGAGAGCGGTTTCCAGAGCGCCAAGTGAGAATTAAATCCGGTTTTAGTTGGATAATCGATTCAATGTTAATGCTGTTGTAACTGCCGATAATAGGTTTTGATAGCGCTTTTTCGGGGTAATCTGAGTAATTGACAACGCCAATTAATTTGTCTCCAGCACCGGCTGAATACACCATTTCGGTGAGGTGTGGCGCGAGTGAAATGATTCTTTGTGCATTTTGGATTGGGAGTTCTTCGAGAGAAGCCTTTGCAGTGTTTACGAAAAGTGATAAGACACTGAAATAGGTAAAAAATACAAACCATAGTTTTATTGTCTTGTGCAAAGCTCTCATTATAAAATCCATAAGAAAGTTGTGATAAAAATGCCTAAAGAAAGGCTTAAAAGTGTCATATCAATAAAATTGCGTATCTGTAATGCACAGTGAATGTGTTTAGGTGAAATATTTTTAGTGGCGTCTTGGGGGCCAAAAGTCGCTTTCGCTTTCAATTTTCCATCATAGACTGTTGGGCCGCCAAGTTGGCAGTTGCATCCAAGTGCGATTGCGGTAATAGGGTGACCGGCATTTGGGCTGAGATGTTGTTTTCCATTTGTATAAAACTGCCAAAATTTGTACTTTTTAAATGCCAACATAATGAATATTGCAGTGATTCGAGCTGGAATATAGTTGGCGATATCGTCGCAAATTGCTGCACACTTGCCAAAGTTTTCATATTTTTGGTTCCGGTAGCCGACCATTGAATCCATTGTATTGATAGCTTTGTAAAGAAGAATTCCTGGAATGCCAAAAATGATGAGGTAAAACCATGGTGCGACAACACCATCTGAAAGGTTCTCAGCATAAGTTTCTACTGCAGCCTTATAGGCCTCGTTTTTTTTCATGTTTTGGCAATCACGGCTGACGAGCATCTTTACCATTTTTTGTGGGTGTTCTGAATTGGCGACTTCTTGAACTGAGTCATGAAGCATCTTGTGTGCAAGAAGGGTTGAGGTAACTACGGTCAAAAATATTAAAGAAAAAACAAGAGGTAGATAATTGACTACCAATAAAATAATCAGGCTGGCAGTTAGAGTGAGGGCTGAGATGGTTAGCCAAAGTTGAACTCCACGAATGACGGTGTTTTTGTAGAAATGTTTTTCAAACCACGTAATCCATCGTCCAATCCAAGAGACGGGGTGGTGTTTATTAAGAAATTCGCCGAATATTCTATCGATGGCTAATGCACCTATGGCAACAAGGCTATTGAAAGCGAGCCAAAAATCCCAGTGATTTATGTAGTCAAATAGGTGAGTTGTCATGTTAATTCGCCTAAAAATGCGTCTAAACGTTGTAAGGCGTGAATCAGTTTTTGATTGTCACTGTCGGACTTTATAGCGATTCTTGCTGTACGGGCATTAAAACCAAAACTCGCCGCATTACGAATCAGAATCGAAAATGTGGCTAGATGGTTTTGGATGATTTCTACCGGCCGGTCGAATTCCAGTAAAACAAAATTGGTAGAACTTGGATAGATTTTTAAGATGCACTCTAATGCTTTCAATTGTTTTAAGAAGTCGGGTTTTGTCTTTAAAATCCAGTTTTTTGTCTGTGATTCATGCTCTGAATCTTGCAGTGCCTGCATCAGCCATAATTTATCAAGTGTTGAAAGGCTCCAAACTGCAGGCAATAGTTGGTTTATGGGGGGAGAATCATTAAGAGTCTCGGCCAGATAACTTGGTGTTGAGCTATTTTTAGAGTGAAGGTGAGCAAAGATTGCACCGATTCGAATACCTGGACAAGCAAAATATTTTGTTAAAGATTGCAGAATAATGAGATTGGCGCATTGATGTAAATATTGTCGCCCGCTTACCCCTGGGCTGAGGCTGATAAAGGGTAAAAAAGATTCATCCAGTAACAACCAGAGCTTATGTTGTTGGCAATAATCGACTAAATGCTTTATTTCGGTTATTTCTAAACATTTTCCTTCAGGTGTCGACGGGTTTACCAGCGCCACAATGCTACCGGCCGGTAAAGTTTCTTTAGTAGAATTTTGTAACCATTGGCTTGGAGATAAGCATGTTTGTAGAGTTTTTCGAGAGAACTGTTGAGCTGCTTTTTGATATTCACTGTAAATCGGAGTAAATAGTAAGCAAGTTGGCGGTTGGATAGCTGAAAATATATGATGAATGCTTTCGCTGATTCCCTTTGTTAAAGATATAAACCGACAGTCGACTGAAAATTTTTGGCTTAAGATCGGTTTTAAAGCGGATTCTGAGGAGGTCGAGTATTCTTGAGGATAATGCGGCAATTCAACGGACGACTGTCGTTGGAGTTTTATCCAGTCAACTTTGGGTGTGATCGGATTGATACTGGCTGAAAAGTCACAGACCTCTGAAGGAGACAGGGCGTAACGTTTTGCAAACTCAAAAATGCCTCCGCCATGAGGATTGTGACTTGTTGCCGTTATGGTTAAGTGATTCATGGTGTTGAGTAATCCAAAAAGCTGTAACCAAATTCTGCACCGCGTCTGAGAGTCGGTTTGGATAATTTGACCGGATGGTTGAAAATCGGGCCGTTGGTGATGACTGTGTGGAATTCTCCGCCTTCTGCACAAACATCTATGTTGAGTTCTTCCAATTCGGCAATGGTGTCCGTATTTAACGGTTTTCCGAGTAATGACTCAGGAGCTTTTTCGGGATGTACCGCCATGATGGTGGCTTCAAAACCAACGCAAATCAACTCTTCAACTAATTTTTTGTGGTCAAGTAACCACAAGGGAAAAAGTGGTGTGATGCTGCTTTCTCGTGTGACATCTTCTTGCCAGTCACGATGCGCTTGTAAATCAATATCACCTAAACAAATACTGTCAATATTTTTATCTTTCAGTGATTTTAAAACCGCTTGGTAATTAGTTTTGTAATTTGCTTTTGCACAGGATTGAAAATGATTTGGAATGCCCAACGCTTCAGCTTGAGCACGTAAAACAGCAACGGGTAAGTTGTGTGCACGGGAAGTTTTACTGTCTTCATGAAGCATGGTGTAAAGCACTTTTGGAGTATGGCCTGCTTGCATTAATAGGTACAAAGCCATGCAAGCGTCTTTACCGCCGCTCCAAGAGCTAGCAAATTGATGATTAGTGTTTTGGAGATTGGTTTGGTGTGAAATTTTCAACATTTATGTGAGCCTGACTGGGAAGTGGTGATGTGGCTGTTTTGTAAAATATTTACAATCTGTTCAATCTCTAAATGTTCTTCAAAGCAGTCGCTTATACGGTTAATTTGGGCTTCACGGAAAGAATTAAAATCAAAAGCGTCGGCTTGTTCCAAACCTGCCCAATTCAACAAACTGGTTAAAGCCTCTGTTTCATCAAATAGTCCATGCAAATAAGTCGTAAGGATTTGATTGTCAGCGCTGATTAAGCCATCCGTTTGGTTGTTGCTGAAGGTGATTGCTGGCTTAAGTTCTGGAAATTCATGGAAATTACTCCGGCCTTGATGAATTTCGTAGCCTTTAACTTGCGGAGGGGGGAAAGCCGTTACCAGATTTAACCGGCCGGTAAGGTTTGTTAGCTGTTTTGCCGGAAAAAACTCTGTGGAAAAAGGCATTAGACCGAGCCCTTGTGTATGCAGTTTATCTGACTCTAAGCCATCTGGATCAAGTAACTGTTGACCAAGCATTTGTAATCCACCGCAAATACCAATGATTTTTCCGCCATAACGCAGATGTTTTTTTAGATAATTTTGCCAACCTTGCGCTTTCAACCAAGTTAAATCGGTCATAACACTTTTAGAGCCCGGTAAAACCACTAAGTCAGCTGGTGGAATCGAAGCCTTGTGTTTTACCCATTGAAAGTTTATTTGAGGATGTTGTATCAGAGGTGCTAAATCTGTGTGATTGGATATATGTGGATAAAGCGGAGCAATAACATTTAAAGGGGCGTTGCGTTTGGCGACGACATCGCTATGAATCGCATCTTCGGCATCTAAATATAAACCGTGCAAGTAAGGTAAAACGCCAAGTACAGGTTTTTTGGTTTTTTCTTGTAGCCAATCCAGCCCATCTTGTAGCAGTTGAATGTCACCGCGAAAACGGTTGATGATAAAGCCTTGAATTCGATTCCTTTCAGATTCACTCAAACATTCTAAGGTACCGATGAGGTGGGCAAATACGCCACCTTTGTCAATATCCGCCACTAGAATGACTGGGCAATCAACCGCTTCAGCAAAGCCCATGTTCGCAATATCACCTTTTCTAAGATTAATTTCTGCTGGTGAACCAGCTCCCTCAACCAGAATATTGTTGTATTGCTCCGAGAGAATTTGAAAAGAATCGAAAACTGCTTGCGCAGCTTTCGGTTTGTAAGAGTGGTAGTCCATCGCATTAAGATTGCCAATGGAATGTCCCTGTAAAATGACCTGTGCACCGGTATCTGAATTAGGTTTAAGTAACACAGGGTTCATGTGAACCGATAATGGTACTTTTGCAGCCATTGCTTGTAGCGCTTGAGCGCGTCCAATTTCACCGCCGTCTTGTGTGACAGCAGAATTGAGTGCCATGTTTTGCGGTTTGAAAGGGGCATTGATTATCCCTTTTCGTTGCAAAACACGACACAAGCCTGCTACTACGGTGCTTTTCCCCGCATCAGATGTACAGCCTTGAATCATTAAGCCATGGGTCATGAGATACATACATTGACTGAGACAGAAATTGTCTCAGCAAATGTTCCTTTAAGAGGTTGGTAAATACCTGTTTAGAATTGGTAGTTCAGACCAAGATAAGCACTACGCTCTGCCGTTGCATAGCCATCGACCACTTGATAGTATTTATCAAATAAGTTATTGATTTTCAAGTAGATTTGAGTCTGAGGGTTTGCTTGATAGTTAATGGCACTGTTAAACAATGCATAGTAATCAGTGGCATTGCTTTCTGAACGTTCACCGATGTATTGACCATTTAGGTTGATTCCCCATTGCGATGAGGCAAACCATGTCATATCGAAACCGATTTGATCTTTCGGGCGACGAGCCAGTTCTTCACCTTGTGGGTCTTCTGTCCAGAGACGGGTGTGGTTTAACGCTAAGTCAACGTCGCTAAAGGAATGCTTCCATTCGGTTTCAACACCCTTAATTCGAGTGGTTCCCTTTAGATTTCCATAGGTGTACGTTGAGTAGTCATAATCAATCATGTCTGTAATTTTATTATTGAAATAGGTGACACTTACTGATTGATATTGAGCAGAAATATCCCAACCTTTGGTCGTTTCAGCTTGGATATCTGCATTTCCCCAGCTTGGATGATAGAGTTGAGATAAGGTTGGAACGTTATAGGCTGTACCGTAGTTTGCAGATAGGGTTAAGTCATCCGAAATAGGGTGTTTGACACCCAGTTTATAGGTGGTTTTGTTATTAAATTCATCATAATTATCGTGACGAATGCTTTCATTGAACACGGTTTTCCCGAATGAATGAGAGTGGTTCATAAAAACGCTTTTTGAAGAGTAATCTTTGTCAATGGTGTTTTTATGTTCGAATTGGGTTATTGAGGCACCGGCACTTAGCATTTGTTGTGGTGAATATTGCCAGTTAATTATCCCTTGGGTCTCATTAACTTGCCCATCATATTCAGAAACACTCAGGGTAGACGGATCGCTATAACTTGGCGAGCCATACTCCCAATTGGAAAGGCTTCTTTGGTGACTTAAGCTCAAGTCGAAGGTTGGAGCTTGGTGTGTGTATTCAATTTTTGATTGTTTGTATTCGTTATCACCATAGGTGGTATCACTATCTGGAGCTTGGTAGCTATCAAGGTCCGTAGATGAGTTAACTTCATTATGAATGATTTGGATACGATCTTTGTTGGTTAAATTTACACCAAGTTTTGCGTTAACCGTCGTGTTGCGGTAGCCATCTTCTTCATACTGATCAATGTCGTCAAATGCCGGTGAGTATGCAGTATAGCCATCGCTATCAATATTTGATACGGATAAAGAAGCATCAAAGGCTTTCGAGCCATATTTGATGGTTCCTGATGCTTTTTGCGTATTGTAACTACCGGATTCTACATTCGCATTTCCTGCAAAGCCATTCTTAGCCGTTTTAGTGATGATATTAATGACACCGGCCGAGGCATCTGCTCCCCAGATACCAGATTGTGGCCCTTTAATGACTTCGATACGTTCGATGTCTGCAAGCATGATATGTTCAAATGGGGCGCCGCTTGACGAGCTTGGGTCGTTGTAACGAATGCCATCAATGACAACAAGCGTTCTTTTTGAATCAAAACCACGAAGGTAAAGTGAGGTGCTTTTTCCTAAGCCGCCATTAGAGGTAAAGCTTATACCAGGTACTGTATTTAAAACCTGAGTCAGTGTTGTATAGTGCTTTGCTTCAATATCTTCAGCAGTGATTACATTTATATTTGATGTAATTTGTTTAAGGGATTGCTCTGTTTTGTTGGCTGAAACAACAATGTCATTCAATTGGGTATTGGCTAAAGACGTTGTTGTAAACAGGGCAGTCGTTATTGCCAGTGTCAACTTGTTAAGTTTCATGATATTCCTTCAATTCATACATGATGAACGAAGGCAAAACGGTCAGTTTCAGAAAAGAAACCCGAGAATAAATTACTGATGAAACGTACTTTTCACAAGAAAGCGTGTCTCAATTTGGCCTATTCTTCCGTATTGCCCACCGCAATCGGTTGAAAACATTTAAATGTTTGATTTCAGGCCGGTATCCGGGCTTAAGAGCAATTTCTTCGCACCTTCCCAATTCAATTGTTTAAGTTTATGAATCAGTGGTTAGCCTTTCGGCTTGCGCAGTTTTCTCTATTACCGTTGCGGGGGCAGCGTTGGAATTGATTTAACTGTTAACCTAACTTGTTTGAAACAAGCTAGACAGTTCGAAATTCTCACCAAACTTCCCGTTTAACAGCTCCAATCTCTTGGAGCAGCACCTAAAAACGTGGAGTATAGATAAATAGGAGAAAAGCGTCAAATCAAATAATAGATTACCGTATTTGGCCTAAAGTATGTGGGTGGGTGGCCGATAACAAATTTAGGTGTTCGATTTTCGAGCACTTGTCAAACAGGAGTTGAGTATGGATATTTCAGGGGTTAGCGCCAATGGTGCAGTTTCTGCAGCACTTGCACAGAAAGAAGTTTATGCGCAAGGTGATGCACAAGTGACCATGTTGAAAAAAGCGATTGATACGGAGACTCAAGGGGCAATGCAGTTAATCAACTCTTTGCCACAAGCGCCTTCAACTCAAGGTTTGCCAGCAAATCTTGGGCAAAATATTAATACGACCGCATAGTCAGTTTCATTGCCTGATATGACCGGCCGGTCAGAAATTATTTTTGATCGGTCATTAACCGATTGCGAAGTTCTTTAATGACATCGTAGTCAATCATAAGTTCATTCATGCCATCTTTTTCATAATCTTTCATTTCTTGGCCTCGATAAGCCCCTAGAGAAACTTCGGCTACGACCGCGTTTGCAACCTTAATCATAGCGACCAAAGCTCTTACACGATCGTCTTGGATGACTGAGACCTTAGGTGTATGGTGCAACATAATGGTGTTCAGCACGTCCATGGGTAAGGACCATTTTTTAGCTACGAGAATCCCCACCATACAGTGATTTGCTCCCATTATCTCTTCTTCTTTTTCAATAATACGGACTGGAAAGCTCATGCTATTAATAAACAGTTTACTGTAGACTTCTGGATTTTTATTCGCATACATCAAACTCCCAATATTATGGAATAGTCCGACCATATAAGCTTCGTCACGAGATACGCCTTGAACCCATTCAGATAAGTATGCCATCACAAACCCGACATCAACACTGTGCGTTAAGATATCTTTATAGAGCCGGTCACTGCCAAAAATTCGTTGATATGCGGCTGAAACAACAAGGTTATAGATATTATCTAACCCAATGACGTTGATTGCGTCTCGGATGGTGCCAGCAGGTTCTCGCAGCCGCATCATCGGTGAGTTCGCTAAGCGAATTACTTCACCCGATAAGGTTGCATTGCGTTCGATGATTTGAGCCACAGTAAAAGAATTACACAGTTTTCGACTGAGCTCATGCTCGAGTTCGATAATTTCCCCCGGTAACTCCGGAATACGGATTCCTTTTATGGATTCAAATGCTCGGCGAAGTTTATCTTCTTTCATCTAGGATAGTTCTCAAAGGTCGTCAAACCCTGTTAGACAGAGTCGATATTATATTTTTCTTAACGAGCTAATTTAAAAGCTATAAGAGTAATTATATTTTAGAAATAAAAAACCGGCTTATTGGTTATCAATAAACCGGCCGGTAACGTTTAAAAAACAGTAAAAACAGTAAAAACTGTGGTTAAAGATTACTTTACTTGTTTAGTTTGTCTAAAATGAACGCGATAAAATCAGCTTCGGCAATGTCTTGAGGTTTTTCATCACGGCGAGCTTTGTATTCGATTTGGCCGTTATCTAATCCACGTTCACCAATAACGATTCGGTGTGGGATTCCGATTAAATCCATATCAGAGAACATGACGCCTGGGCGTTCTGCTCGGTCATCTAAAATGACATCAATATCGTGAGCTAATAGCGTTTCATAAATTTCCATGGCGGCTTTTTCAACCCGAGGTGATTTATGCATTTGCATTGGAACAATACACACTTGAAAGGGGGCAATTGCATCCGGCCAGATAATACCACGATCGTCATAGTTTTGTTCAATAGCGGCAGCAACAACACGTGTTACGCCAATGCCGTAGCAGCCCATTTCCAAAATTTGTGCTCGTGAAGACTCATTTTGAACGTTGGCATTTAGAGCTTCTGAGTACTTGTTACCTAATTGGAAAATGTGGCCGACTTCAATACCACGGTGAATTTCAAGTTTCCCGTGACCATCTGGACTAGGATCGCCTTTGACGACATTTCGAATATCGGTAATTTGTTCAGGCGTTGCGTCTCGATCCCAGTTTGCTCCAGTGTAATGGAAACCATCTTTATTCGCACCACAGACAAAATCAGCCATATGTGCCGCGGTAAAATCGGCAATGACAGGAATGTCCAACCCAATCGGACCAATTGAGCCAGCACCACAGCTAGCAACAGCTTTGATTTCGTCATCGGATGCCAATTCAAATGGACTGGCAACTAAAGGCAGTTTTTCTGCCTTTACTTCATTGATTTCATAGTCACCGCGAACCACTAATGCAACCACAGGATTGGCTTCTGTTGCCCCTTTTACCAATAGGGTTTTGACAGTTTTCTTTTTCTTAATTTGTAAGAAGCTAGCGACTTCTTCAATAGAATGAACATTTGGTGTTGCCACCTCTGATAATTCTTCATTCGCGGCAGGTCTTTCCCCGCGAGGTGGAAGTGCTTGAGCTAATTCCACATTAGCGGCGTATCCCGATGCATTTGAGATGGCAATCGCGTCTTCACCTGAATCTGCAATGACATGGAATTCGTGGGAACCATCGCCACCAATCGCACCAGTATCTGCCTGAACTGCGCGAAAGTTCAGGCCAATGCGACTAAAGATATTACTGTAGGTGTTAAACATCACATCGTATGTTTTCTGTAAACATGCTTCACTCAAATGAAATGAATAGGCATCTTTCATTATGAATTCACGCGAACGCATTACCCCAAAACGAGGACGACGTTCATCACGGAATTTGGTTTGAATCTGGTAGAAATTAATTGGCAGTTGTTTATAGCTACGAATTTCTTTGCGCACAATATCGGTAATCACTTCTTCATGCGTTGGGCCTAAAACAAAATCTCGATCGTGACGATCTTTAAAACGCAACATCTCGCCACCCATGGTTGAGTCACGTCCTGACTCTTCCCAAAGTTCCAGTGGTTGAACGACTGGCATCAAAACCTCTTGAGCACCTGCTTTATTCATTTCATCACGAATAATATTTTCAACTTTACGCAGTACTTTCAATCCCATTGGAAGCCAGTTGTAAAGGCCGTTGGCAAGTGGGCGAATTAGCCCCGCACGAATCATTAGCTGGTGACTGATAATCGCTGCGTCAGAAGGGGTTTCACGCGTTGTTGAAAGTAAAAGGTTAGAGGTTTTCATATTGGCTTTGGGTCTCCATTAGGAAGTATTACGAAGATCAATTTACGGAATTGGCGTATTTTAGCAAACAGGGGTACTTTGGTGCGAAATAAGTGTCAACCGGTCAATGAAATTCAATCGAATTGAATGGCACCGGCCGGTCGAAGTCAAAAGGAAGCACGAAAACGTGTCTTTAGTGATAGATTATCAGTTAGTACGTTTTGGAAATAAGCGTTTTGCCCAGTCAGCGATTGTCGCCAAATGAAAGTGGCCAATAATGAAATACAAGAAGCTTCCCAAAATGACCCCTAGTAGGATATTACCGAACAGAAACGGTTGCCAAATATGCGGGAAGACTTCAGCAAACCATAGTTCCGAGCCGACGGAAATACCTTGGCTAGCATGAAATAAATCCGGTGTTCCCAAAACCCAAGTGCCAAAAACGTAACCGCCATACCAAATTGGCCACATGGTTAATGGATTTGTAATCCAAGCGAGTGCGGTCGAAAGAGGGATGTTGGCACGGAGATAATAGGCGAGGATAGAACCTAACACCATTTGAAACGGAACCGGTAGCATCATGCAAAAACATCCTATAAATCCGGCACGGGCGAATGACTGACGGTCACCTGCCCAGTAGATTCTGTCTTTAAATCTTGGAAAGTATTTGTTCAAAAAAGCGGAGCGTTTTGTGGCTCGGCCAATTTGATGCATTTTCAGTGTCAGATAACGAATCATAAAGCCAGCGAGTTCTGTCTGAGAAAAATTCAAAGAAATATTATAGCGAGTATTGCACCAGCAAGGTTGGCAAAGTCATGACAGTTTGGCTAAAGAAATTTGAGGGTAATCCGAAAAACAAAAGGCCGATAAAGAAAACTTTACCGGCCGGTGAAATATTCAGTACCTAACTGAATGGTCATTGATTGATAATCAAGAGTTGTTTGAATATGCTCCGTTCAGCTTTTTAAAAGCCAAAACCTTTTAAAGCATCTTTTAATTTGTCTTGAACTTGATCATCCAGTTTACCTTTCAATTCATCCTGAACTTTTTCTTGAGCTTTTTGCTTGAGCTCATCCTTTTTCTCGTCCAATTTTTGTTTCATCTTGGCATCAAGTAAAGACTTTAAGTCCAGAGAGAATTTTGGATCTGTAAAAGTTCCTTGGACTTTGACCGGAACGGTCAAGCCAGTAAGGTCTTCAAGCCCATCACCACCTTGGCCTTTTGAAGTGCCAACAATTTTGGTTTTGACCAAGAAATCGATGGTTTCTTTGGCAAGGTGTGCGTTTCCTTGAGCTTGAACACGCATAAATGGAGACATTGCTGAGATTTCGCGATCAGTTACCAAACCATTTTTAATTGAGATATTGGCAATGAGTTGGCTAAAATCTGTTTGCTGAGGTGCTGTACTTTCTTGAGCGGTTGCGCCAGAGATTTTGGCCTTGGCTTCCCGAATCATTTGTGCCAAATTGAAGCCTTTAACCGCACCATCCTTAAGATCGACATCTGCAGTACCCGATAGGTTAGCTTTCATTAATGAGAGTTTGTTTCCTTGCGTGTTGAGGGTTGCTTTGACTGAACCCAGTCCTGTTAGAGGATCTTTTTCCATGAATGCCAACAGTACATCGCCCACAGGGACTTTGGGTGCAGATAGGTCGACAAAATATTTCGGTGTGTCGGTTTGAACATCTAAGCTGCTTTTAACCGTGACTTGAGTGTCGAAAATATCGGCTTTTGCTGGAGTGATATCAATCTTACCGTTTTTGGCTTTAAGCTTAACCAAAATATTTTTAGGGTTCAATTTGTCGTAAGTGAGGTCTGCGATTTTAACTTGTCCATCTAGATTCAGTTGACGAAGCAATTCTGTTGGAAGTGGAATCTCAATATCCCCAGTGCTTTCTTGTGAAGGTTGCGACGTTGGTTCTACGGGTGCATCCTTATTTGATTGTTTTGCAATTTTTGGCGGTAGATAGTCATCGATTTTAATGGTGTCTAAAGCAAAATCAAACTTCACAGCAGGGGTAGAAAAATTACGAATATCGGATTTTCCAATCAATGTCGATTTGTCTAGTTGAACCTTCACATTTGAAACCTTAATTGCCTGAGCATTCACATCGAATGTAAAGTCAAATGATTGGGCTACTTGCTTTAAGGCTTCTGCATTCGACATTTCCGGCAAACTAATTTTAAGTTTGCTAAGTATTGCCTTCAGATCAAATGCTTGAGTTGCCAAAGAACCGGAAATGACAGGTTTTTCTAACAAGTTTAATGCTTTAAGGTTTCCGGTTGTCGCTGTTCCAAGGGCACTAAGGGTTAGGTTTTCTAGATTCGCGTTAGGTGTTTTGGGGTTTGTCTCACTTTTGGGCGCTAAACTTGCATTGAGGGCGGTCGTTAATTGAATCGCATCGTTTGCTGTCAGGCCAAGCTGTTCGGATTCAACATTTGCGTTTAAAGCAATGTCATTTGCCTCATAAGTTTGTTTGACTAAATCCAATGCAATTTCTTTAATCGATAAATTGCTTGCCAATTTTTCAATTATAAAACCGTCTTGGGCAGTGGCTTGCTGTTCAATTGAAATACTATCAACCGTGAGGGTCTGTGCAGTTAAGTCAAACACTAGTTGCGGAAGTTTTAGGTTGCTTTGAACGGTCTTCATTGGAAGCTCTTTTGAATTAAGAGAGTTCACCAATTGAATGTTTTTTGCAGAAACTGTTCCGGTTTCTTGAATTTGTGCTTCTAGAGTGATCGTTAAATCACTGCTAAGGTTTGGTTGTTTTAATTCGGTTTGCACAGAAATTTCCATTGGGAAATATTCACCAAATCGAACTTGACCACTGGTGATGTTCAGGCCGTTTAATGTGATGGCTTGATCCGTCGAGTCGTCTAGCCAAGCCACTTGGCCGTCAACAATATTCAAGCCTCCAAATTGCAGAGATTTTAATACTTCAAGTGGGTTTGAGGAAGCTTGCGCGTCTTCGGTGGTTTCGTCACTGGCCGGTGAGCTTTTGGCTAAATCTTGCCAATTTGTCGTGCCATCTTTATTTTTTTCAAGGCTTAATTTCAGTCCTGTTAAACCAAGAGTATCAACAATCAGTTGCTGGGAAAAGAGAGGTAAGATTTCAGCGCCGATGTTGACAGAATCGATTTGAGCAAACGGTTGCTCACTGAAACCTTGAGCGTTGCTAAGTTTTACTTTTTGGAGTTGCAAACCCACTTTGGGGAAAAATGATAGCTCAATGGATTGCATTTCAAATTCCCGGCCGGTTTGTGTTTCAACGACTTGTTTAATATCGTCTTTAAAGTCATTTGGATCAACAAAGACCACAAGTGCAACAACCGCAAGCACTACGACTGTAAATAGGCCAAGAAGTACTTTCAAAAGTAATCGAATCGTTTGCATGTAGACACCTAATTCCTGAATGTAAGGTCAATTAAAATTTTAGTGATTTTTGAATTTTTATTGTGACAGTTTGTGAGTGAATCACAAGAGTAAATAGTCGATTCTCAATAATGGAATAACCATTATCTTCAATCCACGCCTAGAGCCTATCTACTTAAACATCCCACATAAATCTAAACCAGTTATTCAGAGTCGACTAAATAGTGAGCTTTATGGGTACTTTTCCTTGCAGGCTTCAACGGCTTGCCAGTAGGCTTGATTGGCATTTTTGTCATTTGTTTTGTTGTCCCAAAGCTTACTGGCTTTATCTAAACAAGCTTGTTGTTCGGCATTTGAACAGGCCGATAGCGCTAATATTACTGTAATCGCTGCACTGACCTTCAAAATCATGGTTTTTATTGACATTTTTGTCACTCCTCTAACGCATTTTAGTCAACCTTTATTCAACTGAGCTCATTCTGCTTTTTTGTTGATTCTTTTATGTTGACTTATCTTATCCGTAAAAGGGTTAATTTAGCCAGAAGTGTTATTTTCAATTGACCTTGAATGTCTTTTGTGAACAATAAAATTTATTAATCACAATCAGTTAGTGCAGATTTTGAAATGAAAAATTCAATGAATGAGACAAACCAGGGCACGATGAAGAGTGCATCTCAGTTGCAAACTGCTTCGCAAGATAAGCCGTTTTCAAAGAATGATGTTCATCATCCAGACAAAGGCGTTTGGACTCAGCGATTTACTGATGCACTTGAAAATAAAGAGGCGCGTAAAGCGCGAATTGTGTACCAGCGTGACCGTGCTCGTGTTATTCATTCTGCGTCTTTTAGACGTCTACAAGCCAAAACTCAGATATTTGGCTTAAGTGAATCGGATTTTTATCGAACCCGTTTGACACACTCAATGGAAGTGGCACAAATCGGTTCTGGTTTAGTCGAACACTTGATTACGCTCGCCGAACGGCAAGATTCGGAACCTGAGTATTTACAATGGTTGCCTTCAATGTATTTGATTGAAGCCATCTGTTTGGCCCATGATTTAGGTCATCCTCCTTATGGACATGGGGGAGAGGTTGCATTGAATTACATGATGCGTCATTACGGTGGGTTTGAGGGGAATGCGCAAACATTACGTGTATTGGCAAAGTTAGGAGAATATACGCCGAAAAATGGTTTGGATTTGTCACGCCGTGCCGCGCTTGGAGTGATGAAGTATCCTGCGATTTACAATGATGTGATTGCTAAAAATACAGCCTATCAAGCTCAGTTGCAGCAGCCAGAAAATAATGATTTTCGCACCTTGCAAATGGATAAATGGCTTCCTCCTAAAAGTCTGTTTGAGGAAGAGCGAGACTATGTTAATTGGGTGCTTGCCCCCTTTAATAGAGAAGACCGACAAAAATTTATCTGTTTACAGTCTGCTAGCCAGGAAACTTTACTCGCCGGTGACGCGCAAGCACACAACGTCCATTTACGTACTTGTTTTAAGTCGCTCGACACAACGATTATGGAATTAGCCGATGATATTGCTTATGGTATCCATGATTTGGAGGATGCGATTGCAATGAAAATGCTGAGTCGAGAGATTTGGCAAACGGAAGTGATGCAGAGTCCTGAATTGCAAGCTGACCCATTGTGGGATGATGAAATGACAGAGCGATTATTCAGCAATTCATCGAAAGGGCGAAAACATGCCATCAGTAAAATGGTCGGTATTATGGTCGAGGCTGTGCAAATATCGCGTCAGGAACGCTTTGAGCATCCACTTTTGGACTATCAAGCAAGCTTAAAGCCTGGACCAATGGCGGTTTTAGAGCTTTTGAAGCGTTTTGTTTTTAAGAATGTCATTACAATTCCCGAAGTGAAGCAGATGGAATACAAAGGACAGCAAGTGGTGCTGGAGCTTTTTAAAGCGCTTAGAGCCAATCCGAGTGCGCTATTGCCGTCTAAGAGTTATGCTAAATATCAGGCAGCTGATTGCGAGCAGGCGCGTCAAAGAGTGATTTCGGATTATATCGCTGGTATGACCAATACCTATGCTTCGAGGCTTTATGCAAAATTGTTTACGCCAGCTCAGGGGTCAATCTTCGATTTGCTGTAATGCAATTGCATAGCTACACGTTGCTGAATAGAACTCTGTGACTTTTTTAATGTCGAGTTTTAATTTTGTCTGCTGGATAGTAATATTTTTTGGCAACAAAAGGGCGAATGGTTTGCGTGGCATGGGCATTCAAAACCTTACCGGCCGGTAACGATTTTCGTGAGAGTTTTGTCAAAAGTTCGTCTGTTTTGTTGTTTATGTTTTTTTGTAAACTTTCAATAGCCCAATCAATATGAACTTGAACCAACTCGGTTTCATCTTGGCCGTTTTGAAGCAGTTTCAGAGCCTCTTTTTGGTATGCAGCATTCTCTATATTTCCAAGCGCTATGGCGAGGTTTCTACGCCATTTTTCGAAGCCAATTCGACGAATGGCAGAGCCTTCAAAATGTTTTAAAAATGTGCTTTCATCCCAAGCCCACAAGTCAATTAAATTTGCATTGTCCAACGCATATTGCGATTCAAATCCAGATTCTTGGGTTGGGTTCGCAAAACGATTCCACGGGCAGACCAGTTGGCAATCATCACACCCATAAATGCGGTTACCCATTGCACGGCGAAACTCGTTGGGAATGACTCCAGAATATTCAATGGTGAGATAAGAAATGCAGCGTCTGGCATCAATTTGGTTATTTTCCAAGATGGCTTGCGTCGGGCATTCTTGAATACATGCGGTACAAGGTCCGCATCCTTGTTTTTCAAAAGGTGGATCGGAAGGTAGTTCAATATTGAGATACAGTTCACCAAGAAAGAACCAAGAACCCGCTCTTGGATGAATCAATAAACTATTTTTGCCAATAAAGCCAAGTCCTGATTTTTGAGCGATGGACTGTTCCAAAACAGGGGCGCTATCGGTAAAAGCTCGGTATTCAAGGTTAGGGACTTCTGTTTGAATTTTTTTGGCGAGTTGTTGTAAACGCTTACGAAGTAACTTGTGATAATCCTTGCCAAGAGCGTATCGAGAAATATAGGCAGAGTGTGAGCGATGAAGTTGGCCGAGTGCATTTTCAGCGTGTAAGTCAAAGTAATTCATGCGTACTGAAATCAACGACTGAGTTCCTGGGACAAGTTCGACCGGCCGAGTGCGCTTGGTTCCATGCGTATGCATGTAATCCATTTCTCCAAATAATCCGTTCTCTACTTTTTGAAAGAAATCGTTTTCGTATGCAGATAAGTCACAATTCGTTATGCCTATATCCGCAAAACCCAGTGCTTTTCCCCATTCTTTGATTTGTTCTACCAGTGATGGCTTGTTCTCAATAGTCATAGAATTTATGATTGCATTTTTTTTAAGGTTTGCACATTATAGAGCTTTGTAAGTTAAGTGCCTAAAATTACAATAAAATTGCGATGTTTAAGATAAATTTGGAATCAATGGAATGACAAAGTTTTTGGATAAAACTCTTTTTTTAGAAGATGAAAAGGCGACGACGGAACTGGCTACGAACATTGCAGCAGCACTAGAGAATTTATTTGGAGGAGTAAACTCGTTCTCCAAAGACAATTCCAATGAGGGCGTGATTGTATATTTGTTGGGGGATTTAGGGGCCGGTAAATCTTTTCTAAGCCGAGCATTGATCCAGTATTTTTTGCCTGAGCAAAAAGTTAAAAGTCCGACGTATACATTAGTAGAGACCTATTCCGTTGAAGGAATTGCGCCTTTTGCGATTCATCACTTTGACCTGTATCGACTATGTGATCCAGAAGAACTTGAGTATCTAGCCATTCGCGATTTACTCGCACATAAGTCATTAAACTTGGTTGAGTGGCCATCAAAAGGAAAAGGGGTCATGCCGGAAGCAGACTTAGTGATTGAATTGCAGCATTTGGATGCTGGCAGAAATGTACAACTATATGCTCAGTCTGATGTTGGGCAAGTGATAATCGATTCAATGTCATAAAAGTAACTTAGTAGAGATATTGGGTACTTACTTTCTCATGAATTATTGGCCAGTTTTAAAATTGGCATGAAGTTTGTTTTAGTCGTAGCAAGATTTATTAAAATAGGTCATTCGAAAGGTGATTATCATGCTGACACCAGAAAAACTGACATCTAGTGCAACGATTGAAATCCTTGAGCAAAGGTTGGATAAATATCATATTATGAGTTCAAAGCCATTGTCTTCGATCTTGTTCTTTATAATGTTTGCTGTCACCTTGCTGTTTGTCTTGCAAACAAGCGCTTTTGCAGGGTTATCAAAATTAGAACAATTGCGAGTTGGTGACCAACCGAATAAAACACGCATTGTTTTTGATTTCAATGATGTACCTGATTACACCATTCAAACACTTTCCTCCCCAAATCGATTGATTATTGATTTTGATAAAACCCAAAATGGTTTAAGTTTTCGTCAAAAATTTATCAAAGATCCACGGCTGTTTTCGATTGATGTCAAAAATACGGCTCATCAAACTCGAATTGTTCTGGCGTTACATAAATCCCTTGATTATAACCAATTCATCTTAGGCAAAAATAAACGTGGACATGAGCGTTTGGTGGTCGATTTATCAGAAATGGAACCGCTGAAAAAGACGTTGCCATCGGCTAAAAAGATTGCTCAGTCTTCTAAAAAGTCAGTAACCAAAAAAGCGAAAGAAATCAATCAGAAAGAAGCTGTTAAATCTGTAACAGCATCGCAAAAAGTTAATACTCGATCAAAAACCATTGAAGTTACAGAACTGATTAAGCAGGCTGTGCCGAGTCAACATAAAATTGTGGTCGCAATTGATGCCGGTCACGGTGGAAAAGATCCTGGGGCGATTGGTAACAACGGTCTTTATGAAAAAGATGCGACTTTGCAGGTGGCGAAGCGATTGAAAGCGCTAATAGAAAAATCGCCTAACATGCGTGCGGTCATGATTCGTGATAGAGATATTTTTGTTCCTTTAAAAGAGCGTGTCAGAATTGCCAAACAACATAGGGCAGATATTTTCTTGTCGATTCATGCCGATGCATTTCGAGACAGCCGAGTGAAAGGTGGAACGGTATACGTACTTTCACAAAGAGGAGCGAGTAGTGCAATGGCGCAACTAATTGCTCAGCGTGAAAACCGATCTTTGCAAGCAGTGGATTTGTCTGGCTTTGAAAATGATGTCGCCTATGCTTTGAGTGACATGTCGCGTGAAGCCAATGTTCGGGTTAGTCGAAAGTTGGCGAAGAACGTTTTGCGTTCAATGAATGGTTCAGTTGAGATGCACAAAGAGACTGTTCAAAGTGCAAATTTTGCTGTATTGAAAACTTTAGATATGCCAGCGTTACTGATTGAAACGGCTTTTCTATCGAATCCTGAAGAAGAACGAAAATTGAAAGATCCTCGTTTCCAGCAAAAGGTCGCTAAAGCGATCGTTGGAGGATTGAATGAATTTGTTGTTGCTTATTCTGATCAGCCACGTTGGGGGGAAAAACTGTATGTGCGTTACAGAGTCCAGTCAGGTGATACTTTGTCAGAAATTGCAGAAGCACATAATGTGAGTGTGGCGGAGTTGAAAAAAATCAACGGAATTCGTAATGCGAATCAGCTCTATAAAGGGAAAGTGATGAAAATCCCAGTGTCTGAGCGTCGTTTAGCACAGTTGTCGTGAAATTGTTGAAGCGCCGGAGTAGTTGATTAAGGAACCTCTGATTCAATCAGAATTTAATCGGAGGCTCCTTAATTTACCGGCCGGTTAATTGTTAGTTAGCGGTAAGTTGAATAATGATTCCTGATTAAAACTCAAACGATTCTTGATCAGTAATCGCCCAATCGAGGGGAATATCCCAAACGTTTCTTTCAATGTTGTCAACTTTTTGGCAGCTATGTGCCCACCCTACAAGAAGCGGTGATTCATGCGGTTTTTTACCTGCAAAGCTTCGATCATAGTATCCGCCTCCCATTCCAATTCGAAATCCATGTTGATCAAACGCAACTAGAGGGGTAATGACTAAATCCAACTCAATGGCAGAAATTCTCGGCTGCGAGTGGATTTTTTTAGGTTGCTTCATTTTGAAGTGGTTGAGTTCAAACTGGGTATTTTCGGTATAGTGACCAAAATCCATAGGGCAAGTGTTATCAGCATAAATAATAGGAAGATAGACTTCGTAAGCTCTTGACTGCCAAAGTCGCTGAATTAAATGCGCCGTCGATAATTCACCATCTTGAGAAAGGAAGACGCCAACCTTAAGGGGGCCTTGTTTATGATTGATAATTTGATTATGTGCTATCCACTCAAAAAAAAGATTAGCTGCAGATTCTCCATGCTGGATATGGGTCTGTTCAGGTAAAGCATTACGAGCTGCACGAATGGTTTTTCGAATGTCTGATTGTTGAATCAAAGCGGTTTTTTCAGTCATTGGGAAACTTTTGTAGGAAAGGAGGCAAGAACAATAGGGCTAAATTCCCTGAACCGTAAGGAACAGGTGGCAGCCTCTTCAAGAAATTTAGGCTTCTCGGGCTAAAAATATTTAGCGAGATGCTCACCATTTCAAGCCTCTGGCCCCAAGATAGTAATTATCGGAACGGGCTTTGAACCCTACCATCCTTGCTTGCCACCAGTATACCAAAACAGCCGTCCTGATAAGAATCTGAATTAAAAAAAAGTGATTGATAATATTAATTGCGCTGATTAAATGATTTTTAAAACGTAACGAGAGTTCTATGATAATGATTGAGCGCTTAGAGTTTAATTTTGAGACGTGATATTTAGATTGTCTAAATTGCTTTGTTGCAAAAGTTTCAGTAGTTGTTGCAGTTTCTTTTCAATGCTTTCGCTATTTGCCAAGCTTTCATCTTTTAACACAAGGTAGTCGTAACAAATATTTAGAGCAACCAGTAGCGCTTTTCGCTCATTCGGCATGCTGGCAGGCATTTCATTTAGTTTACTTTCTAGCAACTTCGCAGCAGAGATTAGAGAGGCTTCTTCATCTTGTGGACATTCTAAATCGAAGGCGTGATTCATTATATTTAGACTAACCATGAAGAGCTCCAAGTGTTTAATAACAATTTCTAGGTGTATTGGCAGTTTCATAAACTGCCAAAGTAATATGATATTATTCCCAACCCAAACTCGTTAATCAAGAGAAGTTTCTATGGATTTTGACCAAATACGTGAGGTAATTGAGCCCTACGCAGAATTAGAATCACCATCATTCATTCACGGAATGTTAATTGGCTTAATTTGTGTCGATAATGACATTCAGGAAGCTGTGTGGATTAAAAAGCTTATTGAAGAGGCTCAGATTAAGTCTGTGAAAGAAGCTTTTCTAAAAAACTTACATGAACTATATCTCGCAACGGATAAAGGTTTAAATGGCTCAGGATTTGAGTTAGAGCTTTGTTTGCCAGATGATAAAGAATCGATTGCCTTTCGTGCATCCATGATTGGTCAATTATGCGAGGGCGTTCTTTATGGCATTGGTTTGGCCGGTGGTCTCAGTGAAATGGAAAGTAAACTTTCTGAAGAAGTTCGTGAAATCGTGAATGATTTGGGCGAAATTGCTCGAATTGATGTGACCGATCTGAAGGCTGATGAGGTGGATCCTGATCAAATTGAAAACGACCTTACGCAGTTGATGGAATTTATCAAGGTAGGCGTTTTAATGCTCAATGAGGAGTTGAATCCAACTCAGGCGCCACCGATTATGGAAACAGAAGAAGATCATGTGGCAACAGTTCATTAAGGCTTTTTGAAGAATCTTGAAAATGATAATGGATAGACTGTTTACTTAAAAGTTTGAGGAGTATGTATTAAGTATGTTGGATCAAAAGGCTTGGCAAGAATTTGCTCACAATAATCGCAGTCGATTGCTCGACCAATTGCCTGTTGGTTCGGCGGTACTGGTTCGTTCGGGAGAGGAAACCATTCGTAACCGAGATGTGGAATACTCCTTTCGAGTGAATAGTGATTTTCAATATCTGACTGCATTTAGTGAACCTGAAGCGGTGATGGTGTTAAAAAAACTCGCCGACTCGAATACGTATACACTTTTCTTACGTGAGAAAGATCCCGAAAAAGAGGTTTGGGAAGGGCGTCGGTTGGGTGTTGAAGCCGCTCATCAGCTTGGAACAAGTCAAGCATTTTCGATAGACATGTTGGAAGAACAGCTTCCAAGTCTTTTGGATGGTTGTGATACGGTGTTTGTCAGTTTTGCAGAGTTGGAGTCTTGGAGCGCTTTATTGCATCCGGTCATTGAATTTGCCAAGTCTAAAAGTCGTCAAGGTATGACGACACCGACGCAATTAAGCGATTTAGATAAGCCGTTGCATGAATTAAGAGTCATTAAGCAGCCGTTTGAGATTGAAAAAATGCGAAAAGCCGCACAAATTTCAGTGAACGGTCATTTACAAGCCATGCAAAACGTGCGGCCAAATCTATCTGAGCGTCAACTGCAGGGCGATTTGGAAAATGGTTTTTGGCAGCATGGTGCGCAGCGTGAAGCATTCAACTCAATTGTCGCGGGAGGCGAAAACGCCTGTATTCTGCATTACACTGAAAACAACCATTTACTCAAATCGGGTGATTTAGTGTTGGTTGATGCTGGGGCTGAATATGAATTTTATGCGGGCGATATCACCACCACTTTTCCCGTTTCGGGTCAATTTTCTGACGCGCAAGCGCAGGTGTATAACCTTGTTTTAAAGGCTCAACAGGCAGTGATTGAGATGATTCAACCAGGCGTTTCTTACGATGCAATGCACAAGAAAACTTTAGAAGTCTTAACCGCAGGGCTGATTGAGCTTGGCATTATAAATAGTGACGGAGAATCGCTTCAAAAGTTGATTGATCAACATGCTTATCAACCATTTTTCATGCATGGTACGGGGCATTGGTTAGGGATGGATGTTCATGATGTAGGCGACTACAAAAAAGGTGGCCGCTGGTGTAAGTTAGAAGCCGGCATGGTGTTAACGGTTGAACCTGGTTTGTATCTTTCGTCTTCAATCCAAGGTTTGGATAAAAAGTGGCACTCAATTGGGGTTCGTATTGAAGATGATGTTCTGGTCACAGAGTCTAGGTGTGAAGTCTTGACGAAAGGTTTGCCGCGAACCGTTCAAGAAATTGAGAATTGGATGCAACAGTATTCACGATGATTTCTACCGGCCGGTAGAAAAATAAACGTATTTGAAAATACAGTATAAAGCGGAAAACTGACTAAAACTGAATTATAGGTAAACTTATGAAAACCCTATCATGTGACTTTTTGATTTCTGGTGCGGGTCCAGTCGGGTTAATTCTTGCGATTGGTTTATCTCGTAAAGGTTACGAGGTGATTGTTGCTGAACAATTTACACCGAATTTTCCGAATAAAATTGAGCAGCAAGAGAATGCTTTTGATGGTCGAGTTTTAGCACTTTCTCAAGGTTCTGCTGATGTACTCAGAGAATTTGGTATTTGGCCTTCATTGTTGCCATTAAGCACGCCCATCAAAAAAGTTCATGTTTCTCAAAAAGGCTATTTGGGGCTGACGACTATTTCGAACGAAGAGTTAGGGATAGATGCGCTTGGATATAGTGTTCAAGGCTGGGATTTAGGTAATCAATTATGGAAAGTTGCTGAGAGGCAAGAAAATATCCAATTGTTATCACCGGTTGAGTTTAAGCAGTTTTCCCAATTTTGTGAGCTGGATAATGTATCTAATGAAACCGCCAATGAGTTTGCAGTTTTATCGGTTTTAAAAGAGACTGAATCTAATTTATCCATTGAAGTTTGCTCTCACTGCTTGATTGGTGCAGATGGAACCGATTCGCAAGTTCGCAAAGGGCTGGGTTTTGAATTACATACCAAGTCTTATGAAGCTTTTGGAGTGCTTGCCCGTATTGAGACCAGAGATGTGCATCATGGATTAGCCTTTGAACGTTTTACCCCTCAAGGCCCAATGGCCTTGTTACCGATGGCGGAGCGCTTTCATAAAGCGGTTTGGGTTTGTTCTGTCGAGGATAAGGCGCGTATTTTGGACATGGATGATCAAGCCTTTATGCAAGCATTTTCTGAAAGAATGGGTGAGCGTTTCGGTGGCTTTGTGTCGGTGTCAAAACGTCTGGCTTATCCGCTAAAAGAAACCAGTCTGGATCAAATTTCTGAAGGGTGTGTTGTGTTGATGGGGAATGCTGCGCATACCCAGCACCCGGTGGCGGCTCAAGGTTTGAATTTGGGGATTAAAGACGTTTTTGAGTTTGTTGCGGCTCTGGATCGGTTTGAAAATCAATTTAACCGGCCGGTAGATTTGTCCAATCCGACAATCTTAAGCGAGTTGATCTCGGATTATGCGTCTCGTCAGCAAAAACAACACGAAAAAGTGATGGGTATGACAGATGGTTTGATTCAAATTTTTGAGCATCCTTCGCCTATAGTTGGCCATGCGAGAGGTTTAGGCTTAGCCGCAATGCAATTATTACCGCCTTTAAAGAAACGTTTTGCCCGCTTTGCAATGGGTAAAGCTTAGACTCAAACCATTTAAATATGTATTTGAACAACAGAGTTTAGAGAAATGGATTCAATGAAAACGACGTTAAATCAATTCAATTCAAATCAGGAAAATTCTTATGACTCTGTTGTGGTTGGAGGCGGAATGGTTGGCGCTGCAACTGCTTTAGGTTTGGCGAAGCTGGGTTTGAAAGTGTTGTTGTTTGAACAAAAAGCGCCTGAGCTTGTGTGGGACGATGCGACGCCATTTGCTGTTCGAGTGAGTGCATTAACTCGTAGTTCAGAGAATATCCTAAAAAATTTAGGCGCGTGGTCAGGAATTGAAAACCGTCGTTTTCAGCCATTTGTGGCGATGAATGTATGGGAGTCGGGCTCAGAAAACAAGCTTGCTTTTCATGCTCAAGAAATTATGGAGCCGAATTTAGGCCACACAGTAGAGAATTTTATCGTGCAGGCGGCTTTGTGGGAACAGCTAGAACAACAGCCCAATATTAAAATTAATCTTACTGAAAAAATTGATACGTTAACTTTACCGGCCGGTAAAGATTTTCAGGCAGATGCCGTTTTAATGCTCGATTCAGGGCGAAAGATCACAACACAGCTGGTTGTCGGAGCGGATGGCGCATTTTCCAAGCTGCGTCAATTGGCTAGTATTGGCCTTGAACAGCTTGATTATGAGCAGTGTGCAGTGGTTGGTTGTGTGAAAACCGAAAAGTCGCATCAGAATGCGTGTTGGCAACGATATACTCCCGATGGACCTTTTGCTTATTTAGGCATGGCAGAAGAAGTGAGCTCTATTGCTTGGTATTTGCCGTTAGATAAAATGCAGTGGGCATTGTCGTTAGACGATAAAGCTTTTGCTCGAGAGATTGAGCAGGCGTCAGGATTTGAATTAGGGCGGGTTATCCATGTGGCTGAGCGTTCGGCATTTCCACTAGTGCGAAGACATGCTCGAAGCTATGTGAAGCCTTGTTTCGCGTTGGTTGGCGATGCGGCACACACGATTAATCCGCAAGCAGGTCAAGGTGTGAATATAGGTCTTTTGGATGCGGCGGCTTTGATTGATCAAGTCTCCGTAGCACTCAGACAAGGAAGACAAATCGGAACCTTGCCAATGTTGCGCAAGTATGAGCGCCAAAGACGCGGTGACAATGTCATTGTGCAACGTTCGATGGAGTTTTTTGACAAGCTTTTCGCTGCGGAACTTCTTGAAAACTTTCGTCATACCGTTATAGATTTGACCGGCCAGTCAAAACTAAGTGCGCCTTTGAAACATTGGTTAATGGCGCAGGTATTGAATGGACGAGAGGAGATCCCAAGTTTGGCAAAGTCATCAAAGCCTCTCTAATGAGGATAAACTTCGATAAGCGTTCACTTTTTGGGTCAAACTTCTTGTAAACATAATTTTTCTCAAGAGTTAGGTTTTACTGGCTAGGCAAATTCGTTTAGCTTTGGTATCTTCTGCTGATAAGCTATTGCTTGCATGCATGCAACCTGTGAAGTATGCACGTACTTTTCTCAATGTAAATAATTCAATAAAAAGAGTCGCACTATGAACATTCGTGCCGTTTTAGGGGTTGCGGGAGTTAGTCCATTTGAAAATAAACAAGCCAGGCAAATTGGCCAGTTTTTTGAATACCTTGTGCTTGCGGCTTTGTTGGCAGTCTTTGTTCAACTGATTCTTTCCTATACTGAATTTTCGTATGAATCCGAGTGGTTAAACCATCTTGTCTGGGCAGTATTCGCACTAGAATTTATAGTCAATTTAACGATGGTTAATAATCGTGTTCGGTATTTTCAACAAAACTGGTTGAATTTTGCCATTGTCATCTTGGCATTCCCGTGGATTGAGTGGAGTAGTGAGTGGGCAATTATTATTCGAACCTTGCGTTTACTCCTGCTGATGCGCTTTTTCGTCAATTTCTTTCAAGACGTTGTAAAGCTTTTACGGAAAAACCGGTTTGGGCAGATTTTGGTCGGGTTTGCATTTTTGGTTGTTGGTGCAGGGGGAGTGTTTGTCTATATCGAGGATCGACCGTTTATTGATGGTATTTGGTATGCAGTTGTGACCATTACAACTGTCGGTTATGGCGATGTGGTTCCGCAAACAGAAAATGGGCGTATTTTTGGAACAATTTTGATTGTGTTTGGCGTTTTATTTTTCTCTTTAGTCACTGCAAATTTTTCCGCATTTTTGATTGGCTCTGAACAGAGGAAGTTGGAAAAAGAAATTTTAGGTTATGTCCAAAACACTGAAAAACGTTTAACGAAACTCTCCACTGAAAATGAACGTCATGTTGAATATATCATGTTGCATATGTCAAATGAACTTGTGCAACTGAAAGAAGAATTGAATGACTTGAGGCAGAAAGAGATTCAGCGTTTGAGGGCAGAACTTGAAAGTCGAACAAGCCATTTCTCAGAGTCGACGATTGAGAAAAGTTCTGAACAGAACGAGTCTGAATTAGCAACAGATAAACCGATTCCTGCTCCGAGTTTTTCAGGAAACGGATTTTCTTCAATGAAATCTGGCTTTGAGTCAGATGCGCAAAAAAACTTAAAATCTCAAGAACAACATCGGAAAAATGAAACAGAGTTTGAGGCTAAACAAGACTCAGAATCTGGTCAAGCTGATGAAAAAGGTGACCAGACTGATGAACCAACCACAGAAAAAGGATTTCATCGCTTTGGCTTTTTGCATAAAAGACCCAAGAAAGATTGAAACATTAAAATAATCAGAGAGTTAGTCTGATGACTTGCTGTTGTGAAGTTTATGAAATGTAATTCAGTAGGGTTCGAGAGTAAGTATTTATTCTTAATTTTATACAGTTATAAAGAAGATTGACATTTTGTCATTAAACACCTATATTCATCAACCATTGATTATGAACTCATAAATTAGAGGAAACCGCATGGCTGATAGACGTCTTCAGGTGTTTCACACTGTTGCAAAAGTAATGAGCTTTACTAAAGCTGCTGAAACATTACATATGACTCAACCTGCCGTAACATTCCAGGTTAAACAACTCGAAGACTTTTTTAATACCCGTCTTTTTGATCGTACTCATAACAAAATCACCCTGACCGATGCCGGTAAAGTGGTTTACGACTATGCGGATCAAATTCTTGAACTTTATGAAAAGATGAATAGTGATGTTAGAGAGTTGACTGGTGAAGTCACAGGATCTCTGGTCATTGGAGCGAGTACGACAATTGCTGAATATATGCTGCCTAGCCTTCTGGGGGCATTCAAAAAGCAATTTGAAGATGTCAATATTCGTTTGCAAGTTGGGAACACCGATGCGATTGTTTCGATGGTTGAAAATAATATGATCGATCTCGGTTTAGTTGAAGCGCCTGTTCAAAACAAAAACTTAGAAGTCGATGTTTGTCGAATTGATGAGATGCAATTGATTTGTCCGAAGAATCATCCGCTTGCAACAAAAGACAGCGTTACGGTTGATGATTTCCGAAAATTTGGTTACATCTCTCGTGAAGAAGGGTCTGGCTCTCGTCAAGTTATTGATTCTTATATTCGTGAGCAAGGCTTCAGTTACAGTGACTTGAAAGTTGTTATGGAATTGGGAAGTCCTGAAGCTGTTAAAATGGCGGTTGAATCTGATGTGGGTGTTGCTGTTGTATCACGTACAACATTGGTCAAAGAATTGCAGTTAGGAACTTTGAAAGCGATTCCATTGGATCCTCCAATTCTTCGTCCTTTCTCACATGTTCGTCAAAAACATAAATTCCGTCATCGTGCAGTGGGAGAGTTGCTTGAGTTTGCAATTAATTACTGTCGAGCGCGTGCGCAAGAATTGGGCTTTAGAATCCCAACCGAAGAAGAGCAAAAAACAATGGGGCGTTAATCGCATATATTGTTTCACAAAAAAGCCGAATCATAATGATTCGGCTTTTTTGTTTTAAGATTCTTTAATGGTTTAGGAGTACACCGACCAGTGTAAATAAGGTTTTTAACCAGCCGGTTGCAATCTTTATCTCATTTGATTTTATAGGCAATCTGAAGCGTATTCAGAGAGTCGAGAGCGTTCTCCTTGCTCTAAAGTGATATGAGCACTGTGTTCCCATGATTTAAACCTGTCGACAATGTAGGTTAATCCAGTGGTCGTTTCGGTCAGGTATGGTGAATCAATCTGACCTATGTTACCAAGACACACAACCTTAGTGTCTTCACCTGCACGCGTAATCAAAGCTTTCATCTGTTTAGGGGTTAAGTTTTGCGCTTCATCGATAATGATGAATTTTTTCTGGAAAGTGCGACCTCGCATGAAATTCATGGATTTAATCTTGATGCGCTTATTCATCAGTTCTTGAGTACTCTCTTTTTCCCAGTCAGTATAGCCGTCTGAGTCAGTTAGAACTTCAAGGTTATCCATTAAAGCCCCCATCCAAGGCGTCATTTTTTCTTCTTCGGTTCCAGGCAGGAAGCCGATGTCTTCACCAATTGGAATGGTGGCACGTGTCATAATGATTTCGCTGTAAAGGTTTTCTTCCAGGGTTTGCTCAAGGGCTGCAGCAAGGGTCAATAATGTTTTCCCTGTTCCAGCAACACCTAATAAAGAAACAAAATCTATTTCTGGATCCATTAAGTAGTTTAGAGCAATGTTTTGTTCCATATTGCGAGCAGTAATTCCCCAGACATTGTGTCCTTCCTGAAAGTAATCCTGCATATACTCAAGCTTTGCCGTTTTGCTATCCACTGTGCGTACAATGGCATTAAATCCAGCATCGTTTTGGCTGATTAAAGCTTGATTTGGGAACCAATGAGTATCCTTGTCAACGGCAATTTCATAGAAAGTTCTACTATCTTCCTGCCAAGATTTCATTTGGTTGCCATGGGTTTCTAAGAAGTGTTCTGGTAGGCTCTCCCAACCTCGGAACAAGAGGTCGGTATCCTCTAAAACGCGGTCGTTGTAGTAATCTTCAGAGTGCAAGCCTACAGCTGAAGATTTAATCCGCATGTTGATGTCTTTGGTTACTAGAGTGACATTGCGGTTCGGATAATGTTCTTTGAGTGCTAGACCGGTTTGCAGGATATGGTTATCCGCTTTATGACTTGGAAGTGACGCAGGAAGCTCCGCAATAAGAGGTTCTGTCTCAAAGAATAGCTTCCCTAAATGTATATTTTCATTATCAGCATTAGGGTGAATACGCTCAAGGCTTAGGCCTTTTTTGATTTCCTCAAAAGATGCATCGCTGATGATTTGATCAATTAATCGGTTTGTTTCACGAACATTTCGTGCGACTTCTGACATGCCTTTTTTCCCAGCGTCTAGTTCTTCTAAGACAGTCATGGAGATAAAGATGTCATGTTCTTCGAAATTGAATAGTGCCATTGGATCGTGCATCAGCACGTTGGTATCTAGGATAAATAAGCGTCTTGGTTCATCGGTCATTGAGTTGTATCCTTTTCTTAAATGTTACCGGCCGGTAATCTTTTGTTTATGTCTAAGCATTTGTTTTTAGGAATTCTAAAACGTTTTTAGCGTGATCTTTGACTTTGACGTTTGGCCATACTTGGATGACTTTTCCTTCCGGCGAAATTAAAAAGGTCGTTCTAACAATCCCCATATATTCTTTTCCGAAGTTTTTCTTGAGCTGGTAGGTTCCGAATAGGTTACAAAATTCACCTTCTGGATCAGATAAGAGTTCAAATGAAAAATTTTGCTTAGTTTTAAAATTGTCGTGACGTTTCATGGAGTCCATTGAAACACCAAATATTTGGGTGTTTAGCTGAGAGAATTCCGAATGAAGTGATGTAAAATCTAAACCTTCTGTTGTGCATCCAGGAGTACTGTCTTTGGGATAAAAATAGACAACTGTATATTTCCCTAAAAAATCTTCCTGAGTGATTGTCTTTTCACCCGTTGCTTCAATTGAAAAGTTTGGAATGCAATCGCCTACGTTCAATTTAAGATTCGACATTTAATCTAAGCCTTTATGTTTTTGGAATAAATTGATTGGTTTGTTGCTTTTTTAATTTTTTTCTTTATCACCGATAAAAAAGACAAAAAACGCAGCTTCAAGTATGCACCTTGAATGAAGGGGTAGCAAGTACAAATGGACTGCGTTCTGACGAAAGTTAAGTCGTTAACTTTTAGCGATGGAATTTGGTTGAAGTCCTAGTAATGAACGGTTAATATTACTTTTTTGAAAATTGCAACGAAGTATTTCTGTTGTGTTACGTTCGGGTTTTGGAGAGATTGTCGGTGTTTAGAGGCAGTATGGTGGCGTTAGTCACACCTATGTTAGAAGATGAATCAATTGATTATGTGGCTTTAGAAGCGTTAATTGAATTTCACATCAAGTCCAAAACCGATGCAATTGTTGCTGTTGGAACCACGGGGGAATCGGCAACCCTTGACTATAAAGAGCATTGTGAAGTTCTTCGTTTTGTGGTGTCAAAAGTTGCTGGCAGAATTCCCGTCATAGCTGGAACTGGGGCAAATTCAACTCGTGAAGCAATTGAACTTACGCAATGTGCGAAAGATGCAGGTGTGGACGCTTGTTTGTTGGTGACTCCTTATTACAACAAACCAACCCAAGAAGGTTTGTTTCTTCATCACAAAACCATTGCGGAAGCAGTGGATATTCCTCAAATTCTCTATAATGTGCCAGGTCGGACTGCAGTTGATATGACGCCTAAAACTGTCATCCGATTGTCAAAAATTACCAACATTATTGGTATTAAAGAAGCCACTGGAGACATTTCTCGTGTTGCACAAATAAAAGCCGGTGCGGGTGAAGAGTTTGACTTGTACACCGGTGATGATGCTACCGCTGTTGAATTTATTTTGGCTGGCGGGCATGGAGGTATTTCGGTGACTGCGAATGTAGCACCTGAAGCCGTTCATGATATTTATATGGCAGCTCTTGACGGTGATGCAGTAAAAGCACAAGAGTTGGATGCTTCATTAAAGGCTTTGCATTCAGATTTATTCCTAGAAGCGAATCCTATCCCTGTTAAATGGGCTCTCTATCGCATGGGGATGATGTCAAAAACCATTCGTTTACCTTTAACGGTTTTATCCGAGTCAGCGCAGCCAAAAGTCGTAGCAGCGATGGAGCAAGCTGGAATTAAATTGAGTTAAACGGATTCGCATCTATCTTTCTTCTTACTTGAATAAACTTAAAGGCCCAAACTTTATGTCTTTGCTAAAGAAACCACTGATGAGTGCTGTGATTATTGCCACTGTAGGGCTATCAGGATGTTCAACGATTGGAGGCCTATTTGGTTCCGATGAAAACTACCGCACTCAAGAAGGTTTGATGGTCTCGGATTTAGAAGTTCCACCAAATTTATTTAATCCTGCTAAAGCATCTAATGCGACAGCAATGGCGATGCTTGATGCTGAAAGGCGTGCGTTGGCGGCTAAACGTAGTGCTGAGAAAGGTAATATTCCAACTTTTAAATCTGATGGCTTAAGTATTCAAAGCAATTTATCTGAGCGTTGGTTGGAAATTACCGAAGATGACTCTCAAATGGTCTGGAAGCAGTTGCAGCGTTTCTTTGTCAGTCAAGGTTTTCGAGTGGAAGAAGCTCGAAAAGATATCGGCATTATGAAAACAGCTTTTTTGGCGAGACAACAAATTGTCCCGACCGATGATCAAGGACCTATTACAAAGTTACTGAATAGCTGGCGTGATCAATATGCCGAAGGCATTTATGATAAGTTTACTGCTCGACTAGAGAGTGATCCGCAAACCGGAAAAATCAAAGTGTTTTTTGCTCACCATGAAATGTTTGCAGGTGATCGTAATGCAGAGTACACGGTTGAAGGTTATTCTTTAAAACCATCTAATCCAGTTATGGAAGCCGAAGCGCTTTATCAAGCAATGGTATTCTTCGGATCTTCGCCTGAGCATGCGTTGCAGCAATTGGCCGCAACTCAAAAGACAATGGAAGTGTTTGAAGGTGAAGAGTTTGTGGGTCTGACAGTAAATGCTGGATTTGAAGAGACTTGGAACTATTTACAGTCAGCAGTATTCCGTGCGGGTTGGGATCTCGGGAAAATCAATCAAGCGACAGGTTTGATTGAAGTGAAAGTTCCAGAAACCGCACGAAACGAAGAGACTTTGTTAGGTGCTTTAGCTTTTTGGCGTGAAAAAGATAAAACGGAAATTCCAGAAACTGTTTTGATTAACGTGAAATCCGTAGATCAAGCTCAAACAAGCCTTATGGTTAAGGCTCCACAAGATGAGTCTGGATTGACTGCTGAGCAAAAGAAATACATATTTGAAAGCCTTGGATTGCTAACAAAATAATCCAAACCATCAACAACCCTCAATTCTGAGGGTTTTGTTTTTTCTGAGTGCTTTGCATAAGTTTACTTATGAACAAAGCTCAGGAAAACTTTAGCCAGTTTTAATAATTTTATTATCTCGTGTTTATCCCTTGTGGACTAAGCACTCATTTTATAGGGATAAACAACTATGCAAATCATTTGGGGAAATCCTGCTCATTCCGCTTACCGTACTCAACAATTACTTGAGAAAATACAAAAAACTGTATCGATTAATGCAGTTACTTCTCAATTTGTTTATTTTGTTGAAACTACGGATCAATTAGATGCGCTGGAAAAGTCGCATTTAAATATCTTGTTAAACCAAGCGTCGGATGATCTAACCGGTGAGCTATCAGAGGATAGTTGTATTGTGACACCACGTGTCGGCACGATTTCTCCTTGGTCTTCAAAAGCAACGGATATTACTCATACTTGTGGTATTGAGAAAGTAAAACGTATTGAACGTGGAATTGTGTATCACTTTAAGGGTGTAAAAGCTGAGGATAAAACTGCAGTAGAGACTTTGATTCATGACCGAATGATGGAAACAGTGAGTCATAACTTTGATCAGCTTGAAAATCTTTTCTCGCACCAGTCGCCTAAACCAATGACCACTGTCGATATTTTAAACGGTGGGCGTTCCGCTTTGGTTGACGCTAATAGAGAAATGGGCTTAGCGTTATCGGATGATGAAATTGATTATCTTATTGAGGCGTTTACAGGCCTTAACCGTAATCCAGTGGATGCAGAATTAATGATGTTTGCTCAGGCAAACTCAGAGCATTGTCGCCATAAAATCTTCAATGCGGATTGGACAATTGATGGCAAAGACAAAGAAAAATCACTGTTTGGAATGATCCGTAATACCTATCAAACTTCACCGGCCGGTGTTTTATCTGCTTACAGCGATAATGCAGCGGTAGTTGAAGGGGCGATGGCCACCCGCTTTTTTCCTGACCCTAAAACACGTCAATACAAGTTTAATGAGGAACCAGTTCATTTCCAAATTAAGGTGGAAACACATAACCACCCAACGGCAATTTCTCCTTGGCCTGGCGCTGCGACAGGCTCGGGAGGAGAAATTCGTGATGAAGGAGCAACCGGTCGTGGCTCTAAACCGAAATCTGGTCTGACTGGTTTTACGGTTTCTAACTTGAATATCCCCGGTTTTGAGCAACCTTGGGAAAAACCATATGGCAAACCGGGTCGTATTGTTACGCCAATGGAAATTATGCTAGAAGGGCCTTTGGGTGCAGCGGGGTTTAACAATGAGTTTGGTCGTCCAGCTATTAATGGGTATTTCCGTACCTATGAAAATGCCTTGATTACGCATGAAGGTGAAGAGATTCGAGGTTACCACAAGCCAATTATGCTGGCAGGAGGTCTTGGCTCGATTCGTGAAATGCATATCGAAAAAGGCGATATTCCGATTGGTGCGAAACTTGTTATTCTTGGTGGCCCTGCGATGTTAATCGGTCTAGGTGGTGGTGCAGCCTCTTCGGTTGAAACCGGTTCTGGTGCTGAAAATTTAGATTTTGCTTCGGTTCAGCGTGAAAATCCTGAAATGGAGCGCCGTGCACAAGAGGTGATTGATCGATGTACGTATTTGGGTGAGGATTCTCCTATTGCATCGATTCACGATGTGGGTGCTGGAGGTATTTCGAATGCCTTTCCTGAGCTGGTTAACGATGCCGGTCGAGGCGGTAAGATTGATCTGCGTTCAGTTCCAAATGATGAGCCAGGTATGTCGCCAATGGAGATTTGGTCAAATGAATCCCAAGAACGTTATGTGATTGCTGTTTATCCAGAAAAAATTGATCAGTTCGTTGAAATATGTGAGCGTGAGCGAGCTATTTATGCCATTGTCGGTGAAGCGACTAAAGAGCAAGAGTTGGTAGTCAATGATACGGTTTTTGAAAATAATCCGGTTGATATGCCTCTTAATGTGTTGCTAGGTAAGCCGCCTAAAATGCACCGTACAGCTGAGACACGTTCAATTCCTCAAGCCGGCTTTGAAACTGCAAACTTGGATTTAAATGAGGTCGCTGAGCGATTAATGAAATTGCCGACTATTGCGTCGAAAAATTTCCTAATCACTATCGGAGACCGATCGATTACTGGTATGGTGACGAGGGATCAGATGGTAGGTCCTTGGCAGGTTCCAGTAGCAAATGCTGGTATTACTGCATCTGACTACAATGGTTATACCGGTGAAGCCATGGCATCTGGTGAGCGTCCGCCCGTTGCGTTAATCAATCCAAAAGCTTCGGCTCGTTTGTCGATTGCTGAAGCGATTACCAATATTGCCTGTGCAAAAATTAACAAAATGTCGGATATTAAAATCTCGGCAAACTGGATGGCAGCTGCTGGTCACCCTGGTGAAGATTCAGCGTTGTATGATGCGGTTGAAGCGGTTGGTATGGAGCTCTGTCCAGCATTAGGGATTGCTGTTCCAGTAGGTAAAGACTCAATGTCTATGAAGACTGTCTGGAATGATGATGGGCAAGATAAAGCCGTTATTTCGCCAATGTCTTTGAATATCACGACTTTTGCACCGGTTACGGATGTTCGTAAAACGGTTACCCCGCAGCTACGCACTGATTTAGGTGAAACTGAATTGGTTGTCATTGATTTAGGTCGTGGACAAAACCGTATTGGTGCCAGTTGTTTGGCACAAGTGTATGGTCAAATTGGCGATGTATCTGCGGATTTGGATTCTGCTGAGGACTTGTTGAACCTGTTTAATGCTACTCAGAGTTTAATGGCTAAAGATATGCTGCTTGCTTATCATGATCGTGCGGATGGTGGTTTGTTGGTGACCTTAGCAGAAATGGCTTTTGCAGGACATACTGGAATTAAGGTTGATATTTCTGAGCTTGGTAATGAACCTGTAGCAGCTCTTTGTGCGGAAGAAGTTGGCGTGGTGTTGCAAATAAAAGCATCAGAAAAAGCTGCGGTAAAGGCGGTTCTTGCTGAACACAATCTTATTGAGATGACGCAGTTTATTGGTTCAGTATCGGGTGATGATGTAATTTCCATTTCTGCGAATGGATCTGAAATTTTCAGTATGCCTCGTAAGCAGTTGCAACAATGGTGGTCTGAAACCTCATTCCGTATGCAGGCGATTCGTGACAATGAAGTCTGTGCTCAACAAGAGTTTGATTCGATTGAAAACGATACAAATATCGAAATTAATCCTTTCGTGACATTCGACATTAATGAGGATATTTCAGCTGAATTTGCGAATTCACAGCGGCCAAAAGTCGCAATCCTTCGAGAGCAGGGTGTAAATGGTCAGCAAGAGATGGCTGCTGCCTTTACTAAGGCCGGTTTTGATGCGATTGATGTGCATATGAGTGATGTGCTTTCTGGTGAAGTGAGATTTGACGATTTCCGAGGATTGGTCGCTTGTGGTGGTTTTTCTTATGGAGATGTTTTAGGAGCAGGACGCGGTTGGGCGAATTCAATTTTGTTCAATGACAATGCACGTTCAACATTTGAGAATTTCTTCCAGCGTGAAGATACGTTTACTTTGGGTGTTTGTAACGGCTGCCAGATGTTATCAAACTTAAAAGAAATTATTCCAGGCGCACAGAACTGGCCGGCATTTGTTCGAAACGAGTCAGAGCAGTTTGAAGCTCGTTTCTCTCAGGTACAAATTGAAGAATCTCCATCCATTCTATTAAAAGGGATGGAGGGTACGCGCATTCCAGTTGCGGTTGCACACGGCGAGGGGCGTATGGATTTTGGTCATGGTGATGCGTCTCAGGTCGAAGGGCTTGTTGGTATTCGTTATGTCGATGCGCAAGGTAATCCAACCGAAACTTATCCATTTAATCCAAATGGTACTGCTAATGGCATGACCGGACTGACGACTCCTGATGGTCGTGTGACCATTATGATGCCGCACCCTGAGCGAGTTTTCCGCACGGTGCAGAACTCTTGGCATCCTGATGAGTGGCAAGAGGATGCGCCTTGGATGCGTTTGTTCCGTAATGCTAGACGTTGGGTTGGTTAAAAATCAAAAAACTTGAATCACAGGGTAGAGTTAATCTTTATGCGAATACTTATGCGTTCGCTAAGAAGTTTTTCTTAGTTTGACAGTATTTAGTTCTTTTTTAAATTTAAATAATGTACTTTAAATTGAACTGAGTGTGGATAGTATTGTTATTGACCACACTCTCCCTTTTTAGTACTTTTACAAATTGCAGTCAAAAAAAGCTAAATTTATTAGTTTTAAAGCCTAGTCTTATTGGAATTTTTATTGGAAAAATTAAGTAATTGAATGAATTTAAAAGAGAAATGCTTTTGTTAGAATCTTCTAATAAATATTTTCTTTACCAAAATAATTTTCCTTTATTTGACTTTAAATAACTCAACCCTTACATTTGAGCGCAATTTTAAAGGGCGCAGCCCCTATAATGCCTCGAACCGTTAAGGTTTGGATAGAAAATACAATCGTTTTAAGCGATCAAATTAATAACAACGGAGAGACCTGATGTCTTTAAATCGCCGAGAATTTCTTCATGTAATGTCATTGGCTGCTGCGGCAGGTATGTTACCTGGTACAGCGTCAGCAATGTCTGGTGGTGCGGATAAAGCAGCTGCTGCGAAAGCTTCAGCAGAGATTTACAACCGTCCTATGAAAGGTAAGGTTCGTCTACTTCACATTACAGATACACACGCTCAGTTGAAGCCTATTTACTTCCGTGAGCCGAATGTGAACTTAGGTGTGGGTCCTGCGTTTGGTAAGCTTCCACACGTTGTAGGCGATAAGCTACTTAAAGAATTAAATATTGATGCGAGCAAGAATCCTGAGTTAGCGCATGCATTTACTTACCTAAACTTCCAAGATGCATCTGAAACTTACGGTAAGGTTGGTGGTTTTGCACACCTTAAAACAGTTCTAGATATGTTGCGAGATCAAGCCGGTGGTTCACAAAACACTATCACTATGGATGGTGGTGACTTGTGGCACGGTTCTGGTACAGCACTATGGACTCGTGGTGCAGATATGGTTGAAGCGTCAAACCAAATCGGTGTTGACATTATGACTGGTCACTGGGAATTTACTTACAAAGCTGAAGAAGTTCTTAAAAACTTGAATAACTTCAAAGGTGAGTTTGTAGCTCAAAACATCCGTATCAAAGAAGATTCACTTTTCGGTGATGCTTATCTAGAAATGGTGGAGCGCAATAACGGTACTGGTTTGTATTCTGAAGATGAAGCTCGTGCCTTCAAACCATACGTCGTCAAAGAAATTAACGGTGAGCGTGTTGCGATTGTTGGTCAAGCATTCCCACGTACTGCAAATGCTAACCCTCAATCGAACTTCCCAGATTGGTCTTTCGGTCTTCGTGAGGACGCGCTTCAAGAGACAGTTGACAAAATTCGTGCAACTGAAAAAGTTGCGGCAGTTGTGATGATTTCTCACAACGGTATGGATGTTGATATCAAGATGGCTTCTCGCATCAACGGTATCGATGCTGTATTCGGTGGTCACACGCATGATGGTATTCCAAAAACAATCAACGTTAAAACACCAGAAGGTGGTGTTTGTTACGTAACAAACGCTGGTTCAAACGGTAAGTATGTTGGTTGTATGGATTTGGATATCCAAGGCGGCAAACTGAAAGGCGTTAACTATTCATTGCTACCGGTATTCTCGAACGTTGTTGAAGCGGATGCGGGTGTTCAGAAGTTCATTGATGACCTATACATGACTAAGTACGATGAAAACATCATCGAATCACGTCGTCCGGATGCGTATGTGAATAAAGATCGTCTAGGTAAGACTTATGGTGAAATCCTAGGTGAAGAACTAGCAGTAGCAGAAGACACTCTATACCGTCGTGGTAACTTCATGGGTACTTGGGACCAAATTATCGTAAACTCTCTACGTGAAGAGCATGATACTCAAATCGCGATGTCTGCTGGTGTTCGTTGGGGTACTTCAGTTCTAGCGGGTGAAACTATCACTATGGAACGTGTTATGGACGAGACTTCAATGACTTATGGTGAAACTTATAAGTCTGAAGTAACGGGTGCTCAAATGAAAGATATCCTAGAAGGTATCTGTGAAAACCTATTCCAAAAAGACCCATACCTACAATCTGGTGGTGATATGGTTCGTTTGGGTGGTATGGACTATACGTGTGAGCCAAATGGTTCATTCGGTAACCGCATCTCTGACATGCGTTTGGATGATGGTACTCCTCTTGAAGCCAACAAAACATACTCTGTTGCTGGTTGGGCGCAAGTTGAAGCTGTGGGTGAAGGTCGCTTAATGTGGGATGTAACGGCTGATTACCTACGTCGTCACAAAGGTGATACGAAGCTTCAGAAAGTTAACCATCCTAAGCTTAAAGGTGTTAAAAACAACCCAGGTATCGAAAACTACCCAGGTGAAATGGCTTAATTCTCAATTAGGTTTTAACACAATAAAAACCCAGTACAGTTTGACTGTGCTGGGTTTTTTGTTTTTAATGACGCAAAAAAATTGTTGAGATAAAAATGGTAGAAAATTACAAAGAGCTATATTTAATGTTGCAAGAAGTTGCAAAGTTAATTCATGAGGAGTTAGACGAGGTCTGTGAGTTTCAATTGGCTAAGAACGGCTCATGTATGTTAGAACACAAAACAACCGGCCGCCGTTTGGTTTTTATGATGGCAAAACTAGGTGAAGAGCAAAAGGTGGGTTATGCCTTTTTTGAAGCCAATGAAAAGCAACCTGACTGGATTGACGATTTACCGGCCGGTCAATTTAGCCAAGATGTGGCTAAAAACTTAGTGAATAATGAATTGATTAACGCCTCATCAGACTATTAGTTCAAGTTCCTAAAGTGTGGATAGGGTTTATTGCATCATGTGCATTAAATCCTCAATACGATAAATCTTACCGGCCCCTCCCCAGTTACCATTGGGCACTTCTTCAATCATGATCCAAATTCTTGCCGCATTAAGCAGGTTGTTATCGGTTTGTTCTAATTGAAGGATTAAGTGAGTAAGCTGTTCAGTCAGTTTCTGCTTTTTGTCTGCATTCATTGTGCCTTGGAAGACTTTGACTTCAATTCGATAGTGCGGTTTTTCGACAGGGTGTCCAGCAAGGAAAAAGTCACTAGTCGTAAATTCTAAAAATTGTACCCAGCTTAAGTTTTGCGCTTTTGGATTTTCCACCATTCCTTCTAACGTCAGTAATATATCAGTCGCATTTTGGGCGAATTCCTGTTTCTGCCGGCCGGTAAAGGTATTTTCTGGGAGATGTACTGTAATTAAAGGCATTGCTTGGATTCCTTGTGATTGACCTTAAGGATATCGGGTAATAAAAAAACCCGCTTGAAGCGGGTTTAGTCGATAAGAGGGTTATTGAATTTTCAAGTAACTGAAGCCTTCACTCTGAAGAATGGCAATTTTTGCAACACCTGATGTTGTTAGCTCAATTCCATCATAGACTTTGTCTTTGGCTAAACCGACTTCATCACGGGTTTTATCACACAGGTGAACCTTCACACCGCGAACGTTCATTAAAGCGTCTAAGCGACCTTTTAGCTCGTCACGTCGTTCTAGTAGAGCTGCATCATGTTCATAAGGCGTACCTTTCAAGGCATCATCCGTGGTAAAGCGAAGTCCAAAACCGACAAATACTAAATGAATCTCTGGTTCCATGAGTTCATTTTCATAAAAGTTCATAATATTGTTAATGGAAGTTAAAGTGGCTGAATAACGGGTTGGATCTTTAAAATCTACATGGTAAACCACTTTTGCTCCATCATCAGCCGCCTGGGCAGTTTGAACAAGGCCGAAAAATGCCAATGAGAACACGATGGCGGTCATAATTGACGTGATAAGTTTTTTCATAATTTATATCCTCTGAGATAAATTTATTTTTAAAGTTTGAGAATGTCATTCACACAAACATTATCATTTTTTACCGGCCGGTAACAAATATTAACTGATTACACGACTATTGAATCTTAATAATTTCATAAAGGTTCGCAAATTTTTAATTGCCTTTGTTTTTTCTAAAAATTCGTAAGTATCTACTTGATATTATTGACAGTATTTATTTGTTTTGCATGCTTTTTTATGGCTTAATTTACGGTTTATTTGGCGAATGTGAAGCAAAGGTTTTAAAGTGGATTATAGGGCATTACTCGAATCAGCTCTTCAAGAAGCTGAGATTGGTTTTCAAGAAGGAGGGGTTCCGGTTGGTGCAGCGCTGTTCGATTCTAGTGGAAAATTGCTGAGTCGTGGGCGTAACCGGCGGGTTCAGGAGGATGATCCGTCGATACACGGTGAAACTGATGCTTTTCGAAAGGCTGGACGACAAACGACGTATCGAGACAAAATCTTGGTCACCACACTTGCACCTTGTTGGTACTGTTCAGGACTGATTCGCCAGTTCAATATAGGTACTGTTGTGATAGGCGAATCAGTAAATTTCTCAGGCCATTTGGATTGGCTTACAGAGGCTGGAGTCAAGGTTGTGGAATTGAACGATTCAAGGTGTATTGAGTTGATGGCGAAATTTATTGAAAATAACCCAGAAATCTGGAATGAAGATATAGGAGAGTGTAGTTGTGACTCTTCTGATTAGGTCGGCTGTGTTATGGGTGTTTTGCAGTTTATTTTCTTTATCCATCGCGGCAGGTTCTGATGATTTAACACCTGTTAAATTGCATTTAAAATGGCAGCATCAATTCCAGTTTGCTGGTTATTATGCAGCTCTTAAAAAAGGGTTTTACCAAGAGGCTGGGTTGGATGTCGCTTTGGTTGAAGCGAGTGCTGATAAAAACCCTGTTCAAGCCGTGCTTTCCGGTGAAGCGGAATTTGGTGTGGGAACAAGTGAGCTCTTGTTGAACTATCATAAGGGAGACCCTGTGGTGGTTTTAGCGGCAATTATGCAGCACTCACCACTTGCTTTGGCTACCCTTAAGTCATCTGGAATCACTAATATCCATCAGCTTGCCGCTGAGTCGATTATGATGGAGGCAAACTCTTTAGAACTGCTTGCTTATTTGAAAAGTGAAGGAATTGATGTAGATCACTTGAAATTGTTCGAACATAGTTTTGACATAAAGCAACTGATCAAAGAGAAAGTAGTCGCGATGTCTATTTATATAACAGACGAGACGTTTGCATTTGATGAAGAGGGTCTTAATTACCAGTTGTTTCGCCCAATTACGAGTGGAATTGATTTCTATGGCGATAACCTTTTTACCACTCAGGATGTGATAGACCGTCAACCAAAGGTTGTCGAAAACTTTCGTAAAGCATCTATTGAGGGTTGGAAGTATGCCGTGCAGCATCCTGATGAAATTATAGAGTTCATTCTTTCTGACTTTTCTCAACGAAAAAGCCGAGAGCATCTGCGTTACGAAGCTGAAAAAATGCTAAATTTAATGCGTCCAGATTTAGTCGAAATAGGTTATATGAATCCTGGGCGCTGGCAGCATATTGCCTATACTTATTCCCAGTTGGGCTTGCTTCCTGAAGATTATAATGTTCAAGGGCTGATGTATGAATCCGTCGACTTTGCCTATGAAGCCTTAAAAAAACAGTTTTATTATGCTATCGGCATATCCAGTGTAATTTTATTATTTGCGATTATTTTTTATCGACAGTATCAATTGGCGAACATCCGGAGGCAGCAATTTGAAACATTGTTTTTGAATGCACCAGTCTCTTTGATGGAAATTGATACCAATGGAATGATCTATAACTGGAACCGAGAGGCTGAAAAAACTTTTCAGTATTATGCCAATGAGGCATTAGGACAAAATGTCTTTGAACTGATTGTTCCTGAAAACTCCAATATCCGTAAAGATGGTGAGCAACTTTTATGTCAGTGGGCGAACCTGCCATTTGAAACTGAGGATAGAAGTCTTAGTCGAGTCATCTGTATGGCAAGAGACATTACTTCTGAAAAGGCCATGGAAGCAAAGTTGTACCAAGCTGCGCATTATGATGAGCTGACAGGTCTTGCCAACCGTACATTGGTTCTAAGTCTCTTTAAAGAAGCCATTGCTGATGCAAAAAGACATCAGCAACATATGGCGATTCTTTTTATTGACTTAAACGACTTCAAGAGCATTAATGATCGTTATGGCCATTTGGTTGGTGATGAAGTTTTAAGACAACTAGCGACCAGACTGAAACGATCCTTAAGAGAAAATGATTTAGTTGGCCGTTTGTCTGGCGATGAATTTTTAGTGATTATTAAGGATTTACACAATAAACGGAATTTAGACAAAGTTATCGGCAAAATTTCAACAGCGATTGAATCGGAAATGCTGGTGAATAATTTATCCTTGACGGTTTCTGCCAGTATTGGGGTAAGCCACTATCCACAAGAGGCAGAAGAAATCCAACAACTGATTCAGATTGCCGATCAGCAGATGTATAAGGTTAAAGCTGCCAGTCAATCGAATAAGATTTGACTGTACTGTACTGATATCATCATAATTTTTGGCGGTTTTAATTGACGCCTCAAAAGCAAAAAAGTTACCGTTTATCAAAGTAAAAACCTTAAATCGATTGAGTCAGCTGTTGTTCTAATGATTGTTGATTCTCTCGGCTTATAACAAAGTATGCAGTGTTTTGTTGTAGGTTATGGGCTTGATCTTTCATGCTTGCAGATGCCTGAGCTGTTTGTTCAATGAGTGACGCATTTTCCTGCATTACTTCATCAATTTGTGTAAGGGCTTGATTCACCTGAAAGATTCCTTGACGTTGTTCGGAAGAGGCCTCTGAAATTTCGGAAACAATTGTGTTCATTTCAGACATTGATGCATTAATTTCTTCCATCAATTGGCTGGATTTTGTTGCCTGATGTGTACCATGATCTATCCTCTTCACGGTTTCTTCGATGAGAACGTTAATCTCTTTAGAAGCTTGTGAGGATTTTTGTGCCAAGGAGCGTACTTCTCCTGCAACGACTGCAAAGCCTCGACCATGTTCTCCTGCACGAGCAGCTTCAACAGCCGCATTCAAAGCCAGTAAGTTGGTTTGGAAGGCGATGCTTTCAATTAGGTTAACAATTTGAGCAATCTTATGGCTGGAGTCTTGGATATCATTCATTGCATGAATTGTATTTGCCATTTCCAATACACATTGATTGGTGCTGCTGCTTGCTGCTGCAGCAAGTTTGCTTGCCTGTATGGCGCTATCCGAGTTGTTTTGCACAATGGATGTCATTTGTTCCATCGCAGCTGATGTTTGCTCAATGGCTGCAGCTTGATCTTGTATTTTGTGACTAATATCCGTTGCGCCTGCACTGACTTCGTTTGAAGCTGTAGAAACGATAGAGGATGATTGAATGGTGTGGTGAATGACGTTTGACAGTTTGGTGCCCATATTCTGGATATTATCGGTCAATTGTTTAATTTGTGGTGTAAACATATTGACTGAACGGTCTTGGTTTGGCATTTGTGCTGTAAGGTCGCCCTCAGCCATTCTTTGCAAAACACCCGAAGCTTGGTGAATAATGTTTTGTAGGTAGCGAGTATTTTCATTTTCGCTGACATCCACAGCAAATTTAACAAACTTAGATGGAATACCGTTTTTATCAAGTATGGCGTTATAGCTTGCCTCAAGCCATAAATCTTCACCTTGTTTGTTTTTACGATGGAAAGTACCGGTTAAAAAACCTTTTTTGGCAAGGTCTGTCCAAAAGTTTGCATATTCTTGAGAGTTGGCATAATCACTTTCTAAAAAAGTGCGATGATGTTTCCCTTTTAGTTCTTCTTGACTGTAACCCGATGCAGATAAAAAGTTTTGGTTCGCATTTAGGATATTTCCTTTGAGGTCAAATGAGATGACTGCCATCACTCGATTAATGGCATCAATAAGTCCCTGATTTTCGATTTCTTTCTGTACTTGTTCAGTGATATCGCTTGCGATTTTAATGATTTTATATGGATGACCATTTTCATTTAAGACTGGTGAATAGGAAGCTTCTAACCAAACTTCTTTCCCGAATTTATCAATGCGCTTGAAGCGTCCTGAAATATTTTTTCCACTTGCTAAGTTTTGCCAAAACTTTTGGTATTGTGGGCTTTTGGCATATTCTTTTTCAATAAACAGGCTGTGGTGTTTGCCTACAATTTCATTATCAGGGTAACTCATTACATGACTAAAGTTCTTATTGGCCATTAAAACCCTGCCTTGGGTGTCAAACTCAATGATGGCTTGCGCTTGGCTAATCGCTTTCTGTGTCGCTTTTAAATCGTAGATTTCTTTTTCAAGCTTTTCAATCGTTTTCAGGTGGCGTGAACAAAGCATAGCTATATCCTTGATTTAACTTAATGATGAATTGATTCTATTGAATTTTGTATATGAATGAATTCTTTAAATTATAAGTAAAATGAATTAAGTTTTTTTACTTATTTTATTGGGTTCATAATATTTTTTGTTATATCCATCTTAAATGAATTAAATCTAAATGTATAGGTTTTGTATAAGTATGTAATGTATTATCCGCACGCATTCAGTATTGAGGAAATAGAAAAAGATTGGGTAATTAATTTTAGATAAGGCTTTTTGTACAATATTTGTATCGTTATTGGTTTTTGAGTTTATATGTTTTCTAAAATGTTTACTTTGGAATGAATCATTTACGGTCTATTGCTGAATTACCTGAAACCGCGCTTTACTAGCTCTTGGGGAACAAGGAAAATAGATGTAAAGGAGGGCTGTTAGATAGATAAAAATATTTAACAGCCCTTGGCGAAAGAAAAGAGTTCTTACTCAGGCGTTTAAGGCTTACTTAAGTTATGTAAGTTATGACGAGATTTGTTAGGCTAGGTTAATTGTTGTTATGTAATTTTCAATCTTACTGAATTTTAATGATTTCCCTTGAGCCAGCTAAATTCTGAATTGCTTCATTAACACGCTTAAAGAGTATTTGGCTGTCTTCTTCAGAATCACGCAATTCTGTGACTCCGGCATGAGAGGTCAGACAGGTGGTTTGTCCGTCATCCAATTTAAACTTATGACCTGAAATTTTTTCTTGAATCAGTTTCCCGATTCGGTAGGCATCGACCGCTTTGACTTCTGGCAACGCAATCATAAACTGATCGCAACTCAATCGACCAATCGGCCCCATCTCTTTGGCGACTTTCTCAATGGCGTGAGCCGCACCGAGAATCGCTTTATCACCCATTTCATGCCCATAACCATCGGTAATGTTTTTAAAACAATCCAGATTGATTTTAATGAGTGACAATGGCTGGTTATTCATCTTGGCACGGTTTAATTCCTCATTTAGCACATCTAAAAAGAAATCTCGGTTGTACAGATTGGTGAGAGGATCATTTGAAGACAAGTGTTCAATTTGTTCTTCCATGTACTTACGGGCGGTGATGTTAATCGCCAGCCAAATCACAGCAGGTTGACCATAACTGTCACTGTCCACTGGATAAACACGTGCTTCATACCACTGACCGCCTGATGGGCCTGCATCCACACCATCGACTTCACTATTTGCTAGTTGATATTCAATTTCGACTAATCGTCCAGAGGTAATTGATTTTTGTACCACCTTCAAAAAACGCTCAGCCATTTTTTCCGGTAAGACATCATGGTATTTTTTACCAATCAGACTCGAGCCGTCGGCATAGAGTGTGCGTTCTTGACCGCCAACAATGTCAAGATAGGTGCCATCCTGTCCCATAATAAAAATCGGATCAGGCATCGCATTGGCGATTGCTTCTAAGTGTGAAAAAGTGTGTTGTAGCTGTTCGCTCATGAATATCTCTCCCAAAATCGATGTTTCGATTATAGAAAAGGTTTTTGCAGATGCAAACAAAACTTTGACCTGTGGGTGGGGATGAAATCTTTACCGGCCGGTAAAGTTTAAAAATAGTGAGTAGTAATGACGTTAAATATCAACATTCATTGTAATTTTAGAATGATAGTTTTTAAAACTACCGAAAGCGAGTTAGGTCGAGGAAAAAATGCGATTTAAAGCGGAGTTTATAGTTTTAGCTATTTAAAGAAGTATGAAACTCGCTAGGCCTCAGCGAAAAAGGCTTTTATTCGAAACGCGTAGCGCAGTTTACACGTGAGTAAATGAGCAACGCATTGCAGAAAAAAGCCTTTTGCAGCAAGGGATAGTAGAGTTTTATTTGCTAATTGGTTTGTATTTGATTCTGTGTGGCTGAGCTGCATCCGCACCTTTACGACGTTTGAGGTCTTCTTCATAATCCGAGAAATTTCCTTCAAACCATTCAACGTGAGAATCGCCTTCAAATGCAAGCATGTGCGTTGCGATACGATCCAGGAACCAGCGATCATGCGAAATAACCACTGCACAGCCAGCAAATTCAAGCAGGGCTTCTTCCAAAGCACGAAGTGTTTCCACATCCAAATCGTTGGTTGGTTCATCGAGCAAAAGCACGTTTCCACCTGAACGAAGTGTTTTTGCTAAATGCACTCGGTTACGCTCACCGCCTGACAGTTGGCCAATTTTTTTCTGTTGGTCGCCACCTCGGAAATTGAAACGCGAGCAATAGGCGCGTGAGTTCACTTCAATATTCCCCACCATAAAGATATCGTCGCCTTCAGAAATTTCTTCCCAAACGGTTTTACTGTCATTCAATGCATCACGGCTTTGATCAACATAAGACAATTGAACGGTTTCACCGAATTCAATCGAACCCGTATCAGGTTGTTCTTGACCGGTTAGCATGCGGAAAAGGGTCGATTTACCGGCCCCGTTTGCACCAATAATCCCAACAATTCCACCTTGAGGAAGACGGAAATTCAAGTCGTCAATCAGTAAACGATCACCGAAACCTTTGGATACATTGTTCACTTCAATAACTTTTTCACCTAAGCGCTCGGCAACTGGAATAAAGATTTCGCTGGTTTCATTTCGTTTTTGAGATTCCTGAGAACTTAATTCATCAAAGCGTGCCAGACGTGCTTTAGATTTAGCATGGCGACCTTTAGCACCTTGACGTACCCATTCCAACTCATTTTTGATGGTTTTCATACGGGCAGCTTCTGATTTGGCCTCTTGCTCTAGACGTTTTTCTTTTTGCTCTAACCATGAGGAATAGTTGCCTTCAAAAGGAATTCCTTCACCTCGGTCAAGTTCCAAAATCCATTGTGCTGCATTGTCTAAGAAGTAACGGTCGTGTGTGATGGCGACAACGGTTCCAGGAAACTCAAGTAAGAAGCGCTCTAGCCAAGCAATGGATTCGGCATCCAAGTGGTTTGTTGGTTCATCCAGCAACAACATATCTGGCTTTTCAAGAAGCAGTTTGCACAAGGCAACACGACGTTTTTCACCCCCAGAAAGTTTTGATACATCTGCCTCCCAAGCTGGAAGGCGTAATGCATCTGCCGCAATTTCTAAATTACGGTCTAAGTTATGACCGTCCATTGCTTGAATAATATCTTCTATTTCAGCTTGTTTTTTGGCGAGTGCGTCAAAGTCTGCATCTGGCTCAGCATAAGCGGCATAGACCGCATCCAATTCAGACATTGCATTTTTTACTTCGCTAACAGCTAATTCGATATTACCCCGGACATCCAGAGTTTCATCTAGTTGTGGTTCCTGTGGAAGGTAGCCAACTTTAATGCCTGGCTGTGGGCGAGCTTCCCCGACAATATCTGTATCGATTCCGGCCATAATGCGAAGAAGAGTGGATTTACCTGCACCATTTAAACCTAAAACACCAATTTTAGCGCCAGGGAAAAAAGACAAAGAAATATCTTTAAGTATGTGACGATTTGGAGGGACGACTTTCCCTACTCGGTTCATGGTGTAAACAAATTGTGCCATTTTACGTGGTCCTTTGTATTCTAGAAAACACCCTGTCGGGCATTGCAATAAATAAATTTTGAGAAAGTTTAACGATATTTAGTGTTGAGATAAAGGTGTTAAGGGATTGTTATACGTTTTAGTCTTTAAATTCTAAGAAAATGGCGAAAGTCTTGCGCTTGAAAATGGAATTGATTTTGAATTTGGTTAAATCATCGAAAAAGGGTAAAATTTCCGCTTTGAAATTTACAACTTCAATTGGCCGTTCAATGGGCGTACAAAAAATCATTTGGTGTCTTGTCTTTACAATGCTCAAATTGACAAATTTTCCCATTGCCAATTGGCTTGTCTTTGATAACGGAGAGTTTAACGATGTTTACCAAATCCATGACAATCGCTGGATACGATGACCTAATTGCAGATGCGATTAAAAATGAAGAAAATCGCCAAGAATCTCATATTGAGTTGATTGCATCTGAAAACTACACAAGTCCACGTGTAATGGAAGCTCAAGGTTCGTATTTTACGAATAAATATGCTGAAGGTTATCCTGGCAAGCGCTACTATGGTGGGTGTGAATTTGCTGACATCGTTGAGCAAGCAGCTATTGATCGTGCGAAAGAACTGTTTGGTGCAGATTATGCAAACGTTCAGCCACACTCAGGTTCTCAAGCAAACGCAGCAGTTTACATGGCATTGCTTCAACCAGGCGAAACGGTTCTAGGTATGAGCCTGGCTCACGGTGGCCACTTAACACATGGTTCTCATGTGAGTTTCTCTGGAAAAATGTATAACGCGGTTCAATACGGAATTGATCCGGTGAGTGGTCAAATTGATTATGACGAAGTGCAAAAGTTGGCCGATGAACACAAGCCAAAAATGATTATTGCTGGTTTCTCTGCTTATTCCCAAGTGATTGATTGGTCAAAATTCCGTGAAATTGCGGATTCTGTCGGCGCTTACCTGTTTGTCGATATGGCTCATGTTGCAGGCTTAATTGCGGGTGATGAATATCCAAACCCTGTACCATTTGCAGATGTCGTGACAACCACGACTCATAAAACATTGCGTGGCCCACGCGGTGGTTTGATTCTGGCGCGTTCAAACCCAGAAATTGAGAAAAAATTGAACTCTGCAATTTTCCCAGGTGGTCAGGGTGGCCCCCTAGTTCATGTGATGGCAGCAAAAGCGGTTGCCTTCAAAGAGTGTCTAGAGCCTTCATGGAAAACTTATTGTAAAAATGTGGTTGAAAACGCAAAAGCGATGGCAGAAGTGTTTAAAGCGAGTGGATGTGATGTGGTTTCAGGTGGAACAGAAAACCACTTGTTCCTAGTGTCTTTGATTGAAAAAGGCTTGACGGGTAAATTGGTCGATGCAGCGCTTGATTCTGCGCACATTACAATCAATAAAAACTCAGTGCCAAATGATCCAATGTCACCGTTTGTGACATCCGGTATTCGTGTAGGTACTGCTGCGGCAACGACTCGTGGCTTCACAAAAGAAGATTGCACAAACTTAGCAACATGGATGTGTGATGTGATTGATGCTTGCGACCAAGCTTCTGAAACTTGGGATGAAGCAGTTGTGACAGACGTTCGTGAGAAAGTTTCTGCACTGTGTGCAGCGAAGCCAGTTTATAAATAAGACAAAAAATTCGAATTTATCATTTTGATGGTTCGTTAAACTAAACCACTCAGATTTGTTTCTGAGTGGTTTTTTCGTTTTTTCAAATCATTTTTCAAAAGTTTACCGGCCGGTAACAATAGCGACAGCGGTAAACTTTGGAAAAGTGATTGCACTAGTTGTGTAAGGAGTTTTTCATGCATTGTCCATTCTGTAATGCCCCAGATACCAAAGTGGTTGATTCACGTTTGGCGACAGAAGGGGCTCAAGTCCGCCGTCGTCGAGAGTGTTTGCAATGTGGTGAGCGCTATACCACCTATGAATCTGCCGAACTCTCTTTGCCACGAGTTATTAAAAGTGATGGTAATCGTGAGCGCTTTGACGAAGATAAAATTCGTAATGGCTTGGTCAAAGCACTGGAAAAGCGGCCGGTTAAAAGTGATGCGATTGAGCAAGTTGTTAATGGGATTATGAAACAAGCTATGACCGAAGGTGTTCGCGAAATTCAATCTTCTCAAATCGGTGAATGGTTAATGGATTCGCTGCGAGAGTTGGATCAAGTCGCTTATGTTCGCTTTGCTTCGGTTTACCGATCTTTCCAGGATGTGAATGCATTCCGTGAAGAGGTTGAGAAGTTGGTGCAAGCAACTGCCGCAAAAAATAGTTGAAGGTTAAATTCAGTGCAGATAGCCAGTGACGAATACTTTATGCAGATGGCCATTGAATTGGCGAAAAAAGGCCTGTATTCCACTAAACCAAATCCAATGGTTGGTTGTGTTTTAGTCAAAAATGGCACCGTAATTGGTGAAGGTTGGCACCACAAAGCCGGTCTACCTCATGCAGAACCTTTGGCTATAGCGGATGCAAAGCAGCGCGGAAATGAGGTAGAAGGAGCCACGGCCTATGTAACTCTTGAGCCTTGTTCGCATTATGGTCGAACGCCTCCCTGTGCTAATCGCTTAGTCGATTCGAAGATTCAGCGTTGCGTGATTGGCATGCATGACCCAAACCCATTAGTTGCAGGGAAAGGGGTGAAAATATTGCAAGCCGCAGGCATTGAGGTGACGGTCGGTGTTTTAAAAGCTCAGGCAGAAAAATTGAACCCAAGCTTTTTATTTGCGATGCGTCACAAGAAGCCGTATGTTCGTCTTAAAATGGCGTCTAGCGTTGATGGTCGAACAGCGATGCCAAATGGTGAAAGTCAATGGATTACCGGTTCAGAGGCGCGAAAAGAAGTACATAAGCTACGTTTGCAATCTCAGGCGATTTTGACGGGGATTGGCACAGTTATGGCTGATGATCCTAGTTTAACCGTACGGTTGTCTGAACAAGATCTTCAAAGCGCTCATCTTGGGTTGCCAGAAGATACAAGTCATTGTTATCCATTGCGGATCGTTCTGGATACGCACCTAAAAATCTCACCGCAAGCAAAAATATTGCAAATGCCTGGCAAAAATTTATTAATATGTTCAGGTGAGTCATTAAAAAATAATCCTGAAAAAGTCGAATTGCTCAGTACGCAGAAGATACAGGTGCTTGGTTTACCGGCAGATCAAGAAGGTATTGATTTGAAATGTCTGATGCAGACGCTATTTTCTGATTTTGGGATTCAAAGCATTATGGTTGAAGCAGGTGCAAAACTTACCGGCCGGTTAATTGCGCAGAATTTAGTGAATGAATATCATCTATACATGGCGCCTTGTCTTCTCGGTTCTAAATCGCGGGCTATGTTTGAGTTACCGGAATTACAGACTATGAATGATAAAGTTGAGCTGGTTCCAGAATCGTGTGAAATGTTTGGTAATGATATTCGTTGGATATTGATGCCAAAACAGATGAACAATTAAAGGAAAAGTATGTTTACCGGAATTATCCAAGCCGAAGGCAAAATTGCCAAAATCGAGCCTCAAAACGGCGACGTCAAAATGACGATTCAAACCGGAAAATTAGATATGTTAGATGTTGCACTGGGGGATTCGATTGCCGCAAATGGAATTTGTTTGACGGCGATTGAATTTGGTGACGATTATTATGTTGCCGATGTTTCCGGTGAGACATTATCAGTGACCACTGCTGGCGAGTGGAAAGTGGGTACGCCTGTAAACTTAGAAAAAGCGTTGCGTCTTCAAGACCGTTTAGGTGGTCACCTAGTCTCTGGGCATGTTGATGGCGTAGGCGAGGTTAAAGAAATTTCACAAGATGCACGCTCTTGGCGCTATCAAGTCGAAGCTCCAATTGAAATTTGTAAATATATTGCGGCTAAAGGTTCGATTTGTATTAATGGCATTAGTTTGACGGTTAACAAGGTCGATGGCTGTGTGTTTGATGTCAATATTGTTCCTCATACGCGCCAAGAAACCACGATTAAACATTTTGAAGTGGGTAGCCACGTAAATTTAGAAGTGGATTTGTTAGCACGTTATTTAGAGCGTATGATGACTGCGCCACAAGCAAACACAAACTCAAGCATCACCGAACAATTTTTAGCTGAAAACGGTTATAAATCATAGATTACTGACGGACTACGAAACGGAAAAAAGACAATGCCATTAAACACCATTGAAGAACTGATTGAAGATTATAGACAAGGTAAAATGGTCATCCTAATGGATGATGAAGATCGCGAAAATGAGGGTGATCTTCTAGTGCCTGCTCAGACAGTGACTGCTGAAGATATCAATTTTATGGCACGTTTTGGACGTGGTTTAATTTGTCTAACGATGACTCGTGACCGATGCAATCAGCTTCATTTACCTTTAATGGTCAAAGACAATACTGATCCACATGGTACTAATTTCACGGTTTCGATTGAAGCAGCGGAAGGTGTCACCACAGGTATCTCAGCGGCCGATCGTGCAGTGACAGTGAGAACGGCTGTGGCCAAGAATGCAGGACCTCAAGATATTGTCACTCCAGGGCATATTTTTCCGTTGATGGCGCAGCCGGGTGGAGTTTTAACACGAGCTGGTCATACTGAGGCTGGCTGTGACTTAGCTCGATTGGCTGGTTTTGAACCTTCATCAGTTATTGTTGAAATTATGAATGAAGACGGTTCTATGGCTCGTCGTGATGACTTAGAAGATTATGCCAAAGAGCACAATATTAAAATTGGTACCATTGCCGATTTAATCGAATACCGTTTACAAAACGAAAAAACCATTGAGAGAGTTTCAGAGTGCAAATTGCCATCAGAGTTCGGTGAGTTTAGATTAATTGGTTACCAAAGCATACTGGATCAAAAAGCGCATTTTGCATTGGTGTATGGCACTTTAGAAAAAGACCAGCCTACTGCTGTTCGTGTCCATATGCTTGACACGCTATGTGATGTCTTCGGTTCAAAACGCACGGAGTGTGGTTGGTCTTTACAGTCTGCTATGAAGCAAATTGTCTCTGAAGGCAGTGGGGCAATTGTGGTACTTCGCAAACATGAAGAAGCAACTGAATTATTGGATAAAATCCAACGTTTTCAATTAAAAGACCGTGGAATTCATGCCCCGGAAATTTTACAGGAAGATGATGCAAAGACCTATGGTTTGGGAGCTCAGATTCTTGGTGATCTAGGACTTAAGAAGTTAAAGGTTATTGGTTCTGCTTGGCCTATGCACGCGCTAGGTGGCTTTGGTCTTGAAATTGTCGAGACGGTCGCAAAACAAGATTGAGCTAAGTAAGTGAGTGGGTGTTTTTATCAACATTGATTCATGCTGTGTGCTGTCAGAATAAATAATCAAATTCTCTTTGAGTGAGCTTTATGGCAAAATGCTCGTAGTTTTTAATATCAGAATGAAAAAAGTAACCGCAAAAGGAAGAAAAGATGCAAATGGTTGAGGGTAATCTTAATGCTCAAGATATGAAAATTGGTTTTGTGGTGACACGTTGGAATAGCTTTGTCGTTGATCACTTGGTAAAAGGATCAATTGAAACCATCGTGCGTCACGGTGGTTCAGAAGATAACATTACTCAAGTTATGGTACCTGGGTCATTTGAAGTCCCTTTGGCAGTTGAAAAAATGGCGGCTTCGGGAAAATATGACGCTATTGTGGCACTAGGTGCCGTCATTCAAGGCGGAACTCCACACTTTGATTATGTAGCGGGAGAAGCGGTTAAAGGGATTAGCCAAGTGATGCTGAAGCACAGTGTTCCTGTAGCCTTTGGAATTTTAACGGTAAACTCAATTGAACAGGCCATTGAACGTTCGGGTACCAAGATGGGGAACAAGGGTGAAGAAGCCACGCTTGCTGCCATCGAAATGGTTAATGTTTTAAAACAGATTTAATGGCAAGTTGAGTGTAGATTTGATTGATGAATGATTTAGTTCAGCCTGGAAAAGGCGAAGAAATTATTGAAGATGAGCCAAAGGTTTCTGCCCGTACGCAATCGCGTCGCGTGGCTTTACAGGCTTTGTATCAGTGGCAGATGACGAATAATTCTCCAATTGAAATTATGCGTTATTTTCAAGAAAACGGGTTTTTAGGCGATTTGGATTTTGATCTTTTCAAAGAATTGCTTGAAAATATTATTGAGTTACATGAAGAAGTTGATGCGAATTATGCAGAATTTCTTGATCGTAAGGTTGAGCGCTTAGATCCTGTTGAACGTGCGATTTTGCGAATAGGTTCCTATGAGTTGCAACATCAGATAGCGACTCCTTATAAAGCCGTAATTAACGAATCGGTGGAGCTTGCAAAACGTTTTGGAGCGGAAGAAAGTCATAAATTTATTAATGGTGTCTTGGATAAAGTCGCTAAACAACTCCGTACAGCTGAGATGTAATGTTCAGTTAAGTGCTTAATAAAGGCCGTAAGGCCTTTTTTTATGCCTCAAATTTAAAGAAAGAAAATCTATGTCTTCCGAATTTAATATCATTCAAAATTGCTTTGTAGGTCTTTGCCGAGAGTTACCGGCCGGTGATTTAGGGATTGGTGATGATGCTGCTGTATTGAGTGTTCCAGTTGAACATCAAGTCGTTGTAGCAACAGATACTCTAGTACAGGGAATTCACTTTCCAGAAAAAACACCTGCACAGCAAGTTGCTTGGAAAGCTTTGGCTGTGAATTTAAGTGACTTAGCCGCAATGGGGGCGAAACCATGGTGCTATTCGTTAAGTTTAAGTGTTCCGAAATCCTTAGCGAAACAGCAATGGTTTGCTGATTTTTCCAAGGGGTTAGCTGATTTATGTGCGCATTTAAATTTAAAAATTCCTTTAGTAGGAGGAGATACCACTTCAGCGAAAGAAGGGGCTTTGAGTGTTACTATCAGTGCGCAAGGTTTAGTGAAACAAGGAAAAGCAGTTTATCGTCGAGGTGCATGTGTAAATGATTGGATTGTTGTCACTGGAAATTTAGGTGAAGGGGCTTTAGGTCTTCAGGTAGACCTTGATAAGCCAGAGGTGTGTAGCATGCCCAAAGCACTTAAACTACATGCACTAAAGGCCTTGAATACTCCTGTTCCACAAACAGCTGTTGGGCAAATGCTGTCTGGTATTGTGAACAGTGCAATTGATATTTCAGATGGTCTTTTACAGGATTTGACTCATATTTTAAGGCAATCCAGTTTTGGTAATCATAGTGTCGCAATATCCGCTGAAAATCAGATGCAAAAAGGATTGGGCGCTAAAATTAATCTGCAAGAGGTGCCGGTATCAGAAGGTATGAAAGCTTATTTTTCGCAGACAAAGGATTGGGGCTTAGCGTTGAGTGGTGGAGATGATTATCAGTTGTGTCTGACTGTTTCGGAAACTAATTGGCAGGCCTTGCAAGAACTTGCAAAAGCGTTAAATGTTAAGGTAACTAGGATTGGAAAAATTATTAACCGGCCGGTCATAGAGTTGGTAGGCCAGAACAAAACTGAGAGTTTGGATTGGCAAAATGCTGAAAATCTCACTTTTGGTTTTCAGCATTTTTAAAATTTTACTATTTGTAGGGTGTTGGGCTTAGTTATTTAGCTATTGGCTTCACGACGAGCACGAACGCCTTGCGCTAATAATTCTAAGGCTTGAATACTATCGTCCCAGCCTAGACATGCATCGGTGATGCTTTGACCGTAATTTAGACTCTTGCCATTTGCAACATCTTGACGCCCTTCTACTAGGTGACTTTCAATCATTGCACCCATTAGGTTTTCATTGCCGTCAGTGAGTTGTTCTGAAATCGATTTGGCCACCAATAATTGACGTTCATGTTGTTTCATGGAATTGGCATGGGAGCAATCGACCATAAGCTTGCTATTAACCTTAGCAGATTGAAGTTTATCAACTGCTTCGGCCACGAACTTTGGTTCGTAGTTTGGCCCTTCATTTCCACCGCGCAGAATCACATGGCAATCTGGATTGCCGGTGGTTTCAAAAATAGCAGAGTGGCCTGCTTTTGTCAGCGACATGAAAATGTGTGGATTGTTGGCGGCGCGGATCGCATCAACTGCAACTTGGAAGCCGCCATCTGTTCCGTTTTTGAAACCAACAGGACAAGATAAACCAGAAGCCAATTCACGGTGGCCTTGGCTTTCAGTGGTACGAGCTCCAATGGCACCCCAAGAAACCAAGTCGGAAATATATTGTGGAGAAATTAAGTCCAAGAATTCCGTTGCGGCTGGGACACCAATGTTATTGATATCACGAAGCAAAGAGCGAGCAAGCCCAAGCCCTTTGTTGATTTCAAAAGATTCGTCCAAGTCTGGGTCATTGATTAATCCCTTCCAGCCAACGGTTGTACGGGGCTTCTCAAAATAAACGCGCATCACAATCAATAAATCGTCTTTGTATTTCTCGATTTCATTTTTTAATTGGGTTGCATAGTCGCGTGCCGCTGCAGGGTCGTGAATGGAGCATGGGCCAATAACCACTAAAATACGATCATCACGGCCGGAAAGGATGTTGTGAATTTGCTGGCGAGTATCGTAAACCGTTTGCGCAGCAGATTCTGTGATAGGAAACTGTTCATGCAACACTTCCGGTGGTTGAACTTCGGTAATGTGTTTGATTCGCAAATCGTCGGTTTGATACTTTGTCATGGCCTAAATCTTTCAGTTAAATTATCAAGCCGCTTATTATGCCATTTTTTTCAAGGAGTTTGTGTACCGCACGCTTAAACCTCTCTATTAAAACGATTGAAAAAATCATTTACTTCACGGGTCACAAAGCGAATTAACTGTGGTAACATTTAGCCGTTTTTGAAATTGAGTATTTGGACACAAAAAAGTGCATTGTAAATATATCATTAAGGGCTTTACAGAGGACGGTCGCAAGTTTCGACCAAGTGATTGGATTGATCGAATTTCATCAATGTGTGCGAGTTTTGGTGATGCGCATCGTTTGGTGTATTCTGATTTGTTGCATCCAGAACTGTTTGAAGGTCAAAAGTGTTTGATGATTGATACAGAACTGGAAATCAAAAACCCTAATATGTTCAACTACGTCATGAACTTTGTTAAAAGCAATGGGCTACAAATGCATCAAGTTTGTGAAGTTGAAGGCAGTTGGCAAAAAGTAGATGATGAAGGCGAAGCAGAAAAAGAAGACTCTGCTTAATTCATCTATTCAGGGATTAACTGAATATTAAAGAAAACCGGCTGGTGAAAACCTTGCCGGTTTTTTTGTTTGTTGTGACCCGTCCTAAATAAGATTGACACTTTTTCTGAACCGAAAAGGAAAAAGTAATGTCTTCAAACACTAAGCGCACACAGCGCGATTATTCCCTCGCTTTTAAATTGTCCGTTGTAGACCAAGTCGAAAAAGGCGAAATGACTTATAAACAAGCGCAAGCACATTATGGTATCCAAGGACGATCTACCGTTTTAGTTTGGCTTAGAAAGCATGGTAAGTTAAATTGGTCTGACGCCAACGCCATTAACCGACATCTTCGAGGAATCATTATGCCGACGACTAAAGCTGAAAAGACGCCAGAGCAGCGCATTAAAGAGCTTGAACAAGAACTCGCCGAAGAAAAACTCAAAGCCCAATTCTTTGAAGGCGTCGTCAAAGTCATGAAAGAGGACTTTGGAGTTAGCTTGACAAAAAAGCGGTTAGCCGAGTTATCGATCAAAAACAGATCCAAGGGCTCAACATAAGCAATGCTTGTCGATTCTTACAGATAAGCCGTCAGGCTTACTACCAAGGATTACAAAGGCAGCGGCTCAAAGAAAAGCAATACCGGATGATTCTGGATTTTGTACAAGCGATACGTATCAGCCAGCCGCGGATTGGTACCCGAAAGCTACACAACTTGCTATTAGCTAAAGCCCAAGAAGGATTGAAGATTGGACGAGACAAGTTGTTTGACTTGTTACGTTGGCAGCGTTTATTAGTGCCTAATAAGCGAGCCTATCATAAAACCACGCACAGTCATCATCGGTTTTATAAGCACCCCAATCTCATCAAAGAGCAGGGGCAAAGGCGTTTAGCCAAAGCGCCAGAGAAACTCTGGGTTGCAGACATTACCTATTTACCAGTACAACACGGCCAGGCCTATCTCAGCTTAGTCACCGATGCCTGTTCTCGTAAGATCGTTGGCTACCATGTGCACGACACTTTGCATGCTCAACCAGTCCTTCAGGCATTAAAGAACGCAGTGAAAAATAGATTAGGAAAAGGGGCACTCATTCATCACTCGGATAGAGGGATTCAGTACTGTTCAAAACCTTATCAAGTGTTCCATGAAAAACATGGCATTATCTGTTCGATGACGGATGGTTATGATTGCTATCAAAACGCTTTGGCGGAGAGAGTGAACGGGATTCTGAAGAATGAGTTTTTATTAACCAAGCCAAAGGATGTTGATCAGGCTCGACAAATGGTGAAAGAGTCGATTGAAATCTACAATACTCAACGTCCACACTTGGCGTTAAAATACAAAACGCCCGATGAAGTTCATCGAGCGTTTTTTACCTGAAAAAAGTGTCAACTTATTTCAGGACGGGACATTGAGGTTTTATTTTGATGTATGGCAAAATGATTTAAAACAAACTTGCTCCAAAGAAAAGCGTACACCAACCACCAATGGCAAGAAAAGGGCCGAATGCAAGAGGTTGCTCGTATGAGTGTCGTTTGAGTAAGGTTCCAATGACTCCGGCTAGGATGCTTGCTACGGCTGCAATCAGTATAATTTGTGCAAGTGCTAAAGCACCAAACCAAGCGCCGAGTGCTGCTAGCATTTTAAAATCGCCAAACCCCATGCCTTCTTTTCCAGTTATGAATTTAAAACCGTGGAACACCAGCCAAAGCAATAGATAACCGATTGCAGCCCCCCAAACAGCTTCTTCCAGTGAGGCAAACCAGCCTTGCGTGTTTATTAGCAGACCTAACCACAAAAAAGGGTAATTGATGACATCCAAGATTAAGTGGTGTTCAAAGTCAATCACACTAATCGTAATTAATGTGTAGTTAAAAATTAATGCAGCAATTCCAATTGGAGACAGTTCAAATTGCCACAAAATGACAACCGTTGAAACGGCTGTAAATAATTCAATAAGAGGATAGCGGGTGGAGATGGGGTGTTTACAGTGCAAGCATTTCCCGCGAGAGAAAAGCCAGCTAAATAATGGAAACAGTTGATACCACTTTAAACGTGTTTTGCAGTGGGGGCATTTCGAGCCACCAACACTTAGTTGGCTGAGAATTGATTGTTCTGGGTTGTAGTCAATAGTGTTGGATTCGTTACCGGCCGGTGAATTTTCACTGACCGAATTTCCGGTTTCTTGTGCAATATCATGCGTATATTGAGCCATTAATAAGCGAGGTAATCGCCAGCTTAGCATTGAAATAAAGCTGCCAATAATTAAGCCAAACAAACTACCAAATACAATAATTTGAGGTAAGTTTAATTCGAAAAAAGGAATTTGGGTGTGTGTGAACAAAATTGAAGTCCTTAGAATCTAGCTTTCAGAGCAAAACAAGCTGAATATATTAACGCAATTTTCTAGGGACAAGAAGCTGAGGAAAAGATTTATGCTTAGGCAATGGGCGCTTCTATGGATGAAACAGCCCATTGTTTTTTGTTTTACTCTTCTGAGTAGATGACACAGTTACGATCATTTTCCCAAACGGTAATTTGATGCATTTGAACTAAATCGGTTTGGATGCGGCTTTGAATTTCACGATAGAGGTATACCGCAATATTCTCGGCGGTGGGGTTGTGATCTTCTTTAAAATAGGGGTGATCATTTAAAAACGTGTGGTCTAACTCTTTGACGACTTCTTTTGCATGACGTTTGATCTCTTTAAAGTCAATGACCATACCGATGTCGTTGAGTTTGTGTCCGCGCACTTGAACCTCAATCTTCCAATTATGACCATGTAATTTTGCACAATCACCTGGGTAAGCGCGTAAGCTGTGTGCAGAGGCAAAATCTAAAAGTGTTTTTAAAACAAATGTTTGCGCCATGGAAGTGCTTTCTCAATTATCTAAAATAAGTTGTTTATTATAACTTTTTTTTATAAAAAATTCGAGTTGTGAAAACCTTGAAAACAGCAATTAGTTTAGTGGTTTCTTTGGGCAATAAATTCGATGAGTTGTTCCAAGAATCGGTGTGTATTTTTTCCAGTTTTAGAGTTGTTTGGCAGGCTTTTTAAGGCGTTTTTTGCTTGTTCAATAAGTGAGTCTCGATAACCTTTAGCCGCTTCTAAACCGAGTAATTTTGGAAAAGTGGATTTATTGGCCGCTTCATCTTTGCCTTGAGTTTTTCCAAGTGTCTGTGTGTCGGATTCAATATCGATAATGTCGTCTTGCACTTGAAATGCCAATCCAATGCTTTCGCCTAAATTTTCCAGAACCGGCCGGTATTGTTCAAATTTTGTGCTTTGACAAGCTCCCAGTAAAAATGCTGCTTTAATTAAGGCCCCAGTTTTGAGTCGGTGTAGAGTTTTCAGTTCGTCTAATGAAATAGGCGCTTCGGTATTTTCAGAGTTTAAGTCAATTTGTTGTCCGGCCACCATGCCATTCACGCCGGCGGATTTTGACAGAATTTGAATCATTTCAATTCGATGTTCTGCTGAGATTTTGTTCTCGGTAGCCAGAATTTCAAAAGCTAGAGTTTGTTGGGCATCGCCGACTAAAATAGCGGTTGCTTCGTTAAACGCAATATGACAAGTCGGTTTTCCTCGACGTAAGTTATCATCGTCCATTGCCGGTAAATCGTCATGTACTAATGAATAGCAGTGAATCAGTTCTAATGCACAAGCCGGTGCAGAAAGTTTATTTTCTTCAATTTCAAAAATTTCACCGATGGCTAAAAGCATTGCGGGGCGAATTCGCTTACCTTGATTTAGCGTTGAGTAGCGAATGGCTTCTTGCAAGTTTATAGGATTGGCTGGCAAGTTTTGAAGTGCATCATCAAGAAAGAGTTCAATTTTAGCTTGGTAGAGTTTTAGGGCTTCCATATAGAATGCTGTTTCAGAATGTCATTAAAAGGTGCACAGTATAGCTGTAGAATGACGAAAATTCAGAATATGCCATTGCCGGCCGTTAGAATAACTATAGAATTCTAAAAGTTACGTATTCGAATAGGGTGAGATGAGGAGCTAAAAGTGTTTGTGGTCTATAGCCCTGAAGGGCAATCATTTGCGGCAAATATTCAGCAATTACCTCTTATCAGGGTAGACCCCGCTACGCGTATTAACCAAGTAACGGATTCTCAATTAAAAGAATTGGATGTCGATTCACACCTGCCTAATCAAGCCCAAACACAAAAAAAATTAACTGCTTATCAAAAAAACCAAGCCGAGTCGAAACGTCGGATTGCAGTAAAGGTGGCCGAAGTGATGAGTCATCCGGTGATTACCATCGAGTTAAATAGTTTGTTGATGCAAGTATACGATCGAATGGAGCGTTTACAGATTGATTACCTTCCAGTTGTCGATGATGGTGTTTTGATTGGAATGGTTAATCGCATCCAATTGTTGAAGCGCTTAATTATTGATGAGCAAGGGAGCATTGAACAAGGTGCAAATCAGTCTTTAGCCAAGATTATGCAGAGACAAGTTGTTACGACTTCAATGGACACTGAGATTCGCCAAGTCGCTCAAGTGTTCAGTGAATTTGATGTTGGGGCGATTGTGGTCACGGATGAAGAGCGCTTGGTTGGGATTGTCACACAAGGTGATTTAGTCAAACGTTTGGCTAAAGAACCACCAGTTGAAATTTACGTCTAAATTCTCCTTTTTGACTTTTGTTTTTTTAAGGCTGCCAATAAGAATATAACCGGCCGGTATTTTCTTTCGATTTTCTCCACTTAATAAATTTGCTTTTAAAGGTCGGTTTGTTTTTATTTAAAAAGCGAATTCCTCTATAATGCTCAAATATTTTCGACGGGCGAATGGATATGTCGTTTCTCAAGCGTTATTTGATTGCTGGCCTTCTGGTTTGGTTGCCATTGGGTGTGACAATTGCAGTGGTCAAGTTTTTGGTGGATTTATTCGATCAAAGCCTACTTTTGCTGCCAATGAAATATCGGCCTGAAACCCTTTTGGGTATGGATATTCCGGGGTTAGGCGTTTTACTGTCATTTTTGTTGATCTTATTTACCGGTATGCTGGTGGCAAATTTGATTGGCAGTAAGTTGGTTGGTTTCTGGGAGTCCTTTTTAGCTCGAATTCCACTTGTTAGAAGTATTTATAAAGCGGTTAAACAAATTGCAGAAGCCGTTTTTGGTTCTGGAGAACAGACATTTCAGAATGTATTTTTGATAGAGTACCCGCGCAAAGGTTTGTGGACGTTGGCGTTTCAGACAGGAAAGAACATTTCGGAACCTCAACGCAAAACGGGAATGCCTGATGTTGTGAATTTGTTTGTGCCGACCACACCAAACCCAACTTCTGGTTTTTTTATTATGGCAGACCGCTCGGATATCATAAAACTTGATTTAGAAGTGGATGATGCTTTAAAAATGGTGATTTCAGGTGGGGTAGTTTCGCCAGAAAAACTAGCAGGTAAAAAAGCTAGAGAGCAAGAAGCATAAATTTAATCGGTTGGATTCAGGTAAAGATGGAACCGGCCGGTAGAAAAGTATTTAATAATTAACAAAAATAATTTAACAAAGGCTTTAGTTATGATGCGTACGCATTACTGTGGACAAGTAACAGAAACTTTCATTGACCAGACGGTACAGGTTGCCGGTTGGGTTCATCGTCGCCGTGACCACGGTGGGGTCATTTTTATCGATTTGCGCGACCGTGAGGGAATTGTGCAGGTGGTAGTGAATCCTGATGAGCGTCCAGAGTTTGCAGTCGCGGAAAAGCTACGCGCTGAATGCGTTTTAAGCATTACTGGTAAAGTCATTGCTCGTTCGGAAGGGACGATTAACCCAAATATGAAAACTGGGAAAATCGAGATTGTAGTGGAAAAATTGGACGTGCTGTCAATGGCAGAACCTATTCCATTCCAGTTGGATGAGAAAAATGTTGGCGAAGAGACACGTCTGAAATATCGTTATATTGATCTTCGTCGTGATGAAATGCAAAACAACCTGAAGTTGCGATATGCGATTACTCGCTCGATGCGTCGCTATTTAGATGACAACAACTTTATGGATATGGAAACACCAATCCTAACGAAATCAACGCCAGAAGGGGCACGTGATTACTTGGTTCCAAGTCGTACCCATGCAAATAAGTTCTTTGCGCTTCCACAATCACCTCAACTCTTTAAACAGTTGCTAATGATGTCTGGCTTTGACCGTTATTACCAAATTACTCGCTGTTTCCGTGATGAAGACTTGCGTGCGGATCGTCAACCTGAATTTACACAGTTAGATATTGAGACTTCATTCATGACGGAAGAGCAAGTCATGAATACCATGGAAGGTCTGACCAAAACGATCTTTAAAGAAGCGATTGGGTATGAATTTGAGGATGACTTTCCACGAATGACCTATGCGGATGCCATTTCGAAATACGGAATTGATCGTCCAGATTTGCGTATTGATATGCAACTGGTTGATATTGCAGATCTTCTACAAGATATTGAGTTCAAAGTTTTTGCTGGACCGGCTAAAGATCCGAAGGGACGTGTTGTTGCATTACGTGTCCCAGGTGCAGGCTCAATGTCGCGCAAAGAAATTGATGAATACACCAAGTTTGTTGGAATTTATGGTGCAAAAGGTTTGGCGTACATTAAAGTCAATGATATGTCAGCTGGTATCGACGGTCTGCAATCACCTATTATTAAATTCTTCCCAGATCAAGTCATGCAAATCATGGAACGTGTCGATGCAAAAGATGGTGATATTGTCTTCTTTGGCGCAGATTCTGCAAAAGTTGTGAATGATGCAATTGGTGCTTTACGTGTCAAGCTGGGTGAAGATCTTGGTATGTTAAATGGCCGCTTTAAGCCTGTTTGGGTAGTCGACTTCCCAATGTTTGAAGAAGATGAAGCAACGGCTAGAATGACAGCAATTCACCACCCATTTACGCAGCCAAAAGCAACGACAGAAGAAATTCTAAACCATGATGCGCCTGAGCAGATGTTGTCACGCGCCTATGATCTTGTTATTAATGGGCTTGAAGTGGGCGGTGGCTCAGTGCGTATTCATGATACAAATATGCAAGCAGCAGTATTTAAATTGCTTGGAATTTCTGATGAGGAAGCTCAAGAGAAATTTGGTTTCCTTTTAGATGCTCTAAAATATGGTTGTCCACCGCATGCGGGTATGGCATTTGGCCTAGATCGTCTGGTCATGATTTTAGGTGATATTCCATCGATTCGAGACGTTATCGCATTTCCAAAAACTCAGTCAGCTTCTTGTCCATTAACTGAGGCTCCTGGTTTAGTAGATAATGCCCAGCTTGAAGAGTTGCTATTACGCTTCCGAAAGCCAACTCGCGGTGGCGATAAATAATTTCGGTTGACTATGACAGTTTCACAGGCACAGAACATTCCCGTACAACTTGAGTCACGCATTCAGCAGCTTGCGAGTGATGCGCCGACTCAACCTTGGTTGAATGATCAGCAAAAACAGGCACTTAAAGCTGAGATTAAACAGCTTCTTAAGGCGAGTAATGCACAGTTAGTAGCGCATTATTATGTCGATGACGAGTTACAAGCTTTGGCAGAAGAAACCGGTGGTGTGGTCGCTGATTCACTTGAAATGGCAAATTTCGGTGCGCAATCGGATGCAGATGTTCTGGTCGTCTGTGGTGTTCGTTTTATGGGAGAGACTGCCAAGATCTTCTCTCCTGAGAAAACGGTTCTAATGCCCGACCTTGAGGCAACGTGTTCGTTGGATATCGGTTGTCCCGCAGATGAGTTTGCAGAGTTCTGTGCACAATACCCTGAACACAAGGTGGTGGTTTATGCAAATACCAGTGCTGAGGTTAAAGCGGTAGCTGATTGGGTTGTGACTTCCGGAAATGCTTTGCAAATAGTCACTTACTTAAAAGAGCAGGGCGAAAAAATTATTTGGGCACCAGATCGCCATTTAGGTGATTGGATTGAAAAAGAAACCGGTATTGAAATGATTCGCTGGCAAGGGCATTGTATTGTGCATGATGAATTCAAAAGTTTTGAGCTTGAAGAGTTACGTCAAAAACATCCTGAAGCCAAGCTTTTAATTCATCCGGAGTCTCCGGCTTCTGTTGTATCTCAGGCTGATGTTGTAGGCTCGACTAAGGTTTTGCTGAATGCGGTTCAAACCATGCCTTATGAAAAATTTATTGTGGCAACTGACTACAATATTTTTTATAAAATGCAGCAGTTGGCTCCGAATAAAACATTGATTGTTGCGCCAACAGGGGGCCATGGAGCGACATGTAAAAGTTGTGCACATTGTCCTTGGATGGCGATGAATAGCCTTCAAAATCTCCGAGATTGTCTAAAAAATCAAGCGCCGGAAGTTTTAGTGGATAATACCATTCGAACTAAAGCCTTAGTTTCCCTTGAGCGAATGTTAGATTTTTCACGTCAAGCGGGGCTAATTGCTCCGAAACAGTCCTAGGCTTTGATTTGAAAAAGCCGCGTCGTGTCTTAGGGATTGACCCCGGTTCTCGTAAAACTGGTTTTGGTATTGTCGAATCAGGACGCTATAACCCCTCATATCTTGTAAGTGGTGTAATCCGTGTCGAAAAGTTGTCTGGCGCGCAACGCCTCAAAAATATTTATCTATCGATTTGTCAGTTGATTGAACAATATCAACCTGATGTTATGGCTGTAGAAAAAGTCTTTGTGTATAAAAATCCCAAATCTGCTATCACTCTTGGGCAGGCTCGTGGCGTTATCTTGTGTGCTGCGGCCATGCATGATGTACCGATTATGGAATACACGCCTACCCAAATTAAAAGTACGATAGTTGGCAAAGGTCACGCAGGAAAGGACCAAGTGCAGTATATGGTGCAAAATCTTTTAAAGCTTACCGATAGTCCGCAAGAAGATGCTGCTGATGCTTTGGCCTGCGCTTTGTGCCATGATCGTTATATGTCATTGGGGATTGATGCTGAAAAGGTATCAAAAGGCTCGAAGTTTTAAAATATTCGTTTTTGACGTTTTAAGGTATAACTTGAAATTATGATTGGATTTCTACGCGGTAAATTGGTTAAGAAAACCCCTCCATTGATGTTTATTGATGTGGCCGGTGTTGGTTATGAAGTGGAAGCACCTATGTCGACGTTCTATTCATTGGAACTCGGGCATGAGGTGGTAATTTTAACGCATATGCATGTACGTGAAGATGCGATGCAATTGTTTGGTTTTGCAACAGAATCCGAAAAAACGCTTTTCAAAACCTTGATTAAGGTAAATGGAATTGGTGCCAAAATGGCACTGGCGATTTTATCGACCATGAGTGTTCATGAATTTTGCCAGAAGGTAGATCAGGCAGATATTGTGGCTTTAACCAAAATTCCAGGTGTCGGCAAAAAAACAGCCGAGCGCTTGCAAATTGAAATGCGAGATCGCTTAAAGCCATTAATTGACTCACAGCAGATTGATTACCAAACCGATGATTTCAGTTTAACGCAACCGGCCGGTGAATCTTCGTCTGTAAAACCTGCACCGCAAATTGGTATTAAAAACAATGCAGTATCCGCATTAGTTTCCTTAGGTTATAAAGAGTCGCAAGCCCTGAAAATGGTTGAGGCGGTATTTGATCCGAATGATAACCTTGAAACGCTCATTAAAAAGTCTTTGCAGAGCATTAAGCTTTAAGGAAAGATCTACAGGGTAGAGAGAATTAAGAATGATTGAAACAGATCGCATTGTTGGTAGCCAAGAGGTTGAGGACGATATTTATCAAGCTCCCTCTGTTCGTCCAAAACAAATCCATGAATATATCGGTCAAGAAGCGGTTCGGGATCAATTGATGTTGTCAATGCAAGCTGCGAAAATGCGTGGCGAATCTTTAGACCATGTTTTGCTTTATGGCCCCCCTGGACTTGGAAAAACAACTTTGTCTAATATTATTGCGCAAGAGATGGGAGTGACTCTTCGCCAAACTTCTGGACCCGTCATTGAAAAGCCGGGCGATTTAGCCGCAATTCTCACTCGTCTTGAACCGCATGATGTACTGTTTGTTGATGAAATTCATCGTCTTAGCCCAATTGTTGAAGAAGTTCTCTATCCTGCAATGGAAGATTATCAAATTGATATTGTCATTGGTGAAGGGCCAGCAGCTCAAAGTGTCAAAATTGATATCCCTCCGTTTACACTAGTTGGTGCGACGACCCGGGCAGGACTTTTGACTTCGCCGCTTCGAGATCGCTTCGGTCTCGTCCAACGGTTGGAGTTTTATTCGCACACCGAACTTTCTTTAATCGTCCAGCGTTCAGCCAATATTTTAGGATTGGAAGCGGATGAGGCCGGAGCACTTGAAATTGCCCGGCGTTCAAGAGGAACACCCCGTATTGCCAATCGGTTATTGCGCAGAGTACGAGATTATGCCCAGGTCAAAGGGGAAGGAATAATTACCCAAGAAATGGCAAATTTGGCATTAAATCTTTTGGAGGTCGATAATCTTGGGTTGGATAAAATGGATGTGAAGTTCTTAGAAACTTTAATTCATAAATTTGAAGGCCGGCCAGTAGGAATTGATAGTATAGCTACAGCCTTAGGCGAAGAACGCGGTACGATTGAAGATGTAATTGAGCCATTTTTGGTTCAAGAAGGGTTTTTAATACGAACGCCAAGAGGTCGAGTCGCAACCTCAAGTGCTTATTCACATTTGAAAGTTGAAAAATCAGATGTGAATGAGTAAAGTTCTTGTCAATTAATTTTGTATAAATGATTTCTAATAAGAAAACCAGTATAGAAATGTAGGGATTTTGTTCAGCAGAATGTCGTCATAGAAAAGAGGAATGCTCAATGCAAGAAATGGATTTAATGACATTGGTTTTAACTGCAAGTCCAGTTGTCCAAGCTGTCATGTTAATTTTGGCACTGATGTCTGTAGCTGTATGGGCAATTGCCTTTGCCAAAAGTAACGAATTAAGAAAATCACGTTTGCAGGCTGAGCAATTTGAAGCCAATTTTTGGAGTTCTCAAGAGCTAACAAATCTTTTTAAAGAAGTGGAGTCTAATCGTGACACCCATAAAGGTCTTTCCTTAATTTTTGCAGATGGTTTTCGAGAATTTATACGTTTACAAAATCAAGGTGTCACCAATACTACTGATTTAGTTTCTGCTTCACAACGCGCCATTAAAATCGCCTTTTCTCGTGAAAATGATCGTCTCGAAAAACATTTGAATTTTTTGGCCACAGTTGGCTCTTCAGCACCTTACATTGGCTTGTTTGGAACAGTTTGGGGAGTAATGCATGCCTTTCAATCATTAGGTAACGTACAACACGCAACTCTAGCCGCGGTTGCTCCAGGGATTTCTGAGGCATTGATTGCTACTGCAATCGGTCTTTTTGCTGCAATTCCGGCGGTGATTGCCTATAACCGTTTGAGTAATCGCGTGGATTTGTTGATGAATGAGTATGAAAATTTTGCAGATAATTTTTTAACTATTTTGCAGCGTCAAGCACATCTTTACGATAAAAAAGCCTAGTTTGAAAACGGATTATCATAAGGATTGTAAAAATGGCCAACAATTTTCGTAGTCAACGTCGCAAACGTCGATTAATGGCAGAAATCAATGTCGTTCCCTATATTGATGTGACGTTAGTATTGCTCATTATATTCATGGTTACCGCTCCCATTGTTCAACAGGCCGTAACCGTCGAACTTCCTCAGACTCCAGTTGTTGATGACGCTTCAGATTCAATGCCTACAGTGGAACCTTTTGTGATAAGTATTACGGCTGATGGCCTCTATAAAACTTCAAAATCGCCTGATACTTTCATTAGTGACCAAGAGTTGGAATTGTTGGTTGCGGAGGTGATTGCTCGTTCTCAGTTGAATGCCGAGCAAGTATTTTATATTCAAGCAGACCAAGCTGCCAAATATGGAAAAGTTTTACAGCTTTTTACAGTTTTAAAAAGCAATGGGGTTGAAAATGTGTCACTAATGACAGAGCCCGTATCTATGGATTCATTAATTGGGGCAGGAGCTTAAAAATGATTGATTTCATTAAAAGACATCCTTTGTCTGTCACGCTTGCCTTTATCCTTCATGTTGTTCTAGGCTGGCTTGTGGTCAATCAGTGGGAACATTCGTCAGAAATTATGGTTCACAATGTCGATGCCCAAAACAATAAACTTCCAGCAGAATTACCCGTTGAAGTTATTCAACCAATGAATACTTATACAGTTGATTCAAAAATTATTGAACAACAACTTGCGAACATTAAAGCGCAAGAAAATCAAAAGATTGTGCAAGCAAAGCAGTTAGAAGAAAAATCACTGGCTGAACAAAAGCGATTAAAAGAACTTGAAGCACAAAAACAACAAGAACAAAAGCGTTTAGAAGAGCTTAAGAAACAGCAAGCATTAGAAAAGAAGGAAGCGGAAAAACAAAAACGTTTGGCAGAAGAAAAGAAACGTCAAGCTGAACAAGAAGCGAAACGCATTGCTGAGGCCAAAAAACAAGCTGAGGAAGAAAAGCGTAAAGCGGCGGAAGCAATCAAAATTGCAGAAGAAGCAAAGAAAAAAGCTGAAGCCCAGCGTCAGAAAGCTCAAGAAGAAGAACGTTTAGCCAAAGAAAAACGACTCGCAGAAGAAAAGAAACGCCAAGAAGAAGAGGCAAAGGTGTTGGCGGCCAAAAAAGCGGCTGAGAAAGCAGAGCAAGAGAGAATAGCGGCAGAGAAAAAAGCCAAAGAGGCAGAGGCGGCACGTTTAGCCGAAGAGAAACGCAAACAAGCGTTAGCTAAAGAGCTTGCTGAAAAAGAAAAAGAGCGTCAACGACTTGCCGAAGAAGCGGCCCGTGCGAAAGCGCAAAAAGAGCGTGATATGGCAGAAGCTGCGTTACAACAGCAGCTCGCTCAAGAAGCAGCCCGCCAGCGAGAAGCCGAACGGCAAAAACAATTAAAAAGTATGCAACAACAATATGTTTCAGCGATTGCGTCGGATGTAAAAAATCACTGGAAAACGCCTGCCAATATTTCTGATAAAGCGGAGTGCGACTTGTATATCGTTCAGAATATGGCTGGAGAAATTCAGTCGGTGAAAGTTCTAAACTGTAATGAACATGCTAATCGTCAATTTAAGGTGGCTGCTGAACAAGCCGTATGGCGAGCTGCGCCTTTGCCGTTGGCGCCAGTGAATGAAATTTTTGAAAAAGAAATCGCGTTTAAATTCAAGCCCTAATCTAACCAGGTTTTAAGCGAGAAATTAACGCAACTAAATTTAAGGAAAAGCTATGAGAAAATTTCTTGGGTTAAGCGTATTTGCTTGGTTGTTGCTGGTATCGTTTCAAGCAAAGGCCGTTCTGACGATTGAAATTTCCGACGGTTTTGATAATGCGACTCCGATTGCTGTAATTCCTTTCGGTACGGATGCTCGAGGGGTGGTTCCACAAGATATAGCTCAAATTGTTGCGGATAATTTACGACGAAGTGGCCTATTTAAACCGGCTGATCGAAATGCTTTACCGAGTAATCCAACTGAACCGAAAGAAGTTGTGTATGAAGAATGGCGTCCTTTAGGTGTTGATAATTTGATTCTTGGTAATGTTTCTAAGCTGCCAAATGGTAAATACCAGGTTGATATGCGCTTTATGGATGTATTAAGACGTGTTCAAGTATTTGGTCATCGCTGGACAAATGTGCCAGAAAGACATCTTCGCAAAGTGGCGCATATGATCAGTGATTTGGTTTATGAGGAATTAACGGGGATTCGTGGCGCCTTCAACACTCGTATTGCATATGTGACGGTTCAACGCAAAACGAATGGACGTTTCTTTACTTTGGAAATAGCCGACTCAGATGGAATAAATCCCCAGTCTATTCTGAAGTCACCACAACCGATTATGTCACCTAGTTGGTCTCCTGATGGTAAGAAAATTGCCTATGTCTCTTTTGAAAATGGTCGTTCGGAAATTTTTGTGCAAAGCTTGGATGGTCGTTACCGTGAAAAAGTTGCCGGGTTTAAAGGAATCAACAGTGCACCAGCTTGGTCTCCTGACGGAAAAAAATTAGCGATGACGCTTTCCAAAGGAGGTAATGCAGACATTTATATTAAGGACCTCACAACAGGGTCTTTACGCCAAATTACACGAAACCCTGCAATTGAGACAGAATCCGTTTGGGCGAAAGACGGACAATCATTATTTTATAGTTCAGATCGTCGTGGACAACCTCAAATATTTGAAGTGGATTTAGCATCTGGTCAGGAAAAGCGTGTGACCTTTGAAGGCCGCTATAATTCCAATGCGGATATTTCTCCTGATGGACGTTACATGGCTGTTGTTCGTGGAGGCGGAGGTTTCCACATAGCCCTAAAAGATAATGAAACAGGTCTGACACGTGTTGTGACGGATACCTTTTTAGATGAATCACCTAGCTTTGCTCCAAATGGTGAAATGATTCTTTACGCAATGAATAAGGGAAGCAGAGGCCAGTTAGCGGTTGTATCGGTTGAGGGAAAAACTTCGCAAACACTACAAGTTAAAAATGCAGAAGTTCGTGAGCCGGCTTGGGGGCCTTATTTAGATTAACAAGATGAGTGACACCCTATTTATCAGGTTGCTTTCATCAGGTTTTTAATTATTTAATACATGTATATTAACGTGTTAACTAAGGATAAATTTATGTCTTTGTTTAAATTAGGTTCGATTGCATTTGTTATTGCAGGTCTTACTGCTTGTAGTACTCCGCCTCAAAATCCTAACGCCACTGGGGCAAATGGTTCTCAAATGTCTGACATTGATACAGCTCCTGGCCTGAATGGATCTGAATTAGGTAATGGTGACGCACAGGTGCAAATCGGTGGTGTCAATCAAGATGGGATTGCCTCTATGGAAATTGGTTCAGGGGGAATGGACTCTGATCAACTATCACTGGATGCAAAAGACGGCTTTGAACCCGTTATCTATTTTGGTTATGACCAATTTGATTTAACTCCAGAAGGTCTTGAGAAGGTACAATTCTTCTCGGATATTTTGGTTCAAAATCCAAACAAGCGTGTGATTTTGGAAGGGCATACCGATGAGCGTGGTTCACCGGAATATAATCTTGCGCTTGGTGAAAGACGTGCAAAGGCTGTTCAAGATGCAATGACGGCACTTGGTATTGAGGCTTCTCGAATTGAAGCGAATAGTTATGGCGAAGAGTATCCCGTGGCTTTTGAAAAAACCGAAGAGGCTTGGCAGTTAAATCGTCGAGTTGAAATCACAATACGTTAGGCATTGATTCATGAGCAGTAATCACAATTCAATCTTTAATAAAACACTAAAGCAGTCGATGACGATAGCGGTCATCACAAGTGTTTTCTCAAGTTCAGCATTTGCTTTAACGGTAGAACAGAGACTCGAACGTTTGGAGCGCATGGCGAATAATCCGGTTACACTCAAGTTGAGCCAGCAGTTAAATCAGCAAAAGCGGGAATTACAATCGGTTCAGAATCGCTTGGATTTAATTCAGCACAAATTTCCTCAGCAAAGTAGTGCAGTATCAAATAACGATTTGGAACAGCGTTTGAATCAACTTGAAGCACAACAAAGTGCTCAAGCTGAAAAGCTTGAGCGGATGGAATCTATGTTGAAATTGTTGGTACAAGCTCAAAGTTCTAATGCATCTTTACCGGCCGGTAACCTTTCAAATGGCTTAAATAACGATCAGAATCTGGTTGCGCAACAAAAAACATCTGTGCCAGTGGGACAGAATGCTAGCGTTGGTACAAAAACACAGAGTGCTCCAACTGGATCAACTAAAACTGTCGCGTCTTTAACTGGACCGGTAAAAACTCGATTGGCAACAGAATCTGAAGATGCTGCGTATCAGTCGGCCTTTGAATTAATGCGAAAATCAAAATACAAAGAATCCATTGCAGCTTTTATCGATTTTGCGCAAAAACATCCTGAAAGTTCGCTTGCACCGAATGCGTGGTATTGGGCTGGAGAGGGGCAATATATCCTTAAAGATAATGAAATGGCTAAACAGTCTTTTGAACAAGTGGTTAAATTCTATCCAGATGCCAGTAAGGGCAGTGATGCTAAATTGCGCTTGGCTGATGCATTAACAAACTTGAATCAAATGGATGCGGCAAAAAAACTCTACCGCGATATTATTAAAAATTATGCGGGAAGCCGAGCAGCTGAAAATGCCCAATCACGATTAGATAAGCTTCAATAATTATTAAACGTTTCTTATAAATTACTCAAAATAAAACAACCGATATTAAGATGGCTGATAACTCTCAAACTCTTCCAAAAGCTGTAGTCCTTCTATCTGGTGGGCTCGATTCAACAACCGTGCTTGCAATAGCGCAATCAGAGGGGTATGAATGTCACACCATGAGTTTTGATTATGGTCAACGTCATCGTTCAGAGTTAAAGGCCGCTGAAAATGTGGCTAAACAATTTGGCGCAAAAACGCACCGTGTGATGCAGGTTGATATGCGCAATATCGGTGGTTCTGCTTTGACAGATGATTCTATTGATGTCCCGACTGGTGGCGTGGAAGAAAATGCTATTCCTGTGACTTATGTGCCAGCTAGGAACACCGTGTTTTTATCTTATGCTCTTGCGCTTGCTGAGGTGATTGAAGCCAACGATATTTTTATAGGTGTGAATGCGGTCGATTATTCTGGCTATCCAGATTGCCGACCAGAATTTATATCATCTTTTGAAGCCATGGCGAATTTGGCAACGAAAGCAGGGGTTGAAGGTCATAAACTTTCTGTTAAAGCACCGCTAATGCATTTGACAAAAGGGCAGATAATTCAACAAGGGAATGCATTAGGCGTGGATTATTCTCTGACGACTTCTTGTTATCAGGCGGATGGAGAGGGCAGAGCGTGCGGTATTTGTGATTCGTGTCGTCTCCGTAAGCAAGGATTTGCAGACGCTGGTGTGTCTGATCCAACAATTTATCAAACTAACTAAGTATTGTTTTAGATTCAGTGATGCTTGCAAAGCTTATGAATCACACTCCAGCGCTCTCTCCTGAATAGCGCAAACCTTTGTAATATTTTGTAACTTATTGATTTTTGAAAAGCTTTAAAAAGCCTGTAAATTAAACACTTATTTTTTTCAAAAAAATGTAAAAAAAACCTTGCAGGCATAAGCGTTACTTGTATAATACGCCCCATTCCAAACGGGTCGTTAGCTCAGCTGGTAGAGCAGTTGGCTTTTAACCAATTGGTCGAGCGTTCGAATCGCTCACGACCCACCATTTGGAATAAACAAGTTTCTAATCATTGAGGCTTGCGAAAACAAATTTTGAGCAAATGCGTTTTCATTACAATATGGGTCGTTAGCTCAGCTGGTAGAGCAGTTGGCTTTTAACCAATTGGTCGAGCGTTCGAATCGCTCACGACCCACCATATATTTAAACCCCGTTAAGAGAAATCTTAACGGGGTTTTTTATTGTCTAAAATAACCACTACCATAACGTTACCCGGCCGGTAAGTTTGATAGAGCGTAATTCATTACATGAATTACGCTTGAGTAATAAGTTTAAAGTTTGTCTTGAGCAATTTGTCTTAGCTTGGACACTTGAAGATTTGCTTTGTCGGCAATAGCAAGCGCACGCTTGAGTCTAGCTGGAGCAGAGCGCCCCATACAGCCATGTTCTGGATCACCATTAAACGCTTCCAACAAACCTTGCATTAACTCTTCACGATTATTTGACCGGCCGGTTAAAAAGTCTTGAATATCTAACACATCGTCGGCAACGGCTTTCATTACATCTGCATGGTTTTCGGCTAATTGTGAAACGGTTCCACCTGTTTCAAGTCCTGCGATATTCGTTGTCAGAATGTATAAGTTTTTTCTAACCAATTCAAAAAGCAGCTCTTCTTCGGAGTCAACAATAAAGCTGGGTAAATCGACTTGTGCTAGGGCATTAAACACCAGTTTTGCATGTTTACCGAAAATTGGTGATGGCATGACCACTTTTGAATCCATGCCTTTTTTCTTTTCAAACCAGACCGAAATAACGGTTGGTGTGGGCAAATTTGCTGCTTGCCAATCACGAGGTAACAATTCATTCTGCAAGAGAATTAAGTTGTCTTGCCAATTAGCTGGAATGGATTGCAAAGTTTGTGCAATATCTGCTTCTCCTACTGATACAAGAATGGCTTCAGGGTTTGGAATTTCACTTGCCATGGAGTTGATATCCATCGCTCGAGTAATTGCTTGGACTGGATGCCCCAAGCGTAAAAAACCACGTGCAAACACGCTGCCAAGCTCACCCATTCCAATCACAACGACGGTGTTTTTCATAGTATTTCCCTTTTAAATGAAAAGTTTGACGATTGTATAAAAATTACCGGCCGGTAGAAACTTTTTGTATTGCACTTAACTTGTGCAACATGAACCATAATTAAGAAAAAGAGAGGAGAATCTGAGTAAAAGCCGCCATAATTAGCCGATTTCTAAAGTACAATAATCAGATATTTTGAACAGATAATTTATTTCAACAAGAGTCGTTTTACACGAGGTGGTTATGGAAAAACCAAGACCTAAATTTACTTGGCATTATTATTTGATGGCATTTGGCGCTTTACTTGCGATGCTGGCAGCCACTTTAAACGCAGTGGGTGGCATCGTATCTGGTTTGGCGATTGCTGTGATTAGCCTTCCAAAATTGCAATTTCAAGGTTTAGCCCGATGGGTGTTTGTTGTTTTGTTCATGCTGATTTATATCGTGTCTTTTCCTGATCCAGATGTTATTCGTGAAATGATGGCACAGCCAAGCCCAACTGAAAATTCGTAGAGGTGGCTTTATGGCTAAGTCGGAACTGTTTTTTAAAGAAGTTTTAGAAGGTTTGACCACCGCAGTTATTTGGATTGACTCCAATCAGATCGTTCAGTTCATGAATGTCTCGGCGAGTGAAATTTTTCAATTAAGCCCCAATCGTGTTGTTGGTCAGCATTGGCAAAAATTACTCCCCAATTTGCTAGAAGATATTCAGATCGCGTCAGAGAAAAAAATCACCATTCATGAATATGTGATCGAACCGGTTGATCTTTTTAAAATCCGCGTGAGTTGCACAATTTCACCTTATGAATTAGATGGCCAAGCTGGTTGGTTGTTTGAGCTTTATAACACAGAGCGGCATCATCGAATTGTAGAGGAAGATGAGCGTTGGCATCAATATGAGGCCGGAAACCTTCTTGTCAGTACGCTTGCACATGAAGTCAAAAATCCTCTGGCCGGTATTATGGGTGCGGCGCAACTTTTGCAAAAGCGTCTTGAAACTCAACAAGAAGACAAGTCTGTGCAGTTTTTGGAAATTATTTCAAAAGAAGCTTTGCGATTACGAAACCTAGTCGATCGTATGTTGGGACCTAAAGGCAGCAGCGAGAAGTCCATGCATAACGTACATGAATTAATTCGCTATGTTTTGCAGATTATCGAGGGAGATAAACCGCCTAATGTGTATGTCAAACTTGACTATGACCCAAGTATTCCTGAAGTCAAAATGGATTTTGAAGCCATGGTTCAGGCGCTGTTAAATCTGGTGATTAATGCCATTCAAGCAATGGAAGAGCGCGGTGGAGTTTTGACATTGCGAACTCGAGTTGAGCACAAGTTTACTCTCGGCACTCAGACCTATCCATTAGTTGCTTGCATCAGCGTGATTGACCAAGGTAAAGGTATCCCACCAGAAGTCTTCGATTCAATCTTCTTCCCAATGGTTTCCTCCAAAAAAGAGGGGACTGGATTAGGATTGCCGGTTTCACAAAATGTGTTGCGCCAGCATGAAGGATTAATCGTTGCTGAGAGTGAGCCCGGCAACACAGTATTCAATGTCTATTTACCCTTAAAGCAAGGGAACTGATGACAATAATTTCTCTGAGAGTTCATCGCTAAGCAAAAGAAAGCTAAGGAAAAAAATATGGCTGAACAAGAATATGACATCACGCCGACGGTGTGGTTGGTTGATGATGATGCTTCGATTCGCTGGGTTTTGGAAACAGCGTTAGAAGAAAAACCTTATGATGTTAAGGTTTTTGAGTCTCCATTAGACGCATTAAAAGCGTTTGAAGATTATCCGCCGACCGTTATCGTCTCGGATGTTCGTATGCCGGAAATGGATGGGTTAACCTTCATGGAAGCCATTCATGATCGAGATAAACAAATTCCAGTCATTATTATGACCGCCCATGCTGATTTGGATACAGCGGTTAAATCCTATCAAAGTCGAGCATTTGAGTATCTGCCTAAACCGTTTGATATTGATGAAGCCATTGCTTTGATTGAACGGGCGATTAAACGCCATCTTTCTGGTGGAAATTCTCGTCCGAGAAAGCCTAAAAAATCTGCTAAACAACCCTTGAATATTATCGGTGCAGCACCTGCTATGCAGGAAGTTTTCCGTATTCTAGGGCGTGTTTCACAGCTGGATGTAACGGTATTAATTAATGGGGAAACTGGAACTGGTAAAGAGCTGATTGCGCAAGCTTTACATGAATTGAGCCCTCGCTCTTCAGGGCCGTTTGTTGCTTTGAACACCGCTGCGATTCCAAGAGATTTGCTGGAATCAGAATTATTCGGCCATGAAAAAGGTGCGTTCACCGGTGCGCAAACCCAACGTATCGGACGTTTTGAGCAAGCTGATGGCGGAACATTATTTTTAGATGAAATCGGTGATATGCCGGTGGATTTACAAACGCGTTTACTGCGAGTTTTAAATGATGGAACTTTTTTTCGCGTGGGTGGCAAAAATCCAATTACGACTAATGTCCGTATTGTGGCTGCAACGCACCAAAATATGGAAAAACTGGTGCGAGAAGGGCATTTCCGTGAGGATTTACTTTATCGTCTAAACATCATTCGCATAAAAATTCCTGCGCTTCGAGAACGACGTGAAGACATTCCGTTGTTGTTACGTTTTTATATGGAACTTGAGGCCAAAGGCTTGAACTTGGAAGAGAAAACCTTTAGTAAAGAAGTTTTGCAATTTTTATCGACCTTGCCTTGGCCGGGGAATGTTCGACAATTAAGAAGTTTGTGTACTTGGTTAACAATTATGGCACCTGATAAGACCGTTTATTTAGAAGATTTACCGCTGGAATTACAACAACCACCAAGTCTTGCAGAGGAATCTGATGAGGCTGAGACATGGCAAGAAAAACTGCGAGTCTGGTCAGAAAATTTTGTTTCAACAGGTCGAGAAGGTTTGCATACCGAAGCGGAAAAAGAGTTTGAACGGGTTTTGATTGAAGTTGCACTGAATGCCAGTCACAATCATCGCCAAAAAGCTGCTGCATTGCTAGGCTGGGGGCGAAACACTTTGACGCGTAAAACCCAAGCCCTAGGTATCGATTAGACTCGTATCGATTAAACTGTCAAGCGAGCTATGTTAAGCGTTGTTTAGAATGAATGGAGCTGGTTGAACAAAATTATGATTTGGGAAATCATCCAATATTATCGTACTCCGGTGAAGTATGAATTTATTAAACCAATGGGGTACCTGAAAGAAGGGATTGCAATGATTGCCCGAGCAAATCGTTGTCAAGCGACTTGGCAATCGCATTACGCGAATTGTCAGCAATCCATTCATGAAGCGATTGGCAAAGCTCAACATAAAGTTTTCGGCGGGTTAGAGCATGATTCTGAGCAAAAACCAAAATTAAAAAAAGTGATTGTTTTAGGTGCCGGCAGTTTAAATGACATTCCTTTGCAAGCGTTGAGTCAGGCCTTTCAAGAAGTTTTACTGGTTGATTTGGTATTTTTACCGGCCGCTCGAAACAAGATAAAACTCTATTCCAATATTCAATTGATTGAGCATGATGTGACCGAGAGTTTATCTAAGGTTTATCATGGAAAAACTCGTATCTCTGAGCCGAATTTTTGGCTAAATGACTCTGAAGTTGATTTAATTATCTCCTTAAACCTCATTACGCAATTGCCCCTGATTCCGGTTCGTTGGTTAATAAAACACCAAAAAATTGATGATGTGCAGGCGCAAGCAATTGGACATGAAATTATCCAAAATCATTTGAATTATTTGTCTCAATTTTCGGCAGTTGCTTGTTTGATTGCTGATCGAGAAAATCGAGAAATGAATATACAGACTGGAGAAATCGAGAAAATTGATCCTTGGTGGGGAGTTTCCTACCCGCCGGTCAAAAAAAGTTGGGACTGGAATTTAATTCCTAAAGGAGAGATTAGCCAAAAATTCTCGCAAACCAATCATGTTGGCGTTTCGTACTTGAATTTTTAACACCGATCAAATCCTAATCACTCTTTCATAACTCTTAAATGATGTGCTTTCACAAGTTTCCATTATTTTCACTTTATTGAATAAAGCCTGCGACCAATGCAATCACAAAGGCATATCTAAATCCTTTACCAATCAACACCAAGCTAAAAAATGTCCAAAATGGAATTTTCATGATGCCTGCTAGGAGTGTAAGTGCGTCGCCAATAATCGGTGCCCATGACATTAACAAGCTCCAGCGGCCATATTTTTGAAACCAATGTTGTGATTTCAGTAACTGCTTGTCTGAAACGGGAAACCATTTGCGTTTTTGAAAGTGCAGGAAGTATCGCCCTAAGGCGTAATTTAAAGCACTCCCTAAAGTGTTGCCAACTGTTGCAACCAACCAAATGATTGTCAGTAGAGATGTAGGAGAGTAGTTCTCATCAAGCGTTTGTAAAACTAACTGGCTGAGATAGATTTCAGAACCGCCTGGTAGCAAGGTTGCAGAGGCGAACGCCAATGCAAAGAGCGTCAGGAATTCAATAATCATGTAGAGAGAAGATGTTTACCGGCCGGTAACAAATGGTACAAAAGAAAAGATACCGGCCGGTAGAAAGGACAAAATAAACTGAAGCTTACAAAGCTTCGTCACCGGATTCACCGGTACGGATACGGATTGTTTGTTCAATGTTTGTAACAAAAATCTTACCATCACCGATTTTTCCGGTTTGCGCGGCTTGAATAATTCCTTCAACGGCAGAATCCACAATGCTTTCACTGACAGCGATTTCTAATTTCAACTTTGGTAGAAAATCGACGACATATTCTGCGCCACGGTACATTTCAGTGTGGCCTTTTTGACGACCGTAACCTTTTACTTCGGTGACCGTCATTCCATGAATGTCGATGGCATGCAGTGCATCACGAACATCATCTAGTTTAAAAGGCTTAATAATGGCAGTAATCAGTTTCATTGTGTTTCCTCAATTCATCTCATTGGATTGCGTATTTGGATAGTCTGCCAGATGTTGACCCATTTGAATAGGGGTATTTGGCGTGATTTTACCTAATTCTGGTAAGTGATTTTCCGGAGTAAGTAAAACTACGGTTGAACCCATGTTAAAACGACCAATCTCATCGCCTTTGGCAAAGTTCAAGTTTTGTTCTGAGTAATCCCAATGAGAAAGAGTCGGTTGATAGTCTGGTGTGATTTTTCCAGCGAAAACTGTTTCCATAGAACCCACGAAAATAGCACCGACCATAATCAAACAAAATGGCCCATGTTCGTTTTCAAAGCGTAAAACCAACCGTTCGTTACGTGCAAACAATCCTTCCACATTGCGAACCGTTGCTGGATTGACTGCAAACAAATCACCCGGCACATAGGTCATGGACAACAACTTTCCGTCGCTTGGCATGTGGATGCGGTGATAATCTTTTGGAGAAAGATAAATAACCATTGCATCACCATTCTGAAAGGTTTTTGCATACTCAATATCACCGCCCACAAGCGCTTCAAGTGTGTACTCGTGACCTTTTGCCTGTGTTAGCGTATTTTGATGAATGTGGTGGGATTGGCTGATTAAACCATCTACCGGCGAACACCATGCATTGGGGTTTGCATCAATCGGACGCGCATCTTCTTTCAGAGCACGAGTAAAAAATGCATTAAAGTGCTCGTAATTCTCAATATTCTCGTCTGCCGCCTCGGAAATATTAATGCCATAAATTTTCGTTAAGGCTTTTATGGTAGCGTTTTTAATCCATTTCACACGAATTTGCATAAACCGATGCATCAACTCTGACAGAAAATGCTTTGGAATAAGGTATTGTGGTGTCACCTTAAAAAAGTCGAGAAATTTTGTCATGGACTATCCTTTATTCACGGTTGATTCGACGTGCGCATCACTATATTGAAAATGGATTTTACGGTATAATCCGCGCAATTTTAAAGATTTAACAGATTTTCACTTATAAGGAAGCGCAAATGTCAGATGTGAAAAAAGTCGTTTTAGCCTATTCAGGTGGTTTAGATACTTCAATTATCGCTAAGTGGTTGCAGGAAGAGTACAACTGCGAAGTCGTAACCTTTACGGCCGATATCGGTCAAGGTGAAGAGATTGAACCAGCGCGTGCAAAAGCAAAAGCAATGGGCATTAAAGAAATTTACATTGAAGATTTGCGTGAAGAGTTTGCTCGTGATTTTGTTTTCCCAATGATGCGTGCCAATGCCATCTATGAAGGTGAATATCGTCTAGGAACGTCAATCGCTCGTCCGTTGATTTCAAAGCGTTTGGTTGAGATTGCGCAAGAAACGGGCGCCGATGCAATTTCTCACGGTGCCACTGGTAAAGGGAATGACCAAGTGCGTTTTGAAATGAACGCTTACGCGCTAATGCCGGACGTGAAGGTTATTGCACCATGGCGTGAGTGGGATTTAATGTCTCGTGAAAAACTAATGGCGTATGCGGAAGAGCACAATATTTCGATTGAGAAGAAAAAAGGTAAAAAGTCACCTTACTCAATGGATGCCAACCTGCTTCATATCTCTTATGAAGGCGGCATTATTGAGGATCCAGCAAATGAGCCGGAAGAAGACATGTGGTTATGGACGGTTTCACCAGAAAACGCTCCAGATGAACCAACTTATCTGGATATTGGTTTTGAAAAAGGTGACATTGTTGCAATCAATGGCGAAGCAATGAGCCCAGCAACTGTAATGGAATATTTGAACAAAGTTGGTGGTGAAAACGGAATCGGGCGTGATGATTTGGTTGAAAACCGTTTTGTCGGTATGAAAGCGCGTGGTTGTTATGAAACACCGGCCGGTACCATTATGCTAAAAGCACACCGAGCGATTGAATCCATTACGCTTGACCGTAATGCTGCGCACTTGAAAGATGAGCTAATGCCAAAATATGCCGAAATGGTTTACAACGGTTTCTGGTTCGCTCCTGAGCGTGAAATGCTGCAAGCAATGATCGACAAGTCGCAAGAAAATGTTTCAGGAAATGTTCGCATTAAGCTTTATAAAGGTAATGTGGTTTGTGTGGGTCGTACTTCAGAAAACAGCTTGTTTGATGAAGCGATTGCAACCTTTGAAGATGATGGTGGTGCATACAATCATAAAGACGCAGAAGGATTCATTAAACTGAACTCACTACGTTTACGCACGGCAGCGAAAAAACGCGGAAAATAACCCATTGATTGTGTCATTCCGGCGCAAGCCGGAATCTCTCACAAACCTGGGAAATAAAAAAGCGCTGAAGATGTAAATCTCCAGCGCTTTTTTTGTTTGCGTCATTTTATTCAATAACTTTTCAAAGGTTGCAAAAGGTTTCTTTTGGTTTGATAATGGTATCTTAGATTTTTTCGAGGTATGAAAATATGTCTGTTGCAATAAAATTATCCGACAGCCTTGCCAAAGAAGCGAAGCTATATGCTGCGGTGACACATCGTTCTGTTCCAAAGCAAATTGAGTATTGGAGCCGTATTGGAAAATTAGTGGAAGAAAACCCGGATTTGCCGTTTAGTTTTATTCAGGAAACCCTCTTGGCAATAGAGGAAAGTAAAGATCCTGAACAACTGACCGAATACACCTTTGATTCGTAAAGTGCACGAACGATGAAAATACAGCAAACCAGGCGTTTTGAAAAAGCTGTCAAAAAGCTTCACCCAAACCAAAAACGCGAGTTAGACAAGGCCATCAAAGCACTGATTAAGCAGCCAGAATTGGGTGAGTTAAAGAAAGGAGACTTGGTGGGTGTTCGTGTTTATAAGTTCAAAATGCAAAATCAATTAACCCTGTTAGCCTATCGAATAATGGATGACATCCCATGTTTACTGATGTTATCGCAGGGCAGTCATGAAAACTTTTATCGCGATTTGAAGTAGGAATAGACGAATAATCTGCATAAAACCGCTAAATTTTTGGAGACAACAGCGGCGCTTACGACCACAAAGACGCCGAAGGCTTTATCAGGACGCATAACACCCAAAAAATGCCGCAAATAATCGAAATACTGTGTCATTCCGGCGAAAGCCGGAATCTCTGAATCGTTATCAATAAGGCACTGGAGAGAAAACTTCAGCGCCTTTTTTGTTTCTGGAAATAAATTGCCGGTCTTTATAAAAGATCTAACGGACTGATAACGCCTTGCCCGAGTAGTGCTTGAATCGTGCGGATATCCGTACCTGTTTGTAGCAGGTGGGTGGCACAAATTTGATTGGATCAAATTTGAACAGACAAAGTCTGACCCAAAGGGTGAAATACATGGATGTATTTCATAAAAGAATGACGAAACGTGTGTGCACTTACTTTTTTGTTAATACGGCATTGTTTAACGGCTTTTTTGATCGCTTTATTGATAACGGATTGATCGCTGTGCTGTCGGCGGATTTTTCCAGATCTTGGATCTTCGGCTAAACGATTACTTGGAAAGACATATTGCCAACCCAATTCAAACTCGGCATTCGGGTACTTTTTAGCCAATGCATAAGGCAAATAAACGGAGCCATACCCTTGGTTTAAATCCTGTTGATGAAGGGTTTTCACCTTTTGTAACTGAGTTTCTAAAAGTGGAATAAGGTTGTTGGCTAAGGGAGTCACACGATCCTTTTTACCTTTGCCATCACGCACGGTGATTTGCTTAAACCCAAAATCAATATCCTGCACCCGTAAGCGAATCGCTTCGCTAATTCGCAAACCGCCTGCATAAAGTAACTTTGCAATCAATCCAGCCGAACCTTCCATTACAGTTAAAATTTCAGCAACTTCCTCTTTGGTCAACACCACAGGAATTCTAGGTTCTTTGCGAGAACGACTGGCCTTCACATTGATAAAAGGTGCGTTTAATACCTTTGTATAACAAAAACTCAACGCATTTAAAGCTTGATTTTGTGTAGATGGAGCAACATTCTGATCCACCGCCAAATAAGTTAAAAATTGTTCTACCTTTCCTGACGAATCTTGCAACATGGCCTCACGACGTAAAGTAATACGCATTTCATCTAGTAATAGACTTTTACTTGCGGTAGTATTCATAAAACTACTTGTTTTTAGAGCATGATTAGCTTCATAATACAAGATAAACGTCTATTTAACAGGTTTGTATTAATACCAGAGCAAATCTGCCTGAAAACAATAGTAATATTAAATAATCAGGCAAATATGCCTGAAAATGAAAAATCCGCACTATGAGTACCATCACAGCATTAGATAACGCGATTGCTACATTGATAGAGAAAGACATCTATCTTATGGAGGTTAATGCTAACGAAAGATCTATCTCTGCAAAGCTCGCATTTCATCTTCAAGCGGAATTGCCAGAGTATGAAGTGGATGTGGAATACAATCGAGATGGAATAGAACCCAAGAGATTGGCGCACATGGAGCTCTATCCTGATCAAGAAGATGAAGATGCCAAAACTGTCTTTCCAGACATCATTGCACACAAAAGATCGACGAATAATAATTTCTTAGTCATTGAAATCAAGAAAGAAAGTAGCAGTGTAGATCGAAACATCGATCGGAGAAAATTGCGAGGCTACATGAGAGAACTAGAATATCAGTACGCCTATTTTATAGAGTTTGGTGTTTATTCAAATGCTGGCAAGGTGACCATTGAACAAATTACAGCATAACAATGGGTTCCAGCCGACCGCTATTTCGCTCCGCCTTCGGCTACGCTAAATAGCGTCGGCTGAACCCAAACGTTATGTGCCAAAAATGGAGGCATATTCAAAGTGAGTGCGAACGAATCAAAGAGAAGAATTAGGTATGCTCTGTACCTTAAGGGCTGGAGCTTCGAAAAAGGCAACCCAAAGAAATTAAAGGCTGACGCTCTCAAAAAAGAACCTTCCGAGTATCAGAAAGAAATGGAGGGCAATATATTTTGCCCCGTTTGCTTCACGAACCTAAATCGAGTCCCAAAAGACAAAGACCACTTTTCAAATGGTAGAGAGGCTTATTTTGGCCACCTCCCTGCTTATAAAGAAGTTGATTGTGACTTGAGGTCAGAGAAGCCAGAAGGAAAGCGATACAACTCATATGAAGAAGCCCAAAAAGCAATCGATGATGAAAATTTAGTAATTGTAAACAGCTTTATCACGGAGAAACCGGAGCTTCCTGAAGAACCGGCTGGAGAGTATGATGAAACTCCAGTAGAAGATGTCGCTGGCCCAATTTCAAACACCCCGATATCTTGCCATAATGGTGAGTCATTTAAGCTTCCAAGTAAAATAACCACTGTTGCTGGAATATGCCGAAAATTTGATGAAAATCTATATAAATACTTCTTCTTCTCAAATCAAAAGCATGCAATTCGATTATTAGATTTACTCCACAATGTTAAAGACATCAGTGAGGAAGATGACTCCCCCAAACTATATTACGGAAAAATTGTTACTACAACGCATCTAGGTGAGCATAAGAGGCCGGATAACATCAGGATGACGTATTTAGAAAATAACCAAAATGGCGTCCAAGATTTTTGTCTAAAATTAAAAGATAGGCATCAAAAAAGTCACGGCATTACTGATAACTCTGTTGGGCGTATCCTAGTTGCATACGGAACAGTCAGTGAAAATGGCACAGGTTTGTGTTTTAAGGACTTAGGTTGGGGTGAGTTTGCTTTATTACCAAAAAAATATGAAAATTTGCTGCCATAAGCACATAACAAAACAATCAACCTGACGTATTTCACCTACAAAAAATTTTCAATTTTTTTTCAGCGAAGCCACGCAGGTTATCGCCACTCCGTTAAATTGCAAGGAAAGTTATGAGTCAAACCGAAGTGCTCGCAATATGGGGTGCGGTGACCGGGACAATAGGCACCGTTGCTGGCCTATTAGGGCTTTGGCTGAGATTTAGGCAACACGGTTTGGATAAGGCCAAACTGCTGTGTGAGTCATCTTTTGGTTTTGACTCGCCAAGTCGGACGTTGCACAAATTAACTGTACGCTCCATCGGTAGAAGACCAGTTTCAATTGATAATATTAAATACTTCATTACGCCAAGAGATTGGAAGCAAAGGCTTATCAAGTCTTGGCACCACAAGAAAGGACGCTGGCTTTGGCATCAAGAGCCGAAACAAAAAATAAAACTTGGTGAAGGTGAAAAAACGGAAATTGGTATTTCACTTCCAAATGGTATAGCCATCACTGAGATATATAAAGTTGAAGTAGTAGATCAGGCCGGTAAGGCTTGGCCTGTTAATTGGGAAACAAGCTCAAGACTACAAAAGGTAGCAACTCAGGAAACATTGGACGAAATTGCTAAGGAAAATGACAAGCGAGTAGTTAGTGCTACAGGCTATCGACTCGGTGAAAAATATTTCTTAGAGACAAAGTTCAACACAAAACCAAGCCGTTCAGGCACTCCTTGTGGAAGAAGCTTCTGGTTTCTCGACGCAAAGAAATATCAAGAAAAACTACAGAGCATAAAAGATATCCAGTTTGATCAGTTCTTATCTGGTGATATTGAAGAACTGAGTTAGCAATTTAACAAACAGCTGCAGCGGATCAGTTTTGCTGCGCAAAAACTGCCCGCTGAGCCGGGCGTTAACAGTAGAAAATTATGCGACAAATTAGTTTTAACCGGCCAAAACAAAAGGTTCGAGGTTCACATAGGCGCTTAAAAGCACTTGATGCATGGGCGGGTCAGTTTGAAGGGTACTTTCCTTTAGAATACAGCGATGAAAGATATATTGATTATAAGATTCCTGTTCTTGACCGTTTAGTTGATCCACCGACAACTACGAAAGAGTGGCAAAACAGGGCTATTGCTGCAATGTTTAAGGCGTATGAAAATCTACATTCCGCAAAACCTTCGGAGTTCTTAGCGGTTAATATTGACCTAATACTTACTTGGCCTGATCTTCACGGTTCAAGCATCATTATATTTTTCGATGAATCCTATCGTGAAGGTTTTTACGAAAAAGATAATGAATGGCAAAAACGTATTCCTCAAACTATAGGCCTAGAAGGTATTCCATTCGACGTACCAAAAAGCATTGATGTACAGCTGGTTAATTTTATGAACCGAGATTACGATGGCGAAGAAACAACAGACTGGTATACAACAAATTGGTATGTTTGTGCATCAAAAAACTGTTAACAAGCGGCTCCACCGGACAAATTTTATTGTCACCTTTTTTGTACCAAAAAAAGCCGCCAACAAAATTTGCTCGGTTAGCCGGGCGTTATATGCCTTTAGAGTTTTGTGAATATTAATAGAACGAGTAAATAATGAAAGAAGAGTTAAGAGCTAAAATCATAGAGGTTTGTGATCAAAAAATATCCGCTAAAGGTGATAATGTTGGCTTGTCATTTTACGCATTTTTCGCAAATAAAAATGATAATCCTGAGTTGCTCATGGAAGCCGCCATTTGGTGGATTCAAACTCATAAATTAGATCATTTCGTAAAAGCTCATAAAATTAAAGAAATGATTCTAGCTGGGTTGTAGGGGCATATAACAAGTTAATCAACAAGGACAAAATACGGCTGGCTATCTCGCTTCGCTCGTATTTTAGCCAACCAAATTTTGCCTGTTAATTAAGGCGTTATGTAAATCGGGCAGCCTGTGGTTTTATGGTTGCCATAGCGAGGTGATGTGGCAGCTGCGAAATAGTGCCAGTGTTCTCGGTGCGGTTGAAGGCTTGGGTAGTGGCAGAGGCTTTGGGAGGTTTCGGTCTTGAGTGCTTCGGTTGTGGTCCAGTGGTTGCGTCCGCTGGGTCACATCAATCCTGGTGCCATCGGTTGGCGCGCCGGGCCTGGCGGTAGCGTGCCGGTTGGTATGGGGCGGTTTGAAACAGGGAAAGTGCAGGCGGTATGGTTTCCAGCATTTTTCCTCTATTTATCGGGCCTTGTGTGGAATTTGATTTCTATAACAAGGTGCTCAAGTTCGTTCGCTTCGCTCACAGGGACCTCCGCAGCTACGGCCCCTTAGCACGGCGTTATGCTTTAAGGAAAGTATGAAGCAAGTAATTAAATCGGGCCTATCTGGCTTAGTCACATTTGCAACAGCTGCGGCTATTTGGATGTGGGATTATTCTGTAGGGGAAGGGAAAAGTGAAGCTCTTACAGGTGTCATCAAAGAGGAGAGAGACTCGTTAAGAATTGAGGTCAATAAAATATCAGAAGAGGCTGAGTCTTTAAAATTTCAGCTGCTCTCCTCTCGTGAAAAGCCTACAATATCTGCTAATACGGACTCACCAACATCAACTACTGAAACTATTCAATCAAAATTAGACAATGCTACTAATTCACAGATATCTGGAGCCCATGAAAGCCAAGAAATATCTATATCAACTCAGAATACTGGCAGCTTTTTCAATGGTGAAATAGAAGTTACGGTTATTGCTACAAACTACACAGGTATTCCCCCTTAGACACAAAGTATCAGCTAGTGTCATTATTCCTGGAAGTGATCCTTTTAAAATCGAGGATGTAGATCCAGGAAGTGCTTTTAAGATAGGGGGTTATCAAGTAGTCATCACAGCAGCTGGAACCTTCTCCGCAGACTTTAAAGTATACAAATTAAAAACATAACAAGGCACTACACCGGACGGCAACCGCTACGCTCCATTGCCGCCGGTGAACTTGGTCGTTAGGCAATAATAATGACAACGGAATTCAACTCAAACAACTTAGTAGGAACCGCAGGCGAATATTTTGTATGCGCTGAATTATGCCGCATAGGTTATTTGGCATTACTCACACCAAAAAACAATCCGTTGTTTGACGTAGTTGCATCGAAGCAAAATGGAAGCAAATCAATCGTCATCCAAGTAAAAACCCGCTCAATAAGAAACACACAGGGTTGGAAGCTGGGGAAAGACATAACCATCAAACAGAACAATCCTGATCTGTTTGTTGCTTTAGTAAACTTAGAAGAACAAGGAATGCCAGAAATATTCATATATGAATACGACACTCTAGCTGAAAGAGTACAAAATAATTATACAAGCTATATTGAAAACTCCTAAAAGAGACGGATCAAGAAAAAAAGAAGTGGGTTTTAGGTGGCATGATTTAAAGCTATTCACTGACGATGACCATTCAAGAAAAAACAATTGGTCACCTATTATCAATGCTTTAGAAAATGCCTAACAATAAAATCAACATTGACAGCCTCGAGCTACGACCTAAAAAACAGGCCTTCACTCTAGGCTGCAACCTTTGAAGATGATGGTGGTGCATACAATCATAAAGACGCAGAAGGATTCATTAAACTGAACTCACTACGTTTACGCACGGCAGCGAAAAAACGCGGAAAATAACCCATTGATTGTGTCATTCTGGTGAAAGCCAGCATCAACCAAAAATTTGGGATAAATCAAAAGGCGCAGAGAGTTTCTCCAGCGCCTTTTTTTGTTTTTTAATTTTATTATTAGAGGGAAATTTGTTATAAAGTATTCGTTAATATTGCAAAACTACAGTTTTATATGGTATTTCCCTTGCAGACGATACAACCCTAATATTGCAGAGATGAAGAATGAAAATACAGTCAATTGCCGGTTATGCAGTGATTACGAAAGACTCCCAAGCTAGCAGCTCTCTTTATAAAGAGACTTTAGGGCTTCCCTTACAGGCTCAAGATGATTATCTATTTACGGACAAATTCCCGGGTAGCAATCATTTTGGTGTTTGGCCTCTTTCTATGGCTGCACAAACATGTTTTGGCAGTAATGAATGGCCGGAGAATTTCCCAGAACCCACATCAACAATCGAATTTGAGTTTGATAGCCCAGAAGAAGTCAAACAAGCGGTGGAAGAATTAAAGTCTGCAGGACAGGTATTTGTTCATGAGGTTAAACAAGAACCTTGGGGGCAAACCGTCGCTAGATTTATGAGTCCAGAGAACGTATTGATCGGTTTTAGTTACGCACCTTGGCTGCATGACAATTAAGACGTATAGAAAATTGTTGACTGCGATAATGATGGTGAATTCTGGCCATATTTTCACCTAGGAAAATTAAAATTTGCGTGCCCGTAACCGAGCTAGTTATGGCCACCCTGTGATTCAAAAAATTAAATTTAACATGGAGGTTTAAATGGATAATCTACCTGAACTGGATAATTTACCTGAACTGGATAATTTACCTGAATGGGTAATAGATCATATTCAATATCTGGAAAGATTAAATTTGGATAAAAGAAATCTCGAAGAGATAAAGAATGATATTACTGGTCAGAGTCAGTCTGACGTTCCGTTTTTTGAAATGTCGCAGTTTATGAGATTTAGCTGGACTGATGTTATCAGCCCAACTATGAAAAGTGGTTGGCTGGAGCGAACTGTAAAACCAAATCTTGATTTGGAAGAACGTTATCAAGGAGTTCTGGATTTTTATGACGAGTCTGATCTGGATGGTACCTTGAAATCACTAAAAAACCTTTATGATAAAGGTATTAATGAAAATGACCTCTTGAGAGTTATACGAGAATCCCAAAAAAACATATTAGGGAGTTTATTTATGATGATAGATGGAACAACAGATGGTTGCATTGATAGTAGCCTTTTTGAAACTAAACTGGAAGATGGTGAGATTTTTCCAAAACGCAAATTTTATTCTATGGAAGACTTTTTTCTTGACTATGATCCAGCAAAGTTAAAATGAGATAGATAAAAAAGTAACTGGCTGAAGATGTAAGTTGGGTTGGATAACTTGAGCTAGTTCAGCCAATTAATTTATCAAAGATTAAAGGCATTACGAAAGCAATATATACGTTTGAAGAAGTCAGTGATACCCCTGTTAAGACATTTGATGATTTTTCAAAGTAAAAAAGAAGCCTTGCAGACAATTTAATCTAAGATGATTTATCAGGCAACCAGACGTGTTCCACACCCGAAAAATTAAAAATTTCTTTGCGCGAAACCACGCAGTTTATCACCACCCCGTTATGTAGTATGGGAGGCGTCAAGCTATGCAAGAAATGTTTGTTTACGTATTTTCTGGGGAATTTGAAAATATTGAAGCAGCCTGCCTCTACTCTCAGCCTCAATGGGAGCCAGAACCAGATGAATCAGTTTCTGATGAAGAGTACGCAGCTTGGGAAGATCGGAATCCATCCCATGAACTGCTAAAGAATATTGACTCATATTTAGATGAAGACTTCATCGAAACGGTTGATTTAGATTTTCAATATCTCTCCAATATAGGAGTTGCGGCCTCCGATATAGCTCATATAAAAGAGAATGTTGGTGGGGCGAATGTGTTTGTGCTGATTTATGGGCAGGCTTTAGGAGGCTTCCCTTTAAAAGAAACACCAGTTTCCAATTCATCATTAACTTATTGTGGCCAATTCAAGTTACATTTTAACAAATAACAAATAATTGTAGTCGATTGCAAAAAGGCTGGGACCAGCGCTACTTCGCAGCTACGGCCCCTAAATAAAGCGTTATGAGCGACCGCAAGCGGTCACTCATAACGGGGTGGCGCTAATCGATTCCCTTGTCAGACCGCCTGCGGCAGTCTAACAAAGCAATCAACCTGGCGTGTTTCGCCACCCCGTTAGGCTTCAAAAACAAGGCACACCCTGTTATGGCAGAGTTAATAGAATTTGAGACCGAACGGCTGTGTTTGCGGCAATGGCAAGAAAGTGATTTCAAGCCGTTCGCCTTGCTGAACGCCGATCCAAAGGTCATGGAGTACTTTCCCGAACCGCTGAGCGGCCAAGCAAGTACTGAGATGGCGGAGAAAATTCGCTCACTCATAAAGCAGCGAGGTTGGGGGTTTTGGGCAGTCGAAGTCAAGGGTGCCGAGCCGTTTATTGGCTTTTGTGGACTACACGTACCCACTGCAACGTTGCCTTTTTCTCCTTGTGTCGAGATAGGTTGGCGGTTATCGTCAGTCCACTGGGGGAAAGGCTATGCATCAGAGGCTGCTCGTGGTGCGCTAAACGTTGCGTTTCAACAGTTAGAGCTTCCAGAGATTGTCTCATTTACCACAGTTGGCAATCAGCGATCGCGTCGGGTCATGGAGCGCATAGGCATGAATTACAGTGGCCAGTTTGAGCATCCCAGCTTGCCTGAAAATAGCCACTTGCGGCCTCATGTACTTTACCGGTTACGACGAGAACAGTGGGATATAAAAGCCTAACAAGTGCATCAAATTCGTTCCGGCCCGATGGGCCTCCACCGGACGCCGTTTATACAGGTGTTACGAGCGACCGCAAGCGGTCACTCATAACGGGGTGGCGCTAATAGATTGCAATGCCATGAATCGCTTGCGCTCCTCATAACAATGCAATCAACCTGACGAGTTTCACACCCGAAAAATTAAAATTTTCCGTACGCGAGGTTATTTCCACCACGTTAGGCATTTGGAGAGGAAAAATGCACACTTCCAGTAATAAATATCTAATAGCAGCGGCCATATGTTGCTTTGCTGCTGTACTTGCTCATCTTGGCTGTATTGTTTTCGGAGGCGATTGGTATCGTTTCTTTGGTGCAGGTGAACAAATGGCGCGGATGGCAGAGCAGGGGCTTTGGTTTCCTACAGTGGTTACTTCTTTTATTGCCTTGATACTTTTGGTTTGGGCCATTTATGGTTTGTCAGGTGCTGGTGTCATTAAACGTTTACCTCTTACAAAATTAGCGCTCATCCTTATTACCGGTATATTTCTAATTCGTGGCGTTTTCTTTGTAGGGTTAATGCCAATTTTTCCAGAAAACAGTCTGACATTTTGGTTAATTAGTTCTGCTATCTGTTTGTTGATTAGTGGCCTTTTTGCTGTAGGCACTTGGCAGCAATGGTCAGTTTTGAGTGGTAAAAATGCTTAACAATTTATGCAGTCGGGCGTGTGAATGCGCTGCTGTTATCACAGCGACTAACTTCATAAGGATAGGAACTTGAATAAGTACCTTGTTGTTTTTTATTGCTTTTAACCGAATACTCCGTGGCTGGTGAATTTTTACTCCATTGGAAGAGTGGGGTATCCCCGTAAAATAATGGATTAAGTCTAAGGCCGTTAATAAACCGTTACAGCGGACAAGCCTCTGAATAAAGCATTCTTTGCATACCGGCCGGTATAAATCACAATCATTGGGAGTTTTATCTATGAGTAAAAAGTCAGGGTCATGTCTTTGTGGTGAGGTCACTTTCGAAATAGAAGGTGATTTTGATAATTTTTACCTTTGCCATTGTAGTCGGTGTCGAAAAGATACAGGCTCAGCGCATGGAGCCAATCTTTTTTCTTCTTCTGCCAAATTGAAATGGTTGTCAGGAGTCGATAAAGTAACAAACTTTACATTACCTTCAACTCAACACAGCAAATCATTTTGCTCAATTTGTGGATCGGCACTTCCAAATATTCAATTGGAAAATGAACTTCTTGTGGTTCCTGCAGGAAGCCTTGATTGTGCTATTCCCATCATACCTACCGCTCACATTTTTATTTCGAGCAAAGCAAATTGGGATAAAGACCTTCATAAAATTCCCATGATTAAGGCTTTGCCGCAAGCATAAAACTATATAGCAAAGCTCATTTATTCCGTGAAGCCTATGGAAACAAGCATTTAAGGCATGTTGGTCTTCTTATTGCAGCGACCATATACTTGGGTATCTTCCCTGTCGCACTAGATTCCTTGAGTGGAATATGGTGTTTGTTAGCTGCCTGATGCAGTGTAATCATTGCAATTAACTTGAGAGGCATCCACAAAAAATTAAAATCGTTGGGTCATGGTAATATGAAGGTTCTTGTTAAGAACAATACCTAAAAGGAGAGTGTTGTGAATAAGAATGCTGGTGCTTTAATATTAGGAATATTTATATTCTTTGGGCTATCAACACTTGGTTATCTTTTAGGCCTTGCGGCGATAGAGTTTAAACAGTATGAGAGAAGTGTCGTTGTAAAAGGATTGTCGGAGCGAGAGTTTAGCGCCGACATCGTTATATGGCCAATCCAATATACGGTTGCAAGTAACGATATTGAATCGATTTACGATGAAATGGATAGGAATACGTCAAAAATTCAGTCGTTTCTTGTTGAAAATGGCATTAAATCCGATGAGGTTAGCTTTTCGTCTCCTTCAATTACAGACAAATCCGCCCAGCAATATGGCAATAATGCGAATGCAGAATTTCGTTATACCGCTTCTCAGACCGTAACGGTTTATTCTGAGAATATTACGACAGTTCGGAATGTCATGAGCAGACTCTCCGAGTTAGGAAAGCAAGGGATTGTGTTTACAGGTGGAAACTACCAAACCAAAACCGATTATAACTTTCTTCGATTAAACGAAGTAAAGCCTGAGATGATTGAAGAGGCGACTCGAAAAGCGAGAGAGGTCGCAGAAAAGTTTGCACTAGACTCTCAAAGTAAGCTTGGAAAAATCAAAAGAGCTTCTCAAGGGCAATTTAGTATCTCGGATCGTGATAAAAACAATCCGCATATTAAGAAAGTTCGTGTGGTCACTACTGTCGAATACTATTTGTCAGATTAAAGGCAATTTAGTCAAGCTGAAGAGCTGTTCTTCCCATGTAGAAATGTACTGTTACTCAGTATGGATTTTAGTTTGATACGTGGCTAAGTCAAACGTACTAAATTTACATTCCAATAATTCCTTTTATTTTTTGTGGTCAATGCCTTGTTATGTATCTTAAGTTGAAGCAGAATACGTTGGCTTGAATTTACCAGTTTAGAGATGTGTACTAAATCAAGTTTTCGTTCGGCTGTTTGTTTCGATTGTGCCAATATAGGATGTGGCTTTGTAAATAGTCGCTGTTGTGACCCTTGTTTTCGTGAAGGCTTTATTTTGAATAAACTTAAGTGGTTATTGGGTGATCCAGAACGTCCCCAAGAATATACTCATCACATATTGCTTTTAGCCGGTATTCTCATGTATCTAAGCGCCGCGGTTTTCAATACTGTTTTTTTAACCGCACCCTTTGAATTTAATATCGCTTTGGTTGCTGTCGGTTTTGCACATATTCTTCTTTTTTACTTCTCACGTTTTAGAGGCCAGTTTCTGACCATGTCGCTGTTATTTCTGGCGATTGTGATTATTGTCCTATTGCCAGCCAATTGGATTTTTAATGGGGGTTCTGAAGGTCCAACTTTGTTACTTTTTTTAATTGCAGCATTTTATTTAAGTTACCTGTTAACTGACTACCCAAAATCTCGCTACTTTTTTATGTCTCTGGTTTTAGTTGTCCCTGCTTTTTTAGTCTTTAGTGAAACAAGACTGGATCATTTAATCTATCGATATCCAAGCGAACAAGCGAAACAGTTAGATTTAATGTTTAGTTATGTGATTACTGTTGCTATGTCGGTTTTTATTATGAAAACCTATGGAAAACGCTATCGACTTCAGCGAGAAAAATCAGACCGGTTAGCTCAGCAATTGAAAGTCCTAGCAGAAACGGATCCTCTAACTCGACTTTATAATCGCAATGCATTTACTCGATTGTATGAGAATATTGATAAAAAAACTGACTATAGTTTAGCTATCCTAGATTTGGACTTTTTTAAACGTCTTAATGATCGATTTGGGCATCAAGTCGGCGATGAGATTCTAGTGGAATTTGCAAAGGAGTTGGAGTCTACAAGTGACGCTAGTGAAGGGATGACAGCTCGTTATGGTGGCGAAGAGTTTTTGCTTTTGTTAAAAAAACCAGTCAACGATTCATTGAATCTGTTGGAGAATTTTAGCCAAAACTTAAATCTTTTTGATCCTCAATCTCAAAAACTAACCTTTAGCGCTGGCTTGGTTGCCTTAAATCAAAATGAAGAACTTTCTTCTGCGGTCCATAGAGCCGATATTCAATTATATAAAGCTAAATCACAAGGTAGAGATTGTATTTGTTTTGGGTAAGGTAACTCCGTGTTGTGTCCGCGATAAATAAATAGATTAAATGGACTTTTCATTGGGATTAATAGATTCAAAGTGTTTATTCTGGATGTAATACCATTGCTAGAGTTTCTTTAACCTATTGTTTAATGGGTGACCTAATCTATAGGTGAATCTTTGGTATAGTGTGCACCTTTAATTTGATGGGTTCCTGTAAAAAGATGAGTCATAAAGAAAAAGTCCCCCCTCCGTTGTTTTCACAAATTGTAAAAGACCCTGCGCAATTTTTAGGGTATGGTTTCGGCTCTGGTTTACTGAATCCTGCTCCTGGAACGTGGGGAACGCTAGCAGGTTTGATTTTATTTTTGCCTATATTACTTCTATCCGAATGGGCAGCTTGGGTTCTTTTGATTTTTGGGCTGTTAGTTGGAAGCTGGATTTGCCAAAAATCGGCGGATGCTATTGGGGTTCATGATCACGGTGGAATTGTTTGGGATGAATTTATTGGTATTTGGATTGTACTGATTTTATTGCCCGAACAGACGTGGCAATGGTGGATAGTGGCATTTATCGCATTTCGAGTTTTTGATATCGTAAAGCCTTGGCCAATCAAGTGGTTGGATGAAGAGTTGGAAGGTGGTTTTGGCATTATGGCAGATGATGTTGTGGCCGCTTTATTTGCTGCGCTTTCGATTTGGACGATTTATGCATTGCTTATTTAGTGCTTTTGCGTAAGTCACGTAACACTTAAGTAGTTTCTAATATTTGTCTTTTTGTGAAATTGCTGTATATTAGCCACAGTTTGAAAATAGTGTATAGGGAGTCATAACAAGTGTTTATTCCTTGCGAAGATGCAAAAAAGTTAATTAAAGAGCAAAATGCTCAACTGGTTGATGTTCGTACGCCAGAAGAGTTTGCAGAAAGCGGTATTCCTGGAGCGAAGAATCTTCCCCTTCAAGATATTGATCGTACTGCAAACACAAGTTTAGATAAATCTCTGCCGATCGTTGTTTATTGCCGTTCAGGTCAGCGTTCACAAATGGCACTACAGATTTTAGTTTCACAAGGCTTTTCTGATGTGCATAACCTAGGTTCATATATGGCCTGGGGACAGTGTCCTGATGTTTAATCATTGACATGAATTTAAAAAAGCGCTTATTCCAAGCGCTTTTTTTTTAGCTAAAATTTAGATTTAGCTTGTAAGGAAGATACTATGAGACTTGCTCTGCATTGGCAAATTCTGATTGCGCTACTTCTGGCGGTAATCATGGGTACTTGGACTGGGACTGAAGGTACTATTGGTGGAATCCACTGGTTAGCCATCTACACCTTTATTGGGACACTTTTTTTGAATGCTCTGAAAATGATTGTCGTGCCTCTAGTGGTTTCTGCAATTATTACCGGGATTTCAAACATTGGCGAAAATGGTGGTTTTGGTCGATTAGGGCTTAAAACTTTATCCTACTATCTGTTTACCAGTTTTATTGCGATTATTATCGGTTTAACAATGGTGAATATGATTCAGCCAGGAGTAAGTGAGGAGCCTCCTCCTGAAATAGTTGCTGAAGAAAGCGTGATGTCTGCGGTTGAAGGTAAATCGGCCGGTGATGTGGTTGAAGTCTTTCTGCGTATGATTCCAACCAATATCGTTGACGCTGCCGCAGAGGGGCAAATGCTCGGTCTGATTTTCTTTAGTTTGCTGTTTGGTTTTTTTATGACGCAAATTAAAGGTGGGGGAGCGGAAACGCTTAAAAACTTCTGGCAGGGTGTCTTTGATGTCATGATGTTGATGACGACTTTGATTATGAAGTTTGCCCCGATTGGAGTGTTTGGTTTGGTTGCGGCTTCGGTCGCCAAAACTGGATTTGAACAATTTGATAATCTTGCGCTTTTCTTCATCACAGTGACAGGTGCGTTGTTGATTCACTTTGCCGTTGCCATGCCGCTAATTCTGCGTTTTTTAGGAGGCGTGAAAAACCCTTGGTTACATTATCAAGCCATGACTCCGGCTTTACTCACTGCGTTTTCTACCAGTTCCTCATCCTCAACTTTGCCGGTTACGATTAATGCTTTAGAGCATCGCGCAGGCGTTTCCAACCGGGTTTCGAGTTTTGTTTTGCCGTTGGGTGCAACAGTCAATATGGATGGAACTGCGCTTTACGAATGTGTGGCGGCGATTTTTATTGCGCAATTATTCGGTGTGCCTTTAGATTTAGGTACACAATTGCTCATTGTGTTAATTGCTTTAACCACTTCCATCGGGGTTGCTGGCATTCCATCTGCAAGTCTAGTGGCTATTTCAATTATCTTGGTGGCGGTTGGATTGCCGGCAGAAGCCATTGGGTTATTACTTGTCGTTGATAGAATTTTGGATATGATGCGAACGGCTGTGAATGTGTTCAGTGATTCAGTCGGTGCTGCAGTGATTGCACGTTCAGAAGGGGAGAAACATGTTTTAACAACCAAAACTTTTTAAGGCAAAAAGAATCACTTATAAAAGCTTAAAAATTGTTAAAACATTACCGGCCGGTTTATTTTGAACCGGCTTCTTTGCTTCTAGGTATTGAAAATACATGCGTTATTCAAAATTTATGATTTGAATCTTTTGCGAATCAATCGATAGATAATTTGTTTGCGGTCGCCAATCACTCAATACATAGCGATGATAGGAGTGTTGGTTCATCGTAAATTCATAGTGGTTCGGTTGATGAGTGTGACCGTGAATGAGTGTGTGATAATCAGGATAACGGTTTAATAGCGCAACAATTGCAGATTCTTGTGCATCCATCATTTCCGAGCTTTTTGACCGGCCGGTAGAATTCGAAGTCTGTCGCATTTTACTGCCAATTTTTTTACGTTGTGTTTGAGGGAGTTTTAGAAACAGCCACTGAACCCAATTCTTACGAAACCAGCGTCGCATTTTCTGGTAATTTTCATCCAAGGTGCATAGTTGGTCACCGTGAACCATTAACAGCTTGTGCGGTCCGATTTCAGCCGGATACTCATCGGGTAATAGTTGGATGCCGGTTGTTTGGCTAAAACGCTGTTTCATTAGAAAGTCACGATTGCCATACTGTACGAAAACTTGGGTTCCTGAATCAATCAGATATTTGAGTGCATTTAGTTCCGTTGCATAATCTTGCAGGCCAATGTCGTCGCCCAACCAGACTTCGAATAGGTCACCTAAGATATAAAGTTTTGAGCTACTCGGAGCAACTTTTTGAATAAAAGACAAAAAATGTTGGTTGATTGGATGTTTTGGGTTGTTTGGTTGCAGGTGAATATCTGCAATCACCAAGGCAAGGGTTTTGGGTTGAGAGTGAGAGGCTGTCAAGATTTGAACCTCAATGAATCATTGTTTGGTAGTGAAAATGCGAAAAACAGAAAGTATCTGACAATACTTTCTGTTTTTTGACGTAATGACGATTGAATTAATCTTCAAGTAACGTTGTTTTAGTAATCAAAATGTCTTCCACCGGCACGTCTTGATGGCCGCGACGTGAAGTGGTGTCAACACCTGCCATTGCATCAACAATATCCATTCCTTCTACGACTTGACCGAATACTGCGTATCCCCAACCTTGAGAGTTTTTTCCGGTGTGATCAAGGAATGAATTATCTTTTAAGTTAATAAAGAACTGTGTGGTTGCAGAGTGTGGATCCATTGTGCGAGCATAAGCAAGTGATCCGCGGACGTTTTTCAAGCCATTATCCGCTTCGTTTTCAATTGGGTCACCAGCGTCTTTATCTTCCATACCTGGAAGCATTCCGCCACCTTGAACCATAAAGTTAGGGATAATGCGGTGAAACAGAGTGCCGTTGTAAAAACCTTCCATTACATAATGAATAAAGTTTTCTGCACCAATTGGTGCTTTTTCTTGATCGAGTTCTACAGTGATGTCACCCATTGTGGTGCCAATAACAACTTTTGTCATGGAGCTTTCCTTAATTAACTTGACGAACTTTTAAAATTTTAATTGTTTGGGTCGGTACATCTGCCATACCATTTTTGAATCCAGTACGGGTCTGGCGAATTTTATTTACCACACTCATGCCTTTAATGACTTTTCCAAATACGGTATATCCCCAAGCTTGTGATGAAGATTTTTCTTTATGGTCAAGGAAAGTATTTTGAGACACGTTAATAAAAAATTGTGCGGTGGCTGAATGCGGATCATTAGTACGAGCCATTGCGATGGTTCCAATGCGATTACGAAGGCCATTGTCAGCTTCATTTAAAATGGGTGCCTTCGTCAGTTTTTTATTCATTTTTTCATCAAAGCCACCGCCTTGAATCATAAAGTTACCAATCACACGGTGAAAAATTGTGCCGTCGTAAAAACGATCATTGACATAGCCAAGAAAGTTTTCAACCGTTTTCGGCGCTTTTTCAGGGTAAAGTTCCAGCATAATTGCACCTTCAGAGGTGTTTATTAGAACTTTTGGGTTTTCAGCAGCTTGGGCAAATGTAGCAATAGATAATAGACCTGCTGCGAGTCCAAGTTTCAGTTTTAAAAAGTGGCGTCTTTTCATGATTCCCTCCGAACTAAAATGGGAGTTGTTATACAATATCGGGCATTCTAACATCTAGACTCTAATGAGCCATAGTTTCAGCGAATTCACACCAAAAATTTTCTTTTGAAAAGTCTTTTGGCTGTCATTGAGTCATTGAATTTTAACCGTCATTAAATGTAGGGCAAGCAATGAGCTTACAAATCTTTAATACCGAAAGTCGCCAAAAAGAAGTCTTTAAACCTATTCATGAAAACCAAGTGGGGATTTATGTCTGTGGGGTCACAGTGTATGACTTATGCCACATTGGTCATGCACGTGTCATGGTAGTTTTTGACACGGTGGTTAGGCATCTTCGTGCGCTCGGTTATGAAGTTAAGTATGTTCGAAATATTACTGATATTGACGACAAAATCATTAAAAGAGCCTTGGAAAATAATGAATCGATCCAGTCTCTGACAGAACGAATGATTAAAGAGATGCATGCTGATGAAACGGCAATGAATGTGTTGCGTCCAGATATGGAACCCAAAGCGACCGAGCATATGGATGAAATCAAAGGCATGATTGGTAGTTTGATTGATAAGGGGTTTGCTTATCCGGCGAGCAATGGAGATGTGTATTTCAAAGTTAAAGCGTTTGAAAACTATGGTCGCCTCTCTGGCAAACATTTAGATGAACTTGAGGCCGGTTCACGTGTTGAAGTGAATACTGTTAAACAAGATCCCATGGATTTTGTTTTATGGAAAGCGTCCAAAGCTGATGAGCCAGCATGGGATTCAAGTTGGGGGAATGGTCGTCCTGGATGGCATATTGAATGTTCTGCTATGTCGACTAAATGTTTAGGGAATCATTTTGATATTCATGGCGGTGGTATGGATTTGACCTTTCCGCATCATGACAATGAAATTGCGCAATCAGAGTGTGCCACTGGTGAACATTATGTGAATACATGGATGCATTGTGGGTTTGTTCGAATTGATGATGAAAAGATGTCGAAGTCTTTAAATAACTTCTTTACGATCCGCGAAGTGTTAAAAATTTATCATCCAGAAGTGATTCGTTATTTCTTGCTTGCATCACACTACCGAAGCCCTGTGAACTACACTGAAGAGAATTTGGAAGTCGCCAAAGCAAGTGTCGCTCGCTTGTATTCAGCTTTACAGGGGGTTGAGATTGGTCAAGCAGCCACTGGGACAAAATTTGAAAAAGAATTTGTTGAAGTCATGAATGATGATTTCAATACGCCCAAAGCCTTTGCCGTATTATTTGAATTGGCCAAAGAGGTGAATAAAACCCGAGATACAGGGCTTGCCGGATTGTTGGTCAAGCTGTCGAATCAAATCGGTCTGTTGGAGCAAGACATTGAAACATTCTTTCAGTCACAACCGTCTAATTCAGAATTAGACGAGGCTCAAATCGAAGCATTCATTGAAGAACGTAAACAAGCGCGTGCGAATAAAGATTTTGCTCGTTCTGATGAAATTCGTGATCATTTAAAAGAGCAAGGTATTGAATTATTAGATTCGGCAGACGGCACGACTTGGCGACAAATTTAATGAATGTTACCGGCCGGTAAAGTTTTACAGGTCTTCTTTGATAAGATTAATTTATAGTTAAAGTCTATTAAGGCAATAGTTTTTCCTGAATCTAAGCGCTGGAAATGCATCTGTTTATGCAATATATTTTATCTTTAAGTATTGAGATTCTGTGAATTAAATGATATTTCAAAGGGTTAGAGGGGAGTTAAAAAGGATTGCGCACTTGGTTTTCAGCTTATAGTGTCATAAAAATTTAATTTTATACTTGCATTCCGTTTTTTGATTATATAAAATAAATTTATTCATGTTTCTTCATGAGTATCCTCCTCTGATTATTTCTAATGAGATAATGATTTGAACCCTAGCCGAAGTGCTGGGGTTTTTTTTGTCTTAAAAGTTTGGATTACGTATTCAGTACGTATTTTAACTTAATTATAGTGGCGGGAGAGGAGAGTGATTGGTCGTTACAAATAAAGGCTTGCTCTTTTGTGGGTTATTTTGATTCGCTAATTGTTGGCATAATATCGCGCAAACGGTCGTAGTTGCCATTTAAACGCGATTTGAAAATAGTTGTATATTCCAATACGGCTTTAACGTAGGCACGTGTTTCACTAAATGTAATGGTATCGACCCATTGGTCTGCCGGAAAGTTTTTCTGTCCCTTTGTCCATCGTTTAACTCGATGAGAACCTGCATTATATGCCGCAGTCGCTAACACTATATTTCCTTGATACCTTTCTGATAGATAAGCCATATAGGCGCTACCTAGTTCGATATTGTTTTTTGCTGAGGTCAGGTGTTTCCAGCTTGTTTGTTTGACGCCAATTTGTTGGCCAATGTATTTAGCTGTTTTAGGCATAAGTTGCATTAATCCGACGGCACCGGCAGAAGAGCGTGTTTCTGGGTTAAAAGCACTTTCACGGCGAATAATTCCATAAATCCATGCTGGGTCGATTTTATTCTTTTCCGCATTCAGCATTACTGGCTCTTTATGAGGGGTTGGAAAACGTAGGTCCAATTGATCCCACTGTTTCGCAACGGCAAGTGAGCGAATGGCCTGAGGGTGTTGGCGCCATTCGCTTGCCATGACTGCAATGGCTGTTAAATCGTTTTCATCCGCTTCTTTAAGAAGATGGTGCCACTCGGAACGACTGCTTTTAGGCCAGTCCACTGCTAGCAATTCCTTGATACGCTGCAATGCAGGATATTTTTTTATTAGCTGTGCATGGTTTAGCTTACTAACGGGTTTAGGGTTGAAGCGGTAAGGTAATTTCGCTTTATCTGCGGACAAGAAACCATAGTAGTCTCGTTTTTTGGCAAGTTGACGATAGATTTTCTGTGCCTGATCGTTTTGTTTGGTTTGTTCAAATGCGCGCGCTTTCCAATATTGCCATTTCGTTTTCTGCTGCATTTCTTTTGGCATAAGATTAATTGCGTCCATTAAGTCTAGCCAATTCGATTTTTTTAATGCAATTTGAGCTTGCCAGCGTAGCGTTTCTTCAGTTTTATCGCCTTGGGTATTAACAAGATTTAAAAGCTCTTCGGAAGCCGGTTTATATTTGTAGGCAGCACGTAACGCAATACGACGCTCTAAATCTAGAATTTGCGTTTTACTTAAATGGTAATTTTTTTGGTATTGATCTAAAAGTTTTTTGGCTAAAACAGGGTCTTTGGATGCCAGCTTTTTAGCAGCTTGAACAAAAGCACGGCTTGCGACATAAGGACTTAATTTTTTGTCTAATGGTTTTTTAATCAGAGAAGGTTTTCGGACAATGCGAATCCATTGTTTTACCATGGACTGGTCTTTTTTAGACAAGTCTTTCATCAAGGTTCTCGCCCGTGAAAATTGACGTTTTTGTATGGCTAAATCGATTCGTTGCCAAACAATTTCTGCGGTTAGATATTTATTATTTCTCAACCAATTATCAATCGGGTAACACGCTTTTGGAAGTTTTGCGTGAGATTTCCAAAGCGTTTTTGCTTGGCTCAAGGCAGTTTTTCGATCTGAACCTTGGTTGCGTTCGATAAGTGCATTGGTGTGGTGGCATTGAAGGTCAATGGATTTTGCAGGTTGGTAGTGGGTTAAAAAAGTTTTCCACTTTTTTTGGCTTGCTAATTTTTTTAGCCAACGATTTCGCAGGTAAGTGCCGAGATAATTCGGATTTTCGTTTAAGAATTCTAGAATAAGTGTGTCAGGTGTTTTATTTATGTTTCTTCGATAGTCGTGATATTGAATGTAACTGAGTAATGGATAACCTTTTAAGCGTTTTTTATATTTGGCGATTGCAGGGCGGTCATTTTTTTTGATTGCTTCCCAAGCATCAAGGAAATCTTGTTGCTGATTTGTGAGCTTTGCATGTGCTTGACTTGGGATAAAGCTGATAAGAATGAATAGCGAAAGCAGCAATCCAAGAAAAGTAACCTGAAAGTGAGGCGTTCGAGTTGGAATTGGAGAGGTAATAGAGTGTCTATTCATAGAGTCTAGATTCTTTTGCTTTGCCTCTTCGTATGGAAGCCCCAATAATTTGAATGAGGCTGTTATCCGCTAGTGCTAGATTTTAAAAGGGATTTTTAAAACTTGTCCAGGACGAAGAGTGGTGTTTATTGAAATCGAATTATACCTTGCTAGAATTCGGGTGCTCAGCTTGTGATTTTTGGCAATTAGCCAGAGGTTGTCGCCATTTTTCACTTTATACTCTTTATGCTTGCTCATATCTGGGCCTTGCCAAATGCTCAGCGTTTGGCCGGGACGAATCGTGTTTGAAGTGAGTGAATTCCATTTCTTAATTTGAGAAACACTCACCCCAAAATCTTCAGCTATTACCGATAACACGTCGCCATTTTGAATTTTATAGCTCTTCTTTACACGGAAAGTGTTTTGTTTTTTTGAAGACTTACCGGCCGGTAAAGTTTTTATTTGAGCAATTTTCAATGTTTGATTTTGGCGAAGAGTCTCTTTGGATAAGTTATTCCAAGTCTTTAAGTCCTTGACTGAAACAGAAAAATTGTTGGCAATTTTCCAGAGTGAATCACCGTTTTTAACAGTGTAATTGATAAATTCTCCAGCGTGGCTTGAAGCATCCGCAGAGGCAAGCATTAGGGATGTTTTCTTGCTGTTGATTTCGGAGGCTTTTACAACGGTTGTTGTCGGCTTGGTGTTTTTATTATGAGTTTTCGTGTCATCTTTTTTATTTGAGGTCGAACTTGCAATGGGAATCAGCAACGTCTGATTCACCCGAATATTGGAATTTCGTAGATGATTTAATTGTTTGATTGCCGCAACTCGCGTGCCGTATTGATTGGCAATTTTTCCGAGGTAATCCCCTGATTTAACCTTGTGACGTTGCCATTGAACGGTGAATTTTTCTGGGTTTTCTGCAAACAGTTGTTTGAAAGTTTGCGCTTGATCAATAGGCAGTAACAGATGGTGCTTGTCTTGGTTCTGCAACGGTGGCGTAGCTGCTCGTCTATATCCTGGGTTTAAATCCAGTAAGGTGTCTTTAGAAATTTCCAAAACACTAGCGATCGCATTCAGTGAAACTTGTTTATTTAAATGGACAATTTCAAAATGGGCATTATTGTCGACCGGATAGACTTCGATGCCATAGGTATCTGCGTATTCTAGAAGATGTGCAGTGGCTAGAAGTTTTGGAACATAGCGTGCAGTTTCTTTCGGCAAAAAGGGCTGTAGTTGCCAGAAATCCAAGTGTGCATCTTTAGACGTTTGAGGATGTTTTTTGCGATAGCGTTTTTGAGCTCTTAAAACGGCACCGTAACCAGCATTATAAGATGCCAGTGCTAACAGCCAGTCACCATCATTTTGCTTGTAAAGGTCTTGTAAGAAATCGAGTGCAGCTTTGGTGCTTTTGACAAGATCACTTCGGCCATCAAACCACCAGTTCTGTTCTAATCCATACATTTTGCCAGTACTGGGTATGAATTGCCAAAGTCCTACTGCTTTTTTATGCGAGCGTGCTCGGGGGATAAAGCCACTTTCCACTACTGGAAGCAAGGCAATTTCCATTGGCATATTTCGACTGGCGACTTGGTTTTTGATGTAGAAAAAATACGGTTCTGAGCGAGAAAAACTTGCTTCTAAATGTTTTTTACGTTTTTGATAAAACTCAATTAAGCGATCATATTTTCCCATGTGTTGTTTGGCAAGATTGAAGTGAGGTGTGATTTCAGGCCAAACGATATCGTAATGTTCCTGCACAATTTCTTGTTTGCTGATTGTCGTTTCAGTCACGCGAGGAGGATTAAGGGGCTTTTGAGCAATGAGTTGTGTTTGAGCAGAATTGATTGCTGTGCTGTATTGGGCTTTGCCCGTCTCCGGTGCCGTAGAGGTTAGAGAACTACACCCTTGCGTCAAGATTAAAGAGCTGAATAATCCAGTCATTAAAATGGCGCGTTTCAGCGGATTTGAATGACGTGGTATCGTTAAAGCTGGAAATGAATTGTGCATAAGATTTTAAAAGACCGTCGAGTTTATAAATCGAGACGTAATGATTGATAAACTCAAATTAATCCATAAAACATCTGGGACGTTGATGACTTCAGATGCGTTGAAGTTTAAATTAGCATCCATTCTAATGATTCTGTCAGGCTTTGTGGGAAATTTTGAACGATACCGGCCGGTAAAATAGGTAAACGCAATGATTTTCCATGCAATACCCATCTATTGATTCTATCTGTTAGCTTGGTTAAGAAAGTAATGTAAATTCACCTGTTTGGTCAAATTCATCTTTTAACCCTCTCAATGTGTTGAATAATTCCGCGAGAGAGGACGTGCCAGTGTCCGTTTTTTTCAGATGAGCTTCGAGTTTGGCACGAACTGCGCCTTGGTGAAAACGCATAAAAGGATTGGTTTGTTTTTCTTCTTGAAGTGTTGAAGGGGCAGCGTCAATAATACGGTTTGGGTAATCCGTATTAAATTGTTGAGCCCGTTTTTTTAACTCGTTGTTTTCTGGATCAAATAAACGAGCGAATTTGAGATTATCCGACGTATATTCATGCGCGCAAAAAAAATCAAGTTGGTCTGGCAAATGGTTAATTTTCATAATCGAGTTGGCATATTCTTCGGGTGTGCCACCTAAAATTCTTCCGCAACCAGCATTGAATAAGGTATCACCACAAAACAGATGTTGGTTATTGTAGAAGCTAATGTGATCTTCGGTATGTCCAGGCGTTTCAAGAACATGTAGCGGGTAGTTCTCAAAAATTGTCACCTTATCACCTTCTTTTAGGCGATTTTCTATTAATGGAAAAGGCGTTTTTTCAGGTCCATAAATAATGATATTCGTAAACGCTTGCTTGAGTTCAGCAACACCGTTAATGTGATCTCCATGACGATGAGTAATTAAAATGCCTTGCAGAGAGAGACCACGATCTGTTAAAAATTTCAAAACTGGCTCGGCTTCACCTGGGTCGATAATCCAACATTTATCGTGTTTTACGAGAGCCCAGATATAGTTTTCATAGGTGCTGATTAATGCTGGGATGCCAAATGTTTGAATGGTGTCCATAGAGTTTACCTTCTTTGAAATTATTGTGAGTTTGTCGCGTTTAGACACGAACCTACACGAATCAATTTGGTTGGTTATACTATCAAACTGCACTGTTCGCTTCACAGGCAAAACCTATAAATAATCGATTAAATACGCAAATGCCTTTTGCGACGGAGGAGAACTATGAGCTCTGGCTTTCAAGAATATTTAATTGAGTGGTTCCAGAAAGAAAAAAACCGTTGTTTTTATCAAGAAGAGGTTCAACTTTTAAATCGTTGTTTACCAAATCTTTTTGGTTTTTTTTTGGTGCAATTAGGACGAATTTCCAACGAAAATATTTGTAGTGCGAGTCGCGTGAATCACAAAGTTTTGGTTGATTATAAATTGCCACCGGCCGATGTGAGTTTTCTGGAAGTTCAAAAGGTGCAAGCCGACTTGGATTATCTGCCGATTGGAAAAGACTGCGTGGATGTATTAGTTTTACCGCATACTTTGGAAGTTGCTGCAGATCCTCATTATCTGCTGCGACAAGCAGATGCCATGTTGATTCCAGAGGGTCATTTAGTGATTACAGGTTTTGTACCGGCCGGTTATATAAGTTGGTCACAAGGATGGCGAACCCCTTGGATTTCCAAGAATGATTCACGAGTTCATGTCAATTTGGAAAGCCCTAAGAAAATAAAAGAGTGGCTGAAAGTTTTGGGTTATGACATTCAATCTGTGCATTTCACCAGTATTGGTGTGAGCCGACAGCAAGCCAATTACTCCCAACTTTCCTTTTCCGCTAAGTGGATTTCAACGGGGTTTAGACTGTTTCAAAAATTATTGAAGATTTTTGGGGTTTCCATCGGCAACAGTTATTGTTTGGTCGCTAAAAAACGCGTAGACTCCCCGACGCTAGTTGGTCTGAAATGGCAAATGCCGCGTTGGAAAGCGGTAACCGGCAAACTGGCATCACGTTCATCCGTCTCCAATCGGGATTCACGCCACTAAAATTTTAAGTCAAAGGTAAGCTATGGCATCTGCAAATCAACATTCCGTTTCCTCCGAATTACCACAAGTAGAGGCTTTTACTGATGGAGGCTGTCGCGGGAATCCGGGGCCAGGTGGTTGGGGTGTGTTGCTTCGTTTTGGTGAGCATACCAAAGAATTGAATGGTGGCAGGCAAGATACCACCAATAACCAGATGGAATTGACGGCGGCTATTAAGGCGTTTGAAGCGTTGAAAAAACCCTGCTATGTCATTATTACTACCGATTCGCAATATGTGAAAAATGGGATTACCCATTGGATTGACGGTTGGAAGCGAAAAGGTTGGAAAACGGCAGCGAATAAACCTGTGAAAAATAAAGAGCTATGGCAGGCGTTGGATGCTGCGATTGCACCGCATGAGGTTGAGTGGCGTTGGGTAAAAGGGCATTCCGGCCATCCAGAAAATGAACGTGTTGATGAACTCGCTAATCAAGCGATGGATCAATTAAATTGAATTGAATGGAAGAATGCCGATTTAAGATTGCCATCGCGTTTTACCAATGCAGTTCTTTACCACTTTTCTTTGAAATCTCTTCAAGTTTTTTCTGGTGTAATGCGAGTTCATCATCTGTGGCAGGCAGAACAATGAGTTTTCTCTGGGCTTGGATTTGTCCCAATTCAATATTAGGTTCATTGGATTGACCGGATTCCAAACTCAGGCCTAAATCAACTTGACCACCTGTCATTCCTAAATAAACATCAGCTAAGATTTCCGAGTCAAGCAAAGCTCCGTGAAAAACACGTGCGGTGTTGTCGATGTATAGACGCTTACAAAGAGCATCCAAAGAATTCCGTTGCCCAGGGTACTGCTTTTGAGCCAGTTTTAACGAGTCTGTAATTGTGCAGTGATCTTCGATTTTCCCCCACCGGTTGTGTTGCAGCATAGAGAGTTCATGGTTGATAAAGCCAACATCAAAAGGAGCGTTGTGAATGATTAGTTCAGCTCCCGCTACATATTCCATAAAGGCGTCAACAATTTCTGCAAACTTGGGCTCATTGGCAACACGTTCATCGGTAATACCATGAACTTCGGTCGCTTCTGCTGGAATGGGTCTTTCTGGGTTTATATATTGATGGTAATTTTTTTGCGTCAGTTTACGTTTGATTAACTCCACTGCACCAATTTCAATGATTCTATCCCCTTCAAGAGGGTTGAAGCCGGTTGTCTCAGTATCCAGAAATATTTGGCGCATGCGGTTTTCCATTTCAGGTTAAAATATTGCGCGTTATTTTAAAGCATTTGAGGAATAAGCTGTATGAAGATTACAAAAGGCGCGCGCGTGACTTTTCATTATGAATTACGTAATGAATCCGGTGAAATTTTTGATTCAACTTTTGGTGGGGAGCCAGTGGTATACATTCAAGGTGAAGGTGAGATTATTCCAGGCCTTGAAGAATTTTTGGAAGGTGAAGAACCTGGGTTTGAGGCAAAAGTCACCATCCCTGCGGAAAAAGCCTATGGCGATGTATTGGACGATTTGCTTGTGTATGCTGGGCCAGATAATTTTGATGATTCTGTGGAAATTGAAATTGGATCAGCCGTGGAAACGGAAGATCCAGATGGCAATCCTGTTTTGTTCCGAATTACAGACATCAAAGAAGACAAAGTTTATTTGGATGGCAATCACCCATTAGCTGGACAAAACTTGGAATATAAAGTTGAAGTGTTAGAAGTTCACTAAATATATTGAAGTATTTCTTATCTTAGTAAATTCATCTAGTTTTGCTAGGTTAGAGAAAACCATAAAAAAGCCCAGGTTTACCGGCCGGTAAACTTGGGCTTTTTGCTCTGTAAAAACAGAATTTTAAAAATAAACGAAAACCCTTAGGTTGGTCGTCGGTTAGTCGTCAAGATTTCCGCATTTCAGGTTTCCAGGAACTGAAATGTCAATTCGCTTCGGATTTGGGAGGTTTAGATTGTCCATAATCGTTGAAAAGTCTTCAAATGATTTGCCAGAACCTGCTCGGACATTGAAACTTTTCTCTTCGCCAATCGTCGATTGCGTGAAACCTTTGTAATCGTGAGCTGGGAAGACCATTGTGTCTTCTGGAAGTGTAAACAGGCGTTGAGTCAATGAGTGATACATGTCTTCGTTGCTTCCTAATTGGAAGTCTGTTCGACCACAGTCACGAACTAAAAGTGTATCGCCTGTGAATACTGCACCGTCAATACGGTAAGTGATGTCGTTATTTGTGTGTCCCGGTGTGTGCATGACCGTAATGGTTTGCGAGCCAATTTTGAAAGTATCGCCTTCTTCCGCAAGAATATCGGCACATTCCGAACCAGAGTTTTTGTGAACTACGATTTCAGCTGCTGTCTTCTTACGTAAAGGCCCAGCGCCTGTGATGTGGTCAGCGTGGATATGTGTTTCAAGGAGATATTTCACTTTTAAACCGAGCTCTTCAATGTGTTGCATGTCACGATCAACTTGCTCAATCACTGAATCAATGACCGCTGCTTCCATGGTTTCTTCATCCCAAAGTAGGTATGTGTACGTCCAAGTGTCGTAATCAAAAAGTTGACGAATCTTCATAGCAAAAGCCTCGAGTATTAGTTTGTTATAATTGGCCGAAATTTTTCAGCCACCATAATAATTTTATCTAGGATAAGTTAAACTTATACCTGTATTAGAGTTTGCTTATTATTATGCCTAATAAAAGTGACCAGTCAAATTATGTCAATCGATGAAAACACCCAATCTGCAGTAAATTCAGTGCAAAATATTAATGATGCAATGATTTCTGATAGATTTTTTCTATCAAAATTTTATAAAGATAAGAAATTGCAAAATGCAAAACAGACCAGTGAGCATTGGGTAAGCTGGAATCAAAGATTAAAGAAATCTATTGAAATTGCGCAATTGCGAAAAAATCGTGTTCCTGTGATTGGATACGATGAAAAACTGCCGGTAGCAGCCAAAAAAGACGATTTACTTCGCTTAATTCAAGAAAATCAAGTGGTTGTGATTGCCGGTGAAACTGGTTCTGGGAAAACTACGCAAATCCCAAAAATATGTTTGGAGGCTGGTTTAGGTGTCTTCGGAAGGATTGGTTGTACACAGCCAAGAAGATTAGCCGCACGTTCTGTTGCGGAGCGAATTTCTGAAGAACTCGGCAGTAAAATCGGTGACCTAGTCGGTTACCAAGTGCGTTTTATAGAGCAGTCTAAAGAGCATTCTCTGATTAAAGTGATGACTGATGGGATTTTGTTGGCTGAAATCCAAAACGATAAATTCCTGAATCAATACGACACAATTATTATCGATGAGGCGCATGAACGCAGCCTTAATATCGATTTTCTGTTGGGGATTTTAAAGCAACTTTTGCCCAAAAGACCGGATTTAAAAGTCATTGTGACGTCTGCAACAATTGATACTGAGCGTTTTGCCGAGCATTTTACGATTAATGGGAAGCGCCCACCAGTTGTTGAAGTATCTGGAAGAACCTATCCTGTTGAAGTCCGTTATCGACCTTTGGCAAGCTATGAAGATGATGCCGGAAATCAAATTGAACAGGATATGACTACCGCCATTGTGGATGCAGTCGATGAATTAGGTTCAGAGGATTCATTTGGCGATATTTTGGTTTTCCAAGTAGGTGAGCGCGACATCAAAGAAACCGCTGAAGCGCTTCGCAAACGGAATCTGAAAAATACTGAAATTGTTCCGCTTTATGCGCGTTTGTCGATGGCCGAGCAAAATAAAGTGTTCGAGCTTTCACAAAAACGTCGAATTATTTTAAGTACCAACGTGGCTGAAACCTCTTTGACCGTTCCGGGAATAAAGTATGTCATCGATCCCGGTCAGGTTCGCATCAGTCGCTATTCGGTTCGCTCCAAAGTTCAACGTCTGCCAATTGAAAAAATATCTCAAGCTTCGGCAAATCAGAGAAAAGGACGCTGTGGTCGTGTTTCAGAAGGGATTTGTATTCGACTTTATGATGAAGAAGACTTTAAATCCCGACCAGAATTTACCTCGCCGGAAATTCATCGAACCTCTTTAGCGAATGTCGTGTTAACGATGGCGCAGTTGCGATTAGGTAAGGTTAAAAGTTTTCCATTTATCGAGCCGCCGAATGATAAAGCAGTTAACGATGGTTATCGAACACTGCAAGAAATTGGTGCTTTGGATGAACAGCGTCGTTTAACACCGGAAGGACGAAAAATTGCCAAGCTGCCAATTGATCCGAGTGTTGCCAAAATGGTGTTGTCGGGTGAAGAAAATGGTGTTTTGGCAGAAGTTATTATTGTCGCTAGTGTGCTCAGTATTCAAGACCCTCGTGATTTGAATGAATCGAATATGCAAGCGGCAAGGCAAGCCCATAAAAAGTTTGAAGATGAACGTTCGGATTTTATTTTTTATCTGAATTTGTGGCGTTTTTATGAGCATCAACGACGTCATCTTTCACAAAACAAATTACGTAAATTATGTAAGACAAATTTTTTATCTTATTTAAGAATGCGCGAATGGCATGATTTGACCATGCAGCTTACCCAAAGTTTAAAACGTATTGGTATGAAGGTTGGAGAACTGCATTTATATGAAGAGGTGAAAAAAGGTAATGAAGTCACTGAACGTCTGAGCGATGTGCACTCCATGGCATTACATCGCGCTTTAATGAGTGGCCTTCTAGGAAATATTGCCATGCGTGAGGATGAAAAATCCTACTTGGGTTCTCGGAACACAAAATTGTTCATTCATCCGAGTTCGGTGCTTTTCAAAAAACGTCCGAAGTGGCTGTTGTCTGCTGAATTGGTTGAAACCTCAAAGCTGTTTGCACGAACCAATGCGGTGATTGATGTTCGCTGGGTTGAAAAAATCGCAAAGCATTTGATTAAGCACAGTTATACCGATCCGCATTGGCAGAAAAAAACCGGACAAGTTGGAGCATTTGAATCAATTACTCTTTATGGTTTACCCATTGTCAACCGGCGCCATTGTAACTATGGCCCAATCAATCCAGTGGATTCGCATAAGATTTTTCTGCGCCACGCTTTAGTCGAAGGAGAGTTGTTCTCAAAGGTTGAATTTTTCGTTCACAACCAGAAGTTAGTACAAGAAATTGAAGCTTTAGAGGCTAAATTCCGTCGCCCTGACTTTTTGGTAGAGGATGAAGAAATTTATCAGTTTTATGCTGAACGCATACCCTCGCATATTTATTCTAAGCCAGCGTTTGAAAAATGGGCGAAGAAAGCCAAGCAAAATGAGACGCTCTGGAAATCGTTATTTTTAGATAAGTCGAAGCTTCTCAAACAAGAGGTGGATTCGGGCAGTTTGGCGCAATTTCCAGATGCTGTTCAAATTAAAAATCAAATCCCGATTCCAGTGGAGTACCACTTTGAACCCGGAAAGGTTAATGATGGCGTTGTATTTAAAATTTCATTAGCGCAATTGAACCAGTTAGATGCGCAGTCTTTCGAGTGGCTGACTCCAGGACTGCTACCGGAAAAAATTGCGCATTTGATTAAATCGTTGCCTAAATCGGTGCGTAAACAATTTGTTCCTGCACCGCATTATGCTAATTTGGTATTGCAGGAAATGTCAGCGGATAAATCTGAAAATAACCGGCCGGTACCTTTTTTGAATCAACTGGTTTGGGCATTGAATCGACGTGCGCCTTCCAATGCGACAACTCGAGTTCGTTTGGAGGATTTTGCACAAGTCGAGTTGCCAATGTATTTACAGCCATTTTTTGAATTACAAGATGCCAAAGGAAAACGACTGGCACAAAGTACTGATTTAGAGAAGCTGAAGGTGGATTATCAGCACTTAGTTGAAAAGCAGATTCAAAAGCATCAGTCGCAATCTTCCAAAAACATGCAAGTGATTCAAACGTGGGATTTTGGAGAGCTACCTCGGGAAAAAACCATTAAACATAATGGTGCCCAAATGGTGGTTTATCCAGCGTTAAACGTTCAACAACCGGCCGGTACATGTACCCCTGAGGGTAAAGATTCTGTTAAAGATATTAAAATTTCAGATCTAAAATTTGTGCTGGATGTCTTTCCTGATGAAAGCCAAGCAAACAAAGCGCATGGGGAAGCGGTGATTTTATTGCTGCGTCAAATGTTGCAGGATAAGGAAAAATATCTACAGGCGAAACTTCCGATGCAAAAAGCCTGTTTGTGCTATGCACCTTATGGTACTTGTAAAGAACTGACTCAACAGGTGATTGATCGAGCTTTATTGAAAATTGTCGAGCATCCTGAGTTAATACGCAAGCAGGGTGAATTTGAAACGGCACTAGAAAATTTGCGCCTGCAATGGATTGAGAAAGCGCAAGAGATTGCAAAACATCTCAAAGAGTTGTTTACAGCACATCAGCAGGTCGCAAAACAAATAACCGGCCGGGTAAATCCAAGGTGTTTAGCCTCAATTGCTGATATTCGCGCTCAGTTAGATGGCTTAATTTCTAAGGATTTTGTCCGAAAAACGCCCGAAAAATGGTTTTTACAAATTCCTAGATATTTGAGTGCATTACAAAAACGCCTTGAAAAAATTGACCAAGACCCAAATAAAGATCAGGTGGCTATTCGTCAAATCATGCCTATTTTGGATAAGTTTAGGTCGTTAGCCGAAGATCCGGTTTATCAAGAAAACGAAGAGGTCATAGAAATTCGTTGGTTACTGGAAGAGTTACGTGTGTCACTGTTTTCTCAGCCAATGAAAACCATTCAACCGGTTTCAATTCAGCGTTTGGAAAAACGGCTTAAAACCTTATAGTTGCCGTTGACTGTTAGGACTGAATAAACTTGCAAAAAAGCGCTAGTCTAAAATGGATGACTTTATTGGAAAGCAAATTATTTGCATAAAATTTTGGGATAAACTTCGAACTAATATAAAGTATTAGCACTATCAAGTTCAGGTGTCCTAAATAGTCGACTCTGAATAACTGGCTTTGCCATAAATTAAACGAGTTATTTAGAATCGATTAAATATCAAACCTTTAATGCTTGGTCATAATTTCCAGAGGAGGGAAAATGACAACTTTTACGAAACCCCTTAATAAAACTTTTGAACTGAATATTCCAAAAAAAGGCTTACTTTTAAGTGTTGCCCTAAGTTCAGTATTTGCTCTGTCAGCTTGTAGTAATGACAATGAAACCTCGAATGCTGGTTCTTCGGCAGAAATGAATCAAACCGCTCAACAAAACACAATGGATGTAAAGCAGCCTGAACCAGTTGAGCAAACCAAGCAAAATCTGGTTGAACCAGTAGCATTGCCAAAATCAGAAGCTGTTGCTGAAGAATCAACCGCAAAAGCATCAGCTTTGCCTGAAATCGCTCCAAAAACACCTGTTGTTAAAAAGGAAGCTGAAAGCGAAGTTGTTGTGGAAGATAAGGTAGAGGCAGTTGAAGAAAAGGTTGTAGAAAAAGTTGAAGCGGCCAAAGAAGTTGTGGCATCCGTAAATGGTCAACAAGTTTATGCAACCTGTGCAGGCTGCCACGGTGCTCAAGCAGAAGGTGGAATTGGACCTAAGCTAGCGGGTCAGGCTGTGGCTGATATTGTCGATAAATTGAAACGTTATAAAGCCGGTGAGCAAATTGGTCCGCTTACGGGCATGATGGCACCAATGGCAGCACCTCTTTCCGATGAAGAAATGCAAGCCGTTGCGGAATATACTGCATCGTTATAAGCAATTGAGGAATGAACTGCATGTTAAAAAAAAGGAAAATCATCAACCTTAAACGAGCTACGTTTGGCTTAATGATTGTCTTTTCAAGCGGTGCTCAGGCTGGGCTTTGGGAAGATACCAAAGAAACAGCTTCTTCGATTTGGCAATCTACGACTGAAACCGTTAAAAGCTGGACGCAACAAACCGAAGAATCTGAAACCTACCAAGAACTTAAGCAGGGCGCCGGTGAAGTTGCTGACAGCCTGACTGAAAAAGAAACGTATCAAAAAGCTTGGGAAGGCACGAAAGAAACGGTCAGTGATGTGGCCACAACCGTTCAAGAGTCTGAAACGTATCATTCTGTTAAGGAAGGTGCAGGAGAGGTTGCCGATACTTTGAGCGACAAACAGACTTATGAAAACGCATGGGATGCGACCAAGCGTGCGGCTTCGTCAGTTAAGCAAACGGTTGAAGAGACGGTTTCAGGAGAACCAGAATGAAAAAATCTATTTGGAGTGTTTCAATCGTTGCTACTGTGCTCGCCAGTTCTGTTATAGGGTTAACCGGCTGTGAAAAGGTCGCTAACAGCGCCAAGAACATTCAATCGGATTGGATGGGGTTGGATCGTCGCGTTGAATTGTATAGCTGTATGTCGGGAGAGTTGCTCAAAGTCTACGAAGGTGATGTTCGATTAAATCCTGAGGATATTCAAGGAACCTCTCTTTTAGTGGATGGTAAGAAGTTACACACTAACCTTTGTTATATTATCGAAGAAAAGGGCATTAAAGAGTTTCCAAAGCGTTAGTAGCTGAAATTTAACGGTTGCAGTTTTTACCGGCCGGTTAATTTTTTGTTAGACTAGTTCCCAAATTTCATTATTTAATAATTGATTAGTGATTCATTAGTGATCCATGGTGCTTGAAACCAGTTCAAGCGCCTCCTACGCATAGGCATATATTTTCAATGTTTAAGGTTTCAAACTCTATTCCAAAGCGACAAAGTCTCTTACTTTCATCCATTTTTGCCTCAGGCTTGTTATTGCAAGGTTGCTCAACCTTGGATTCTGGGATTGAAAAAATGGCGGATTTTTCTGACTCGGTTGAAGAGTCGCTGCAGTCAGCATTTGTTGAGATTGAGGTTACGGAATTGTCGGACCAAGAAGTTCAGAAAGGTGGTTTTGGAGGCTCTTTGGAAGCAATTGCCGACAAGAAGTACGGAAAAGAATACCGATTGAGCCGAAGTATTAACGATACGATTCAAGATTTGGATAATCGCGCATTGCATGCCAAATCACGCACGCTTTGTGAACAAGGTTATGTCAAGCTTTCTGAACAGGCAATTACCCAAGGGACTTTGAAAGAGAATTCTTTGGATTGTGTTTCGGGGAATTGCAAATATCAATTGAACTGGCATATTCGTTGTCAAGACATCCCTGAGCAACCATTTACCTTTTTTGGTAAAACTTAATTATTTAAGCTTCTAAACACACAAAATTCATAACAAATGCAGTGTAATTATGACTTCTGAAACAACTCCTTTACCTCGTGTGACTGAAACTAGCCGAATTGCCATAAGTTTTGAGCTTGCTTTAATGGATGGTGAAATCATTGAAACGGCTGATTCGAAAGATCCAATGATTTTTACCATTGGTGATGGGAATTTATTACCGAATATCGAAGAACTATTAATTGGTTTGGAGCTTGGTACTCAAGGTAAATTTACCCTAAGCCCAGAGAGAGCCTTTGGATTAAAGCAATCTGAAAATGTGCAAACCATGAATGTGTCGGATTTTCCAAGTTCGATCGAGCTTCAAGAAGGGTTGGTCATTGGTTTTCAGACGCCAACGGGCGATGAAATTCCTGGAACGGTTCTCACTATAAATGATGATAAGGTTGAGGTGGACTTTAACCACCCTTTGGCCGGTGCTACCTTGTTGTTTACCGCCAAGATTGAAGATATTTTGGATTAATTGAACGCATCATAATTTTATGCAAAGTAGTGATGTGACGGTTGATGAAGAAGTTTATGCTGATCAAATTGAAGCGTCACTCATTCAGCTTTCTGACCCAGTTCGTGCTGAGCTTTCCAAGCGTTTCTTTAAAACTGGGCAGGGTCAATATTCCGAATTTGACCAATTTCTTGGTGTTACTCTTCCTCAAATACGCGCACAACTAAAAAAATACTCTGCAATTCCTTTGCCTATTCTTTCAAAATTGCTCGATTCCAATTTTCATGAAGTTAGGCATTTTGCTTTGTTGGCACTCGTCTCTAATTTTGAACAGGCGTTTTCACGGCTTGATTTCGAATCTCAAAAATGTATTTACATGCTTTATCTGGAAAAAAGTTCACAGGTCAATAATTGGGATTTAGTGGATGCTTCTGCCCATAAGATTGTTGGTGCGTATCTTTTTCATTTCGAGAAAAGATCAGAAAAAATATTGTTTGAGTTGGCGAATTCAAACCTGCTTTGGCAGAGAAGGATTGCAATGGTAGCGTGCTGGTATTTTATTGGACGAGATAGTTTAGACGTACCTTTGAATGTTGCTGAAAGGTTGTTGGACGATAAAGAGGATTTAATCCAAAAAGCGGTTGGGTGGATGTTGCGAGAACTGGGAAAACAAAATCTGGAACGCTTGAAACGTTTTCTAGAAGCGCACTATTCACAACTGTCCAGAACAACACTTCGATATGCCATTGAAAAATTTCCTGAAGAAGAGCGCCAGTTGGCTTTGAAAGGTATGTTTCAATCTTCTTCTTAGGCTTGAGTATCTCAACGATACTAATGATTTGATTTATCTTTTATGAAAGCTTCATGGTGTTCTTGGCAACAAAAATACTCTTCTGGCAGTGGTTCTACTGAGTCTGTTTGATTCTTATCAGTAATTGCCTCATTTTTCGGTAGATAGACTCCGCAATGGGCACATTTCACCATTGGTTTTTCCTTTGACGGTTTCTTTGGGTTCTTTTTTTTCATCGAAGAACGCAAAGTTTGTATCCGGGTAGCTGCAATCATGACGACGATAAAGACAGCAATAACGGCAAAAAAGAACAATAGTGAACGCATAATTAACTTCTATATAATTTTTTAATCATGAAATTGGGGTTTTATAGTTTAGGTTTTTGTTTGCTTGTTGCTGAACGAACCCATACCCCCGATGTTTCGTGCATTAGGTATGAAAAGATAATACAATATTTGGCAATTTTTTTTGCGATGGATTTGCATGAATTCGAGAAGTCCTTTGTGTGAAGGTCATCGCATCCCAACTTTTGACCTGCGGAGATTTTGTTTTAATGAATCTACATGAATATCAAGCCAAGCAGTTGTTTACTGAATATGGAATTGCAGTGCCTAAAGGGCAATTAATTACTGAACTTAGTCAGCTTGAGCCCGCTATGCAATCCATTGATTCTGATGGTTGGGTAGTTAAGGCTCAGATTCATGCAGGCGCGCGAGGTAAAGCCGGCGGTGTGAAATTGGTGAAAACCTTAGACGAAGCCAATACCGTTGCGGCGAGTTTATTGGGCTCAGAATTGGCAACGATACAAACGGCAGGCAAGGCGTTACCTATCAACAGTCTGTTGATTGAAGAAACTCTGAATATTGAAGACGAGCTGTATCTAAGTTTATTGGTTGATCGAGTGACTCGTACGCATACATTTGTCGTATCAGCCGCTGGAGGAATGGATATCGAAGAAGTCGCAGAGACTTCTCCGGAGAAGATTTTTTCCGTACATATTGACCCAACTGTTGGTTTGATGCCTTATCAGTGTCGAGAAGTGGCGTTTGCTTTGGGTTTAAAAGCTGAAGCCTTTAAGGAACTCGGTCAGATGATGCAGGCGTTTTATCAGTTGGCATTAGATAAAGATGTTTCCCAAATTGAAATTAATCCCTTAATTCGAACGGCTGAAAATCAATTATTTGCTTTAGATGCGAAAGTAAATATCGATTCAAATGCTCTTTACCGCCAGAAAGACCTGGTTGTAATGCGTGATATGAGTCAAGAAGATGTTCGGGAAGCAAAAGCGTCTGAACACCAGCTTAATTACATTGCTTTAGATGGTGATATCGGTTGCATGGTTAATGGTGCGGGTCTCGCGATGGCAACCATGGATTTAATCAAATTAAACGGAGGTTCTCCGGCTAACTTTTTAGATGTTGGAGGCGGCGCAACACCTGAACGTGTTGCTGAAGCCTTCAAACTTATTTTGTCATCAAAAGAAGTAAAATCGATTTTAGTAAATATTTTCGGTGGAATTGTTCGCTGTGATTTAATTGCCGATGGCATTATTCAGGCAGTGAAAGAAGTCGGCTTAGAAATTCCTGTTGTTGTGCGTTTAGAAGGGACGAATGTCGATCTTGGAAAAGAAAAACTGGCACAAAGTGGCTTGAGCATTATCAGTGCGGATGGTTTGGCAGATGCTGCCAAGAAAGTTGTCGAAGTGGCCAAGTAAGAGAGTGAAAAAAGATGAGTATTTTAATCAATAAAGAAACGAAAGTAATTTGCCAAGGCTTTACTGGTAAACAAGGGACTTTTCACTCAGAGCAAGCCATAGCTTATGGAACAAAAATGGTTGGTGGAGTAACACCAGGTAAAGGAGGACAGACACATCTTGATTTGCCTGTTTTCAATACGGTTAAAGAAGCGGTTGCCCAAACAGGAGCCGAGGCCTCAATGATTTATGTGCCGCCAGCGTTTGCAGCGGATTCTATTATTGAAGCAATTGCCGCAGGGATTAAAGTGATTACTTGTATTACTGAAGGTATTCCTGTCGCAGATATGTTAAAAGTCCGTGCGGTATTGGAAAAATCGGATGCCTGCCTTATTGGTCCAAACTGCCCAGGTTTGATTACTCCCGGAGACAATCAAGATGGTTGTAAAATCGGGATTATGCCGGGTCATATTCATCAGTCTGGAAAAATCGGTATTGTGTCTCGTTCAGGGACCTTAACCTATGAAGCTGTTCATCAAACGACGATGAATGGTCTAGGTCAATCGACGTGTGTGGGAATTGGTGGTGACCCAATTCAAGGAATGAATTTTATCGATTGTTTAAAGTTATTCCAAGATGATCCTCAAACTGAAGGAATTATTATGGTCGGTGAAATTGGTGGTCAAGCGGAAGAAGATGCCGCAGAATTTATTGCCGCCAATGTCACTAAACCGGTGGTGGCTTACATCGCTGGTGTGACAGCGCCTCCTGGAAAACGTATGGGGCATGCTGGTGCGATTGTGTCGGGTGGTAAAGGAACTGCTGAAGCGAAATTTGCCGCTTTACGTGCCGCAAATGTGACGGTTGTTGATTCACCTGCAAAACTAGGTGAAGCAATGATGGGACATTTTTCTTAATTTCAAGAAAGTTAATGGCTTGTTAATTTTTTTAAAAGGCGCAAAATGAAATCCATGCGCTGCTTTGCTCAGGAAATCTTGGGCTTTAAAGCTTTTAAAATCATTATCAAGCATTCCTATGCTTATAATTCATTCTCAATCTCTTGTTTAAGGTGTTCTGTATGTCCCAAACCGTCCGTATTGTAATGGCTCAAATAGACCCAAAAGTTGGGGATATTGCGGGTAATGTGAAGTTGATTCTGCAAACATTGCAGACAGCCAAGTCAGAACATAAGGCCGACATTGTTGTTTTTCCTGAAATGACGATTACTGGTTACCCACCGGAAGATTTATTGCTTCGTGATGAGCTCTATTTGCAAGTGAATTCAGCTTTGGAGGAGATCTCTAACGCTTGTGAAAACATTGCGTGTGTGGTCGGTTATCCAATGATGGATGAGTTAGGAGAGCGCTTTAATATGGCCGCTTGGATTGCTGATGGGGCTTATCAGGCGAGTTACATTAAACAAAATTTACCTAATTACAGTGTATTTGATGAGCAACGATATTTTAATGCCGGTAACCAACCATGTGTTGTTGAGTATAAAGGCGTTAAGTTTGGGTTGCTCATTTGTGAAGATATTTGGAAAGTCACTCCAGCTATTCAATCGGTCGAAGCAGGTGCAGATGTGATTCTGAATTTAAATGCTTCGCCATTTTCAGCTGAAAAACATCAAGATCGGCTGCAAACTCTACAAAGACGAGTGGATGAAATCAACAAGCCGATTATTTATGTCAACCAAGTTGGTGGTCAAGATGAATTGGTGTTTGACGGTGGTTCATTTGCGATGAGTGCTGACGGAGAAGTTTGTGCGCAAAGCCCAGAGTTTGTTCCTGCTTTAACACCCGTTGAAATTTTTAAACAGGCTGACTCGATTGTACTCATGCCAAGTTTGTTGGCACCTTTGCATGATGATGAACCAAGGGTTTATGAAGCGCTAAAGCTTGGTTTACGAGATTATGTTCGTAAAAATGGATTTCAAGGGGTTGTGCTAGGGTTGTCGGGCGGTATTGATTCAGCGTTGACATTGGCCATTGCCGTAGATGCTTTAGGCGCAGATAAAGTAAAAGCAGTGATGATGCCGTTTGAATATACTGCAGAAATTTCAAAAGAAGATGCTCAAGCTCAGGCTCAAGCCTTGGGGGTTGAATTTGAATCCATTCCCATCGCACCCATGTATCAAGCATTTGAAAATGCTTTGAGTCAGACGTTGGATGATGAAGTGGGAATTACGGAAGAAAATTTACAAGCCAGAATTCGCGGTACCTTGCTAATGGCGATTTCCAATAAAACGGGTTATATGGTTGTGGCAACCAGCAATAAATCTGAGGTGGCTGTTGGGTATTCAACTTTATACGGTGATATGGTGGGCGGTTTTTCGCCTCTTAAAGATGTGCCAAAAACTTGGGTTTATCGATTGGCTATTTACCGTAACACCTTGTCAGAGGTTATTCCTGAGCGAGTAATTACGCGTGCACCATCCGCAGAATTGCGACCTGATCAAACAGATCAGGATTCGTTACCGGACTATGATCAATTGGATGCGATTATTAATGCTTATGTAAATGAAGATTTATCTCCGAGTCAAATTGCTCAATTAGGCTATGAAATCGATGAAGTCAAACGAGTGATTCGTTTGATTGATCGAAGTGAATATAAACGTCGTCAAGCTGCACTAGGGGTGAAAATTTCACATCGAGCCTTTGGTCGCGACCGGCGTTACCCAGTGACGAATGGCTATTCTGAATCATAACTAAATTCATCTGTTTGTAAGGTTATAAAAACAAAAAAAGGATTGTAACCGGCCGGTTACAATCCTTTTTTATTAAGATATGGAAAAATGTCGTAAAGGTTCTAGAAAATGCCTTGTAAGCCTTCCATTAAACCATTCCACCAGCCACCATCTTTATCAGCTAATTCTTTCATATCTTCGAGCGTTTTTTCGCTAAATTCAATCTTATCTTGGTTAAGTTTGTAAACTTCTTCTACACTCGTTTTGTTTTCTTGCATCCCGAGTTTGTCATAGGCAGTTACTAAGATTTTCAATGCTTGAGCGGTTGAGGCTGAACGAGGAAAGTCTGTTAAAACAACTTTTGCTCGATTGGCAGCCGCTAAATAGGCCATTTTATTCATATAAAATTCAGCGACTTGAATTTCATGACGAGCTTGTTGATTTCGCAAAACAATCAGGCGTTCTGCGGCAGCAACGGCGTATTTGCTGCTTGGGAAGCGCTGAATGAGCTGTGTATAGTAATCATAGGCCCGAATGGCAGACTTGATGTCACGGGTAGCTGGGTCTGTGATGAATTTATCCAACCAGCTTCGAGTGATAGAGTCTGCAGAGACGGCTCTTAGGTAATAGGCATACGCGATTTCAGGATGGTTAGGATAGAGTCGAATAAACTCATCCAATTCTCGAATCGCAGACTCTGATTCATCGTATTTGTAGTAAGCATATGCCAATTCAAGGTATGTTTGCTCTGCATAAGAGCCATAAGGGAAATACGCTTTTAGCTTTTCATAGTTCTCAATGGCAACATCCCATTGTTTCTCTTCAAAAGCTTCCATAGCTGAGCCATAAAAGTCTTCAACCGTTTTTTGGTCATCAGGTTTTTCAATTAAGTTGGATAGAGTTGAGCAACCAGTCAAACTTATTGAGCCAATCAGTAAAGCGGATAACAGCGTTTTTTTCATCATTCTTCGGTACAATAGCCAAATTAAAAATTGTCAACGAGTATATCACAAAGAAGTCAATGGATAGCGTTGCTCGACAGTTTGTCGAACAGGTTTTTTTAACATTGGTTTTGTATCGTTCACGTTCAAATAAATTAGCTCTACTAATAAATATAAGGACTCTATTTTGTCGTCAAGCCATATTGAAACTCTGCAAGCCATTATTCCTCTCGGTGCGATGAATCAACGGTTGGATGTTGTCCTGTCGAATGCATTTCCAGACTATTCGCGTAATCGAATCCAGCAGGCAATAAAAGACGGGATGTTGACTTTGGATGGAGAGATTCAGAAGAAACCTCGCTATACGGTTTTAGGTGGAGAAACGGTTGAGTTAAAAATTGAGTTGCAAGATGACCAGCGTGCTGAAGCGCAGGATATTGATTTAAACATTGTTTATGAAGATGATTCGATTTTAGTCATTAATAAACCGGCCGGTTTAGTTGTGCATCCAGGGGCTGGCAATCCAGATGGCACACTACTCAACGGGCTTTTGTTTCACTACCCTAATTTACGAGCAGTGCCAAGAGCCGGGATTGTTCATCGTTTGGATAAAGATACCTCTGGCTTAATGGTTGTGGCGAAAACCGTTCCAGCGCAAACCCATTTGGTGGAACAACTTCAACGTCATGCCGTAGAACGAATTTATGATGCGGTGGTAGTCGGTATTGTGAAACAGGGTGGAACCGTTGATAAACCGATTGGACGTGACCCGAAAGATCGTAAGAAAATGGCAGTGCGTGCGATGGGTGGCAAACCTGCGGTCAGTCATTTTCGCGTATTGGAGCACTTCCGAACTCACAGTCGCATTCGCGTGAAATTGGAAACAGGGCGAACACATCAGATTCGTGTACATATGACTTACCAAGGGTTTCCGTTGGTAGGTGATCCGGTGTATGGCAAGAAATTTCGTATTCCTGAAAAAATGGATCCTGAATTTGTCGATTTTTTACGTCAATTTAATCGTCAGGCATTGCATGCCGGTGCTTTGAGTTTTACGCATCCATCAACTGGAAAAACCATGAAATGGCGCGCTCCAATGCCGGACGATATGTTGGAGTTAGTCGATATTCTTAGAGAAGACCTCGAGATGTACCAATCCTCTTTCAATGGCTACAGCGATTATGACTATGAATACGCTAATGATATTCAGGTTGAGTATGTCACGGATGAGGATATTCCTGATTAGACCTCAACCAAAGATACCGGCCGGTAGCGTTTAAGAGTTGCTTATGGAAATTTCAGATATTTCTAATTTAATCCTTCCAGACTGGCCAATGCCTGCCAATATCAGAGCGTGTGTGACGACACGCTTTGCGCCAAACTCCCAGTCGCAAAACTCATTTTCTTCAGATTATGATTTTTTTAATTTAGCGATTCATGTTGGGGATCATTCTGATTCTGTTGAACAAAATAGACAAGCGCTGCAAAAAGTATTGCAGTTGCCTTCTCAACCTTTCTGGCTCAGTCAACAACACACAGATAAATCCATTTGCTTGCCTATTGACGCTCAGCCGACAAATACGGTTTTACCACCGATTGCCGATGCCAGTTGGACACAAAAATCAGGTATTGTTTGTGTGGTGATGACTGCGGATTGCATTCCAATCTTGTTATGTGATTCGCATGGGCAAACAGTCTGTGCTATTCATGCAGGCTGGCAAGGTCTGGAAAATCAAATTATAGCCAAAACACTTAAAAGCCTACCGGCCGGTGATTATTTGGCATGGATTGGACCAGCTATCAGCCAAAAACGTTTTGAAGTTGGGCAGGAGGTATTTGATAGGTTTCAACATTTACCGGCCGGTGCTTGTACCCGAAAGGGGGTTGATGCCCAGGAGGGTGCTTGTACCCGAAAGGGTTTTGATGCCCCTGAGTGTAGAGATTATGAATCGCTATTTAAGCCAAGTCTTTCTGAAGAAGGTAAGTATTTAGCAGATTTACCTATGATTGCTCAAATGCAACTAGAGGCCTGTGGTGTTCAGTCTGTTTACTTGTCGGGTTTGTGTAGCTACGACGATGAACGGTTTTATTCATATCGTAAAGCCTGTCATCAAGGTGATGGAAAAACTGGCCGTATGGCCAGTTTGATTTGGATTGAATCATAGAAAATTCAGCTTGGTGGGTTTAAAGACCACCTGTTTTTAGATATTTTTCAATGGTTTGTACATCTTCTGGTAAACCACTAATGACCACGTTATCTTCCACTCGCAAGCGAGTATCAGGTGAAGGATTGTCACCACGAATATGACCGCGTTTGATAGCTTCAATGCCAACTTGATGTTGTTCAAATGGAATGTTTTTTAATTCGGTTCCAATTGCAAAATCATTTTCTTCAAGTGCGACAGTATGAATAATTCCCTTCATTAACTGATGCGGTTGCAGCGGGTTGGCTGGATTCTCTTCTTCACCTGGGTAGAAACTTTCTAACAGTCGATAACGATCTTTTCGTACCAAACGTGTCTCACGTAACACTTTACTTGGTGGCTGACCAATCATTAACAATAGGTGAGAAGCCAGCATAATACTGGATTCAAATGTATCGGGGACAATCTCCGTTGCACCAGCTTCTTGTAATTCAGTGATATGCGTATCATCAATGGTTCTTACCAAAATCGGTATTTCACTATGGATTTGACGAATGGTTTTTAGAATTTTGATTGAAGCGTGATAATCACTGAAGGTAATAATGACAATCTTAGCTTTATCAATAGCTGCTGCATGCAGAATGCTTTGTTTTGCTGCGTCACCATAAAACACGTTTTCACCGGCATTTCTGGCTTCATTGACACGTTTAATATCCATGTCGAGTGCAATAAAGTTTTCGTTAGCATTATGCAACATTCGGCCAACGGTTTGCCCCACACGACCAAACCCACAAAGTACCACATGATTTGCAAGATGTGGGTTATGAACGGCAATATCCTCTTCACGTTGTTCTTGGGCTTGTTGGTAAGTTGATTTGTGAAGCTTCATCGCAATACGGCCATTGAATTTCACCATAAAAGGGGCTGCGAGCATACTGACAACGGCAGCTGTCAGAAGAATTTTACCTTCATATTCTGGTAGTAAATTGAAAGTAAAAGCCAGTGTCATTAACACTAGACCAAACTCACCGACTTGTGCTAGCGAGAGAGAAATTCTTGCCGCGACTCCGGGTTCACTGCCAAAAACTCGAGCAATGAAATAAAGAATGAAGCCTTTCAATGCAATAATCGCAATACTCAATGCAACCACTAACCAGAAGTTTTCAAATAGGATTTCCAGTGAAATCAACATGCCGACGGTCACAAAGAAAAGACCAAGCAAAACATCTTGGAAAGGGCGGATGTCGGACTCAATTTGATGACGATATTCGGTCTCAGAAAGCATCATTCCGGCTAGAAAAGCCCCGAGTGTCATTGATAATCCAAGTTCCTCGGTGAATGCAGCAGAACCAAGGGCAACCGTGAGAACAGTCAAAGTAAACAGTTCTTGTGATTTAGCGCTAGCCACTTCATGGAATAGTGGGCGTAATAAGTAGCGAGCGATGAGATGGATTGCAAAGACTACAGCAATCCCTTTTAAGAAAGCGATGCCCATTGCAAGTGTTAAATTACTTTCTCCGCCGCTGCTCGTCATCGCTAAGGTCGGGATTAAAATCAAGAATGGGATGGCCATAATGTCTTGAAAAATCAGAATGCCAACGGTTGAGCGACCATGGCGTGACTGAATTTCGGACTGTTCGGTTAATTGTTTAATGACGATTGCGGTTGAAGATAGGGCGAAAGCACAAGCAATGACAATATTAGTGTTGGTGTCGAGACCTGCAAGATACCCGATCAGATAAACGACACCACCAGTGGTAAGAACCTGAACACTTCCCATTCCAAACACCAAACGGCGCATGGAGATCATTTGTTTGATAGAAAATTCTAAGCCGATGGCAAACAATAAAAAGACTATTCCGAATTCCGCCAACAGAGATATGGTTTCTTCCGTTTCAATGAAGGCCATGCCACTAGGCCCCACAATAATTCCGACAATGATATAACCCAAAATAGGAGGGAAATGAATGCGGCGAAAAAGGGCAACGGTTGCAACGGCAACGCTGAGAAGCAGAACGATATTCATTAATAAATGTTCTTGATGCTCTGGCACTGGAAGTCCTTTATTTTTTAAGGTTTAGTTTAAATATGTATTTAATCAATTGAATTTAAAAGGGTTACTTGCTTTTAAATCGCATCGAAAGATCAATGGCTCGGCAGTGTTTTGTTATCGCACCCGTTGAAATAAAATCGACACCGGTTTTTGCCAACTCTGGTAAATGCTGAATTTCGACGTTACCAGAGACTTCAAGTTTGGCTTTGCCGTGACTTAGATTAACGGCTTTTTCCATCATTTCAAGCGTGAAATTATCCAACATAATAATGTCAGCTCCAGCGTCTAATGCTAGTTGAACTTCCTCAAGGTTTTCAGTTTCAACTTCGACTGTAATTTCAGGGTAAAGTGATTTTGCCTGAGACACAGCATTAGCAATCGAACCAGCTGAAAAAATATGATTTTCTTTAATAAGAATCGCGTCATAAAGTCCAATGCGATGGTTTTGTGCGCCTCCACATGCCACGGCATATTTCTGAGCTAAGCGCAAACCTGGCAGTGTTTTCCGAGTATCCAGAAGTTTGGTGTGTGTACCCTCTAGATGTTTTGCATAATCATTGGCAACGGTTGCGGTAGCCATTAATGTCTGTAAAAAATTGAGAGCGCTCCGTTCGGCAGTCAAGATTGAGCGTGCAGGGCCTTGTAAAGTGAAAAGAGTTTCATCTGCTTCGACAGGTTCCCCCTCAGCCTTAAACCATTTGATTTCAATCGATGAATCCACTTGCTTGAAGACTTCATCCACCCAAGGACGGCCACAAACAATGGCTTTTTCACGGCTAATAACCGTTGCTTCTGCTTGGGTTGTCTTTGGGATTAAACTTGCCGTCAAGTCACCGGTTTTAATATCTTCTTCAAGTGCGTGGCGTACGTTTAGGTTTAGATTCTCAAAATAGTTGATTTTTTTCATAGGGATAGGATGAACTTCTAAAAGTTAAATTAAGTATTGTTTACGATGGTGCAAGCCTACGACTGACTGCCAATAAGTGACAGGTATGAAACTTACTGAATAAATTTTAATTATAAAGGGAAGCGGTACAATATAGGTCGTTTAATTTAAAGGAATCGAAAATGTGGTTTGATGAGTCGGGTGACTATCTTCAAGGGGTTGAAGTTTGTTTAAGTTCAAACTGTGATGACCGTCCAGACGGTGTTCAGCCAAACCTGATCGTGGTGCATGGTATTTCATTGCCGCCAAATCAATTTGGAGGTGGCTATGTACATCAGCTGTTTTTGAATCAATTAGACCCAGATGAAGACCCATACTTTAAAAAAATTGAAGGGCTAAGGGTATCGGCACATTTTTTTGTTCAACGTGGTGGTGAGGTAACGCAATTTGTTTCCCCTAAAAAGAGAGCTTGGCATGCTGGGATTTCTTCATATCAAGGGCAGGAGCGTTGTAACGACTTCTCGATTGGAATTGAACTTGAGGGAACTGATGATACGCCTTACACCGCGATTCAATACCAGCAATTAGCGCAAATCATTTTAGCTTTGCAAAAAAGCTATCCAAACATTCCAAAAGCTGCAGTTGTCGGTCACAGTGACATTGCACCTGGCCGAAAAACTGATCCAGGTCGTTATTTCAACTGGCCAGCGTTATGGCGACTAATAAACTTAACGAATTAAGGTGTTTGTTTAAGGTTTTTTATCTTCTACTCTATTTTTGTAAAAGTTTACCGGCCGGTTGAGTTTTGATTTAAGCCGTCCAACCTCTTTTTTTTGGCGCTTTCTTTTCCTGTTGTTTTTTGTGCTCGTCTTTTAATTCAAACTTCAGGCATTTTTCCCCAGAGTTTTCAAACACAACCACACTGGGCATTTTCTTTGTTTTAAAGCCGAATGCGCGACAACCTTTTGGGTTGTTTTGATCCCAGGTGACGTAAAAATGCTTGCAGGCAAAACAATCAATAAAATCAGTTTTTTTCATTTCAAATAATAAAAAGAGTCTGTTCAAGGAATAGAATGTGAGTGCTATTATCTCTTCTGATTTTAGGGTTGTAAAATTTTGATGGCGTTTCACACCGAAAAATTTAGGAAAAATCTGACGGAAAGTTACGAAACCGATCTAAATCAACTCTTAGTAATTGAATTTCGTTTGGCTTTAAGATTCAATAACATCATATGATATGCGGCTGTGAACGGTTTTGGCTGGCGTGGTTCGCTTTAAATGACTCTTAAAGATTGCTTTATAAAGGATAGACTCATGAGCAAAATTGGCCTTTTCTATGGAACGGATACAGGAAATACTGAGCGTGTTGCAGACTTGATTAAGGATGCAATTGGTGCAGATAACGTGGATGTACATGATATTGCGACCGCAAAAGCGGATGACTTTGCACAGTATGACAAAATTATTTTGGGTCAGCCAACTTGGTACTATGGCGAATTGCAGAGTTCTTGGGACGACTTTTGGGAAGATTTCAAAGGTATTGACTTTACTGGCAAGACGGTAGCTTGTTTTGGTTTAGGCGATCAGGCAGATTATTCGGAGTATTTTTTAGACGCAATGGGTTTGATGCATGATGTGGCGGTTGAAAATGGTGCGATGCCGGCCGGTTACACCTCTACTGATGGCTTTGAATTTGATGAATCTAAAGCGATTACTGAAGATGAAGAGTTTTTTGTTGGGTTAGGAATTGATGAAGACCAGCAACCAGAATTAACTGATGAACGTGTAGCTGCTTGGGTTGCACAGGTCAAAGAAGAGTTTGAAATGTAACCGATTTCAGAACCCTCTGAATTGACAATAAGCCAGAGTCGACGTTTGTCGGCTCTGGCTTTTTTGTTTTTAGTTGGTGATTCAAAGTCGACTCTTTAGGGGGATGCACATGCTCCAAATTTTTTGCTGAAGCAGTCTTTGTTTGATAAGGTGAAAAAACCTTCCATTTTATTTTCTGGGGTGTTTGACATGCAATGGCAAGAGGTTGTTAATAAGGCGGTTGATTTACGGCAATGGTTTCATCGTCATCCAGAATTAACTTGGCAAGAAAAGAATACCGCGGCAAAGATTCGCCAGTGTCTAACGGACTGGCAGGTGGAATGGCGGGCATGTGCCACCTATGGAACGGTTGCGACGTTGGGTAAAGAAAAACAGGGTGAACATATCGCACTTCGGGCGGATATGGATGCTTTGCCAATTCAAGAGCAAACCTCGTTGGACTTCCAATCGGAAGTGGACGGTAAAATGCATGCATGCGGTCATGATGGACATATGGCGGCTTTACTGGGAACGATTCTGTGGTTGAAACTCAATGAGGTTCAGTTGAAACATCCGGTTTCCTTTTTGTTCCAACCGGCTGAAGAGGGAGGTCATGGTGCAAAGCATATGATTGATGAAGGTGCCTTGGATGGCATTGATTTTATCTATGGATGGCACAACTGGCCTGCAATGCCGTTTGGAACTGCTGTCTGCCCAAACGGTGCCGTGATGTCGGGGAATGGCAGTTTTCATATTCAAGTCAGTGGTTTGGGAGGACATGCCTCTCAGCCAGAAGTCTGTCAAGATCCGGTACTTGCTGCTGCAGCGATAACACTGAATCTACAGCAAATCGTTAGTCGAAAAATGCCACCACAGGCAGCTGTGGTGTTAAGTGTGACCCATCTTAATGCAGAGAGTTCCGTCACAGTGATTCCTCAAACTGCTGAAGTCAGTGGTGGGATTCGTCTTTCCGATCCTAAATATCGTCCTCAAATCAATCAATTGATTACCGAAATCGCCCAACAGACAGCAGCGGCTTATGGTGTGACTGCTCAAGTAGAGATTCGTCCTCGATATGAAGCAACGATTAATCACCCGCAGGCTGCTCAAAATTATCGTCAAGTCCTTGCAGAAGTGTTTGGTCAGAACTGCGACCAAGTCGACTTGATGTTGCCGATTATGGCGTCAGAGGATTTTAGCTATTACTTACAACAGATTCCTGGAGCCTTTGCTTTGTTAGGTATGAGTGATCAAACGAACGCTTCATTCAGCTACGCTTGTCATAGTCCGCATTATCAATTTAATGATCAGCTTATTGAGAGAGTTATGCGTGTGTTTATTAATTTAGCGATCAAGTATTAAAAGGTGGCTTAATCTATGCTTTAAAGTCATTACTGCCCAAAAATGGACGGTATTTTTTGAATGAAGGAGGGAGTTATGGACTGGTTTACAAGCTATGAATCAGAGATTAGAGCCTACAGTCGAGCCTATCCAGCGGTGTTTGTTAAGGGTGATAATGCAAAGCAAGTCGATGAGGAGGGAAAGGTTTATATCGACTTTTATGCTGGTGCAGGAGTGCTCAATTTTGGGCATAACAATCCTAAGATGACCAAGGCAATGGTCGATTACCTAAATCAAGGGGGGGTTATTCATACACTGGATATGATGACGCCAGCCAAACGAGACTTTATTCAAGCCTTTGTTGAAACCATTCTCCAACCGAAAAACTTAGATTATAAATTGCAATTCATGGGGCCGACGGGGACCAATGCGGTTGAAGCCGCTTTGAAGTTGGCTCGCAAAGTGACCGGCCGGTCAAATATTGTCGCTTTCACGCAAGGCTTCCACGGTATGACACTGGGTGCTCTTGCCTGTACCGCCAATGAATATTTCCGAAATGCTGCCGGTGTAACCTTAAATAATGTCTCTCGATGTCCTTTTGAAACTCACTTTGGAGGTGGGCTTTCGACCATTGAAACCCTTAAAGCGATGTATCTCAACACGTCTAGTGGTGTAGAAGCACCTGCCGCATTTATCGTAGAGACCGTTCAGGCAGAAGGCGGGGTCAATGTTGCTTCAAAAGAGTGGATGCAAGCCTTGCAAAGTCTTGCGAAAGAGGTGGGAGCGTTATTGATCGTTGATGACATTCAAGCAGGCTGTGGCCGAACAGGAAATTATTTCAGTTTTGAAGATTTAGGCATTAATCCTGACATTATTACCTTGGCAAAAGGAATCGGTGGCATGGGGACACCAATGGCAATGAATCTGGTGAAACCGGAATTCGATAAGCACTGGCAGCCAGGTGAGCATACCGGTACTTTCCGCGGGCAGAACTTATCGTTTGTTGCTGGACGTGAAGCGCTTCGTTATTTTGAAGATGATGAGTTGATGAGCGAGGTTCGCCGTAAGGGGGAAATTATGCATCATTTCCTGCAAGACATTGCCAAACAATACCGTGACAAAGGTTTTGAAGTTCGAGGCAAAGGCATGATGCAAGCACTGGATGTGAAAGATGGAGTGCTTTCGAAAGCAATTGCTAAGACCTGTTTTGAAAATGGCATGCTGTTTGGCCCTTGTGGTATTGGCGGTGAGGTTATGAAGTTGATTCCGCCACTGACGATTCCTGATGAGGATTTACATGCTGGTTTGGAAATCTTTAAGGCAGCGATTGATGAGCATTTGCGCTTAAACACGGCAGTATAGGAGAAGTGTTATGAGAGAAAGAGACGATATGACTTTTCCGTTTTCGGAATATATGCGCCGTTTGGGAGAGTTGCGTGAGCGAATGAAAGAGCGGCTGCTGGATGCGGTTATCATTTCGGATGCTGAAAATATCCTGTACCTAACCGATTACCAGACCACCGGTTATTCATTTTTTCAAGCCCTTGTGGTGCCGCTTGAGGGTGAACCATTCATGGTGACTCGTAAGCTTGAAGAGTCAAACGTGATTCATCGGACTTGGGTCGAAGTGACTCGTCCCTACCCGGACACCGGTGATGCCATTCAGATGTTAATTAGCTCCTTGGTGGAATTTGGTCTCGCTGGCGGTACCATTGGCTATGAGCGTAATTCTTATTATTTCAATGCCTATCATCAAGATGTCTTCCGCACTTCTTTTGTCAGAAGTCGTTTAATGGACTGTTTTGGGATTGTCGAGCAGAGTCGAATTTGCAAATCAGACTATGAGCTTGAGGTTATGAAAAAAGCGGCCATCGCCACCAAAGCTGGGATGAAAGCCGGTTTGGATGCGGTGCAAGCAGGGGTGACGGAAAATGAAATCGGTGGTGCGATCAGTCAGGCGATGTTTTCCGCCGGCGGGGAAATTCCTTCGGTCATGCCTTATGTGACCTCCGGGCCGAGAACGATGATTGGGCACGCTTCTTTTGAGGGTAGAGTGGTTAAGCCAGGTGAACATGTATTTATCGAGGTGGCAGGTTCATACCGTAAATACCATACAGCAATGATGCGTACGGCCGTTTGTGGTGAACTAAGCGACAGTATGTATCAAGCGCAAGAGGTTATGAAAAAAGCTTTGAGTTGGCTGAAGAACGAGCTGCGACCTGGAGTGACGGTTTCCGATGTCGACCGAATGGTACGTTCCATTTTGCATGAAAACAAAGTGGGGGCGCGTTTGATTACGCGTTCTGGCTATTCCATCGGCATTGCTTTCCCCCCTTCATGGGACGAGGGATATATTTTGAGCTTGACCCAAGGTCAGTCGGATATTTTGAAGCCCGGGATGACATTCCATATTATTCCTTGGCTTTGGGGAGTGGATGGTGACAAGACCTGTGGTATTTCAGATACCTTTTACATTACCGAAGATGGCTGTGGATCTTTTTTTGATGACTTTGATCGCGATTTTGTGGTTAAGCCTACTCAAACTCAGGTCAATGAAAAAACTCTTAAAACGGTTGAGGGCATGAGTGCAGAAGATGACCGGAAGTCGAAAGCGATCCAGACGTCCGCCAAAACCAAGTCAAAGTCAGGAGGTTAAGATGCTAATTGCAACCAATCCAACGACTGGTGAGTCGATTCACGCCTATCCACCCATGGATGAAAATGAGTTATCCCAAGCTATTGAGCGTTCACAAGAGGTGTTTCAGTCCTGGAAAACTACCGGTTTTGCTCAGCGTGCGGCAATGTTGAAAAAAGTCGCAGAGTTGATGCGCGCTGATCGTGAACGTTTGGCTAGATTGATGACGATAGAAATGGGCAAGCCGATTAATGAGTCCTATGGTGAACTGGAAAAGTCAGCGTGGTGTGCCGAACATTACGCAGAATTCGGAGAGCAATATCTATCTCCAGTGGATTTGCCTTCGGATGCGGCTCACAGTTACGTCCAACACCTGCCTTTGGGGTCAATTTTAGGAGTGCTACCTTGGAATGCCCCATTCTGGTTGGCATTTCGTTTTGCTGCGCCAGCTTTGATGGCTGGAAACGTCTGTTTAATGAAGCATGATGAGCATGTGCCAAAATGTGCGATTGCGATTGCCGAGTTATTTGATCAGGCTTGTAACCGTTTAGATTTACCGGCCGGTATTGTTCAAAACCTCCCCATTCATCGAGAGCAAGTGGCGCAAGTCATTAAAAGTGAGGTCGTGCAAGCAGTTTCCTTGACAGGTTCTAGTGCAGCCGGGAGTGCCGTGGCTTCCTTGGCCGCCAGCCAGATTAAACCGGCAGTATTGGAGCTAGGTGGCTCTGACCCAAGTATTGTTTTGGCGGATGCCGATATTTCCAAAGCTGCAGAGACTTTGGCGATCTCTCGTATTATTAATGCGGGGCAGTCTTGTATTGCGGCCAAACGGTTGATTGTTGAAGCGAGTGTGTATGACGAGTTTATTTCAAAACTCAAATCGCATTTAGAGAAGCTGAAGGTTGGCGATCCATCGCTACCGGAAACCCAAGTCGGGCCAATTGCTCGAGAGGACTTAAGGGATGCATTGCACCGTCAAGTGTCCACCACTATTAATCAGGGGGCAAGATGTCTTCTGGGGGGAGAGATGCCAGAAGGGTCGGGTTTCTTTTATCCGGTCACTCTATTGGTTGATGTGACACCTAAAATGCAGGCTTCTTGCGAGGAGACCTTTGGGCCTATTGCAGTGGTAATGAAAGCGGATTCTGCCCAAGAGGCGTTAGAGATTGCCAATGATACCCCTTATGGTTTAGCCGCTTCCATCTGGACATCGGATACCCAAAAGGGAATCGAGATGGCGAATCAAATTGAAGCCGGACAAGTGGCAATCAATGGCATAGTGAAAACCGATCCAAGATTGCCCAGTGGCGGTATTAAGCGATCGGGGTATGGTCGCGAGTTGGGGCCACACGGTATTTTGGAGTTTGTCAATGTCCAGCAAGTTTGGATAGGTGCCTGAAACAATACTGATGTCATCAATTAATCTCTAAGTGAAATACACGGCCAGCCTTGTTGTTGGCCGTATGTCACCAGTTTTTCATCTCCGTCGACCACCACCGGATGATCAACGATTTTCAACAGTGGCAGGTCATTGTGAGAATCTGAGTAAAAATAGCTACCTTCAAGTGTTTTATTATTTTCTTTTAACCATTCATTTAAACGCACGACCTTGCCTTCCTGGAAGGTTGGTGTACCAGCCACTTCACCCGTATATCGGCCATCGATGATTTCACCTTCTGTTCCCAACAAAGTTTCAATTCCATAGCGTCGTCCAATCGGGCGAGTGATAAAGGTATTAGTGGCAGTAATAATCATGAGTTCATCACCGGCATCCTTGTGCTTTTGGACTAATTCAAGTGCTTTGGGAAGTACAATCGGTTCGATAAATTCGGCCATAAATTCCTGATGCCATTTTTCCAGTGTGTCTGAGGTGTGTTCACTCAGAGGCTTGAGGGCAAATCGTTGATACGCATAGATGTCCAAGGTGCCGGCTTTGTAATCTTCATAAAACTGGGCATTGGTCGCTGCAAACTCTTTGGCATCCACATAGCCTTTTTGCACTAAAAACTCGCCCCACAAATAATCACTGTCGTTGCTAATCAGTGTGTTGTCTAAGTCAAAAATTGCTAAGGCCATGGAGAAACTCGCTCATCTAATAAAATTGCAGTCATCCTAGCGAAAACAGGGCTTTTGTCAATTTGATCATGCATAAAAAGCTACCGGCCGGTAGAGATTGAATTGAAAATAGCGAGAGGTTTAAGTCAATTTAAACGATTTATTATCTTGAGAAATGTTCTGGGGTGATTTTTAAATTGAAAAAAAATGGTTTTTTCGGCACTATTAGCCCATTAGAAAATTTTAAATACAGAATTCAATGATAGATGAAAACGGGTATCGTCCAAACGTCGGCATAATAATTGTCAACAAACAAGGTAGGTTGTTCTGGGGAAAACGAGTCAATCAAGAGGCTTGGCAGTTTCCTCAAGGTGGCATTCGAGAGCATGAGACACCACAACAGGCTGCATTTCGCGAATTAAAAGAAGAGGTTGGTCTAGAACCGGCGGATGTTCGAGTTTTAGGTTGCACCAAAGATTGGCTGCACTATGACTTACCGAAACATTTGATTCGGCACTACAGTCAGCCGGTTTGTATCGGTCAAAAACAGATTTGGTTTTTGCTAGGGCTGGAGTCTGATCATGACCGAATTGATTTGACTCGCCACGACACGCCTGAATTTGAAGATTGGCAATGGGTCGAGTATTGGCGGCCGGTTCAAGAAGTGGTTAATTTCAAGCAAGCGGTTTATCAGCAAGCTTTAACTGAACTTGAAGCCGTACTTGAACGATTTTGGCTACCGCAAATTGAGCCTTATGAACAAAGAGTACAGACGGAAGAGTCATAACCAAGAAGCGTTTAAATCTGTCAAAATGATTTCATAAACCCCACTGAAGTGGGGTTTTTACTGTGTATGGAAGGTTTTTTTACCGGCCGGTGAAATGTGAAATGTGAATAAAAAATGGTATGATGCACGCACTTTGTGAATCCGCAAGTGGTCGTTGAAAACCATAACAATTGCATAATCAATAACTTAACCGCCATGGTTAACGAATTAAAATTGATGAATATGCGTTTAATCAGGTGTTTGAAAGCTCAAAATGAAACACCTGTGTGCGAATTCAGCGTTTTGGAAATACTAAGTAGCTGGAACCCGAAACGAAAAAAGTTGTTGGCGATCTTGATATGAACTATCAAGATTGAAGGCCCTTCAGGCTTACCCAGCTCCTGAAGACAAAATTCCAACCCATTGAGGAAAAAATTATTATGAGCGAACAGTTTGTAGATCAAGATCCACAAGAAACTCAAGAGTGGATCGATGCGCTTGAAGCCGTTGTCGAATTTGAAGGAAGTGATAAAGCTCAGCACATCATTGCATCTCTTATCGAAAAAGCCCGTGTCCACGGCATCGATATTCCATATTCTGCGAATACACCGTATATCAACACCATTTCAGTTGAAGAACAAGAAAACTACCCTGGTGATTTAACGCTAGAGCACAAACTTCGTGCACTTCTACGTTGGAATGCGATGGCGATGGTGGCGCGTGCGAATAAAAGCACAAGCGTTGGAGGGCACATTGCTTCTTACGCTTCAAGCTGTACGCTCTATGAAGTGGGGATGAACCACTTTTTCAAAGGACCTAAACATGAATTGGGTCAGGATATGGTTTTCTTCCAAGGCCACACAGCGCCGGGGATGTACTCACGTTCGTTTTTAGAAGGCCGTTTGAATGAAGACCGCTTAAAGAATTTCCGCCAAGAGGTGGATGGTGAAGGACTTTCATCCTACCCACACCCTTGGTTAATGTCGGATTACTGGCAGTTCCCAACCGTTTCAATGGGTCTTGGACCTCTAATGGCTATTTACCAAGCGCGTTTCATGAAATATATGCAAGCGCGTGGTCTAGCACAAACAGACGGTCGTAAAGTCTGGGCATTCTTGGGTGACGGTGAAATGGATGAACCGGAATCTCGTGGTGCGATTCAGTTAGCGAAACGTGAAAAGCTAGATAACCTGATTTTTGTTATCAACTGTAACCTCCAGCGTCTTGACGGTCCGGTTCGTGGTAACGACAGCATCATCCAAGAACTGGAAGGTATGTTCCGTGGTGCTGGTTGGAACGTCATTAAAGTTATCTGGGGTTCTGGTTGGGATCGTCTGTTACAAAAAGATAAAACTGGTAAGTTGGTTGAGCGTATGGGCGAAGTGCCTGACGGTGAATACCAAGCGTATAAAGCGAAAGATGGTAAGTTTGTTCGTGACCACTTCTTTGGTAAGTATCCAGAAACCGCAGAATTAGTAAAAGACATGACTGATGATGAAATCTTCGGTCTAACACGTGGTGGTCACTCGCCACGTAAGATTTACAATGCCTACAAACGTGCGACAGACCACAAAGGTCAACCAAACGTTATCCTTGCGAAAACGGTTAAGGGTTATGGTATGGGTAAATACGGGGAAGCTGCTAACACGGCTCACCAACAAAAGAAATTAGACAAAGAAGGTCTGAAATATTTCCGTGACCGTTTTTCGGTACCGGTTTCAGATGAAGCTTTGGAAAAAGATATTCCTTTCTATCGTCCAGATGAAAATTCTGACCTGATGAAATATATGAAAGCGCGTCGTGAAGAGTTGGGCGGTGATATGCCATCCCGTCACGACAATGCTGAGCCATTGCCAGTACCAGAGCTATCCACTTTCAAGATGCTGACAGATGGTACGGGTGATCGTGAAATGTCGACCACTATGGCATTTGTTCGTATTATTTCTATCTTGCTACGTGACAAAGCGCTTGGACCGCGTGTTGTACCGATTATTCCAGATGAAGCGCGTACATTCGGAATGGAAGGCTTGTTCCGACAAGTGGGTATCTACGATCCGGCTGGTCAGTTATATGAGCCAATGGATAGTGACCAGTTGATGTGGTACAAAGAATCAGCTAACGGTCAGGTGTTTGAAGAAGGGATTAACGAAGCCGGTTCGATGGCGAACTGGGTGGCTGCGGCAACGGCTTATGCCAACTATGGCGTGAGTATGATCCCGTTCTACATCTACTACTCGATGTTCGGTTTCCAACGTATTGGGGATTTGGCTTGGGCGGCCGGTGACTCACGTGCACGTGGTTTCTTAATCGGTGGTACTGCCGGTCGTACGACGCTTGAAGGTGAAGGTCTACAACACCAAGACGGTCATAACTTAATTCAGTTTGACCATGTCCCTAACTGTCTGTCTTATGACCCAACGTTTGCTTATGAGTTGGCGGTAATTATTCGTGACGGTATCAAGCGCATGTTCCACGATAAGGAAGACGTTTATTACTACATCACAGCGATGAACGAAAATTACTCACACCCTGCAATGCCTGAAGGTTCCGAAGAGGGCATCCTAAAAGGTCTTTATAAATTTAAAGATTCAACGGCGAAGCATAAAACAAAAGTTCAGCTAATGGGTTCAGGAACAATTTTCCGTGAAGTCATTGCTGCGGCTGAAATGCTTGAATCTGATTGGGATGTGGCGGCTGATATTTGGGGTGTTCCAAGCTTTAACCTATTGCGTCGTGATGGAATTGAAGTCAAGCGTCAAAATATGCTAAATCCAGAAGCGGAAGCACAAGTGCCTTATGCGACGCAAATGCTAAGTGGTTCAGAAGGACCATTTATTGCTGCAACGGACTATATCCGTGATTATCCTGAGCGTATTCGTCAATATGTTCCTGGTGAATACTATGTATTGGGTACAGACGGCTTTGGTCGTTCTGATACTCGTGAACAGCTTCGTAAGTTCTTTGAAGTGGATCGCTACTACGTTGTGGTGCAAGCACTTAAAGCACTTGCGGATGCTGGCACAATTGAAGCATCGATTGTGACCAAAGCGATTGAGAAATACGAATTGGATACCAACAAGGTTTATCCAATTTATGCTTAAAACGAAGTCGCTCGCATGTTCGTGAGCGGCTTTTTTCATGCTAAGTCAAAACATAGTATTTAAAAATTTACCGGCCGGTATTTATGTTCGAATGGGTGGAAAGTGAATAAAAATTCACCCACTCGGACAAATACCGGCCGGTAAATCAGATAAGGAAAATTCCCATGGCGATTACACAAGTTAATGTCCCAGATATTGGTGATTTCGACTCGGTTGAAGTCATTGAAGTTTTGGTTGCCGAAGGTGATCAAGTTGAAGTGGATGATTCACTCATCACACTCGAATCCGATAAAGCGACGATGGAAATCCCCTCACCGTTCTCAGGAAAAATTACCAAAATTGCAATTTTAGTGGGTGATTCTGTTTCAGAGGGCGACTATCTTCTAGATATTGAAGCGTCTGACGAAGCTGCGGAAGCACCGAAAGAAGCACCAAAAGCAGAAACCGTCTCAACGGCAATGCCAGCACCAACTGAAGCACCGACTTCTTCACCAACGCAAGCACCAGCGGCTGCACAAACCGTTTCTAATGCAAAACCTGTTAATCCACAAGCAATGGGTGCAGCTTTCCACGCCTCTCCATCGGTTCGTGCTTTTGCACGTAAATTGGGTGTCGATCTAACGCACGTTGAAGGGAAAGGGCCGAAAGGTCGTATCCAGCAAACCGATGTTGAAGCAGCAATTAAAGCAGTGATGTCTGGTCAAGCGCCAGCACCGGGTCAAGGTGCAATGTCTGGTTCAGGCATTCCGCCGATTCCGGGTATCGATTTCTCTCAGTTTGGTGACACCACTACCGAAGAGCTTGGACGTATCAAGAAAATTTCTGGTAAGTTCCTGCACGCGAGTTGGTTAAATGTTCCGCATGTCACACAGTTTGACGAGTGCGACATCACGGAAATGGATCAATTCCGTAAAGACCAAAAAGCTGCGGCTGAAAAACAAGGCATTAAGCTAACGCCATTAGTGTTTGTCATGAAAGCGGTTGTCAAAGCCTTGCAAGATTTCCCAAGCTTCAATGCGTCACTCTCTGAAGATGGCCAGTCGATTATTAAAAAACACTACTACAACATCGGTATTGCCGTTGATACGCCAAATGGTTTGGTTGTACCCGTCGTCAAAGATGTCGATAAGAAGGGTATCTACGATCTTTCTCGCGATTTGATGGAAATCTCAGCCAAAGCACGTGACGGTAAATTAGGGCCAAAAGATATGCAGGGTGGTTGCTTTACGATTTCTTCACTCGGTGGAATCGGTGGCACGCAATTTACGCCAATCGTTAATGCTCCAGAAGTGGCAATTATGGGATTGTCAAAAGCGAAAATGCAGCCAGTTTGGAACGGTTCAGAATTTGAGCCACGTTTGGTGATGCCGTTTAGCGTCTCTTATGACCATCGTGCCATTGATGGTGCGGAAGGTGTTCGCTTTACGACCACGGTTGCCAACTATCTTTCTGACCTACGCCAGCTAATTCTATAAGGGTGAATCATGAGTAAGATTGTAGATATTGTTATTCCTGATATTGGTGATTTCGCGGCAGTTGAAGTCATTGAAACGCTTGTTAGCGCTGGCGAAGAGGTGATGCAGGATGATTCACTGCTAACGCTGGAATCGGATAAAGCCACGATGGAAATCCCAGCACCGTTTGCCGGTAAGATTGCAACCTTTACCGCAGAAGTGGGCGATAAAGTCTCTGAAGGTTCTATTATCGGAACCATGGAAATTGCCGACATCGATACGGTTACGGATAACGTTGAGCACAGTGTGGCTGCAACAGCAGCTCCTGCGGAAGAGACACCTCAACCAACGGCTGTTTCAAGTGATGGCATTGAAGCCGATATGAACTGTGAAGTTTTAGTATTGGGCTCCGGTCCAGGTGGTTATACGGCGGCATTCCGCGCGGCAGACCTTGGTAAAAAAGTGGTGATGATTGAGCGCTACGAAAACATCGGTGGTGTTTGTCTAAACGTCGGTTGTATCCCGTCAAAAGCATTGTTGCACATGTCAGTGGTACTGAACGAAACCCGTGAAATGGGCGCACACGGCATTACTTTCGCCGAGCCAGAAATCGACGTCAATAAAATGCGTGCCTACAAAGATTCGGTGATTGGAAAATTAACCGGCGGGTTAGCAGGGCTAGCCAAAGCGCGTAAAGTGGAAGTGGTTCACGGTTACGGAAAATTCAGTTCAAGTAACACGGTCGAAGTTGAAGCGGCTGATGGTTCTAAGAAAACCATCGCGTTTGAAAAAGCGATTATTGCCGCCGGTTCTCGGGTAATCAAATTGCCGTTTATTCCTCATGACGACCCTCGTGTGATGGACTCGACCGACGCGCTGGAATTGGAAGAAGTTCCAAACCGTATGCTGGTCATCGGTGGCGGAATTATCGGTTTGGAAATGGCGCAAGTTTACGATTCACTGGGTGCGAATATTACAGTGGTCGAATTAGGCGATACCATTATTCCGGGTGCTGACAAAGATATTTCCAAGCCATTGCTTAAACGCATTAAAAAGAAATATGAAAACATCTACCTAAACTCGAAAGTGACCAATGTGGAAGCCAAAGAGGAAGGGTTAGAAGTAACGTTTGAAGGCAAAAATTGCCCAGAGAAAGATACCTTTGATCGTATTCTAGTTGCGGTTGGTCGCTCGCCAAATGGTAAATTGATCGATGCGGAAAAAGCCGGTGTTGCAGTGAACGACTGGGGCTTTATCGAAGTCGATGAACGTCAAAAAACCAATGTGGATCACATCTATGCAATCGGTGATATCGTTGGTCAGCCAATGCTTGCGCACAAAGCGGTACATGAAGGTAAAGTTGCGGCAGAAGTGATTTCTGGCATGAACTCAGCCTTTACACCAATGGGCATTCCATCAGTTGCCTATACTGATCCAGAAGTGGCTTGGGCAGGTAAAACCGAAGACGAACTAAAAGCTGAAGGCATTGAATACGAAAAAGGTGCATTCCCGTGGGCAGCATCTGGCCGTAGCTTAAGTTTAGGTCGTGACGAAGGTCTAACCAAAGCCTTGTTCTGTGCCAAAACTCATCGTCTATTGGGTTGCGGTATTGTCGGTCCAAACGCCGGTGAACTGGTTGCCGAAGCCATGCTAGCCATCGAAATGGGTGCAGATATGCAAGACATTGGTCTGACCATTCACCCACATCCAACGCTAAGTGAAACACTTTGTTTCGCAGCGGAGATGGCGGAAGGGACGATAACAGACCTAATGCCACCCAAGAAGAAAAAATAAGTTTAAACCTACTGCGAACCGCTTAGGCGTTGTTAAAAATTCTCTCAAGATGCTCATTTACTATTTGTAAACTCCGCTCTTTCAAGAATTTTTGCCTAGCCTAAGCGGTTCTCATCACGGTTTAATTCTTATTTTGCGAAATAATTTGGGTTGCGTCTAAAACACCCAATTTCTTTGTTGGGAAAATAATTGCATGTTGCTACAGCATCTTCAACATTTCCCCACCTCGTATTTGACTGTTTTATCTCCCTATTTGATATTTGAAGAAACCAGCCTCAGTGCTGGTTTTTTAATTCATAAATTAAAATATAGAATAAGATAATGTTTGTGTTGTTATTTGAGCAATTGATTATTGAAAGGTTAGATTATGAAAAATTTTAAAATGGATTTTGTTCATTGGCTGATGCTGATAGTCATTTTAATGACTGTAGAAGGTTTTGTTTTTTACGTCTCGTTTGAGAATTCAAATAGTGGTTCTGCATTAGGTTATGTTTCTTTTGCAGGAACAATAACTTCAATAATCTTAGCAGTGTTAGCAATTATTTATGGATTTGTACAAAGTGGAAGCCAAGACCGTAAATCAGAAGCTATATCTGAACAAATGGGAATGATTAAAGAAGTGGTTGATTCATTAAAAAAATCAGGTAATTCTTTAGGTTCCGACGTCGCAAAATTGGAACAATTAACTATCAAGATAGACGATCTTAAAGACAGCTCGATTAATACTAATCAACTCTTACAGGAGATGAAAGGAAAGCACAATTTAAAAGCATATGAATCTAGAGAATTAAATCAAGGTAATAATCCATATGACTTTTTCTTAATTAAAGCATTGTTGTATTTTATTAAGAAGTCACAAAGTGAAGAAATGAATAATTCTGCTTTTCTTCAATCACTTTTCATTGAATACAATAGCTCCTTAGGTAAATTTCAAGACAAGCCTTTTGGAAAAATTTATAGTTTAGCGGGTGGAACTTCGCTATGGATATTCTTGATTCATTATTTGAATTTTAATAAGGTGATTAATATAGACAATGACAATATAGTGCTTTTGAATTCGACTTCCCTTGAGCATGAACCGCATGACAAGCAAAAATTAGATGGAATTTACGACATAAAAATAGTTGAGTTTCAACGTAATAATAAAGAGAATGAATTTAGTGATTAAAAATTAAAGTTTTATTTATTGTCTCGCTCCCACTCTCCTGAGAGAGAATGCATGTATCTGTAAATATGAAACCCAATTAGATTTTGAATTATGAATCCAGAAAACTTAAAAAAGCTTGTTGAAGTGACGATGCCTTTTGGCAAATATAAGGGGCGTGTGATTGCTGATTTGCCGGGAAATTATCTCAACTGGTTTGCGGCTAAGGGCTTTCCTGAGGGGAGTTTGGGCCAGTTGTTGTCTTTGATGCATGAGTTAGATCACAATGGTTTAAAGTATTTGCTTGAACCTTTGAGAAAGAATAACTGAAATTCAACTAAATAGCGTTCAATAATTTTTTAAGCCTGCAGTTGCAGGTTTTTTTGTATTTAGCGTTTGTTGATTGTCATTGTTTTCTTTTCTTACAGCGGTTAAATCAAAATCTTTTCACTAAATAGCGACACCAGTAAACAGGTTATATTTGGTGTGAGTATCTATGTCGGTAGGGGAGTTAATAAATTATGCAACAGCTTCCTATTCAGGGTTTCTATAAACATCAATTGACGAGCTTTCTCCGTTGGAGAAAGCGAAGCTATCACCTTTAATTTCACCAAATTATCTAATCTTGCATTTTATGGTTTCGACATTTCGGTGATCTTGCTTTTTCATTCATTTTGTCTATTTTTGCGCTACTGAAAACCACTTTGTAGATATCGTCTCTGTAAATCAATGGAGCCAGGTTCAATTTATTACCGTAGGTTATTTTGTAACCCTCCCATAAAATAGGGGCATGTTAAATTAGAGTTCTCCGGCTTATACTGAGCAAAATGGAGAGCACTATGAAGAAGTCACGCTTTAGCGAAACACAAATTCTCAAAATCCTGAAAGAAGTCGAAGCCGGACGGCTAGTTAAAGAAGTGTGTCGAGATTACGGCATATCCGATGCGACTTACTATAACTGGAAAGCCAAATACGGCGGTATGGAAGTATCGGATGTGAAGCGTCTGAAAGAACTTGAAGAGGATAATCGTCGCCTCAAGCAGATGTTCGCTGAACTTAGTTTGGACCACAAGATACTCAAGGACATCGTTGAAAAAAAGCTGTAAAGCCAGCAATTCGACGTGAACAGGTTGATTATGCCAGACAAGCCTTTGGCACCAGTATTCGGCGAGCCTGTCGCATTGTTGGTATTAGTGACTCTGTTTACCGTTACAAGCCGGATAAACGTAAAGACGAGCCCGTTATTCAAGCATTACAGGAAGCCGTTGAACGTTAACCGGCTTACGGTTTTGACAAACTGTTTAAGGTCATGAAACGACAAGGGTATGTATGGAATCACAAACGCGTCTATCGTCTGTATTGCGAACTCACACTGAACAAACGCAGACGAGGTAAAAAACGATTACCAACGCCGAATCCAGAGCCTTTAAGTGTTCCATTGGCAGCCAATCAATGTTGGTCAATGGATTTTATGAGCGATAGCTTGCAATGCGGGCGTCGCTTTCGAACGTTTAACGTAGTGGATGATTTTAACCGTGAAGCTCTAGCTATCGAAGTAGGTCTCAGCTTGCCAGCGTTAAGGGTGACTCGGGTATTGGAGCGTATTGCGGCTTGGCGCGGTTACCCGGACAAAATTCGAATGGATAACGGCCCTGAACTTATCTCAACGGTTCTTGCAGATTGGACTGAAGTGAATTACATTCAGTTGGAATCCATTAAACTAGGGAAGCCAACTCAAAATTCTTATGTTGAACGATTCAATCGAACGTATCGGGATGAGATCCTCAATATGTACTTGTTCAGGACGCTGAATGAAGTTCGGGAAATCACTGATAACTGGGTAAGGGAATATAACGAAGAACGACCTCATGATTCGCTTGGTGATTTAACGCCTTGGGAATATCTGGCCAAATACAACCCGCTTGAAAACTCTAAATTAGAGTGCCACTAAAAGTGGGAGGTTTACAATCTTCTCAAGGTGGATTCTTTAACACCTATATTAGAAACAACTATGACTATAACAAAATTGAAGAGTATTAAGATAGATGCGCTGCACTATAAGCACACCATAAATTTTATTATATTGATTGTTTTAGTTTTAATTCTATTTACAGGTATCCTTGAGCCTCATTTAGAAAAAATAGATGATTGTGTGAAACCAATAACTATTCAAGCTAGAGACTTACAAATAAAAACAGGAACCGATTCTTTTTATTACCATAGTTCCCTAAGTAATCTAAGTTCTTATGATTCAAATATGGCAATTGAAAGGAATATTGACGGATATATTTACCCAGGCAGACTTACCATAGCTGACGATGAAATGAGTGTTGATGAAAAGATCGTCTTATCAGGTCATCTTTACATCAGAAAACCAAGTGTTTTAGAAATACTATTTAATAAAACTAGAAAACAAAGATTTTTGGAAATTACTACCAAAAAGGGAAAATATTTACTCTTAATAGAACGATTTAAACGGCCAGCTTTTCAGTTGTGTAATGCTGCAATGTAATTATTGTTTACTGAAATAATTACATTAATTTAATGTGTTAAGTAGTATTTTCGTGATCAATATGAATAAAATCAATAAGCTTGAACTAAATTGATTTTTTGTATTTAGGGTTTTTAAATGGGATCCAGACGGTAATTGGGGCAGTTGTTGGCATTGATGCATGAGTTAGATCACAATGGTTTAAAGTATTTGCTTGAGCCTTTGAGAAAAAAAGAATCTTGAAGGTCACGTCTTAGTTTTAAAATCTAAATAATATTTGAAGCTTATTAGTGGAAATCTCATGAAATTTGCAACACCAAAACCTTTTTCACAATCGAGTGAAGAGAATAAAACTGTTATTTTTGAGTCGATTCATCCGTATTTAGCGAATAAATCTTCGGTGTTAGAGATTGCGAGTGGAACAGGGCAGCATGCTGTGTATTTTTCTAGTCAGTTGCCGCATTTGACTTGGCAAACTTCCGATTTAATCGAGTCACATTCTGGCATTTGTCAGTGGTTGGATGAGGCGGATTTGCCAAATATTCACCGGCCGGTAGAGTTAAATGTTTCTGAATCCGTGTGGCCTGATTGCAAATATGATGCGGTATTCAGTGCGAATAGCTTTCATATTATGAGTCAGCAAAATGTGGTCGATTTTTTTGCCAATATTGCAGGTGTGTTGCAAGAGGGCGCACATGTTTTGATTTATGGGCCCTTTAACTACAACAATGCGTTTACCTCTGAGAGTAATGCAAATTTTGATGTTTGGTTAAAGCAGCGCAATCCACAAAGTAGCATTAAAGATTTTGAGTGGTGTCATCAATTAGCAATGGATGCTGGACTGATACTTGAAAATGATATTGAAATGCCAGTCAATAATCGGATTTTGGTTTGGTCAAAATCTGAGTAAATGAATAGAGTTTGCAATGGTTTCAAATCTGAAACGATTGTCACTTCTGTTTGAGTGTTTATCGCAGGTGATAATTTAGAATGGAAACTGGCACAGTTTTACGTACCGGGAACTCTTCAAATTCTTGGCGCTCGATAATGTGACCTAAAAGGCTTTCGATCATACAGAGGTTTTTAAAGTCGTCTTTGGAAACCAGTGAAACCGCTTCTCCCGATTTTCCAGCTCGACCGGTACGACCAATGCGATGGATATATTCTTCCGGAGGGAAGGGCAAATCGTAGTTGACCACTCGTTCGAGATTGGTCATATCTAAACCTCGAGCCGCAACACTGGTTGCCACCAGAAATTGTAATTCCCCTTTTTTAAAGGCATTCCAAACTTTTTCACGTTGTGCTTGTGACCGGCCGGCATGAATTGAGTCCGCCGTTATTCCGCGTTTTCCAAGCTGCTCGACGAGTTTGGCAGCGGAGTGTTTTTTCTCGACGAAAATCAGTGCTTGTTTCCAGTTTTGTTCTTTAATTAAAAAGCTCAGAAGTGAGGATTTTGTGTCTTTGTCGACCGTGACCAGCCATTGTGAAATATTGCTGGCAGCTTTATTTTGGGGTGTTAAGTCTATTTCGATGGCATCGTTATAAACGGTCTCAGCTAGGTAGCGAATATCCGAATCTAATGTGGCGGAAAATAACATGCTTTGACGTGAAGCCGGCAGTCGTTCAATGATTTTGTTTAAATCCTCGATAAATCCCATATCAAGCATTCGATCTGCTTCATCGATAACAAAAAACTCAAGGTCATTGAAGAACACAGCGCGTTGATAAGCCATATCCAGTAATCGTCCGGGCGTTGCAACCAAAAGATCAATTCCTTTAGCCAGTTCGCTTTTATTGTCTTCAATATTGGTTCCACCATAAATTGCCAGTGAACTGATTGTTAGATGACGTCCATACTGTTGCACATTGGCCAGAACTTGCATGGCCAATTCTCGAGTTGGCACGAGAATTAAGGCTCGAATCGAGCGACCACGAAGCGTTTGCCCTTTTTCAATTTTTTGTTCGATTTTATGCAGAATTGGCAAAACAAAACTTGCCGTTTTACCGGAACCCGTTTGAGCGGATGCAATGATGTCTTCGTCTTTTAAGATGTGAGGAATCACTTTGGCTTGGATTTCCGTTGGCTTTTCATAGCCGGATTCTGAAAGTGCTTGAAGAATAGGGGCGGATAATCCAAGTTTGGCAAATGACATAGGTGTCTCACTGCTTGAGGTTGAATAAAATTGAATCGCTATTATTCCATATTGGATTTCAACATTGAGTTTTTTAGAGAGGTTGGTAGTTCTTAAAACTGAGAAATTAATGGTGAATGTCAATAATTGGGATTAGGTGGACTCGTTCCCTGGTATTCAAGAATATTCGGGTCAGAGTAAAATTGAATTTTCAACTTTTTTATATGCATAAAAAATTAAATGAATACTAATTAAGGTGGTTAAGGTTGTTGTACTGCGATAAAAATGGAACCGCTTGATGTTGTCGTGGCTTTCGATGGGTAACCATGAAAACGTATAAAGCGTTTAACTCTGTCACAATAACTATTCTCGGTTGAATAACCATAACCTTATCTACGCAAAATAATGCGAATTTCATCTGGTAAAAGATTTTTATTTTTAATATCATGCAGGAATGTATTTGGTTTTGGTCAATGTTGTCTCGTAATGTAAGGGAACCTGTCTATGTGAAAGGTTTAATCAAATATGAAGTAAATAATGCCTGAAAATACGCTATAAATTTAAAAAGCCCCAATCAATCCGGCACTGAGTTTTACTTTTTATTGAGCAACGATCAAAGTGTGCTGGGCATTAAATGATTTCGATATCCAAGAAACTTTAGGATGATTATGAATGAACATGAACTGTCTTTTTTCACCAATATAACCCGCAAGTTGCCTGAAAAAAGTCTTGAACAACTAAAACAATTGATAGATACCTATGATTATGAAGAGGGTGAGACTTTTATAAATGCTCTATTTTACGCATTGGTGTCGCTGAATCCCGAAGAGCATTGGTTGTTGATGCAATTGGACGTTAAGGGGTTGGATGAGCTGGTTTGGCAAGCAAATGCTATGGCTCGTACTCACGAGTTGACGCCAGAATTTACCTTGGATGGTGAAGATTCTGTTGAGGAGGGGTTGCAGGCTTTTAACGACTGGTTATATCTGAAGCAATTTGTCTTCCTACAATACAATGATTGTAGCGATTCTTATTATGGTTTTATCTCTCGAAAAAACCAATCTAAAAGAATAATCGAATCAGCTGCAAATGCAGGTATTACTCTTGCAGCTATGCCCGCCAGACCCAAGCTCAGTGGTGATTTTATTTTTACCCGGACAAAACGTTCGCCAGCCACCATGAAAAACAGCGTCATCAAGCAATTGACAGAGCGCGCTAAGAAAAAAGAATATCGGGCTATTATGTATATCGCGATGACAGACTGCGAGCCCTGTCAGGCGTTTGAACGGCTATTGGATCATCCTGTTCTGAATGAAGCGTTAAAACATACCAGTATCTTCAGAGTGGACGCTTTACATTGGCTTAATTATATAAATCAGCAAGGCCTTGATCCGAAAGTCGCGCCTACCTTTATTGCTTTCACAAAAGAAGGTGAAATATCTGAAAATATGTCACTTAAAGACTCGCTTTGGAAAGAAGATACAGCCCGACAGATGGCAAGTTTTTTTAAACGCTTTCTTGCTGATGAAAGAAATGATGTACCGCTTAGGCTTTCCCGAGAGGAGCGCTGCAAGACACTACAGTATGCGCTTTTAAACCAAGATCTAGCTGAGATTCGCCGCTTAATCGAGGTTGATCAGTGTGATTGCGATACTCTGATTTGCTACGGGAAAACGGTTCTTCATTATGCCGCTGAATGGGATCAAACAGAAAGCAGCTTACAGTTAATGGCGTTTCTGTTAGAGAGATGCAGTCTTCTGGATGCACGGAGGGATAGTCAAGGGTACACAGCTCTGTATTCAGCGATAAGAAGTTTTAATCAGCAGGCTGCCATTCAACTGATTCAAAAAGGCGCCAGTGTTCAACTAGGAGACGAGGCTGGAAAAACACCGCTTCACGAAGCTACTCGCAATGCAGACAGATTTACCGATGAATTATTTGAGCTGTTAATAGAAAAAGGAGCCAATGTTAATGCTCAGGATAAAAAGGGCGACACACCTTTGCATGAGGCGACTTCTTTTGGACAACGGCTCGCACCATACATGCTTGATAAAGGTGCAGATCCGAACTTGCAGAACAATCATGGTGATAGTCCTTTACATCGTGCCGCTCGGTTTTTTAATCGCGATAAAGCGCATGCACTCATTCGTCTCTATCTAAAATATGGCGGTGACCTGAATCTAAAAAATATAAAAGGCCAAGCTGTCCGTGAACTGATAGTTGAAAAAGACGGTCCCGAGGTTTTGGAAATGTTTCTCTCCGAGATCAAATAAGACCCCCAGATTTGTGAGCTTCACGTGAGGTCGTTATCTATTATTTATGCTTTTATCGAAACGAGGCAGGTTTTGCTCTGTTATCTAAAGTTTGGTTTTCAGCTTTAAGACATTGATCAATGTATTGATTACAACAATAACGACCTGAGTAGCTAGAGTGTTCGATTTATCGGGGAAGAAGATCTCGCGCAAAAGCGCTCGAGGTTTGTTAGACGTTAGCTAGTTATTGTTATTATTTTTAAAAAAGGAATTCATAAGTATGAGTAACGCTATTCACGATGCTATTTTTGAAGGCGATATAGATCACGTCAGGGCCATTTTAAATAGCGGTATAAATATTGAAACTAAAAATTGTGATGGTGACACTCCTTTTCTAACTTGTTGTGCATATAGACCTCTTCCTGAGGTGATAAATTTACTCATTGACTATGGCGCTGATATAAACGCGCGTAATATGAAGGGGGAAACTTCCTTATCTATAGCAGTGAATAAAAAGAAAGGAGCTTTAATTGATATTCTTCTTAAAAATAAGGCTGAAATTAATGTTGTTAGTAACGATGGTGAAACACCTCTATTCCGAGCCATTTATAAGAGTCAATTAGAGTTGGCTAAAGAACTGTTAGGGCGAGGAGCTGATCCTACACTTAACCCGAGCGATCCAAAAAACGGGACTGCATTGCTTTGGGCGGCTGGCTCAGGTGATCTTGAGCTTGTAAAGATGTTAGTAAATTATGGTGCAGACATTAACTCACCTGGTGTATTACATTCCGCGATTAAACATATCCATATTGTAAAGTATTTAATTAATGAAGGAGTGGACCTTAATAACAAAGGGGCATGGGGTTCTACTGCTTTGCATATGGCTGCGTATAAATGTGAAAAAGATATTGTTGAGCTGCTTATTAATAATGGTGCAGATGTAGGTGTAAAGGATGATAATGACGGCCAAACTCCTGGCGAATGGGCTCTTGAGGGGGAGTGCAAGTGTGAAATTATAAGGGAACTTTTGAATAAAAAAATCAGCTAACAATGCACTTTTTTATCAACATATCCTATTGCTATAAGGTGAATTATGTCAACGCATTATAATCTATTATTATCACTTCCTCTTAATATACCTTCAGCTGTTGAGCATTCCGCTGTACTGGAATTTGTTCTCAATGGTCATGATGTTCCGCCAACACATTTTCCTAATCATCCGTTCTTTGAAAACTTCAATCCAATATATCGTTTTCATAACTCTTATAAGAGCTTCGTTTCAGGTGCATGGAAATCAGAGTTCTGGCTGGAGCAGGATTCAAGCGGAAGATTTTGTAATGCTGGAGTCAATCTTTGTCTACCAGGCAATAAGCTAGAAGGAGTTTGGGAAGATACTCTTCCTCTGGTTCATTGGTTGGCCTCAATGTCATCAGTAAACCGAGCTGTCGGTATTGTCGTTGCGGAAGAGTTAAGTAATGATGAACCAATGGTGTTATTTGTTCGAGGTTCGAAGCTCTTTATTTCCGTATCGAAGCATGAAGAATTTTACAACTTTGACGATGCACTAGTTCAGTAATGATAAAGCTTAAAAAAAACACTCGAAGCTCGTCCACTTAGTGGGCTAGAATCTCCGCTTGGAGTTTGGCGAAAAGCCACATTCACTTGTTATGTTTGCCTAGAGAAGTGCACGGTATTAGTAAGGTATTGCAATCTATTTTGCTACTTCAATACTCAATATCAACGCACAGGTTCTTTCTTGTATAAGAGTTAATGAAAAGAAAGGGATTCTGTGCGTTTTCTTTAAGTTCTTTATATAGGATTTAATAGCAATCCTTATATTTTCACAAAATAATCAAGAGGTTACATCCATTAAATTGCGGAATCAGTAAACGGTTTGGAGCAGTGTCTATATTCATGTCGGTCGAGGGATTAAGGCCTTCGCCACAAATTTCTAATTTATCCAGAATTCAAAAAGATCAAGTTTCATTTCTTTAAAAACTTTTTAGTGCACTATTTAAATCCATTAAGATATCTAAGATACCAAGCTTAAAGGGTGTTTGCATGTCTTGTCTAAACGTTGATATTTTTCCCGAGCCATGTCTTGTGACATATTTGGATCACAGTATTGTTCATATGAACCTTGAAGCCAGAGAGCTTCTTTTTGGTTCCAATTCATCTGAAACAACTCAAGAAAGAACTGATTGGCAGAGCTTCTTAGAAATGGATATCAACAATGCATTGAAATTGCTTGATAGCAAACAGATACCTACGGAATCGACATTCAAAACTCGTTTGTTGACGAATAATGCAATTAACATACAACTGAAATTCAAAAAAGTCCTGATTGAAAAATCTTTTTATCTCATCTACACCATTCGAGATTTAAGCGAAGAAACGCTATTTGAAAACGCTTTAAAAGAGCAGCAGAAATTGTTGCGTACAGTGATTGATGAAAGTCCCGATGTAATTATCATGAAAAACTGGCAAGGTAACTTTGTTCTTTGTAACCGCACTGTGGCGAACCTTTATAAAACAACCCCAGAAGAGATGATTGGCCGTGATGATGGATATTTCACTGGTAATGAGCAGCAGAACCGTTTCTTTCGTGAAAATGTACAAGCAATCATGCGCAAGATGGAAACAGAAATTGTTTATGAGAACTCCACTAATGCTGAAACAGGGGAAATTCGTCATTTCCAGTCGATAAAAAAGCCTCTGTTAAATGATAAAGGTGAAAAGCAGATATTGGTTATTGCCCATGATATTACCGATATTGTTCGTGCCCGGGAAAGTATTGAGGAGAGTGAAAAGCGTTATTCCTATGTCATGGATGCAACATTGGAAGGTATTTGGGATTGGGATGTCACTACTGGCGCACTTCGGCACAATGATCGTTGGTACGAAATCTTGGGTCAAGAAGAGCTTGAAACCCCATCAACCGTTGAACGATTTATTAATAAACTTCATCCAGAAGATCGCGAATTAGTCATGCAAAGAGTAAAAGCCTGTTTGGATGGTGAGCAAGAATATTATTACTCAGAGCATCGAATGCTCAAGGTGGATGGCAGTTCTACTTGGGTTCAAGATCGAGGCAAAGTTGTAGAACGTGCAGAAGACGGAACCCCTTTGCGCATGGTTGGGTCTTTTACGGAAATTAATCGTCGAAAAATTGATGAACAAAACTTACGTGCTGCTAAAAAACAAGCAGAAGCCGCCAGTCATGCTAAGAGTGAGTTTCTGGCCAATATGTCGCATGAAATTCGTACACCTCTTAATGGAGTTTTAGGACTAGTAGAGCAATTGCTAGACGAGCAGCTTAGTCCAGATCAGCGTCAGCGACTGGATATGGTTCATAGTAGTGGCGAACTTCTATTGAATATTCTGAATGATATTTTAGATTTCTCAAAAATTGAAGCAGGAAAAGTTGAGCTAGATGAGCACAGCTTTTCTTTGAAAGCAGCGGTAGAAGACACTGTGGGCTTAATGCTGGCACCAGCTAAAGCAAAAGGACTGGAGTTATCCGCACAGATATCCCCGAAGATTGATTGGATACTTGGTGATTCCCATAAAATTAAGCAAATATTGACTAATTTAGTTGGAAATGCGATCAAGTTCACTGAAAACGGCGAGATTAAAATTCGTGTTAGTCAACTTGATCAACGCTATCGAATTTCAGTGGAAGATACTGGCTGTGGTATCGAAGAAAATGAAATTCAAAAATTGTTTCAGGACTTTCAACAGGTGGATGCTTCAACCACACGACGTTATGGAGGAACGGGATTAGGTCTATCGATTAGTAAGAAGTTGGTCGGCCTTATGCATGGTGATATTGGAGTGGAGTCAACGGTAGGTGAAGGCTCTGTTTTTTGGATAGACCTTCCTTTGGTGGTCAGCGAATTACGCACTGCTTCGATTAATAAAGAATCAGAGAAAAAAGATGCTGCACCTAAGAACAAATTAGTTGGCAAGAAAGCTCTTTTAGTGGAAGACAATATCGTTAACCAAAAAGTCGCGGAGGCCTTTTTACGCAAATTGGGCATGCAGTGTGCCGTTGCTGAAAATGGTGAACAGGCAATTAAAATCGTAGCGGAACAATCATTTGATTTGGTGTTAATGGATTGCCAAATGCCAGTAATGGATGGTTTTGAAGCTACGGAAAAGATTCGTAAAGGGGACGCAGGGGAAGAGAGTCGCAAGATTCCGATCGTTGCTCTAACCGCCAATGTCATGGATGAAGATAAGAAACGTTGTGAGGCATCCGGTATGGATGGCTTGATTCGAAAACCTATTAAACTTGAACAAATGATGTCTGAAATTCAAAAAGCGTTTCAAATTCGATCTTAAGTAAATTGAAGTTTCTTAAAAAAAATTTCTATAAAAAAAATTGTTATGTGGAGTCTGACTTGGAATTTCTCACAGCATTTAAATGTGAGAACCCGCATTGATAAATACGGGTTGTTTTATAGGCAAGGCTTCCATAAACGGGGTCTTTGATTTCACTTTACTACAATGGCAAAATCAATACCTTATCTTCATTAAATAGCGGAATCAATAGTCGGTTACGTTTGGTGTCTACATCCATGTCAGCAGGGGAGTTTAGGAATTCGGCAATAGTTTCGTATTCGCCATTTTTATAGACATCAATTGATGAGCTCTCCCAGCTAGACATCGCAAGGCTACCATCTTTCAGCTTTACTAAACCATCTAATCGTGCTCCGTAGGGTTCAGGCATTTCTGTGACTTCGCCTTTGTCATTCATTTTGATCATTTTTGCGCTGGTGAAAAACACCACGTAAATGTCGCCATTGTCATACAGAATCCCGTTTGGTCTTCCCATGTTAGGGTCTTTTAGAATGGTTGCCACTTTGCCGTTTGTTGACACTTTATAGATGGCATCGGTGCCGGAAGCTTCAAATCCCGGTTTCATACCGGTATCGGTTACATAGACGGTATTATTCTCACCGGCCGTAATACCATTTAGAAAACTGCTGCCTTTTACGTCAATGGAAGAAAGCTGTTTTCCGCTTGGTAGTTCAAATACTTGTATTTGCGTGATGTCGGCCACAAAGAGTTTATTACCGATAATCGTCATGCCTTTGGGAGCATGTAATTCAACTTTTTCATTTGCGCCATCAATCCATTTGAGGTCAATTACTTTACCGTCAGGGCTCAGTTTGGAGATAAAACCGTTGTCATCCGCATCGAATGGACTGCCGTTAATATTGGTGACTAAATAAACATCCTGATCGGCATAATATTCGACCGATTCTGGCGTTGCAAAACCGACATCGCTGATCATGATTTTGGTGCTTTCTGGACTAGCGGTAGTGGTTGCAGACCACAATGCGGTCAGTGATGCCAAGAATAACGTTTTAATGCTTTGGGTAGATTTCATAATCAACTCCTGAAAGATGAATGCTCGTGAGGGTGCTGGAAACAGCTTTTTACTTGTTTATTTTAGCGTGATTTTTATTGATTATAGTTATAGAAAATACCTCATTATATTGAAGTATTTATTCACAATTAACCTAAATATCAATGCTTTTACGTATTAAATTTAACTCTGATTATGGTGTATTTAAATCATTATTTATTGGTCCGTAGACGGAGAGTCTATATAGCCTTGATCATCTAGTGCATAGAGTATCTGGACCTATAATATATAGTTCGGTGCCAGCTTGCTAGACTTCATTTCCTGATTAATAAATACCTTGGCCTTTTTTCCTAAGAGAAGTTATATCAATAATATAGATGTGAAATAGTTTTGATACTCTGAATTTATTAACCCAGTAATTTTTTTTGTGATAGTTGATATTGATACTAATGTAGATAGTTATTACTATGGTTAATGATAGTTTGCTTAATGCAGCTCTCGTTAATTACAGAGGGTTAAGTTGTATCCATTTGATTGGGTCAGGATAGTGGCTTGATCTCAAAGGCTCTTGGCATGTATAGGGTAAGTCCTTTGAGTAAGAATAAGAGGTTTCTAAGAAAACCCCGAAAATAAAAACAGCGACAGTTAAATGTCGAAAGACTCCGAGCTGTTGAGTGTTTAACGATTTGAGTCGTTTTCATTTTGATCAACCCTATTAGCTCGCTTAAACCCTCGGTAAAAATATAGATAGAGGAGTACTCATTTAATGAAAATGAAAACCAATAAGATCTTAATGGCATCTATGATTACAACTGGTTTGTTTTTAACTGGCTGTAATAGTGATTCAGATTCTAATCTTAACCCAGTAGAAACCACTATTGAAACACGCACTCTGAGCAGTCTAACTTCTCGAAGTGCGAACGACATTAACCAGAACCAAAGTGGTTTGGTCAGTGCTAATACCGTATATGATTGGGTCAATAACTGGGAGCAAAGTCGCCCGGAAAACATACAGGGCCGACTGTTTGTTTTGCAGTTGAACTCAGCGGGAGCTGAGGATGAATTCAACTTCATCAAGCATGACGATGAAAATGTTTTTACGATCGACTATTTGGACTGCTGTAGCACTCCGACTTTTTCTAACACTCGCAATGATGGCGTGTCTAACTTGCCTTCCTCTTTGCCGGACGGTGAAACTATGGATGGAATTCTGGCGACTCTAGGGGTTAATCCAAATGAGGATATGATTCTAATTGTCTCTGGTGATGGTGGCGGAACAAATTTAAGTGCTACTCGTTTATGGTTGACGATGACCTACTGGGGGGTGACACCTGAACATATTGCTATTATGGATGGGTCGGCGACCCATCAGCTGCATCCAAATAATAATGCCAGCGTCAATGCATTATCGGACATTTTTGTTGCTAATGCGTCGACTCCTCCGGGTAATGGAACGACTTCGGTCAAAGATATTCCATATGATGCCACGGTAATTAATGCCACTATGGGAGATATCATGACCGTTGCTAGCGGAGAGCAGCCAGGGTTTATTGTGGATGCGCGTAGTGAAGATGAATACAATGGTATTGTGGCACTTAAAAAATCTAAAGCCGAAGAAAAGACTTGTGGTGCAGACGGAGTAAGCCAGTGTTATACGGCCTTTGAAGGACATATTAAAGGGGCTGCTCGTATTGAATGGACAACTCTTTTCAATACAAATGACCAGACAGTGGATGTGAATGGAGATGGTATTGTCGATAGCAAAGATGCTTCTCACACTTATAAAAACTTGGCAGATTTGGAGCAGCTCTATATAGACGCCGGCTATCAAGAGGGGGATACTTTGTACCCTTACTGTCGAACAGCCACTCGTGCTTCAGCCAATGCTTTTGTGCAAATGGCTATTCTGGGCTACCCAACCGCCGTTTATGACGGCAGCTGGACTCAGTGGGGCAAGATGGCTGATGCGCTCGATAAAAACGGTAATCAGATGTTGGCATTTGATAATCAGTGGCGCACTGATGTTACCGATTATTCAGAATCAATCACCTACAACCCGGACTACCTGAATGTTCAACAAATCAATGGGTTGAATGCAGATGCTGCTTCAACTAATGCTATTGTTGAAGAAGATAAGGCCTATAAGCAATAATAGGACAATTTGACTGCCTACTCTCTTTGGGTTGGCAGTCATTATTGATCACTTACCACTCATTCTCATTATTTCTCTTTTTTACACCTTTTCTCTATCTTTTCGGCTTCCAAGCTTGCTTTTATCAGATATTTATTCGTTTTAATAATGAGGAGTATTTATGGGAATATATGGGCATGCGCCTGATTTCAAGCAATAAATTCTGTAAGCGTTCTTCAGTAGATAGTGTTTGTTTAGTGGAAAGGTAACAATTAATGAGTTAGATCACATTTGTTTGATTTTTACCGTTATTTTTTGCCAGATATAAAGCTTGATCGACTCTTTGCAATAATTTAATGGGAGTGTCATTTTTATTAAGTGATGTAACACCAAAGCTACAGGTTTTTATCTCGGTATTTTTCGGAGGACTTTGTTCAATAAGTTTTCGTAACTTTTCTGCAATTTGGCCGGCAGATGCAGAGTCTGTTTCAGGGCAAATGATCAAGAATTCTTCTCCCCCCCAGCGCCCAACTGTGTCGAATAAACGTGTATTGTTTTTAAGCATTGTGGCAATATGAACAATCACTTCATCACCTATGATGTGCCCATAGCTATCATTTACGGATTTAAAATTGTCAATATCACACAGAATAATAGATAGTTCGTTCTGGTAGCGGTTGGCTCTTGCAATTTCCGCGTCTAAAATGTTATCTAATTGAAATCGGTTATTGAGTTGTGTCAAAGTGTCGGTTGTGGCAAGCATTTCAAGTCGTTTTTCATTCTGTTTTTGGTCTGTGACGTCATAACATGAGCCGATATAGCCGAGAAAGGTTTCATCCAAATCGTAATAAGGTCGGCCGATATCCAATATCCATCGGTATTCTCCTGAGTGATTTTTCAGGCGGTATTCCATCGAAAATGACTTTCGTTTATCAAAATGAGTAGTGTAAATTTCAATGCATCGATCTAGATCGTCGGGATGAACACCTTCTAACCAACCAAAACCATATTCCTGCTCCATGGTTCTTCCGGTAAATGCTAGCCACGTTGAATTAAAGTAGTCACAGAGTTTGTCAGTGTTCGCTCGCCAAATAAGAGCTGGAAAGTCTTCAAGGATGCCAATATAAAGCTCTTTTGCTTTTTGGATATCGATTTGATGTTGTTTTAATTCAGAATTTTCACGTTGCAGATCAGAAATCTTTTGTTGTAATGCCTCGATTAAAACCTCATTTTGGGATTCCATATTACTTCCTTGTTACCACGACTAATCACACTCAAACACAAAAAACTTCAACCATGAATCTAAAAAGAGACCATCTTATTACACAGTTAATTAATCTCATAAAGCTATGGTGAGTCAAGAATTATATTTCTTTTTCATAGAATCATTTTTTTGAATCATTCTTTGAATGTGTTTTGTGTGTGATTTATGCCACTTTAGTGTGTGCGTAAAAAACTAGATGGATTTTTAGAGGCAATCATTGTTCCTTAAAAACCTTTAAGGTCGCTGTATTTATCCCAGGGGAAAGTCGTGTTTTGTAGGATTGCTATGACAGCAAATAAGTGACAGAGTGCACCCAGTTAGATATGGTAAAACTCGAAGGGTTTATTGGATTTTTTAGCTAAATACATGGCCGCGTCAGCTTGTTGAATAATTTTTTCAACATCTGTTTCGGGGTCATTAAACAGTTGTACACCAATGCTTAACCTGCAGAGAAATTCGTCCTTTCCAATGTTGTAAGGTTTATTTACCTCATCAACAATCTGTTTACAGGTCGCTTTTGTTTGTTGGTGTGCTTCATATTGGTTGGCTGATAATCCATTTATCAGAATAATAAATTCATCACCACCCCAGCGAATTAGCATATCCTCTTCACGAACTACAGTATTTAGGCGTTGGGCGACAGATTTTAATAATTGGTCTCCGGTGTGGTGGCCTTTTTGATCATTCACTTCTTTGAACTTATCCAAATCTAGAAACAAAATGGCGAAGTAATGTGCTTCTGCTTGTTGTGCAGCGATTTTCTGTACTAAATTATTTTTGATAGCGTAGCGGTTTGGAAGATTAGTCAGTTGATCGTGATAAGCAAGTTTTTCTGCTTCTAAAAGTGCAAGCTTACGTTCATTGATATCTCGCGACAAAACAATAAACCGAGTGCCTTTTGGTTTAGCCGTTTCATCATTTGTGGTTTCTTTGCGAGCAATAGAGATTTCAAACCAGAGTTTGCCAAGAGGGGTTGGTAAAAGAATATGTTTACCATGAGAATAACCATTTTGTTTAGCATCTTTGAGTGCTCTCATGACTATCTGAGCTGCTTCTGGAGGTAAAACCTCAGTAACGGTTCGACCTAACAATTGCTCTTCGGGTGCGACAAGTAGCTCTGGACGTAAAACCCTTGCATCCCAGTGAAGTCCTTCTTCATCTAGCTCAAACATCAAATCTGGAATAGCACTTAAGGTTGAAGATAGCTCATCATAGGACGGCTGTGCAATCGCTAAGTTGGCTGTAGCGCGTTGATCGCTAATCATTAGGCGATGCAAAACACGATTCCAAAATTTAATTAGTTTAAATTTAAAGGTTTGGAGCATGCTAATAAGCTACCTGTTATTCACTTTTATAGGTTTCTACCAGTAAAGAATATAGCAAATAGCTCATTTACCGTTAATTAATTTGCAACGAGCTTATGCAAACAGAAAAAGTATTCACGACTTTTAGTTGAGGATATTGGTTGTCGTCTATTTAAAGTCTAGATTGTGTTGAAGTGTTTCTGTTTCAACTTAATCAGGGTGTTTTTCTGAACGGATTGAACTAAATCAATTGCGTTTTCCAATGAGACAATTTGGCGATGGCGATCACGCATTTCAGGCCACTGGTCGAGAATTTGACTCACTTCTAGGGTGTAAACTTTGACTGACATATTTCCACCCCATTTTTTGTGCTGGTATTCATCGAACTGCACAGGATTAATTTGTCCTATTACACCTGCTTCCTCGAAAGCTTCTTTGGCAGCAGAGTCAAATGCGGTCATATTTAATTCCACCTGACCTTTTGGAAAAATCCAATTATCGTTCTTTTTGGGTTTAGTGGTGATCAAAACAACTTTGATTCCATCATTATCGATAATCAGTGGAATGGCGGCAGAGCGCTGTTGTAGCCAATCAGGTTGGTTTGCCATAGATTTTTTTCTCTATTTTTTATAAAAATAAACGTTACCGGCCGGTAAAGATTATTGGGTTTGAGAAGGAGCCAGTTCTTTTTTTATCATTTCTAGAAGCGGATCTGGGTGCATCAGTGTTAAAGGTTTTCCATTGACAAAAAAGCTCGGAGTTTTTTGACTGCCAGATGCCTTAAAGTCTTGTTTGTCGAGTTGAATGATCTGAGAAATCTCCGTACTTTGCGCATCAGTTTTGGCTTTTTCTATCGCCAATTTAGAGCCTTCAAATAACGTCCAAGGATCAATTCCTTGTTTGCCATGCGGAGCCCAAGCCGGTTGATAAGCCATTAAGACTTCCAGAACTTCGTTAAAATAGCCTTGCTGTCGCGCAGCCTCTAGAATGCGGATTGCTTGTTCAGATTCTTTGTGAAAATCCACATAACGAATGACTAGTTTGACATCATTCGGGTATTCGCTGAGTATCTGTTTGATATAGGGATACATTGCTCGACACGCTTCACAAGCTGGGTCAATAAATTCAACCAGTGTTACACGAGCATTGGTGTTCCCTATTACTGGCGAGTGTTCTGCTGCCCAAAAACTGGATTGGCCTGTTTTTGAACTAGAGGCTTTGACTGAAGTATGATTCTCAGCTGTATTAGGGATTCCGCTTACGGTATAAATGAGTAAACCAACTAGAATGGCTAAACTTGTATAAATGAATTTTTCAAATTTATTCATATGGTTACATTTAATAGTTTATTTGCTGTCTTAGGGTCTGTTGACAATTCATAATTAAGCTCTGCTCAAACCATTTTTCGTTCCAGTAAGGCAGAAAGAGCGTGAAATAGTCATTCTATTTGAGCGAATTTCTAACACGACTGGGGCAAAAATGGCTTGAGCCCTTCGGGTTGCGCTTAAAAATGTCGCACTCTTTGTTGCCCATCGCTTATTTGGAATAACCAAACTACGCTCTGAGCGTCGCGATTGCTGCATTTTTAAGCAGCAACAGAGTCAAGTCTGAAATGTCAACAGACCCTAGTAGTGTTAGTTATATTCACCAGGTGTTGCAACTTTTTGAACCGTCACTTTGCCGACTTTTTGCCCTGTCATGCGTAACAGCTCATCGCCAGAGAATTCATAACCCAGCTTGTAGCCAATACGTGCGACATCATCCGCTGTTGCACAGGCTAAAACTTTTGCTTTAAGTTCAGGATCATCTTGCATGATTTTAATAAATTCGCGTAATTGATCTAGTGCCATAATTAAATTCCTCTTAATTAGATGTATTGTTCGTTTTTTTAGCCGCTGGGAATTTTCTTCGGTTTTTGTTTTGTGGACGATTATTCGGTTTATTAGAAACTTTACCGGCCGGTGAAGATTGATGATCACCAGGGTTGGTCGATTTTCCACGGCTATTTTCAGATTGCTTCCTACTTCGGTTCGCACCACTGGTCTGTTTTTGTGGTTTATCCGTTTTTCGCTCTGATGAGGGTTCATCCCAGACTTTGTTCTTTTTGGGTTTTTTAGGTTTTTTCTTTTTAAGTCCAATACGTGATTGAGGGACTTCTTGTGCTGGTTCAAAGCCTTTAATAATTTCACGAGGCAAATGTTGGTTAATCAGATTTTCAATACCTTGTAATTCTTTTTGCTCTTCAATACATACTAATGAAATCGCCTCTCCGTTGGCACCGGCTCGACCGGTACGACCAATTCGATGGACATAATCTTCTGAAACATGAGGAAGTTCAAAATTCACCACGTGCGGCAATAAATCAATATCAATCCCACGAGCAGCAATGTCGGTAGCGACTAACACCTGAATTTTGTTTTCTTTGAATTCATTCAGCGCGCGAATTCGGGCGTTCTGGCTTTTGTTGCCATGAATCGCTGCAGCACGAATTTTGTGTTTTTCCATTTGAGTGGCTAAACGGTTTGCGCCATGTTTGGTACGCGTAAAAACCAGTACCTGAAACCAAGCATTGTCTTGGATGAGTTTAATCAGTAGCTTGGTTTTTTGGGCCTTATCTACGGGATAAATTTTTTGTTTAACCGTTTCGGCAGTCGAGTTTTCAGGGGTGACTGAAATCTCTACCGGCCGGTGGACTAAACCTTTTGCCAGTTCACGAATTTCTGGTGAAAAAGTGGCTGAAAATAATAGGTTTTGACGATTTTTGGGAAGTAGTTGAAGAATTTTTTTGATATCACGAATAAACCCCATGTCCAACATTCGATCTGCTTCATCCAACACTAACACTTCAAGGTCATCAAATTTCACTGCGTTCTGTTGATATAAATCCAGTAAACGGCCGGGCGTGGCCACTAAAATATCGACCCCTTTACGTAAGCGCTGCATTTGTGGATTGATTTTCACGCCACCAAAAACCACACTTGAGGTTAAGGGTAATTCCTTTCCATAGGTTTCAACACTTTCGCTGACTTGCAAGGCAAGTTCTCTGGTTGGTGTCAGGATGAGTGCTCTGGCTTGATTACCTTTGGCTTTGGTGCCTTGAGAAAGTCTTTCTAAAATCGGTAGCGTAAATCCGGCGGTTTTTCCTGTTCCGGTTTGTGCCGCTGCCATGACATCTCTACCCTCTAAAATCGCTGGGATTGCCTGAGCTTGAATGGGTGTTGGAGTGGTATAGCCGGTGTTTTCGACTGCTTTTAAGATTTGGGCGTTTAGCCCAAGTTCGGTAAATTTCATAGAAGCGCTTTAAATGCCTTTCATAGTGCTAAGCGCAATACAGCGCATAAATTTCAAATAGCCGACTAGCATACTCTTGAAACCAGAAAATTTAAACTAGAATTCATCAATATTGTTGAATTATCAGTGTTTTAGAAGGTTTAACGAATTTTGAGGCCTTGAAGTTTTATTCGGATGTCGTCAGAAACTTGTCTATCAATGAACTCTTATCAATTAAATCTCAAAATATGCCACAATAGCGCCCATTCTAAACATGAACATTTAAGAAGAATTTATAAGGAACTTGACGTGTTATCGACCGCAAACATCACGATGCAATTTGGCGAAAAGCCGCTTTTTGAAGATATCTCAGTGAAATTTGGTGACGGAAATCGCTATGGTTTAATTGGTGCGAATGGCTGCGGTAAATCCACGTTGATGAAAATTTTGGGTGGAGACCTTGAGCAGACGAGCGGCACAGTCAGTTTAGATCCCGATGAAAAGTTAGGTAAATTGAAACAGGATCAGTTTGCTTATGAAGCGTTTACGGTGGTAGACACTGTGATTATGGGTGATCCTGAATTGTGGGAAGTGAAAAAAGAGCGTGATCGTATTTATGGCCTAGCGGAAATGTCTGAAGAGGATGGCATGAAGGTGGCCGATCTAGAGGTGCAATTTGCAGAAATGGATGGTTACACTGCGGAATCACGTGCCGGTGAATTGTTGTTGGGGGTTGGAATTCCGGTTGAGCAACACTTTGGACCGATGAGTGAAGTGGCTCCAGGTTGGAAGCTTCGTGTACTTTTAGCGCAAGCGCTATTTGCCGATCCAGATATTTTGTTGCTGGATGAGCCGACGAACAACTTGGATATCGATACGATTCGCTGGTTGGAAACGGTATTGAATGAACGTAAAAGCACGATGATTATTATTTCTCACGATCGTCACTTTCTGAACTCGGTCTGTACACATATGGCCGATTTGGATTATGGTGAGTTGCGTGTCTATCCAGGAAACTATGATGAATACATGGTGGCTGCAACGCAAGTTCGCGAGCGCCTCTTGTCTGAAAATGCTAAGAAACAAGCTCAAATCAATGAATTGAAAACGTTTGTTAGTCGTTTCTCGGCAAACGCCTCTAAAGCTAAGCAGGCGACGTCTCGCGCAAAACTGATCGATAAAATCGAATTGGAGGAAGTGAAACCTTCCAGCCGAGTCAATCCGTTTATTCGCTTTGAACAAGAGAAAAAGCTGTTCCGCTTGGCGTTAGAAATCGAAAACCTAGGCAAAACTTATTCGGACGAAGATGGTGAAAACGAAGTCATTAAAGATTTCAGCATGATGTTGGAGGCCGAAGAACGTCTAGCTGTCATTGGTGGAAACGGTGTTGGTAAAACGACTTTTTTGAAGTGCTTGGTCGGAGATACGGAGCTAACTTCAGGCGTGGTTAAGTGGTCTGAAAATACTAAAATTGGCTATTACGCTCAGGATCATGCTGCTGATTTCGAAGAAGATTTGAATTTGTTGGATTGGATGAGTCAATGGAAACAAGAAGGCGACGATGAGCAAGTGATACGCGGAGTTTTAGGTCGCATGCTGTTCTCGCAAAAAGAAATCGATAAATCGGTGAAGGTACTTTCTGGTGGTGAACAAGGGCGCATGTTATTTGGCAAGCTCATGCTACAAAAGCCAAATGTGTTGATTATGGATGAGCCGACCAACCACTTAGATATGGAATCCATTGAATCTTTGAATATCGCACTTGAAAATTTTCCAGGTACAGTTATTTTTGTGTCGCATGACCGTGAGTTTGTTTCCTCGATTGCAACGCGTCTATTGGTGATGACAGAAAATGGTATTGAAGACTATCGCGGTGATTATGAGTCATATTTAGAAAAAATGGCTGACTAAACACGACGAGTCATACAATCAGTTTATAGGTTTATGGTATGAGTAAAACCGAGCGAGAGGAAGTATCGGCAAGAACGATTTGGGTAGATGCCGATGCATGTCCGGTGGTGATTAAAGAGATTTTGTTTAAAGCTTCTCAAAGAACCAAAATACCGTTGGTGTTGGTTGCGAATCATTTTATGCGAGTGCCTGCGGTTGCGCAGATCCAGTTTCGTCAAGTTGAAGCTGGGTTTGATATTGCAGATAACTGGATTGTTCAACATTGCCAACTAGGGGATTTGGTGGTGACTGCCGACATTCCATTGGCGTTTGAAGTGATTGAAAAGGGTGCTTTAGCGCTTAACCCACGCGGTCAACTGTATACCGTAAGTAATATCAAGCAGCGGCTAAATATGCGGGATTTTATGGAAAAGCTTCGTTCAAGTGGTGTGCAAACCGGTGGGCCAGATGCTCTTAACCAAAAAGACCGACAAACCTTTGCCAATGAACTAGATCGCTGGTTAGGTAAAAATAGTCCCAAAGTATAGTCTCTCTTAATTTAAGCATGAAAAAATTTAGATTCTAGAAGGAAGTTGTATGGATATTTTAGATGCGGCAAAACAGCGTTATGCGACCAAAAAATTTGATGTGAATAAAGCGTTTTCCGATAAGCAAATTCAGCAAGTGAAAGACCTACTGCGTTTGAGTCCTTCGTCGATTAACTCGCAGCCTTGGCACTTTATTGTTGCCACTACTCAGCAAGGCAAACAACGCATTGCAAAATCGGCCCAAGCGCCATACAACGCAAATGAGCCGAAAATATTAGAGGCTGCGATGGTTGTCGTGTTTTGTGCAAAAACGGACATTTCAGATGAGTATTTACAGCACATCACAAACCAAGAAGCTGAAGATGGACGCTTTCCCAAAATAGAGGGTAAGGACGTTGCGATGAAAGTTCGCCGGTTTTATGCAGATTTGCATCGAAATGATGAGCTGGAACTGGTTAATTGGACACAAAAACAGGTGTATTTAAATGTCGGCAATTTATTGTTGGGGGCTGGCGCACTTGGTATAGATGCTGTGCCGATTGAAGGTGTAGATTTTGACGTTTTGAATCAAGAGTTTGGCTTGGCTGAGAAAAAGGTAACTGCTACGGTTGTTGTCGCATTAGGTTATCGTAGCGATGATGACTTTAATGCAAACCTACCAAAGTCACGTTTACCGGCCGGTGAGATTTTTACGGATATTTAATCCAAAAAGGCTTTGTGGCATTGGTTTTGCAATACCGATGGCATAACGATAGTTATTTTCTTACAAATAAAAAAGGAAAAGTTATGTCCATTGAGAATCTGAAACAGATTTATATTGAAAATTTATGTTTTATTATGCCGCTGAAAAAGTTACGAGAAACGCCTAATGTGTCGTTTTTTCAGATAGATGGTGTGGTGAATGATTTATCTGGAATTGATTTAGTTATTCATGGAGAAGATGGACGAAGCCCTACGATAGAAGGAGATGATACTTGGTATTGGTATATGCATACCGATCAAGAGGACAAGCTTGTGGTGCATGAAGGTGTGAGATTGGTGCAGTTGTATTCGAAAAAGCATGGTAAAGTCGAAAATTTTAAAGTGACACCTAATGCGATTTTTCATAATGATAAGAAAATCTTTGAAGGTTCTGCAATTTTAGGCTGGATGCCTCATGTTTTTCATCGCGTGCATTCTCCTCATGGCAGTGTGTCAACCAATTATGCGACGCGCGCTCAAACCTTCGATATGGATACTAACTTTAATATTTACACTTTAGATGTGCGAAACGGTAATCATGAAGTCGCTCGTATTGGCTCTGAAGATCAACCCAAACCTTAAATTAGAATCCTGCAATAAATCAAGACTTTGTTGGGCTAAGGAATTATTCGCATAAGCTATTTGGCGAGTTTATAATACTCAAATTTCATATAAAACAACTTTTCAAGATTCCATTGAGTTTGGAACAAAACACTAACGTTGGATGTCATTCTATGCCTGCAAAGATATTTTCAATTGCCAACCAAAAGGGTGGCTCTGGAAAAACAACCTTAAGTATGAACTTCGCTGCTGGTCTGAGCCAGAGAGGTCGAGTTTTGATTATAGATGCCGACCCTCAGGGTTCTGCTGCACAGTGGTCTAGTTTGTCATCGGATGACAAGCCGTTTCCGGTTTCGGTCATTGCTGTAGGTGGCAATTTAGCTCGAGAGGCTGAGCGTTTTGCTAAAGACTATGATTATATTGTCATTGACTGTCCTCCAACGCTTGAAACCAGTACTATGTCACTTGCTATGCAGGTATCTGATGTCATTCTTATTCCGGTTTTACCTTCGCCGGTCGATTTATGGGCTAGTATTCGATTGGCAGATTCGATCGAGCATGCCAAAATTCGTAATCGCAAGCTTAAGCCATATATTGTGATTAATCAGTTAGAACCAAGAAGCGCTCTGTCGAAAGCGATGAAAGAAGCGCTTGAAGAATTTGATATCCCAACCTTGTCGACCAGTGTTCGACGACGTGCTATTTATCGTAATGCTGCGGTTGAAGGTGCCAGTGTATACTGTATGGGTAAACGCGGCGAATCGGCTGTGGATGAAATTAATTGTATTATTGAGGAGGTGCTATGAGCACAACAACTGGATCTAAATTAGCCAATAGTATTCGTCGAGCAAAGGACGGAAACGACACAACTGAAACGACAGCGGAAAAAGCGCCTGCGGCGACTGAAGCTCCGCAGGCTCAAGCTCCAAAAGCGGCTGCTACGACAAAAACGACAGCAAAACCGGCTGCTAAGAAAACGACCACTCGCAAGGCACCTGCTCGTAAAGCACCTGCAAAGAAAGCTCCTGCAAAAACAACAGCAACAAAACCTGCGGCTAAAAAAGATGAAACAAACGAAGAAGCTCCAAGAGCATTTGTTTCACGCCGTGTTTGGCCTGACTAATTAGGAATTAACGAATTTAGTAAAATATCAAAAACCTGCCTAGTGCAGGTTTTTTTGTCTTTGTGTTTTATAGATTTGGAGTTTATATGGATTTTTCGTTAGTTTTGATCCTAGCAGTTTTTGTGATCGCGTTGTTTGCTTACTATTTCACACGTAATCGATAGTTTACCGGCCGGTATGCTTTGGGTTAAGAATGAATAAGGAGACAGCGATGTTAAGAATCACGAATTCAATTAAGAAATATTTATTGCTGGTTATGCTTGTTTTGCTGCCGACTTACTCACAAGCAAAACCTCAAGTTGAGCCTGTTCAAATAAAGGTTGAACAGTTGACGAACAATCTTGGTGTAATTTGGTCAATGGAGTTTGTGAGTCCAACTGAAATTCTATTTACAATCCGTTCTGGCAAGCTTGGGATCTACGATTTGTCGTCGAATTTGGTGCAATGGGTTGAAGGTTTGCCAGAAATTCACGCTCACAGTCAAGGTGGTTTATTGGATGTTGCCAAATCACCGGATTATGATCAGACTGGGTGGCTGTATTTTACTTACAGTAAAGAAGACTTTGATACCAGTAAAACGACTTTAGCACGAGCCAAGCTAGTCAATCATCAATTAAAAGAGTGGCAAGAGATTCTGGTCACCGATTCAGCGAGTCACCGAAATATTCATTACGGCAGTCGTATTGCATTTGATGATCAAGGTCACCTGTTCTTTTCTGTGGGAGATCGAGGTTTACGTGCGCCAGCTCAGAATAATGAAAATCATATTGGTAGCATTATTCGTTTGAATCTTGATGGCAGTGTTCCCGATGACAATCCTTTTGTGGGGCATTCTCGCTTTAAACCGGAAATCTGGAGTTATGGGCACCGTAATCCACAGGGGTTGGTATTTGATATGCAACGTAATGTGTTATGGGCAATAGAGCATGGACCAAGAGGTGGAGATGAGATTAACCGGATTGAAAAAGGGAAAAACTATGGTTGGCCGGTTGTTTCGCAAGGCCAAGAGTATGGATTTGATAAAGCCGTTGGCGTGAAGCAGAAGGCTGGTATGGTAAATCCTGAATATGTTTATATTCCCTCAATTGCCCCGAGTGATTTACTGGTTTATTCAGGTGATGAGTTTTCCATGTGGCAAGGCAGTTTATTAACGGGTGCTTTGGTATTACGGCATCTAAATCGTGTTAGCCTTAATCAACAAATGTTACCGGCCGGTGAATACCGTGCTTTAACGGATCTAAATGAACGGATTCGTTCTCTAGCTATTGATGACAAAGGACGAGTTTATGTAGGCACCGATTCCGGGAAAATTTTGCGCTTAACTCAAGCTGAGTATTCATTGAGAACACATGAAAAAGAAAAGAATTAGTTGGGAGTGAGTTCGGAATTAGAGTGTTTGATTTAAAAGAGGTTGCAAGTTCATCCATGATAACTCTCTCGGTTCATCCCTGAACCTCGAAGCTTTTAAATCTAACCTCTAATTCCTTGAAAGCTCTTGGTTGAGTTTAGCGAACCACTGCCAAGAGTTCCACATCAAAAATCAACGCAGAGTAAGGTGCGATTCGTCCAGAACCTTGAGCGCCGTAGGCTAATTCCTGCGGGATGTATAAACGCCATTTTGAACCTGCCGGCATTAATTGAAGTGCTTCTGTCCAACCTGCAATCACACGATTCACAGGGAATTCTGCCGGTTGTCCACGTTCAATAGAGCTATCAAATACTGAACCATCCACTAAAGTTCCATGATAGTGAACTTGAACTGTTGAGTCTTCAGCAGGTTTTTCGCCATTGCCTTCAGAGATAATTTCATATTGAAGACCTGAGTCCAAAACCACTACTTCATCACGATCTGCATTTTCAGCTAAAAACGCTTCACCGTCTGCTGCGGCAGCTTTTGCTTTTTCTGCTTCTTGGGCTTGCATGATTTCATTAATTTCTTGGAATGCTTTTTGGAACTGCTCATCTGCAATCGGGCTTGCTTTACCTTGCATTGCATCAAGCAAGCCTTGCGCGATTGCATCCGCATTGATTCCTGCAAACGGATCACTGCCTAATTGATCACCAAACTGACGGCCTAGACCATAGCTAACAATATCAGGAGTCGTTGTGTAGTTTTGAGACATATCAAAATCCTATTGTGTGGTTGAAAACTGGCGCGAAGTGTAACACAAACCTTTCAGGTCGTCAGAGGTGCCCTTGATTTTCACGACTTGCATTGCAAATCATTAAGTTAAGTGATTCTTAAATTAAAAAATTTTTATCTGAATTTAGCGCGTTTTTTCCCTAAAGGAGGGAAAACATGAATAATTAGATAGGTTTATAAATTAGATTAAATCTGCAACCTTTGTATTAGAAGTTAACCATAAAGGCAGCAAGGAAAAACGTAATGATGATAAAAATTCCTCGTTTAACTCAGAGCATCTTTCTAGATCAACTCATTTATATGCAGTTGGCAGGCGTTCTGATTGGTTTAGCTTTTCCTCCCTTTTTGGTTTGGTATGGTTTTCCTAAGCACGAAGTGTTTAATTGGCAGTTTTTTGTCGTGACTCAAATTGCAGGCCAGTTGGTTGGTTTAATCAGTTTTTTATTGATTTCTACGGTTGTGCGGCCACATCTGAAACTTCTTTCCAAAAAGATGCAGGAAATGACCAGTGGTCTTGAAGGTAAACATTTTGTGGACTACAAGGAAAAATGCCAGGTAGATGTTTGCCATTTAGATGTTGTCTCAAATGATGAAATAGGAATTAGTGCAAGCTCTTATAATCAGCTGTTGACGGCTTTAATTGAAGCGCATGAAACAGAAAAAGTGTTTAATCAGTTTACTCAAGTGATGACTGAGAATTTAGAAGTGGAGGCTTTGAGTGAAAAAACGGTTGAGCTGTTAATTAAATCGACAAACTTTAGTGCCGCTGCGATTTTGATTTCGAAAAGTGGTGAGTTAGAAGTGGTGGCTAATAAAGGCATTCTTGAACCTGAAAAACTAGGCAAACGTGCGGTATTAAAAGATGCCTTGGAAAAAGGTGAGTTTGTACACATCCACTTGCCTGAACATATTCAGTTAGATGGGGTTTTAACGCAATTTACTCCATCAGAAGTATTAGTGGCTCCGATTGAATTTAAAAGCGTACATCTGGGGTTGATTGTTGCGGCTAGTGGTAGTCTTAGTTCGCAAGAGCATTGCCGAATGATTTTGGATATTTTCAGTCGCAGTGTTGGACTGGCACTTAATAACGCTTTAACACATTCAAAGTTTCAGCGCCTTGCTGCCTACGACAGTTTGACTAATGTTTACAACCGTCGATTCGGTATGGCGCGTTTAAAAGAAGAGTTTTCGAAAGCCGAACGGGAAAGTTCTCCTATTAGTGTCATTATGGTGGATATCGATCATTTTAAACGTGTTAATGATACTTACGGTCATTTGACTGGTGATAGAGCCATTATCTTAATTGCAGGTATCTTAAAGAATATCTTACGAGAAGGTGACACTGTCGTTCGTTACGGTGGTGAAGAGTTTTTCATGATTTTAAACGGTGCGAATTGTGATAATGCGAACAGAATAGCTCATAGGATTCGCAACCAAGTTAAAGATACTGTCTTCAAAGAGGGCGAACAATTAATCCCTCTGACGGTAAGTTTAGGTTTGATTTGTTATCCTCAAGTGACTGTGAAGAGTGAAATTGAATTGCTAGATAAAGCCGATCAAGCACTGTATCACGCGAAACAAAATGGGCGCAATCGAGTGATTGAGTTTGGTAAAACGGGCGAAGAAAACATAAATTTTTGAACAATTTTTCTGAGGCTGTACGAAGGTTAAACCTTATTTTAATTCTAAGTTGAGAGTGAGTATTGGCATGACAGGTTTCGTTATTTTTTTAGTTGCAGTGGTGATAATTATTCTTTATGTCATCTCGATTTATAACCAATTGGTAAAACTTAAAAATCGATTTCAAAATGCATTTGCGCAAATCGATGTACAACTTAAACGACGCTATGACCTGATTCCAAATCTAATTGATGTCTCCAAACAGGCTATGAGTCATGAGCGTGAAACCTTGCAAGAAGTCATTGAAGCAAGAAATATGGCGCACTCTGCACTGCAAGAAGCGGCAAGTTCTCCCGGCGAACCAAAAATTATGCAACAGCTGCAAAAGGCTGAAGCTCGTTTACAAAATGCAATGAGTGGCTTTAATGTTGTTGTTGAGGCCTATCCGGATTTAAAAGCGAATCAAACATTAATGCAGCTCAACGAAGAATTGGCTTCTACTGAAAACCGCATTGCTTTTGCACGTCAAGCGTTTAACGATGCGGTGATGTTTTACAATACTTACCGTCAAAGCTTCCCTCCCATTTTGTTTGCCGCGCCTTTTGGTCACCCAATGGATGCAGCACTTCTTGAATTTGAAGACAAAGCCAAGATTCAACAAGCTCCTAAAGTGAGTTTTTAGTTTTCCTTGATTTGTTTTCGGTTTGTTTAAATGAATTTTTTCGAAGAGCAGGAAAAAGCAAAAAAATTAACACGATGGTTAGTTTTTTGGTACCTGGTGATTCTCACTGTTGTTTCTGTGCTGAGTACTTTTGTTTTAATGCTGCTTGTGCCGCTGTTTATACATGAACAGGCGAATGGTATGGTTTCCATTTATCATTTTGATAATTGGCCAGTCTTCATTGCCGTTTCGGGATTTGTATTTATAGGCGCTTTCGTTAGCTCTTATTTAAAAAGTCGAGAACTTTCCAGTGGTGGTTCAGCCGTCGCAGAAATTTTAGGCGGAACCTTGGTCTCAAGTAACACACAAAATCGATTCGAACGTCGTGCCTTGAATATTGTTCAAGAAATGGCGATAGCTGCAAATTTGCCGGCCCCTCCATTGTATTTGTTGAAAGAGGAAACGAATATCAATGCCTTTGCAGCCGGATTTGACTCTTCCGATGCAATTATCGCAATTACTCGAGGAACGTTGGAACGCCTAGACCGAGATCAGTTGCAAGGGGTGATTGCTCATGAATTCAGCCATATTTTAAATGGTGATATGCGTTTAAATCTTCGTTTGATAATGTTGCTTCAAGGGATTGAATTTGTAGGCGTTTTAGGACGTTTTTTTACCGCAACAAGAAGAACAAATAGAGTTCGACGTGGTTCCAAAAAAGGAGGTGGTCTGATTGTATTGGTTGGAATTTTGTTGCGGATGATCGGTTGGATTGCTGAATTTTTTGCCAAAATTTTGCAAGCGGCAATCAGTCGGCAGCGTGAATTTTTAGCTGATGCCAGTGCTGTGCAATTTACCCGAAATCCAGAAGGTATCGCCGGTGCTTTAAAGGTTCTCGCACATCCTGTGGTTCATCGGCAATCTGCTGAGCAAAGAGGATCTCATCTCAAATCTCAAAACTCTGAAATTTACGCTCATCTGTTTTTTGCTCAAGGTGTCTTGTCTAAATTAGATTGGTTTGCCACTCATCCTTCTCTGAAGGAGCGTATTTTAAAAATTGACCCTAAATGGGATGGAAGTACATTAAAAGGTTTTGATTTAAAAGAACCCCGAGTCAGTGATAAGACCGTTGAAGGTAAAACTATGCCGGCCGGTAAGGAATCTTTTAATCCCGTTTTAGGAGCAAATCCAGAATTTGCATGGGGACAATTGGGTTTGCTTGCTGGAGCGTTTGGCGCTCAGTGGCTTCAGTCCTTTCAAGTAAAGCGTTCTGCTACAGATACAGTATCGGAAACCAATTACCGGAAACTTATTCAAATTTTACAAGAACCGTTAGATTCAGTGGCACTTGTCGTCGTTTTAATTCTACAAAAACAGCAGCAGTCAACTGAGTTTGTTGCAAGGCTCCAAACCATTGATTGGCACGAAGCACAGTTTCCAGGCATTGAAAGTAACTTAATTAACATTGAAACTTTGTTAAGTAAATTACCTAAAGTCAATGCATTAAGTTTGATTGAGGTGACAATGCCTACCCTTAAACAACTCTCTGCTGAACAAAAAGCCCTATTTTTAGAAGTCTTGGAGCAGGTCGTTAGGTTAGATAAAGAAGTCAGTGTTTATGAAACAGCTTTAATAGAAATTTTAGAATTCCATCTAGTAGAAAAAAAACGTTCTGATGACTCGATTTTTAATACTTTTAAACCTGTAGATTTGGAGCTTCGTTTAGTTTTAGAGTTTATGATTGCCCAGTTTGTCGGGTCGGAACAACGTCAAGATTTTTACGATAAGGTTTGTCTACAGTTAGGCATTTCTCAGCAGACCTTTAGGCTTGATGAAACGGTTAATGATTTGATGATTCAGTCAGCATTAAAAAAAATTCGTCGGCTCAATGATCGTTTAAAAGATCAATTTATTTCTGCACTTGTTTCAATGGTTGAAGGTGATCAACAACTCGACAAGAATGAAGAGGAAGTGGTTTTGGCAATAGCAGTGAGTATTGAGGCCCATATACCAAGATTTCAGCTCCAGGTTGATTAAGTTTGAATGAGTTTTTTGTAAAGCTGATAGAAATCATTTAGTCGCCAGTTATTTCGTGAAGTTTTATCAAACTTGGACAAGTTCTTAAAAATTCAAAGATTGACTCAGGCATAATGATTTAATGGTTAGTAAACTATTGGAGTGTGTCACTATGAGGCTCTTTGCTTTATCTCTCGTCTTCTTATCTGTCATCGGTTGCTCGAAATCTCCAGAACCGGAAGTGAAGTCAAATTTATTGATTTATTGCGGCATTACCATGATTCCGCCTATGCAAGAACTTGCCAGAGAGTTTGAATTAGCCCACCCTGTCAATGTCACTTTAACCCAAGGTGGTTCTCAAGATCTTTATGACTCAATCAAGTTGAGCGGCGAAGGAGACTTGTATTTACCGGGTTCGCCACAATATCGTTCGGATAATCTTAAGGATGGTATTCTGCTTGATTATAAGTTCGTCGGATACAATCGTGTTGCCATGATGGTACAAAAAGGTAATCCCAAAAACTTAACGGCCGATTTAGAAGCATTTGTCTCTCCGGGGGTTAATACGGTGCTGGCCAACCCTCAGACAGGCAGTATCGGCAAAGCGAGCCAAAAAGTGCTTGAAATGTCAGGCCTTTATGAAAAAGCTTACGCTCATGCCGTGTATTTAACGACAGATTCGCGCCGTCTTGTTCAAGCTATGAAAAATAAAGAAGCGGACGCAACTCTAAACTGGTATGCCGTTGGAACATGGGATAAAAATCAAGATTTTATCGATACTCTGTTATTGCCTGAATCAATCTCTCAGCCAAGAGCGCTAGAAATTAGTTTACTTAAATATTCATCAAATCCAGAGCTGGCTAAAAAGTTTATCGAGTATGCGGCTAGCCCGCATGGTCAAGATGTTTTTAAGCGTTATGGCTTTTTGACTCAGGAAGAATACGATAAGTTAAAGCAATAATTTTACCGGCCGGTAACGTTTAAACTTTGGTTTAAAATTTAAGGTGTTAAAGATGTCTCATTCTCTTACAAAACATCGCAAGACATTGGATTATCCGTCGATTTCAAAACAACTACGACTGGTCTATATTGTTTTTGCTATGGGGTTTGGCTCTTTAGCACTGATTAATTATTTGAACTCGTATTACCAAGAAAATTTAGATAAACAACTTGAAAATGTCCAAGCAAAGCGAGTTTTAGGCAGTGAAGTCATCAATCATATTAGCCAGCTTGAACGTATTTATTATCGGATCACCACTCAAATTAATCCCTTGGCTAGAAAACTTTCACAAGATGAAGCATTTGAGCACGTCGCAAAAATTTATCAGCTATTAGATGTCTTTGAAAAGGGTGGCGACTTTCAGCAAACATTAATTCTAAATTTGCCAGAGCATGATAATGTCACCAAAACTTGGCATTATGAACCAATTCAAACTCAGACATTTGATGTGCTGAAAATCGGACTTTTACCAAAGCTTAAAACCGTTGAGGAAAAATTCCGTGAATTGGATCGTCAGATGGCAGTTGCAGACGATTTGTACCAACAAAAAAGTCCGATCTTAGCTGATCACATGTCTAAGGTTCAATCCATAATTAAAAATACCTTACCGTTATTCATTCGCTTGTTAGAAGAAACGAATCGTGTTCAATTTGAGCAACGTCAAAATCAACAAGCATTAACCGAACAAGTCCTAACGCAAAAACGTTATTTTGAATGGGGAAGTTATTCGGCGACCCTGTTTTTGTTTATTCTAACAATACTTGCGGTGCGCGTGATTAGTCGCCATATCACAGAAATGGCCGTTGATTTAAATGATAAGAAAAATCAGGCACTTGAGGCGACAAAAAGTAAAAGTGTATTTTTGGCCAATATGTCTCACGAAATCCGAACGCCGTTAAATGCTATTACCGGGTTCTTAGGCTTGCTGAAGCAAGAAGAGACTAATCCAGAAAAAATTAAATATCTGACAACGATAGAAGAGTCGAGTCATAGTCTTGTAGGGATTATTAACGATATTTTGGATTTCAGTAAAATTGAAAGTAATAAATTAGAAATCGATAAAATTGATTTTAATCCTCATACTGCGTTTAACTCAGTGGCAGATTTGTTTCGTGCACGTTGCCTTGAAAAGAAGCTTAAACTCAATGTGACTATTGCAAAAGACATTCCTGACTCTTTGCATTCTGATCCTCTAAGAATCAAGCAAGTATTAACGAATCTATTATCAAATGCGGTTAAATTTACACAATCACACCATTCTATTTATCTAGATATTGATTATGAGCACGAAAAAAAACAATTGGTTTTTTCCGTCAAAGATGAAGGGATTGGAATCACTCCTGAACAGAAAAAAAAGATATTTCAACCGTTTGCACAAGCTGAAAACGATACAACGCGGAAATTTGGTGGGACAGGTCTGGGGCTAACCATCTCCAGAATGTTGGTCGAATTGCTTGATGGAGAACTTTCTGTAGAGAGTGAACTAGGAGCCGGCAGTCAATTTAAATTTCGAATTCCTGCAAGTATTGGTAAAACTGTTTCTAAGCAGAAATCCATTGATTCTGTTCAAAAAAGTCAACAAAGACATGGGAAATTACTGTTGGTAGAAGATAATAAAACTAATCAGTTGTTAATGAGTGCCATTCTAAAAAAACAGGGAATTGACTTTGATTTAGCGGAAGATGGCTTGCAAGCGATTAAAGCTGTCAACAGACAAACCTATGATTTGGTATTAATGGATGAGAATATGCCAAATATGAGTGGTTCCGAGGCGACTCAAAAAATCCGAGAAATGGAGGCGCAAACTAAATCACGACGTTTACCGATTGTTGCATTAACGGCAAATGCTATGAAAGACGATAGAGAAAGGTTTTTAGCTGTTGGCATGGATGATTATTTGAATAAGCCGTTAAACCTATCGGAATTACATAGAATTTTAGACAGCTATCTTTAATTTTCCTTTCTTAAGCTCTAGCATTTGCTTGCACCAAAGTAATTGTTTTTAGAGCTTTAAAAATGACATGAAAACTTTCTTAAATTACTAACTGAATGAACTTGTTGTTAAATTTTAATAAGGTTGAAAACTTGCTTTATCCTTCGAAAATTTAGGAGGCAGTTATGCAGGAAAATATTCAACTTTATCAGCAGCATCATCAAGACATTGAAAAGTTTATGGTTGAAACCATTCTTATCAATGGTCAATACCTCCATCCTAAAATTGAAGATTTACGAGCGTTCTACAAAATTCTTCCAAGTTTAGAGCTAATCTACGTCACGGATGAAAATTATCAACAAGTTTCCGTGAATCAATTTCGTGATCGAACATTAAAAGAAGCGATTGGCAAAAATCGTCGTTATTTGGTCGAAAAAGTTCATGAGAAAGATTCCAATATTTCGATAAGTGATCCATATATTAGTTCTGCGACAGGGGAGGCTTGTATTACCTTGATCGCTCAGGTTGAAGGGCATTTTGTATTTTTTGATTTTAATTTAATTCGTCTATTGTCACGTTTTGGCTTTATTGAGCGGCATGAGTTATTTAATAAAACCACGAAAGGCTTTTATTTCCTTATAGGCGCTTCATTGATGTTTTTTGCTTTGATGTCGATTGGCTATGCGTTCTATGATTACACGGTTCACTTTTTTGGAGAGCAGGGCTATTCGATTGATAGCGTCTTTAAGCCTATTATCGCTTTAACATTAGGGTTGGCAATTTTTGATTTATCAAAAACTCTCATGGAAAGAGAAGTATTTTTTAAAGCCTATTCTGATAAAAAAGATGACGCAAAACTGCTTAGTAAATTTTTAACAGCGATTATTATTGCTTTATCGATTGAAGCATTAATGGTCGTGTTTAAAATTGCTTTAAGTGATACGACTCAACTTTTAAATGCTCTGTATTTGATTATTGGTGTGGCATTAATTATCGTGTCCTTATCGATTTATCATTATCTTGTTGTAAAAAGTAAAAGAGAGTAATTTGGAGAGAGGTGTGCGCAAGAGTTTTCCTTTTTTAATCGTGTTTATAGTTGGAATGATTTCAAGTGGTTGCACTTGGATTAAAGCGGCTCCTGAGTCTAATACTGTACGCTTAATGACGATTGGAGATATTCAGTCGTGTGAAAAACTTGGTGAAATTAAAACCAGTGTTTTGGATAAGGTCGGGTTTATTGAACGTGATAAAGAGACCGTGGTAGAGAATTTGGTGATGCTTGCTAAAAATGAAGCGGTTAAGCTCGGAGGAGATACCATTGTTCCGGCAAGTAATTTGAAAGACGGTGAAATGCGTTTTTGGCTCTATCAGTGTGCAGAACGATAAGATTTGATTTATCGATTGTTTTTGATAGGTGTTTAAAGAAATGGTTGCGTTTGATTTGTCATTAATGCCCGTTGAAGTTCAGTGTCCGTATTGCTGGGAAACGTTTGAAGTCGTGATTGATCCATCTGTTGATAAGCAAACTTACACTGAAGATTGTTTTGTGTGTTGTCAGCCGATTGAATTTCATGTTGTAACTTCAGAAGCTGGAGTTGTTTCAATTGATGTTGTTAGGGAAAACGATTAGATTTCTAGATAGACAACAGGGCAGGTGTTAAAACATCCTGCCGTGTTGATCTAATAGGGTTCAAACAAGTTTAAGGGTTGTTGCTTTGTATCCCTTCTAAGGTTTCCAGCGGAAATAGAAAATCAAACAACTGTCCTAACCCAAAAACAAATACAAAAATTAGAACGAACACTATCAAAATCGATCTCGCAGTTTTATTTTCAATAAACTTTTCTTTCCAATTTTCACTCTTCACTAACGGCCAAATAAAATACAAAAATATGATTAAGGCGAATATTTGAAGGCCTATTAATAAGTATTGAATACCGGCCGGTAAAGCTTCTTCTGTCAAAATTATTTCCTTTCAATTGTTCTGTTCTATCAGCTTGTGTTAGCTCTAGAAGCTGAATTACTTCGTTAAAATATTAACGAGAATTTGGTAATAAACCTGGGTTAATTTTTCTAAATCAGAAACGCTGACACATTCGTTGACCTTGTGGATGGTGGCATTAATAGGGCCAACCTCGATCGTTTGAGCCCCTGTGGTGGCAATAAAGCGTCCATCAGAAGTTCCGCCCCCTGTGGAGAGTTCAGGTTTGTAGCCTAAAACGGTTTCAGAGGCTTGCTCAACGGCATCAATTAACTCACCGTTTGCAGGTGTGATAAATGGTAGTCCGGATAAATTCCATTCAAGTTCGTAATCCAATTCATGATGGTCAAGAATGGCATGTACACTTTCTTGAAGACTTTCTGGTGTGTGTTCAGTGGAAAAGCGGAAATTAAATAAAACTTCAAGCGCACCTGGAATAACATTAGTTGCTCCTGTGCCACCATTGATATTTGAGATTTGAAACGAAGTCGGTGGGAAATATTCATTACCGTGATCCCAAGTGACATTTGTCAATTGTTCCAAGGCAGGTGCAAAAGAATGTATGGGGTTTTCTGCTAAATCAGGGTAGGCAATATGTCCTTGAATTCCTTTGATGGTTAATTTTCCTGAAAGTGAGCCTCGGCGCCCATTTTTAATGGAATCAAGTAATTTGTTTGAACTCGAAGGTTCACCGACAATGCAGTATTCGAATTTTTCGTTTCGAGATTCAAGTGTTTCAATGACTTTCACGGTTCCATTGATTGCAGGACCTTCTTCATCACTGGTAATTAGAAAGCCGATTGAGCCTTGGTGCTTTGGATAATCGGTTACAAACTGTTTGGCAGCGACCATAAAGCATGCAATTGAGCTTTTCATGTCGGCTGCACCACGCGAGTAGAGCATGTCACCATCAATATGGGCAGAAAAAGGTGGATATTCCCAAGACTCAACAGGACCCGTAGGAACAACATCCGTGTGACCTGCAAAAACTAAAACAGGAGACTCAGTTCCTTTTCGAGACCATAGGTTGGTAACTTCTTCAAATGGCATCGATTCGCTCTTGAAACCGAGAGGTTCCAAGTAGTCGGTAATTAATGATTGGCAACCTTTATCTTCAGGCGTTACAGAATCGATTTGCAAAAGTTTTCGCGCTAAATCAATGGTTTCACTCATAATGTCGTTCCTAGTATGTGTTGGGTGTTAATCTGTCTGCTCATTCTTTTTCAAGCAGTGCTTGATAGTCAGCTTCTTTAAACCCGACAAGAATATGTTGTTGGTGAATGAGTACCGGACGTTTTATTAAGGTTGGATTTTCGACCAAAATAGCTAAGTTTTGATTTTCAATCAATTGGTGTTTTTGCTCATCCGTGAGTTGGCGCCATGTGGTGCTACGCTTATTGATAAGTGTTTCCAATGAAACGGACTTTAACCATTGTTCCAACGTAACCGTATCGATACCACTTTTTTTGTAGTCATGAAATGCATAGTCAATTGAATTGGCATCAAGATACTTTTTGGCTTTTTTTATCGTGTCACAATTGGAGATTCCGTACATTTTCATTGTTGCTCCTTTTGGAAATCATTCGCTATACGAGCTGGAATTATAAAACGATATAAAATCAATATAAAAAGATATAGCGTTCTTAATCCGAATAATCGCCTAAATTAGGTAAATGAGACGCAACGCCTAAACAAGTTTAAATCAAAATCATGAAACTCTGTAATGGATCTTGGTTGTTTTTCTGAGCATATTAGACCAGTCCTTCCCTAGGCAATTTCCTAGCAAGAAGGTATACTTTGCACGTTATTTTTTATTGGTAAAAAATTAAGAGAAAAGTTATGACAATTAAGCGAATTGGGCATCGTTATACAGATGCAAAAACCGGAGCAACCCTTGATGTTTGGTTTCCACGTTCAAATAAAGAAATTGCGCGAAACTGCTTAGCGTTAAAAGCAGGTTTGATTAAAAGTGATTTTGTAACGGTTGAAATCGAATCTGTAGATGATGCTCCCAAATCTGCGGAAGATGCATATTTACGTTTGCACCTTTTGTCTGAATGCGCTTATAAACCCCATAGTATTAACTTAGATGGTGTGTTTGGTCTATTAAGTAATGTGGCATGGACAAGTGCTGGTCCTGTATTGCCAGCAGAAGTTGAAAACCTACGTGCAGCGATTGCGGAAGAAGAAATTAATTTAACGATTACTTCAATCGATAAATTCCCTCGAATGGTCGACTATGTGATTCCAGAAGGTGTTCGTATTGGTGATGCGGATCGTGTTCGTCTAGGGGCTCACCTTGCGCCTGGAACAACAGTGATGCATGAAGGCTTTGTAAACTTTAACGCTGGAACTTTAGGCAATTCAATGGTTGAAGGTCGTATTTCTGCCGGTGTGGTCGTTGGAGACCATTCTGATATTGGTGGTGGTGCATCTATTATGGGCACGCTTTCTGGTGGTGGTAAAACAGTTATTTCAATGGGTGAGCGTAACCTTCTTGGTGCGAATGCAGGACTTGGGATATCTTTGGGCGATGACTGTATTATTGAATCTGGTCTATACATTACTGCTGGGACTAAAGTTGAAATGCCGGATGGTTCAGTGGTTTCTGCACGTGACTTATCGGGACAGTCAAAATTGCTATTCCGCCGCCATTCTCAAACCGGTAAGGTACAAGCTATTATGACTGATGGGACGCTTTGGGGTGGATTAAACAGTGAACTTCATAAAAACTAGTTGCAAAAGGTTTAACGTTTTGTAATTTGTTTGAGAGCCCAGTTTAAACTGGGCTTTTTTGTGTTTATAAGTTTTGGAGAAAGTAATGAATGATGCCGTTGTAAAAGGGGTGGATCATGTCAGCCTCTTAGTGAAAAGCACCGAGCAATCTGTAGAGTTTTATCAGTCAATTCTGGGGTTGGAACTCTTAGAGCGTCCAAGTTTAGGTTTTCCAGGCGCTTGGTTGAGTTTGGGAGAAAATCAAACGTTGCATTTACTTGAGTTGCCAAATCCATATGGGTCTATAAAGCGTCCTGAGCATGGTGGCCGCGATCAGCATTTTGCTTTAAGTGTATCGGGTATTGCTGTTTTCAAGCAGCGGTTGGATTGCAAGGGTATTGTTTATACCGAAAGTCGTTCAGGTCGAAAAGCTTTGTTTTTCAAAGATTTGGATAGCAATGTAATCGAGTTATTTGAGATATAAAATTGAAATTTACCGGCCGGTGAAGAGTTTCCGGACGGTAAGTTCTGGTGAGTCAAAAAATTAATTATCTTCTACTTCTTCCAGAGTGAATAGCTCAGTCATGTCGCACTCTGTTCCTTGAGTGCCGCCATTTGGGTACTTGTCCAGAAAATCTTGAATATGCTCATGAAGGCTTTTCGTTTCTTGTGAGTCTGGGTGTTTTAACGGAATGTTGCCACCGTAAAAATCTTCTTCCAGTTTTTGTACAAGTCCTTGCAAACTCCATTCCTGGATACCAAAGTGATGACAGACTAAAAACCACTTGGCATCAACATCTCCCATCTCAAGTTCAAAAAAGGCCTCTTCGCCAGATTTGGTTTCACCTTTTTCCATTTTTAAACGAGGGGGTGTTTCCTCTAGACCGATTCGGTCAATAATGTAGTTCCAATTTTTACGCCAAGCCTCTGGTTCGCTTTCATCAAATTGAAATAAGGTGGATTGGTGTAACTTGGCAAAGTTTTGCGCATTATTAAGTTTGATGGTCTCTGGAATCATCGCGTCTAAACCTTGAGAGGACATAAAGTTTCCTTTGTTTTTCTAAAATTTAATCGAGTAAATCAATAATGGCGTTTTCAAGCATTCTTTGGACTTCTTTATCTTCAATGGCCAAGTCTTGTGTGTCGCTGATAATGAAGACATCTTCGGCTTTTTCACCAACCGTATGAATTTTTGCATCATGTAGGCGAATATTACACTGTTTAAGTGCTAAACCTATGCGCGCTAATAATCCCGGCCGGTCTTGGGTAGAGATATAAAGTTCTGTTTTGTGTTTGTTAATTTTGTGAAAACTAATTTGCGTAGGTGTCTCAAAACAGCGAATACGCCGACTTAAGTAGCTTGGATAGGCGTTAGCCGGTGATTCAGGCAGAGGCTTGATTAAGTCCTCGAGAATCCGTGATTCAATGGTATCACAGGAGTCTTGATTAATAATTTCATGGGTGTCTCGATCAAGAAAGTACATTAACACCAGTGTTTTATCGTCCGTGGTACTAAAAATTCGAGCCTCCATGATATCGAATTTCTGACGATCAAGACTGTGTGCAATATTGGCAAATAGAAAATCGCGGTCATTCATATAGATGACTAATTCAGATGCGCCGCGAGAAGATTTTGGAGAAACTTGTACCCAGTTGTCTGAGCCCATTTGGTGTTGATATAAAATTTTTGTTAAACGAGCGACATCAGCATGCGTTTGACGACTAAAAAATTCACTTTCCGTCAGGCTTTCCCAAAAAGTTTTGTATTGTGATGGTTTGAGCTCCATTTTACTTAAGGTTGCCTTGGCAACTTCTTGAGTTTTTAAGGCTTTTTTAGCCTTACTTTTTGGAGCATCTTCATTCAGTTGCAACATATTAGACGTTTCATTGTAGAGCTCTAGGAACAAGGAGTTCTTCCAATCATTCCAAACATCATCGGATGTTGCGCAAACATCGGCCACTGTAAGCAAATACAAATGGTCTAAACGGGCTTGCGTATCAACTAGTTCTGCAAATTCTTTAATGATTTTTGGGTCGCTTAAATCTTTACGCTGTGCAACATGCGAAAAATCCAAATGATGACGAACTAACCATTCAATGAGATTGGCATCTTTTTGAGGCAAATTGTGTTGTTCGCAAAATTGACGAGTGTCTTCTGCGCCAAGGATTTCATGAGCGCCATTCCGACCTTTTGCAATGTCATGAAATAGGGCGGCTATGAATAAGATTTCTGGTTTACAAATTGTTTGGGCAATTTGATGGGCAGTCGGAAATTCATAAGCGAAGTGGTCTACAAAAAAACGTCTTAAGTTACGAATGACTAAAATCGTGTGATCATCGACTGTATAAGCATGAAAGATATTAAATTGCATTAACCCTGAAATTTTTTGGAAAACTGGCAAATAAGCGCCAAGAATTCCATAGCTATGCATTCTCTTTACTGCGGCATTGATGCCGGCCGGTTGGCGAAATATTTCTAAAAATAGTGCTTTGTTAATTGGATCATTTCGAAAACTGTCATTAATTAGATGCAAATGATTTCGTAAGGAACGAATGGCATTTGAACGCAATCCTTTGGCTTCCTTTAATGCTTGCAGTACGATAAAGACTTCTAAAAGCGCGGTTGGGTTTTGCGCAAAGACATTTGGGTGTCGAATATCAAGGTATCCATTGATTAAACAAAATCGTGGGTTAATGTTTTGGATGCTTTTTTTATCTGATTCGAATAGGCGCTCATGAAAATGCTGCATTAGGATTTCATTGAGTTTGACCACGGTCTGAACATTGCGGTAATAACCTGACATAAATTGCTCAACGGCCATTTTTTCAGGGTTATCGTGATAACCGAAGGTTTCGGCAATCAAACGTTGGTTGTCAAAAAGCAGTCGGTCTTCGCGTCGTTTTTTCATGTGATGTAAAGCAAAACGCACTCGATTAAGATACTTATTCGCGGCTTCGATTTGAACGAATTCTTCAGGTGTTAGAAATTTTTTCTGTACGAGTTCGTGGATTGATTGCACCCTAAAGTAACGTTTTGCAATCCAGTAAATGGTGTGTAAATCGCGCAATCCACCTGGGCTTTCTTTTAGGTTTGGCTCTAATTGATAGACGGTTTCATTGAATCTTTTATGTCGTTGTTCTTGTTCGTTTTTCTTGGCTTTGAAAAAGGTTTTTGTTGGCCAGAAATCTGGTTTTGACCAAAGTTGTTGTAACTGTTCGAAAGGTTCGTAGCTTCCAGTAATCCAACGAGCTTCTAACAAGTTGGTCGCTGTAGTGACATCGTCCAAGCCTTCTTGGAAACAGTCTTCTAGGCTTCGAATCGAGTGGCCAACTTCAAAGCCGATATCCCATAAAAAAGTGATAAAGGTTGAGAAGGCTTCTTGGTGTTGCATGGGGTCATCGGCAATAATCAGAAGGTCAACATCCGAATAGGGATGGAGTTCTCCACGTCCATAGCCTCCCACAGCAATCAGGCTGGTATTCGGGTCCTCAATGAATGTTTGCCAGAGTTTTTTTAGGATTTGATCAACAAAATTAGCACGCTCTTTAATGAGCTCTGCTACATGTGAGCCATTTTCAAATTGAGAAAATTGGTAGTGTGTAAAGTGCTGAACGACTTCACGACCGGATTTTGTTTTTTCAAATACTTTCAGGTTTGAGTCTTGAAGCGCACTGATAAAATGTGGCAAAGAAGGGTCGTTCACTGAAATAGTGTTTGTCATGATACATCCGTTCGTTGAGTTCGAGTTGTCTTGAGATTTGAGAGCGCCTTGAACCGCTTGATTTCCTTTGAGTTCAAGCGGTTGGTGGTTTAATTGAATTTTACGGCAAGAAAGGCTTTTCGTCTTTTCGGAGAGTAAAAATTTCATAGCCATCTTTAGTCACGACTAAAGTATGTTCCCATTGAGCAGTCAGTTTGCGATCTTTTGTTACGACTGTCCAGTTATCTGGCAAGAGTTTAATGTCTGCTTTACCCATATTAATCATTGGTTCGATGGTAAATACCATACCTTCTTTTAGGACAATATCCTTAAGCTCTTCTGCAGCGTAATGCAGTACTTGCGGTTCTTCATGAAATTCTGCGCCAATTCCATGACCACAATACTCTTTTACAACCGTGTAATTATTGGCCTCAGCATGGTTTTGAATCGCAAGTGCAACATCGTAAAGCGTCGCGTCGGGCTTGACTTGTTCAATTCCTAACCATAGACATTCTCTGGCGACTTTATTAAGTCTAGCGGCATAGGGTTTAACATCACCGACTTCAAACATTCGGCTTGTGTCGCCATGATAGCCATCTTTGATAACTGTGACATCAATGTTAACGATATCTCCTTTTTTGAGTTTTTTTGGGCCGGGGATACCGTGGCAAACAACTTGGTTAATGGAAATGCAGCTTGAAGCGGGGAAGCCGTGATAGCCTAATGTGGCAGGAATGCCATCCTGAACCTCAGTAATATGCTTGTGGATTCTTTCATTAAGCTCACCGGTTGTAACGCCTGGAACAACAAAAGGTTCAATCATATCCAGAACCTCTGCGGCAAGTTGTCCTGCAATGCGAAGTTTCTCGATTTCTTCAGCAGTCTTGATTTTTATACTCATAGTTTGGCTTTTCTTAGATTTAAATTGTGAATTATTGCGGAGTGTGGTATAAATCACGCGCCTGAAATTTGCAGGCAATTTTAACAGAAAATTAACTTTAAAATCCGCACGTTTACTGTGACATAGAGCGGGGTGCTTTGAGGCTGGAATTAATAGATACCGGCCGGTAAAGTTCGCTTTATCTGGGTAAACGGAGGCTTAACCCCAATTAGGAGAAACTATCATGGCAAAAGTTACCATGCGTCAAATGTTGGAAGCTGGTGTTCACTTCGGTCACCAAACTCGTTACTGGAACCCAAAAATGAAAGAATTCATCTTTGGTGCTCGTAATAATATTCATATCGTTAACTTGGAAAAAACGCTTCCAATGTTCAATGATGCTTTGAATTTTATGGGTGGTGTTGCTGCGAACAAAGGTCGCGTACTTTTTGTTGGTACTAAGAAAGCAGCTCGTGAACTAGTTGCACAAGAAGCTCAACGTTGTGGTATGCCATATGTTGATTACCGCTGGTTAGGTGGTATGTTGACAAACTTCAAAACCATCAAGCAATCAATCAAGCGTCTAAAAGAACTTGAAGCGATGGAGCAAGATGGAACTTTTGAAAAAATCACTAAGAAAGAAGCGCTGATGATGACTCGTCAAAAGCAAAAGCTTGAACTTTCTTTGGGTGGTATCAAAGATATGCGTGCTATGCCAGATGCGATTTTTGTAATCGACACAGGTAACGAAAAAATCGCACTACAAGAAGCGAAAACTTTAGGTATTCCTGTTGTTGGTGTTGTTGATACAAACAACGATCCGCGTGGTGTTGATTATGTTATCCCTGGTAACGATGATGCAATCCGTGCAATCTCTCTATACCTATCTGCCGCTGCAGATGCAATCAATGAAGGTAAAGCTACCATCACGACTGCAGTTGAAGGTGATGATTTCGTAGAAGAAGCTGCTGAATAATCATTTTTACCGGCCGGTAATGTTTTATCGGTCGGTATCCTGTTTTAATCTCAAACCCTAAGTTAAGGAATTTAAACATGGCAATTACTGCTTCAATGGTAAAAGAACTGCGTGAAATTACGAGCGCAGGAATGATGGATTGTAAAAAAGCACTGTCTGAAACAGACGGTGATATGGATGCTGCAATTGAATTTTTGCGCAAAAAAGGTATGGCCGGTGCTGATAAAAAAGCGGGTCGTGTTGCTGCAGAAGGTCGTATTGCTGTTGCTATCTCTGATGATAAGAAGAAAGCAGCTATCGCTGAAGTTAACTGTGAAACTGATTTTGTTGCTAAAGGCGATGAATTCAAGGATTTCGCTGATGAGATCGCTGCAATTGCGCTAGCGAATAACTCAACGGATATCGAAGCGGTTATGGCAGCGTCAATGTCAAATGGTAAAACTGTTGATGAGCGTCGTCGTGAGTTAATCGCTAAAATCGGTGAAAACATGGGTGTGCGTCGTCTAGAAATCATCGAAACAAACGGTGAAATTGGTCAGTACCAGCACGGTGAAAAAATCGGTGTAGTGGTTGCAATGGAAGGTGGTGATGAAGCACTAATCCGTGACGTTGCAATGCATGTAGCTGCGGTTAAGCCACAGGCTATTTCTTCAGATGATCTAGATCAAGCGGTTATCGAGAAAGAACGTGCGTTCCAAATTGAACAAGCACAGTCTTCTGGTAAGCCAATGGAAATCATTGAGAAAATGATTGAAGGTCGTATGCGTAAGTTTGTTGGTGAAATTACTTTGCTTGGACAGTCTTTCGTTAAAGATCCTGATCAGACGGTTGAGAAGCTTCTTAAGTCAAACTCTGCCTCTGTGACTTCTTTCATTCGCCTAGAAGTAGGTGAAGGGATTGAGAAAGAAGAAACCAACTTTGCAGACGAAGTTGCTGAAGCAGCACGTGTTGCACAAGGCGGTTAATTCGCTCTTTGAAAACCATAGCAATTTCGGTTGCTGTGGTTTTTTTATAATTAAAAGAAATGATTTTTCTAAAATTCTTATAAAAATTAGTGATTTAGAAAAGTTTTTTCAATATCTATTTAAGTTTTAGGATGGTTTATGGCACTTAAATATAAGCGCATATTGCTGAAGTTTAGTGGCGAAGCGTTAATGGGGGATGGAGACTTTGGTCTTTGTGCTGATACGCTTCGCAAGGTGGTCAAACAAGTTAAAGATTTGCGTGATTTAGGTGTCGAAGTTGGAATAGTTGTCGGCGGCGGAAATATTTTTCGCGGTGCGCAGATTCAAGGTTCGGGGATTCAGCGAACAACGGGCGATCATATGGGGATGATGGCAACGGTCATCAACGCTTTAGCGTTAAGAGATGTTGTAGAAAGTTTGGAAATGAAGGCTCAGGTTTTATCTGCGATGTCGATTGAAGGGATTTCAACAGGTTTCAATGCTAATTTGGTGCGCAAGCAGCTTGCAGCAGGTGAAGTTGTGATTTTTGCTGCAGGGACAGGTTCTCCATTTTTTACGACGGATACGGCTGCCGCGCTTCGCGGTGTTGAAATTGGTGCTGATATTGTTCTTAAGGCAACGAAGGTTGATGGGATTTATACGGCGGATCCACACAAAGACCCTTCTGCGGAACGTTACAGTGAGCTAAGTTACGATGAAGTGATTCAAAAGAATCTGCAAGTTATGGATATGACAGCGTTTGTATTGTGTCGTGACCATGATATGCCAATACGAGTATTTGATATGTTTAAAGACCAAGCAGTGATTCGAATTGTTAAAGGTGAGGATGAAGGCACCTTGGTCAGCTCAGGAGAATAGTGATGTTAAATGAAATTCAACAAGACGCTAAACAGCGTATGCAAAAATCGTTTGAAAATTTAGAATCAAATTTTGCAAAAATCCGTACAGGGCGTGCTCATCCATCCATTCTTGATTCCGTGATGGTTGAATACTACGGTTCTGAAGTGCCAATAAGTCAAGTCGCTAATGTGAATGTTGAAGATTCACGTACACTTGCTGTGCAGCCATGGGAGCAACCAATGGTTGCAAAGGTAGAAAAGGCGATTATGACATCGGATCTAGGGATTAATCCAAATACGACTGGGAATTTGATTCGTATACCAATGCCGCCTTTGACCGAAGAGCGACGTCGTGATTTGACTAAAGTTGCTCGTGCAGAGGCTGAACAAGCCCGTGTTGCGATTCGCAATGTTCGTCGTGATGCAAATGGAGACATTAAATCTTTGTTGAAAGATAAAGAAATCACGGAAGATGAAGCTCATGGTGCTGAAGATCAAATTCAGAAGTTGACTGATGGATTTGTGAAACAAGTGGATGATTTGTTGAGTGGTAAAGAAGAAAGTTTGATGGAAGTTTAATCAAGTTTTCTCTAAACTCTGGTGCAATTTATTACGTAATAGGTGATAATTTGTACTTGAGTCAAAGCCAAAACGGTCTGATTGACTGAGAAATAGTTTTTACGTTTGATAATTACTGCTTCGAAACTCATCAGGCCGTTTTTGTATTTATATGGTTTTGACTAATTAGTTTTAAATTTCCTCTTCATTTATCAAGTCTTGGTATTGAAAAATATAAAGGTCATTTTTTGGTTTCTCATCACAGTTCTTCTGAAGAAAATGCAAGGTGTATTCCTAAACACATTGCCATCATTATGGATGGCAATGGTCGATGGGCTAAGAATCGGCTCATGCCCCGTTTTGTCGGCCATGAAAGAGGATTAAATGCAGTTAAAAAAACTGTTAAAGGTGCTATGGAATTAGGGGTTGATGCTTTGACCTTATTTGCTTTTAGCACTGAAAATTGGAAGCGACCTCAAGAAGAAGTGAATAAATTAATGTCACTTTTCATGCTTGCCTTGCAAAGGGAAGTAAAAAAACTGCATGAAAATAATGTACGTTTGAGAATTGTTGGTGATACGAGTGCTTTCAGCTATGAAATTCAGCAAAAAATTCGGTCAGCAGAAGAGTTAACGCAAGAAAATACCGGCCTAGCTCTGAATATTGCTGCAAACTATGGTGGTCGACATGACATAGTGAATGCAGTTAAAACGTGGGCAAAATCCAATCCTGAACTTGCTATTGATGACCTAAACGAGGACGCAATTTCTCAAAATGTAGCCTTAGAAGACTTGCCTTTACCCGATTTGCTAATCCGTACAGGTGGCGAACAACGTATCAGTAATTTCCTGCTATGGCAAATGGCTTATGCTGAATTTTATTTTACCGATGAGTTGTGGCCTGATTTTGATAAAGCAAGCTTACAAAAAGCGATTGAATCATTCCAGAACCGGGAAAGACGTTTTGGAAAAACCAGTGAACAGGTACAAAATAGATGTTAAAAGAACGCTTGATGACAGCTTTGGTTTTGGTTGTATTGGCTTTAGTCGATATTTTCTTTGCATCAGCGATTGTTTGGGAAATGACGATTTTAATGTTGAGTGTTCTCGCAGCTTGGGAATGGTCTGCTTTGGCTAAAGTAGAAGAGCAATCCAAAAGTGTTTTGTATGCAGCCTTTGTCACTGCTTTAACAGGATTTAGTATTCAAACCTTTACTTTAGAAGTGTTTCAAATACTCGCTATTGCGCAACTGCTTGTATTTATAGGTTATGTGGTCAGTTATCAACTGAAGTCTGGTGAATTGCGTGATTTGCCTAAATGGATTAATTTAAGTATTGGCGCACTTTCGATTGTTTTATTTGCTTATGCGTTGGTTTCGCTTCGTTATCTTTATGGTCCGTCTGTCTTGTTGCTTGTTTTACTTTCGATTTGGGCAATTGATTCAGGTGCGTATTTCTCGGGAAAAAGATTTGGTAAACATAAGCTAGCGGTTCATGTTAGTCCTGGTAAAACATGGGAAGGCGTCTTTGGTGGAGCTGCTTTTACTTTCTTGTTCTTATTGATTTATATGTCGTTCTTTAACGGTAATGATCAAGTCTTAATTCTTCAAACGGCTTTTATTTTGTCCTTTGTTGCTATGATCTCGGTTTTTGGAGATTTGTTTGAAAGCGTATTAAAGCGACAGGCAGGTTTAAAAGATAGTGGTAATTTGTTGCCTGGCCATGGCGGTGTGCTAGATCGGGTGGATAGCTTAATATTAGCGTTACCGTTAATGCTGCTTGTTTGGTTAACGTGGCCTAGTCTTGCTCCAGTGATTAATCATTAGCCAATATCAATAAGAGAGATAAAAATGGATTTTTTCTGGTCATTGGTAGGCTTTATCTTGGTAATGGGATTGATTGTAACAATTCATGAATATGGCCATTTTCAAGTTGCTCGATGGTTCAATATTAAAGTGACTGACTTTTCAGTAGGTTTTGGTAAAGCGCTATATCAAAAGCAGTTTGGTGAAGTTGCCTTTAAAATCGGGGCGATTCCATTAGGTGGTTATGTAAAGTTTGTTGATGAGAGAGAGGGGCCGGTAGAAACTGAAGATTTGACTAGAGCGTTTAATCGTCAATCGGTTTACAAGCGTTTTGCAGTGGTAGCTGCTGGTCCATTGATTAACCTGATTCTTGCATGGTTGGTTTTTGCAAGCATGCAAGTGATTGGTATGAATACTGTTAAACCTCTGATCAATGAAAGTACCTTAAATGAAATAATTTCTGATAATTCTAATCAGCCAAGTCAAATTCGTACTCAACAGAACGAGGAGCGTGCATTTTGGGAGTTGGTTGAGGTCAATGGCCATTCCGTAGCTAGTTGGCAAAATACTCATCAGCAAGTGTTGTTGGCTTTAATTGCTAACAAGGCTGAAATTGAACTTGTATTAAACCGTATGCATAGTGAACACTTTGTTACCACTAAGGTTTCATTATCTCAGCTTGATATTAACAATACCAATCAACATTGGTTGTCTGAACTGGGACTTAAGCCAGCAGCCCTAAAAATTGATGCCATTGCGGGACAGGTAATTACTGATGGGCCAGCAGATTTAGCTGGGATTCAACCTGGAGATAAACTTATTCGCTTTAATCAAATTGAAATTGATTCTTGGCAGGATTTTGTCAACTTGGTTCAACAACACCCTAATCAAAACGTATCACTAGAAATTAAAAGAAATGATGTTCAGCTGAGAAAAACAGTAAGACTTTCAAGTGTATCAGAGCCTGAAACTGGAGAGTTAGTCGGGCGGATAGGTCTTGGTGTTGATGCTTCTGAAGCGCAAATGGAACCCTATATGAACAAAATCCAGATGGGGGTTACTGAGGCACTAGATTATGGCTTTAATCGCAGTGTAGATCTAATTATCATGAGTATACAAATGGTTAAGCGCATGATATTAGGGGAGGTAAGTGTTTCTCATTTGTCGGGACCGATTTCGATTGCACAGTTTTCAGGGCAAGCCGTGCAGAACGGCTTAATTTCATTTTTAGGGCTTCTCGCTCTGTTAAGTTTAAGTATTGGTTTTTTAAATTTATTGCCAATCCCTGTTTTAGATGGCGGTCATTTGCTATATTACCTTGTCGAAATGATCAAGGGATCGCCTGTGAGTGATCAAGTGCAAGTGGTGGGGCAAAATATTGGATTATTTCTGATATTGAGTTTGACGTTGCTCGCTTTATTTAACGATGTTATAAGATTATCCAATGGTTAAGATGAATTCAAAAACTTTTCGTAAGACAGTGTTGTGCACTGCAATTTCAATGGCCATGGTGGTCCCCTCGCTAGTGCAAGCTTTTGAGTTAAAGGAAATTGAATTAGAAGGGTCAAATCGTATTGGCTTAGCAACCATTAATAGCTACTTACCGTTTGCTATTGGTGATCAACTGACTAGAGAATCGTCTCAAGAAGCAATTAAACGCCTTTACCAAACTGGTTTTTTTAATGATGTTGCACTTTATGAAAAAGAAGATGGTGTATTAGTTATTAAAGTCTCTGAAAGGCCTTCTATTGCTAAAGTTGATATTAAAGGAAACCAGTTAATTGAAACTGAAGTTTTAAATAACGCTTTAGAGTCTTTGGGTATTAAACAAGGTCGTATATTCAATCGATTAGATCTTGATCGTATTACAGTGGATTTGAAACGACGCTATCAAAACCAAGGATATTATGCGGCAAAAGTAGATATTAAGACTGAAGAACTCGCTCGTAACCGTGTGGATGTCTTAATTGAGATTATGGAAGGCGCACCTGCGACATTAGGACAAATTTCATTTATCGGAAATGAAGTCTATTCCGACGATATTTTACTTTCAAAGATTGAATTAAGTTCATCTAAAGTTGATTTTGAAGGCGACAACTACTCAAAACCTGAATTAGAAGCAGATATTGAAAGAATTAGAACTTATTATTTAGATACTGGCTATGCGGACTTCAAAATTCGTTCAACTCAAGTTGCCTTATCTGAAGATAAAACTAAAGTTTACTCAACTATAAATGTCGAAGAAGGTGAGCAGTTTAGTTTTGCGACCATTGATTTCAATGGTGAAACTATTATTTCTCAAGATGAGCTAAAAGCTTTAACGCCTTTTGAAGTAGGTGATACCTTCTCTCGTAGTGCAGTGATGCAAACTGTCAATGCAATTCGCGACCGTCTAAGTGAAGAAGGTTATGCTTTTGCAGAGGTTGAACCAGAAACTCTTTTAAATAGAGACAATAATACGATTGATTTAAACATCCAGATTGAGCCCAAAAGTCGTGTCTATATTCGACGAATTCTGGTTGAAGGAAATACTCGGACTCGTGATCACGTCATTCGTCGTGAGATGCGCCAATATGAAAGTGCACCTTATTCATTATCAAAGGTAAGACAGTCAAAATCACGTTTACAAAGGCTAGGATTTTTCAAGGCATCAGACATTGAAACCAAGCGCGTTTCACCAGATCAAGTTGATTTAGTGATTAAGGTTGAAGAGCAGCCAACCGGTTCATTTACAGCTGGTGTTGGCTATTCTCAATTGGATGGTGTGAGTTTTAACCTTGGTTTGTCAGAACGTAATTTCATCGGTAGCGGGAACAAATTAGACTTCTCAGTTGATACAAGTTCAGCTCGGAAATCTGCTGATATTGGTATTACCAATCCATATTTTACGGATGATGGTGTGAGCTTGGGCGTAGGTTTCTACTATTCGGAAATTGATGCGGAAGAGTTAGAGGTGGCAGACTACACTACCAACAATATTGGTATACGTGTGAACGCTGGTTATCCGTTGAGTGAAGAATCTCGAATCAACTATGGTTTGAAATTCGATTCTCAAGAATTGGTTTGTAGTAATACTTTTAATTTCTGTAGTGACTATATTGCTGAAAATGGTGCAAATAACGATTCTGTCATTGCGTCGATTGGGTGGTCTTATAACACAACAGATAGTTTTTATTTTCCTTCAAAAGGACAGAAAGCTTCTGTGACGCTTGAGACTGTTATTCCTGGTACATCTGAAGATCCATATTACAAAGTCTATTTGAATGAAAATTACTTTTTACCCGTAACTAAAAATATCAGCCTTCAGTTAAAAGGCGGCCTAGCTTTTGGTAGTTCTCATGACTCTGATCAGCTGCCATTTTATGAAGCATTTTATGCCGGTGGTATAGGGACTGTTCGTGGTTTTGAGCCTAATTCATTGGGTGAAAGTTACGATTTATATACAGATGGAAGTGATCGCCCTAAAGGTGGTTCTGCTCGGATAACATCAACGGCTGCGTTGGTAATGCCAGTTCCATTTATTGAAGATTCATCAAATCAGCGTATTAGTTTTTTTATTGATGCCGGGCATGTATATGACAGTATTAATAATGTTGAATTAAATGACTTGCGAAGCGCTGCTGGTGTTGGTTTTTCTTGGATTACTCCTGTCGGTCCTTTAACCTTTAGTGTTGCGACTCCAGTTAAGTCTGAAGATACGGATGAAACACAAAGTTTCCAGTTTACGCTAGGAACAGCTTTCTAAAAAGCGCATAAAATTGGTATTAACAGTTAAAAATTACGTTAAGATTATTAAAAATTTATAACAAAACATGAAAAACTAGGAAATTAAAACCTTATGTTGAAATCATTGTTTACTATTGTAGGGCTAATGGTTGCTTTGCAAATGTCTTCTGTTCAGGCTAATGACGCTCAAACTAAACTTGGAGTTGTGAATGTAGCTTTGTTACTTGAAAAAGCCCCACAAGCGGAAGCCGCAACGGTTTCCCTTAAAAAAGAGTTTGCTAAAGAACAAGGTGAGCTCCAAAGTCTGGCACAAGAACTTGAGTCTGAACAAAAAAACTACGAAAAAAATAAATCGGTCATGAGTGATACTCAAAAAACAGCTAAAGAGCGTCAATTGACCCTGATGACTCGTGAAATTCAACGACGTCGAAATGATGTCCAAGAGCTTATTAATTTGCGACGCAATGAAGAATTAGCCAAATTACAAAACCTAGTCAATGCTGCAATTAAAGAAATTGGTGAAAAACAAGGTTTTGATTTGATTCTTTACGAAGGTATTGCCTATACAAACAGCCGTATTGATATTACTCAAGATGTTTTAAAGTACTTGGGCACCGTGGGTGATAAAGAAAAAAACAATTTCAATAAGTAAAGAATAACAACGTGTACATTTCTCAAATTCTTTCTTACCTAGACTCCTTATCTATTGAATATACATTCGAAGGTAATGAGTCACATTCAATCTTATCTGTACAAAGTATCAAGAAAGCCACACAAGAACAGTTTTGCTATCTTGCTCAAAAAAAACTTGTCAAACAACTCGCAGAGAGTCGTGCGGGTCTACTTATATCGAATAAAAAATTTTGTGATGGCAACACTAGTCGTATCGATAATCTTCTTTGGGTGAAGAATCCCCACTATGTTTTTGCAAAAATTATGCAATTGTTTTATACGCAAGAGCCTTCGCAACAAAGCATTTCTGCTATCGAAAGAATTTCTGATGATTCAAGTATCTCTAAATGTGCGATTGTTGAGGATAATGTGTTGATTCACTCTGGTGTTAAAGTCGGTAAAAATACTATCATTCGATCTGGAACCATTCTTCATTCAGGTGTTGAAATTGGAGATGATTGTATTATTGGAAATCAAGTGGTCATTCACAAAGACTGTATTGTTGGTAGTGAGGTTATCATTGAAACCGGAGCGGTAATCGGTGGTGATGGATTTGGTTGGGCATTTGAAAATGAACGCTGGCATAAAATCCCCCAAATTGGGCGAGTTAGAATTGGTGATAGAGTGTCTATCGGTAACAATGTATGTATTGATCGTGGAGCGATTGATGACACGGTTATTGAAGAAGATGTCATCATCGATAATTTAGTTCATGTTGCGCATAACGTTGTCATTGGTAAAGGATCTGCTATTGCAGCGCAAGCTGGTTTTGCGGGTTCCACTAAATTAGGACAGTTTAACATGGTAGCTGGCCAGGCAGGGTTTGCAGGCCATATAGAAACTGCCGATCAATGTCAATTCCATGCCAAATCAGGGGTGACGCACTCTATAAAAAATGCTGGTGTATATGCAGGTTTTCCCGCCTACGATGCGCGCAAGTGGCAGCGAAATACGGTAAAATCTCAGAAAATCGAAGAGCTCGCAAAGCAAATTAAGCAGATGCAACAAACAATTGATGCGTTAAGAGAGTCCGAAGCAGAGTCGTCATAAATCTAAAAGTTTTTTCAAAAGCTTTTTGTAAATAAAAATATAAAATAATTAGAGAAGTCGCATGGAAGTAAAAGAAATTTTTGACTATTTACCGCATCGTTATCCGTTTTTATTGGTTGACCGAGTGACAGAGTTCACACCCAACGAAAGTTTAAAAGGGTATAAAAACATTACTTTTAACGAACCACAGTTTACGGGACATTTTCCGAATAATCCGATTATGCCTGGTGTCATGATTATTGAAGCAATGGCACAATGCACAGGAATCCTTGCCTTCCGTAGTCAAGATGAAAAGCCTGATGGCAGCTCCATGTACTACCTTGCTGCTGTTGACAATGCACGTTTTCGACAGCCAGCTGTACCTGGTGACCGTTTGGATTTTGAAGTAAAAGCACTCGGAAACAAGCGTGGTATTTGGAAATTTGAGTGTATTACCAAGGTGGATGGCAAAGTCATCGCTTCTGCTGATTTAATGTGTGCAGAACGTAAGGTTTAAGTAGTGATTCATCCAACGGCGATTATAGCTTCTGAAGCTCAAATTGATGAGCAGGTGAGTATTGGTCCCTACTGTGTTATAGAGGGGCCGGTCAAGATTAGTAAAGGATCAAAGCTTGATTCACATGTTTATGTGAGTGGTCCAACAACGATTGGTGAAAATAATCGTTTTTTTCCATTTTCTTCGATTGGTGCTGAACCACAAGATAAAAAGTATGCAGGCGAACCAACAGAGTTAATTATCGGAAATGGGAACACTTTTCGAGAGAATATAACGATAAATCGTGGAACGATTCAGGATACTGGAAAAACTATTATTGGGGATGATAATTGGGTGATGGCAAATGTGCATATTGCTCATGATTGCCGAGTAGGTAATCATACCATTCTTGCTAATGCAGTTGCACTTGCTGGTCATGTTACGGTCAATGACTGGGCAATTCTTGGAGGTTACACTTTGGTGCATCAGTTTTGCGCTATTGGTGAGCATTCATTTTGTGGAATGGGGTCGGTTATCAATCAAGATGTTCCTAATTTTGTGATTGTTTCAGGAAATATTGCAACGGCACGAGGTGTGAATACCGAAGGTCTTAAGCGTCGAGATTTTTCTGATGATCAGATCCGATTGGTTAGAAAAGCGTACCGTAAACTCTATAAAGCCAATTTAGGTTTACAGTCTGCATTGGAAACCCTAGAAGAGATGAATGACAGTCTCGAAACTTTATCCGATATGATTAATTTTATAAGAAAATCTCAAAGAGGAATCATTCGATAATTCCTATGTCTATTGAAAATTCAAAGTCATTGCTAAAAGCCTCTAAAGAGGCTTTTATTGTTTCTAATACGATTAATCAATCTGTTCATACAAATTCCTCTCATAATAAAGCGGTTGTATTTGCAATGGTTGCTGGTGAGGCTTCTGGTGATACTTTAGGTGCCAACCTAATTCAAGAGCTAATAAAACGTTATCCTCAAGCAAAGTTTGTTGGTATTGGCGGGCCTAAAATGCAGGCTTTGGGTTTTGAAAGCTGGTATCCGATGGAATGGCTTTCAATAATGGGCTTTTTTGAAGTACTGAAATCTTTACGGAAACTTTTGAAATTGCGAAAAGAATTAACCGGCCGGTTAATCTCTCTAGAACCAGATGCTTTTATTGGAATTGATGCTCCGGATTTTAATTTCACCTTAGAGAAAAATCTTAAGCAAGCTGGAATTCCAGCGGTTCATTATGTCGGGCCATCGGTTTGGGCATGGCGAGAAAAGCGTTTAAATAAGATCAGAGAATCGGTTTCGGGTGTCTTGGTCTTATTTCCTTTTGAACCACCGATTTATCAACGTTATCAAATCCCGGTTCAATATGTCGGGCATCCATTAGCGGCAAAGCGAATAGGGGCTTTATCTAAGGTCGATAGCTGCGCAAAACTACAACTAGATGATCGTCTTAGTTATACTGCCGTCCTAGTTGGTTCTCGTTCCAGTGAGATTGAGCAAATGGCGCCAGTGTATCTGGAAGTTGTAGAAAAATTGCATTATCAATATCCTGAAATGCAGTTCGTGTTTCCTGTCGTTAATGAGCATGCAAAAATCAAAATTGAAGAATTGGCGTACAAAAATAATGTCACTTCGTCAATCCACTGTTTTGTTGGTCATATGTCGGATTGTTTACAGCTTGCGGATCAAGCTTTGGTAACCTCTGGTACAGCATCATTAGAGTGTGCGCTTTACGAACTTCCAATGGTCATTGCAATAAAAGTTCATCCAATCTCTTACTGGATTATGAAACGATTAGCAACAACGCAATGGGTTGGATTACCGAATGTACTCGAACAAAAAAATTTGGTTACCGAGTGTATTCAAGATCGGGCGAATGCGATTGAAATATTCCAACACATGACTGAAGTCATTGAAAATCAAACGGTTCGTGCCGCCCAAATTTCTGCCTTTAAAAAACAGTATCAAGTGCTTAATGTGGATTCGGCTAAATTGGCTGCAGATGCAATTGATCAATGGGCATTAAAAGTAAACCAATAAAACGAATACAGCTGATTTTATATGTCACAAATTGCGCAACAATCTGAACTATTTCCCTCAATTCAAAACAATCTCAATGAATATGGTTATCGAAGCTTAACAGGAACTATTGCTGGAATTGATGAGGTTGGACGAGGCCCTTTAATCGGTGAAGTCGTTGCTGCTGCGGTTATTTTACCGGCCGGTTGTAGCTTGGCTCTGCAGGATTCAAAAAAACTAACTGAAGGCAAACGAGAGGTGTTAAGCGAGCTAATTCGCGAGGAAGCACTTGCGTTTGCCATTGGTGTAGCAACACCAGCAGAGATTGATGAAATCAATATTTTGCAAGCAACAATGCTTGCGATGCAGCGCGCTATGAATCAAGTTGGTGAAATTGCTCGGCAAAAACAGATTGAAATTGAACGGGTCTATGTCGATGGTAACCGCGCGCCGCAGCTGTCCCATGTGGCTGAAACCGTGGTGAAAGGTGACGCTAAGGTTGCAGAAATTAGTGCGGCTTCCATTATTGCTAAAGTGTATCGTGATCGACAAATGATTGAGTTAGATGAAAAGTATCCTGAATATGGATTTGCAAAACACAAAGGATATCCCACAGCAGAGCATCTTGAGAAGATTAAAAAGTTTGGACTGATTGATGGCTACCGAAAGTCTTTTAAGCCGATAAAAGTTTTACTTGAAGGAAATACTTCCAGTAATCATGAACGTTAAAAACGCTAAGCGAAATCAACTCTTATCGATTTTATCCATTATATCCGGAAGAAAAAAGTCGCAATCTTTTTTAGCTTAGTTAGAATCATAGAAAATAATTTATATTCGTAGGATGAGGTTTGCAAAATTATTGAATGCATCCGTCTCCAAGAGGAAGGGTTTATGTCTACAACACTAGAGCAAGTCGAAAAAACCGCTCGTTTAAGTCAGAACAATCAGTTGAGTTTAATGATTTTCCAAGTGCAGTTTGAGAAGGAAAACTATGAACCTCCATATTACGGAATTAACGTTTTTAAAGTTCGAGAAGTATTAGAAGGAAGAGCTTATGAAGTTTCTTCGATGCCAGACAGTAATTCTTTAATTGAAGGCATGATTGAGCTCCGCGGCGTTTATTTACCTGTTATCGATTTGCCGAAATGGATGGGCTTTGAAATGACGGAAGAGGAACGCGAAAAGTCGATTATTATTGTTGCTGATTTTAGTCATAATTTTGTCGGACTTCGTGTTTCACATATCTATGGGGTCGAAGAAAAAGAGTGGTCTGATATCCGACCTGCAGACAACTACAATGTGAATGTTAAGACCAATCAGATTGTCAATCATACCTATTTAAACAATACTGATACACTTTGCTTTATTTTAGATATTGAGAAGTTGTTGATTGAAGCCATGCCAACGATGGCGCAGAAGATTTTTGCCTCAGCTGAAAGTGTCGGAGATAAAGGTATAGAACTTTACCCTGAGATTTATGAAAAGACCATTTTGTTTGCTGAAGACTCCAAATCAATTCAGAAATACATGGCAATGGTGTTTGATCAACTAAAGTTAAAATTTTTGGCTTTCGATAATGGGAGATTATTGCTGGACTATATCGGTTCATTGGAAACACTGGATGATATTTCAATGGTATTTACGGATTTGGAAATGCCAGCTGCTTCTGGTCATACAGTCATCCGTGAATTGCGCAGTAGTTCAAAAACGAAAAATTTGCCAATTATTGTACATACCTCAATGACCAGTGATAACAACAGCAGAGAGGTCATTGATATGGGCGCTAATTATTTTATTGGTAAAGTGGATACGGATTTAATTTTAGAGACGATTGCTAAAGTTCAAGTTGATCTTTATGGTGACCGTGAAAAAATTTAGCTTAAACTGGTTCATCTCGTTATAGCATGAACATTCTTTAAAGCCTGTCAGTTAGACAGGCTTTTTTGTAAACCATAACTAAACTTCAACCTCTACTTGATTTCTACCTGCATTTTTTGCACGGTATAGCGCGATATCGGCACGCTCAATGGCTGATTTAAGGCTTTCATTGTCATCGACAATGGTAATTCCAAAACTAGCTGTGATTGTCAGGTTCCGAGGAAAACGTTTCTGTTCGGTTAGATAGCGCAAGTGTTCAGCAAGAACACCTGTCGATTCAATACCGTCAACTTCTGCGACAAGAATGAACTCTTCTCCTCCCCATCGGATTAATCTGTCATGGATGCGGATATTTTCTTGGATGAGTTCCGCTAAAGATTTAAGGACATCATCTCCAAGGTTGTGTCCGTATTCATCATTGATTTTCTTAAAGTGGTCAATATCAATTAGAATTAAACCTAAATGTTGGTTGTTACGCTTGGTGGCAGCAATTAGCTTCTCAAAGCGGTGGTGTAAATACTCGCGATTGAAGCTACCTGTTAAACGGTCATGATGTGACAAATATTGAAAGTAATCTTTTTCTCGAAGTGTTTCTGTAATGTCGGTAAAGCTGACAACCGAAGAGACATCCGTTAAGTGGCTAATTTGAACTTTAAATGAGCCAATGGTATCTCGTCCTCGTTCAAGTGCAACAAGGCGTTTACTTTCAGGTAGCTTCATTAAGTCTTGCAGCCAGTCTGCCTGTTCATATGGTTTCACATAGTGGTCTTTGTAGGCGACAAAATAGTCACAGATACAATCAGAATGGGTTAAGAAGGCCTTCAAGTCCGGAGAATTAAAGAAATTCAAAAATCGTTTGTTCGCGAATTGAATTTTTCTTCCGTTGGTGACAATGATGATGCTTTCTTGCATATCCAGTATGCTTTGCAATTGTGAATGTGAGTCGTGCTCAAGAGTGACATCGTAGACATATCCGATGAAATTAATAATTTCATGGCTGGAATCTCGAAGAATGTATGTAATGTCAGAGACCCATTTTACTTGATTGTGAATATCAACGATTCTGTAAGGCTGATGTCTAAAGAAGGTTTGGTTGGTTGCAATCGCATTTTCAACTTCGCTCAATACACGACTTAGATCGTGGGGGTGAATACAGTTGGCGTATAGTTTTCCGGCTTCTGTAAAGTCTTCAGGGGTATAGCCTAATAAACACTCGACACTTAATGAGACATAATCAACATTCCAGTTTTTATTATTGCGCCATTTGAATAAAACGATATCTCCCATATCAAACAGCGATAAGAAAGTTTGCTGTTCTTGAGTTAATTGGTTTGCGTCTTTAACCGCAAGTTCAAGTGAGGCTTCAATGCTTTTTTGTTCTGAAATGTCAATAAGTACGCCTAAGATGCAGGCTGAATGAGTTTCCGTTAATTGATAAGTTATATGCGCTAATACCCAGATAAACTGTCCGTTTTTATGACGAATTCGAAATGATAAATTCTGACTTTTATTTTCTTGTGCATGAATATCTTTTGCATCGAATAAGCGTCTGACCATTAAGCGATCTTCATTGTGAATCAGTGCCAACCATTGCTCTATATTGTGCCAGTCATTGATTTGGTAGCCGAGGATTTCGAAGATTTTAGGCGAAACGAAGCAAAAAACTTTTTTTTCTAAATCAACTTCAAAACCAATCGCATGGACATTTTCAACAAGACTTTGGAGCTGATGTTGTGTCTTTTGCAACACGAAATGATTATGAAGGTGTTCTAGGTTTGTGTAAATTTGGACAAAGCTTTCTTCGAGTATTTCAAGCCAAGGTGTTACCAAAATTTCAAAGCAGTGGAGTTTTAGGTTGAAATAATAAGAATTTTGGTGGTTATTTGGACAGAGGACCTGAATATTTATATTTGTTTCAACCAAAGGTAAAGGATCTGAAAATTGCACTTGATCATAGCTTGAATCAGATGAAACTGCGGTCGGAGGTTGATGAGAAATAGTTACCGGCCGGTTAAGATCGTTATCTAATGTTTTTACAGTTAATTCAGATAAATTAACAGATAATTCAGGTTGATTACTGAGAAGTTTTTTAATACTAGTCAAAAACTCTGATGCACTCGGAGTTTTTAAAGTCAGCTCTGCAATATCAGCTCTAAGTTTATGACTTTTGGATAAAAATCGTTCTTTTGTTAAGAGCTCTTCAATTGCTTTAACAGAATGCATGTAATACTCAAGTGTGCGGAACTCTGCAATAAATATTTGAGTATTATTTTCATCGGTAACATCATCGATTTGTCTCGCAAGCATTAGCACTTCGAAAATACAGCCATTCTTCTGCTGAATTTTAAGAGTCGCATTTACTATATATTTTTCGGATTTTAATGTTTCCAAATAGCTATCGAAAAACGGTATGGAGTTTGTGTGCAGTAGGTTTTTAAATGAAGAATTGATAAGGTCTTTTTCAGGATAGCCTGTAAGGATTTCCCAATTTTTGCTGACGTGTAAAATATTTGCAGCAGCATCCATCTTTAATGAAAGGGTATCACTGTTATCAAAATCAACGGAGAGGTCTCTGAATTCTTTTGTAGGAAAAATTGATTGGTTCATAGGTTGTATTCTTGTCTCATAAAGAGGGTTCTGATTTAGGCATTTTTGTTTTGTTGAGATATTAATAACTCGATTTCTTCCTGATCGAGGTATTTGTCTTCCTCTTCATGGTCATTAATTTGTCGAGCAACAATGCTTGGTAAGCTGAAATCCATGCCCTTTGTTTGATTTTCACTGAGCATGCCGACAAATTTATTCAATGAGATTAATACTTGACCATTTAAGTCACGGTTGGTTTGTTCCAAGATGATTTCGTTCAAGTGTCCCATCCATTTCATCTGTAAATGATTCATAGTGTCAAGGTATTCTTCCAAGTTTTCACCTTGCTCTGCCAGCATATGTGCCTTATTGAGTTTTTGAATGTCATCAATCATCATCTCTGCGATTTCTATCGTTTGGCTGGCTGTGTATTCAAGCCGTTGATCGATAAAGTCGAGACATTTAATCGCTTTTTGTTTTGGGGTTAATTTCGACACTTGAGCCACTCCTAATCAACCGAATACCTTTTGGGGCAATGCAAAGGCAAGTAAAAGCAACTTTCAATCATGCGTTTACTTATTTCTAAAAGGTTAGCAAATAATTCATAAATTATGAGAACTTATTGTTAGACAAATTAAATTGTAATCAACTTTTTACTCCTTTTTGCATGATTGGTGTGATTGGGATTTATCTTTTTTATAAAGAATAATTAAGTATGATATAAGTAATAATTCTTAAATCAATAGATTGTTTTTAGATCTGAATTTTTTATTATGCCTTTGAGGGAGGGTATAAATAAGGAGTGGTAAACAGTGAATAATCCGATGATTTTGGTCATTGAGAGAAATGAGTTGCATCATAAACTCATACATGAAGCGCTTTCTGAGAACTATTCTCTGGTGTATATCAAAGATTCATCTGAATTGGCTCATAAAGCGATGGATAAACCACGTCTTATTCTGTTGAATCTCTATCAAGCTCAATATAAGCATGATCATTCTTTAGACTGGATTCAAAGCGAATGCAATGGTCGAGTTCCAGTGTTATTTATATTGGAAAAGCATTCTCCATTATTAATTCAAAAAGCTTTTGAACTCGGTGCTCAGGATGTGCTTGTTTTCCCAACAACGCATGAATACATTAAGCGAAGAGTTGATGGTCAGTTTCAGTTGAATGGGCTGAAGAGTATGTTGAATGTTCAACAGCGTACTGGACAAGATAACTGGTCCATTATGGATAGGTATTTGCCTTTCCTGTTTATTAATCTAAAGGGTGAAATTAACTTTTTTAGTGATGCGTTATCGCAAGCGCTCTCGGTTAATAAAAATTCAATTTTAGGTGTATCCTTCATTCAATTCGCTCAAAGGCATTCTGCAAATGTTGATTTTGAGGAGTTTTTTGATAAATCTTGGTACGAGCAGTTTATGGAAATTCCAAAGGAAGAACAACATTGGGTTATCAGAGATCAAAATGCGGAAGGTGATCAAAATTGGTATCGTTTAACGTTAGTTCCGCGTTATGACGGTTTTAACATTTGGGTGGGGTTTAGTCTCTTTTATCAAAATATCAATGACACCATCAAATTAAAGTCTCTGGCGGAAAAAGATGCTTTAACTAAAATTGCCAATCGCTTAACTTTGAATCAAACGTTGCAATCGGAAATTGACCGTGCCAATCGAATTCGAGATACATTTTCAGTGATTATGTTTGATATAGATAACTTTAAAGAGGTAAACGATTGCTATGGTCATTTAGTTGGCGATCAAGTGTTAACGGAACTAACAAAAATTATAAGTCTTAATTCACGCAAAATTGATGTGTTTGGTCGTTGGGGTGGTGAAGAGTTTATGGTTATTTGCCCACATACAAATGAAAGGGGCGCGGTGGTTTTGGCAGAAAAATACAAACAAGTTATTTCTAAACAGAAATTCTCAACGGTTGATCAATTAAGTTGTAGCTTTGGGGTTTCAGAGTATCCATTGGATACAGATGCCAATATGGTGATTGATCATGCCGATCGGGCACTCTATCGGGCCAAAGATGGTGGAAGAAATAGAGTAGAATATTTCAGTCGATACGAATATCTTTAATATTAACCTTTACCGGCCGGTAGCAAATATGTCTTCTAATCAAATTTCTAACAATTCTGAACAACTCAATTCGATTGAAAACGGAGAGCAGGTTAATGATCTAATCGCTTCTCGTTTTTGGGAAACGAAAAAACTAGATCAAATGACTAATCAAGAATGGGAATTGATTTGCGACGGATGCGGTTTGTGTTGTCTGACTAAATTGATTGATGATGAAACCGATGAATTAGTATATACACGTGTTGTTTGTCCTTATTCTGACCCTAAGACTGCTCGCTGTACGGATTATGAAAACCGCTCCACAAATGTGCCAGCCTGTGTTCAATTGACGCGCGAAAGAGTCGCTGAGTTTGATTGGCTTCCTGATACTTGCGCTTATCGAATGTTATATCGTGGTCAATCACTCGCGGATTGGCATCCATTGAATACGGGAAGGTTATCAAGTGTTACAGAGGCAGGGGTAGGTCTTTTAGCGATTCCTGTAGTCGTTGACAATGGTAAATTGGATTACGAAGATTATTTGATTGAATCCTTATAAATTCACATCTAATTTTTCATGAGTCATTACAAGATGTAAAGGAAATCTTATGCAATCTCACATTCAAACCAAGTGGTTAAACTTGCCTTCTTTATCTTTACCGGTCAAAGCATTATTCACGGGGTATTTATTAGTCGTAGGGCTCGGGCTTTTGGTGGCAGGTGGGCAAATTATGCTGACCCACGGTATGGCAGATGGAAAATTGGGGTTATCTGTCGAAGATATTGTCTATAGTTATTATGGTAATCGTGAGGGGTCTAAACTCGAATCAAAATTGAATGGGTCAATGAAAGATAAAGCGACACCAGAAGAAAATTTAATACTGATTAAGTGGGCGCGAGAAGGGGCAGATGAGAATGAGTGGCAAAATACTATTCAACCAATAGTGCAGAATAAATGTGCCATGTGCCATGCGAATATTCCAGGCTTGCCAAATGTCACAAAGCTTGAAGTGATGAATGAGATTGCAAAAGTTGATGAGGGCGCTTCTTTTAGCGCTTTGACTCGGGTATCACACATTCACTTGTTTGGGATTGCGTTTATCTTTTTCTTCATTGGCCTTATTTTTTCAATGTCGGTTGGGTTTAAGCCTTGGGTGAAAGCACTGCTTATTTTTACCCCATTTGCATTTTTAATTATTGATATCGCTTCGTGGTGGCTAACTAAGCTTGAACCGAATTTTGCATATTTTGTGATTATTGGTGGTTTTGGTTATTCAGTTGCATCTACTGTTATGATTTTCTCTTCACTCTATCAGATGTGGATTTTTCCAATGAAAAACATTACCTATGATGTGAATACATGGAGTGATAAATAGTTCATCTAGAAATAAAAAAACCGCATAGATTGTTCTAATCTTGTGCGGTTTTTTATCGGCCTTTGAATTAACCTCTAGCTACATACATGTTAATCCAAAGCTAGTGATGATGACCACCAGGACCATGTGCATGACCATGTTCAATTTCTTCATCCGTCGCTTCACGAACGCCAGTCACTTCTACTTCAAAACTTAAATCGACACCGGCAAGAGGGTGGTTTCCGTCAACGGTAACTTCATCACCTTCAATTTTAATAATTTCTACAGAATGTGTTCCATATTCTGATTGTGCTTCAAAACGCATACCTACTTCTAAAGTTTCAACACCTTGAAACATTGAATTTGGGACCGTTTGAATCAACTCTTCTTGAACTTCACCATAGCCGTCTTTTGCTGCGACTTCAGCCGTAAATTTGTCGCCAACTTTTTTTCCTACCATTTGACTTTCTAAGCCTGAAATAATGTTGGCATGCCCATGAAGATAGGCTAAAGGTTGACCGTCAGAAGCATCTAACTTTTCTCCGGCTTTATTGGTGAGAACATATTCAAAAAGAACAACTTTATTATCAGAAATTTCCATAATTCATCCTGAGTTTATTTATCAATTTTGGTGTGGAAAGCTTTATCATACAGATTCAGTATTTGGGCAGGGAAGTTTCCCGAAAAATTTTTCTTTAAAAATCGATTGGAGTGTATTAATGCTTTGGTTAAAAACCTTTCATATCCTTTTTATGATGTCCTGGATGGCCGGGATATTCTATTTACCTCGAATTTTTGTGCATTATGTAGAGGGAAAAGAAGCAGGGCAAGATGTAGCGCGTCTGGCCATTATGGCGGATAAACTATATAAATTTATGACCATTATGATGATGCTGGCCATTGGTACCGGTATCTGGTTGTGGCTAGCGTATTTTCCTTTAGCAGAAGGAATGGGATGGTTACATGCCAAAATCGTATTTGTCGGTCTACTGCTGGCTTATCACATGTGGACAAAGAAACGTACTAAAGAAATGCAGCAAGGTCATCTAGATCATAGTGGTGTTTATTATCGCTGGGCGAATGAAATCCCATTATTGCTTGCGATTGTTATCTTGATTCTGGTCGTCGTTAAACCTTTTTAGCGTCTTAAATAGTCGACTCTGAATAATAAAATTGCCCATCTAGAAACAGATGACAGATGGGCAATTTATTGATGCTTTGTAAGGTCATTTCATGAATTTCAGACATAAAAAAAGCGCCTTGATCAGAGGCGCTTTTTTGTCTGCAACGTTACGCTGCTAAGTTTCGTTCGTTCAGAATTAACGCTGACGAGCTTTAAACTTAGGGTTTGTTTTGTTGATCACGTAAACTTTACCGCGACGCTTAACGACTTGACAGTCTTTGTGGCGGTTTTTAGCAGATTTTAGAGAAGATAGAATTTTCATTGTGATATATCCAATTATGTGTCGAATATTTCTAAACCAATTCGACTTAAGTTCAAATATTTGAAGCCGCGGATTATAACGATGCCGTAATGGTATGTCTAGTTTTTATTATTGAATAATTTCAATCGATTAAGTGTTTCTTTCATATAGCTAATGTCAACTGTTTATGTTTTAGAATTTTACAACAATGGATTTCCTGCCAAGGGTGCGAACGATTGCCTATAATATCGGCTTGGTAAATGAGTGATAGGCAATCAAATGGGCTTCAAGCAATCTAAATTGACAATTGATGAGGTAATGGGCATAGATGGAATGCTTGCTAAAGCCGTTGACGGTTATGCACCGCGCCAAGCTCAGTTAGATATGGCTCATGAAGTATTTGAGGTTATTCAATCAGGAGAAACGTTTTTAGCCGAAGCGGGCACAGGTACAGGAAAGACATTTGCCTATTTAATTCCTTCGTTATTATCAGGCAAAAAGATTATTGTTTCGACTGCTACGAAAACGCTTCAGGAACAGCTCGTTCAAAAAGATCTGCCGTTGCTTTTTAAGGTATGTGGTATTAAAGGCCAAGCACATATTTTAAAAGGGCGTGATAATTACGTCTGTACTCAGCGATTGGATGTAACAGAAACCGCTGAGCAGCATAGTCGAGAAGATTGGAAAAAATTGGCGATTATTCGTGATTGGCTAGAAGAAAAAACTAGCTCGGGTGATCGATCTGAGATCAGCCAAATTCCTGAAGAAGATATGATTTGGAGAAAAGTGACCGCTCGAATGGAATTCTGCCAATCGACTGAATGCGGCACCGATTGTGGCTGTTTTTATCCTCAACAAAAAGAGATTGCCCAAGACACACAGGTCTTAGTGGTCAATCATCATCTGTTTTGTGCCGACTTAGCCCTCAGGGAGCAAGGATTTGGTGAAATTTTGCCTGAAGCTGATGTTTATATTTTTGATGAAGCGCATCAACTACCTGATATTGCAGCACAATTTTTAGGCTTCACCGTAAGCCGTTCTCAGTTAGATGAATTAGCAAGAGATATCAAGCAGGCACAGAAATTAGAGGCGCCTGAGTCTGGTAATCTGTCGGATTTATCAGTCAAGCTTGAAGAGCAATTAAAAGCAGTGTGTGATGCACTTGGTAAGTGGGAGAAGCGCTGGACTTGGGAACAGCTTGAAATCGAAACGGCTTTTCAAAAGTCCATGGATCGCTTATTACAAACATTGACGCATTTGGCGGATCACCTAAAAGAGATGTCTGACCGTGGAAAACAACTTGGCGCGGTTCATAAGCGTTGCAAAGAGTTTGAGCGACAATTAAAGGATTGGATGACCTCAAAGTCTGAGAATAAGATTCGATGGTTGGAATCATCTCAAGGACGTTTTAAATTGAATCTAACGCCTTTGAGTGTTGCGGATCCATTTAGCCGTCAAAGAGATGAAATTGGCGGTGCTTGGTTATTCACTTCGGCTACCTTAAGTATTAATGGAAAATTTGATTATTTTGCAAAGCGTTTAGGGTTAATGGATGCCAAAGAATCTGTTTGGAGCAGCCCGTTTGATTATGTGAGCCAAGGGGTGATTTATCACCCAGTTGGTTTGCCGCAACCAAACGATCCAAATTATATAAAAATTTGTTTACGAGCTGCTTGGCCGCTTTTGAAAGCCGCAGATGGAAGGGCGTTTTTGCTGTTTACGAGCCATCGTGCTTTACAAGAGGCGAAAACGATTTTAGAGCAACACTGGCATGGAAAATTATTGGTTCAGGGAGAGCAGCCAAAATCTGCCTTACTGGACGCGTTTAAATCTTCTAAGCAAGCGATTTTGTTAGGGACCAGTAGTTTTTGGGAAGGGGTCGATGTGAAAGGGGATTCTCTTCAGTTGGTAGTAATTGATCGCATTCCATTTATCCCACCGGATGATCCAATCGTGAAAGCAAGAGAAGCCTACCTAAAAGAAAAAGGCTTGAATGCATTTGTCCACTTTCAACTTCCAGAAGCAACCATTGCGATGAAGCAAGGAGCCGGCCGGCTAATTCGAGATATCAATGATAAAGGCGTTTTAATGCTGTGTGATCCAAGGTTTTCAACGAAAAATTATGGCAAACAGATCATTAATAGTTTGCCAAATTTCCCTTGGGTTTATGATGTAAAACATGCGCTGACTAAACTCCCAAATTTTTCTAAAGAATAAAAAGTATGGATGAAAAGGACAGGTCGATGCCCCAACCAATTATCTTAGCGCTGGATACCTCTACTCAAGCGTGCTCCGTTGCTATTAATAATGCTCAAGGAAAAGTATTTCATAAAGATGTCATGACGCCACAAAGTCATGCGAACCAAATTCTAGATATGATTCAGACTTTGATGAGTGATGCTGAAGTAAAGCCAAACGAATTAGATATCCTTGCATATGGGCAGGGACCGGGAGCTTTTACTGGTATTCGTATTGCAGCTGGAGTGATTCAAGGGTTAGCCTTTGGTTGGGATAAACCTGTCATCGGATTAAGTAGCCTATCTTCGATTGCCAAATCAATTATTCAATTAAACATCCAGAAGTTTCAAAACTATGAAAGAGTGGAATGGATTTCACTGGTTGATGCACGAATGAAAGAGGTTTATTGGCAAGCAGGGATCCATTTAAAAAATGACTGGCAGGAGTCTGAGATTGAAATGTTACCGGCCGGTGAATTTTTAAGACGTCTTGAAGCTAAGGTTAAAGCGTTTCATCAAAATAGTCTGACGACTTCCACCGATAAAAAAGCTTTAGTGATCTGTGGGGATATTGAAAAAGAGTACCCGCAAGCTATTGAAATGCTAGCGGCTTATACTGGCCAAAACTCAGATATTTCCTGGTTTCCGAGCTTGCCGAGTGCACAAGCAATGCTTGAATTGGCTCGGTTGAAACAGGGAGAAGTTCAAACAACTTGTGAAGCACTCCCTACACCTCTTTATCTTCGTAACCATGTTGCAGACACAATTGCTGAAAGAGAGGCAAAAAAACTGGCTAAATCGAATCTGTCTTAAACTTTCAATAGGCTGGGAAAGATTTTGATTACAAACTTGGTTTAATAGCAATTATTGCTTAAAAAACAGGCAGATTGTACTAAGTTAATGATTTAAAAACTATAATCGGCACTCCAGAATGTTTACACACAAAGTTATCCACAAAATTTGTGAATAAGCTGTCATCTCTCCGTTACAAATTTTTAACAAGGAGCCAAAATGTTACGTTATAAAACGATTGTGGTAGCTTGTTTTTCTGATGATTTACAACATACTGTCCATAACACGGCGACCAATCGATTGATTGAGCAGGCACTCGAATTTAAACTTCTTCAGGAGTTGAAGGCGATGCCTTCGACATTCAGGGTAATATTTGTGCATTGGATGCACTTACCGTCATTTCCAATTCTTGAAGATAACTTGGTTTCGGATGTGCCAGGAGTTTGGTCAGACGAATCGACCAACGAGTTTCAAAAGAAGAAAAAAATATTTGATGTTTGGTTGGATGAGTGGCTTAACTTTTATCGTCATACTCGTTCTGACTTTTTTGAAGACAATAAGCTGGAAGCTGAAACAGATCATAAAGCAGCTGGTGAGACACAGCAGAACCGGGTTTTAGTTCAAGTCGTGCCTGGTGAAATTGAATCTGAATTAGGTGGGTTTTTAAAACAACATTGTGCAGACCTCGTCATAATTTCTAATCAAAAAAGTGTCGATGGGTTTGGGCACCATAATCCAAAAACAATGTTTTTAGAAAAATTATGTTTACCGGCCGGTAGAGAAATTTTAGGCTCGTGTGATTTGTTATGGGTGAACGAACCAAATAATTAAGTTCAACTTCGTTCTTTAGGCATCCAACCTTTATACAAACACCATGCCGATTTAATAACAGACATTTACTAATGAACCTCTTATTCGATCAGAGGTTCTCTAAGGACTTTTAGTTTATGAAAAATAAAATAACGTTATGTGTGAGTCCAAATTTAATGAGATTCAAGTTTTTGATAGTGCTTTTAATGTTTGGCGTCTTTTCATCCCAAAATGTGTTAGCCAAAACTTTCAAGAATGGTGAAGTTGTATTTGCTGCTTTCCCTGTTGGAAACATCAAAAATGATGCGTTTATTGTCGGCAAAGTTAAACGACAACTTAAGAATGGCGACTATCTTCTTTCGGTCTTAGATTATGTGGAAGGTCACGATTACGGAAGTTCCTGTGTTCCCATGGTGAAAAAAGAAGATCCAAATGCCACTGCTTTGGGGTATGAGAAGGGTTGGGAGATGTGGCAAGATACAACAAAGCTTGATACTCAAAACTTAGACTATGTGGTTCCAAAAGAAAATGTTTTATCCCTTGGTTATGGCAAACAGTACTTTGTAGAAAGAAATAACTTATACATTGTGTTTGGACGTTGGAAATCGGATGCACCAGTAATGACTTTGGATCGAATTGCGCGAGCTCAAAGAGAATCTAAAGCGATTGATCTGGATGAGCTTATTCCTGTTTTTGATCTAGTGAAATATCATAGAAAAGTATATTACGATACGAATAATCGCCCCCTTTATGCATTTGAACGTGTTCAACCGGCTATCGAGATGCTTGAGCAAGTTCAGGTTATCTTTCGTGAAAAACCGGAATTTACCAAACTCTGGAAAGCTAAGCAGAGGGATTGGAAGCAAATTAGTCTAAGTAGCTACGATTATTTTATGATTGAGGCAGTGGACAAGGTGTTGTTTGATGCTGAAGATCTGCTTTATGAAGAGGGAATTGAGAATGCTGGAACGGATAAAGTTGAAAAATTAAAAAATTTAGTAAAACAATTAAAGAGAACTTCTTAAAGAGGTTTGACGTAACAATCATTTAAGATGAAAAGATTTCGTTAAAAAGCCATAGTTCAATTGAAACGACACTATGGCTTTTTTTATAGCTGTTTTAAAAAGCAGCTGATGGCTTCTTAGGTTAATCTATTTTGAATGTTTGTAATAAGTTTGATTTAAATAATCGGCAAGTTGTTCAACTTCATCCTCGAACATACCCGTATTTAAATTGTCATTACAGAATTGGACAGTTTTGACTAACTTCGCCCAAGAGTCTGTTTTAACAGGGTCATAAGGTTGGGCTGTGTGGCATTTCATACAGTTAGCGTCAGTATGTAAGACTTTACCAGGATGTTCGGCATAGGCTGATTGGCTAAAAAGTAACGCCATTCCTGCTAAGCTTTGTGAGGCTATAAAAGAAATTGGCTTTAAGTGTTGCGTAAATACTTTCATAATGAGCCCTCTCATTAGTTGATGGTTGAATGACAATTGAAAATTCTCTATTGCTCAATGATTTTACTAACAAAAGTTAGTTAGATAATTTAAAAAACTTTCTGAATACTAAGAAAAACTTATAAATAACAGGTGAAATGTGTCCACGAAAACCTTTATCCCAGGCAAGCAAGCTGCGCTCGAAGATTCAATTGCAAAAATGGAAACGCTTTTAGGTCAATTAGGGTTTGAAATTAACGCACAAAATGTATTGAACCCTGTTGAGAACATTTACTCTCAACACATTTATGATACTCGATGCCGTGGATTATTTACCAATGGAAAGGGGGCTTGTGATAAAGCCTGCTATGCGAGTGCCTTGGGCGAGTTTCTAGAGCGTTTATCGACAAACTATTTTTTCTCGGATTTTTACCTGACTCCAAAGCATGAACAGCATTCTGAAGATTGGCTGTATTACCCCAATGAGAAATCTATACCGGCCGGTAAACTTGATCAATTACTGACCCCTGAGCTTTGGCAGTTTTATGAGCAAGCTTTAGAGGAATATGAAGACGGTTTTGAATTCGCAGATTTTCTTAGCTTAAATGATCATTTTGATCGGGTTACAGCGTTAGAAATGCACTCGGTAAAAACCGGTGATAAAGCCTTTTTTCCAATGAATTTGTTGAGCAACTTATATGCAAGTAATGGATTATCTGCTGGAAACACCGCTCTAGAGGCGAAAATTCAAGGATTGTCAGAAATATTTGAACGTTGGGTAAAAAATAAAATCTTCCAAGAAAACCTATGTTTACCCAATATTCCTCAGACACTGCTTGAACAGTTTCCATCGATTACTGCTTCTATTAAGGCGCTTCAACAGACTGGGCTGGATGTTCAGGTTCGTGATGCTTCTCTTGGGGGAAAATATCCGGTTATCAATGTCACTTTGATTGATATCAAAAAAGGGCGTTGTTTTGCATCTTTTGGTGCGCACCCGATTTTTGAAGTTGCAATTGAACGAACCCTTACGGAGTCGCTTCAGGGTAGACATCTGCAAAATTTAGATGGATTTCAGACACCTGTTCATGATGAGGAAATGGTGTCGGAAGCTGAAAATTTAGAAAATCACTTCATTGATTCCAGCGGATTAATTCATAGCCGCTTTTTGAGCCAATCATCGGATTTTGAATTTCAACCATGGTCTTTTGCTGAAGATATTGCGGAACAGTGGCAGCAACTTTGTAAGTTGGTCTGGGAACAAGGTACGGATGTTTGGTTAGCCCAATATCCTCAGTTTGGTTTTCAAGCAATAAGAATAATTGTTCCTGGAATGTCTGAAGTGTATCCATTGAGCGAAATTGTTGAGAATAATCAGAATAATGGTCGAGCGCTTCGAGAGGCATTGTTTGCCTTTGATCAGTATCCCGATCATTCTTTACCGGCCGGTGAATTTTCAATCGAATTGGAAGAGATTCTGGATGTTGTTGAGCAAATTGGTGCGAGTGACCATCAAGGTGTAGCGAATTTTATTGGTTTAATGCCTGAACCGAATAGTTTTTGGGCACAAATGAATGTCGCACAATTGAGGTTTTGGTGTTATGTCGGCTTAAAATCCTGGACACTAGCCTTTGAACAAGCGCAAGATATGATTTTCTATTTGCGTGAAGAAAGCGAATGGACAACGTGGGTGAAAGCTTACATGTATCTTTATGAATTGCTTGATACTCAACAGGCTTCAATTGAAACCGTACAAAATGGTGGTGACTGTGATTTATCCAGTTTTGTAGCGATGTTTGACTCGAAAACGTATGAGTCGGTTCTGGCGGTGGTGAAAGGTGAATCGTTATTTGCTGGACAGGATTTAGGGCGCAAGATGTTTTTAAATTCTAAACCGCATAATCGTTTGGTCGATATTTACGAAAGTCTACGTAAAGCAAAAATAGAAGAGTTTTCAGAATAAAAATTGATGGTTTCAAACCCGACCAATTTTGCTTCAATGTTTTGGTCGGGCATTTGCAACTTAAAAGATCAACAGTAATTTTACTTTAGAAGTCGTAAATCAGTGTTAGAAGTGTTTGCGTGTCTGTTTTTTCTGCTCCTGCAGCGGGGTCTGAATTGTGGCGATATTTAAATCCAGCTTTTAAGCGCATTTGCTCAGCAAGCTTGACTTTAATTGCTGTATTTGCTTCCGTTTTCATTTGCTCAGATCCTTTAGTCACCATTAGGTCTTGAGCAAAGTCGACGTTTTCATTAATTTTGTATGCATAGTCAAGTTTTCCACGGACTACGGCTTGATCATCATTTGTACCATCAGTGAAATCGATGGTTTGATAACCAACCCCTGCTTCACCTTTTAAAGACATAGTGTCAGATTTGAAAAGCAATTTACCTAGACCAATGGAATAGGTGCTATCTAAATCGATATTTTCAAATTCATTTTGTTCAAAACGGGCACTTGCGAAACTGTAGAAATCACGCGAAGAAGAATAAAAGCGATTGTATTGAGTATCGATTAAATAGCGCTCTTGGGTTGTTACATCATCTTCCGACTGGTAGTTTGCTTCCACTTTTCCGATAATTTCATCTTTTTCACGGGCATATTTCAGATTGAGTGCCGTAAACAATGACTCACTTTCTGTATTTCCTGAGGTTGTAGTAAAACCAAATTCACCATTTCCTTTAAAACCTAAGTCATTATTTTCAGCGGATTGAGCGTTAGTTGCTGCAGCGGCTAGAACTGCTAATGTAAAGATTTTTTTCACTTTTCTATCCTGTAGTTAAATTTAACGGCGCCTATTATAGGTACTTATCATTGAAGATTAAAAGAGTACCGAGTGTATTTCTTAGCTTGAGTTCATTGAATCATGAGACGGCAAGGCGAGATTTAAGACTCTATGAATTTGATTTTAGGCAATGGAAATCACCATAATTCAAACTCTACAGTGTCCTGGAATTTTGGTAGAATGCATCACAATTATTGACTATGGTTCAATGCACAAAAATTTTGACTCTGCATTGATGCCAAGATTAGGACTGAAATTAATATGAAGCTGGATTTTTTAGACTTTGAACAACCTATTGCTGAACTCGAAGCCAAAATAGATGAGCTACGCCATCTCGATAATGGTGATATGAACCTTCTTCAGGAAATTTCAGCGTTAGAAGAAAAAAGTAAAAATCTTACGGAGACAATTTTTAGTAAATTGTCTGATGTTCAAATTTCTAAGCTGTCTCGCCATCCGCAAAGACCTTATGCGTTAGATTATATTTCTAAAATCTTTACAGACTTCAAAGAGCTTCATGGGGATCGTGCTTTTTCCGATGATAAAGCGATTGTGGCTGGACTGGCTCGTTTAGACAATCAGCCTGTCATGGTGATTGCTCAAGAAAAAGGGCGCGATACCAAAGAGAAGATTAAACGCAATTTTGGAATGCCTCGCCCAGAAGGTTACCGTAAAGCTTTACGGCTTATGAAGATGGCAGAACGGTTCGGGTTACCTATTTTGACATTTATTGATACCCCAGGGGCTTATCCGGGCATTGATGCTGAAGAGCGAGGTCAAAGTGAAGCCATTGCTCGTAACCTCATTGAAATGGCTGAATTGAAAGTGCCGGTGATTTGTACTGTGATTGGCGAAGGTGGTTCTGGTGGTGCATTAGCGATTGGTGTGGGTGATGTCACCATGATGATGCAATATACGACTTATTCAGTGATTTCTCCCGAAGGTTGCGCTTCTATTCTTTGGAAGAATGCGGCAAATGCGCCAGATGCAGCCGAAGCTCTAGGGATTACGGCGCCAAGATTGAAAGAGCTCGGACTTATTGATCACATTATTCCAGAACCATTAGGGGGAGCTCATCGCAACCCAGCGGATGCAGCGTCTGCTTTAAAAGCTGCTTTGACTGAACGTTTGGAAGAATTAAAACAGCTATCAGTAGAAGAAATGCGTGACAATCGTTATCAGCGTTACATGCAATATGGAAATTTTGAAGAATAAATCTTATAAGTTTAGCGGTCGAATTCTACCGGCCGGTAAGCTTTTTCTGTAATCTAGTCCTTTATGACAGCTTCTCTCGACTCTCTTCAAACGAATGCACAAGCTGTTTTAGATGCTTTTCTTTTTGCTCTAAGAGAGTTTCAAAATTGTTTCCCTCAAAACGATAGTTTTACAGTTGCTTTGAGTGGTGGCGTAGATTCTATTGTTTTATTGGATTTGTTTGCCAAAGCAACTCAACAAAACTTCATCGCCTCAAAAGTTAACGCCATCTATATTGATCATCAACTGCAGATTGATTCTTCCAAATGGGGAGAGTTCTGCGAGCAAAGATGTTATGCGTACAAGATTCCATTCCAAGTAAAAAGGGTCACGATTGCTCGTCAAGCTCGTCAAGGTTTTGAGCAGTTAGCACGTAAAGCAAGATATAAAGCTTTATTTGAAGCGCTTCCAAGAACAAATGGCGTACTAATAACGGCTCATCATGCTAACGATCAAGCGGAAACCCTATTGCTCAATCTATTTAGAGGTGCAGGAGTATCCGGTTTGGCAAGTATGAAAAATGTATTGGAAACAAACAAGGGGCTTGTTTTTAGACCTTTATTGGAAATTCAAAAAAACCAAATTGAAAATTATGCTGAATTTCACCAACTCGAATGGGTTGAGGATCCATCGAATAAAGAGTGTGAATTTCGAAGAAATTGGATTCGAAACAAAGTATTACCAGACTTGGAAACGGTTTATCCGAGTATGGTTAAAACACTTAATCAGACAGCGCATTGGATGCAAGAGTCAGAAATTCTATTAGAAAAACTTGCATCTATTCAGTGTCAACAGCTTTACGAAAACTCGCCAAATGAAATAAATCACTGGGGATTTCCACTGCCTGAAATAATTCAGGAACACTCTAAAGAGAGACATTGTTTTAGTTGGGGGGAGTATAAGAATATGTTTCGTTTTTGGGTGAAAAGCCAGCAATTCCCAAGATTAAACGAGTCTATATTTTACTGGCTATTTAATACTGCTTATCAAACTGAAGAGGACGGTTCAATTGTTAAGTTGAAAGCGCCTTTGGCAGGTGACTATCTGTTAACAAGTGGTGAGCGCTGGCAACTTTATCAAAAATCTGTATTTTATTTACCGGCCGGTAATTCAATTTCATTGAATTTAAAAGATTTTTTGTCTCAAAAAATGGATTCAACTGCAGAAAATCACAAAACAAAACTAGACATTTATGTCGATATGAAAAGGGCTGAGCTGTTGGAAAATATTTGGTTGATTTCTCTGTCACAACTTTCAGAAGATATGCAAACTCTGTTGAACCGAAAAGCTTTGAAGCGTTATTTCCAAGACAACAAGATTCCAGTTTGGCAAAGAAGCCACTGGCCTTTTTTGGTGAAAAATAATAGTCTAACGTCAAACAGTCAGAATCCGAAAGACTATGAACTGGTGGGGGGATTTGGTTCACCAAAATTGATTAAATTTGAGAGTGGAGTTAAAGCCATGGGGCTTGATGGCTCAGTTCCGAAGTTTTTAGAAAATTATTGGCAGACCCAATTCTGCTTTCCTGAAGCTTAAATAAATCTCTGCAAAGTGATGTTTAATTGCATTAAAAAATGAAAATGTTGCTAATCGATAGGTGGATAGATTGATGAATGGGGCGAGTTGGTCTATAATTCCCTTCCATTCTGACAGCTCGTTATCACACTCGATACGTTCTTTTTTTTTCTCTAAAAAGTGACCCCAATGACGAAATATATTTTTGTGACAGGTGGTGTTGTTTCTTCTCTAGGTAAAGGGATTGCGGCAGCTTCACTTGGTGCTTTGCTAGAAGCTCGCGGCCAAAAAGTTTCAATGCTGAAAATGGACCCCTACATCAATGTTGACCCCGGAACAATGAGCCCATTGCAACATGGTGAAGTGTTTGTAACGGATGATGGCGCCGAAACCGATTTGGATTTGGGGCATTATGAGCGTTTTGTACAACGCCACTTTACTCGCCGTAATAGCTTTTCTACCGGTCAGGTCTATGAAACAGTGATTCGTAATGAACGCCGTGGTGATTACTTGGGTGGAACGGTTCAAGTTATTCCGCACGTCACAGATGAGATTAAAAACCGCATTAAGTCGGCAGCTGCAGGCTACGATGTTGCATTGGTTGAAGTCGGTGGAACGGTTGGTGATATTGAGTCTTTACCGTTTTTAGAAGCGATTCGACAGTTGAGCCTTGAAGTGGGTCGCTCCAATTCCTTATTTATGCATCTGACATTGTTGCCATATATAGCTGTAGCTGGTGAAGTAAAAACAAAACCGACTCAGCATTCGGTAAAAGAGTTGCGCTCAATCGGAATTCAACCGGATATTTTGGTTTGTCGTTCGGAAATGGAATTAGAAGCGAGTGAAAAACGCAAAATTGCATTATTCACGAATGTTGAAGAGCGTGCGGTCATCAATTCTCTAGACGCTCGTACAATTTATGAAGTTCCACGAATGCTGCATGAACAGGGATTGGATGACTTGGTGGTTGAACGCTTAAATATACCGGCCGGTAAAATTGATTTATCAGATTGGGATGAAGTGGTTAATGACCAGTTAAATCCTGAAAAATCAGTTGAAATTGCCATGGTCGGTAAATACACCGATTTAACTGAGGCTTATAAATCCTTGATTGAGTCGTTAATTCATGCAGGAATTCATAGTCGTACCAAAGTTAATATTGATTACATTGATTCTGAAGAATTGGAAAAAACGGATTTATCTTCTCTTAAAGATAAGGATGCGATTCTGGTTCCAGGTGGATTTGGTGAGCGCGGTGTTGAAGGAAAAATCAAAGCGATTCAGTTCGCTCGCGAAAACAAAGTACCTTATTTAGGAATTTGTCTTGGGATGCAAATGGCAGTTGTTGAATATGCACGTCATGTTGCTGGATTTGATGGTGCACATTCAACTGAGCTGAATGCTGCAACACCACATCCTGTTGTTGCACTTATTACTGAGTGGACCGATGAAGAAGGAAATGTTGTTGAGCGTGATGAAGCAACCGATTTAGGTGGGACTATGCGTTTGGGCGGCCAGCAATGTCAATTGGCTGAAGGCTCAAAAATTGCTGAAATTTATCAATCAAACAATATTCGTGAGCGTCATCGCCACCGATATGAAGTCAATAATGGCTATATCTCTCGGCTTGAAGAGGCTGGTTTGATTTTTGCCGGCCGGTCTGAAGATGGTGAGTTGGTTGAGACCATTGAAATTGCTGATCACCCTTGGTTTGTAGCGTGTCAATTTCACCCAGAATTCACATCCACACCGCGTAAAGGCCATAAATTGTTCAGCGCTTTTGTGAACGCGGCTAACGCTTACAAGGAATCGAAATAAATGAAACTTTGTAACTTTGAAGTTGGACTTGATCAGCCACTGTTTTTAATTGCTGGGCCGTGTGTTATTGAGTCAGAAGAAATGGCTATGACGACTGCCGCTGCGTTGAAAGAATTAACCGATGAACTACAGATTCCTTTTATTTACAAGTCATCATATGATAAGGCGAATCGTTCTTCTACCTCGAGCTTTCGCGGCTTAGGAATTGAAGAAGGTTTACGTATTTTGCAAAAGGTTAAAGAGGAAATCGGTGTTCCAGTTTTGACGGATGTTCATGAGGATACTCCTTTAGATGAGGTGGCCTCCGTTGTGGATGTTATGCAAACTCCGGCGTTTTTAGTGCGTCAGACTAATTTCATTCAAAATGTATGTAAACAAGGTTTACCCGTCAACATCAAAAAAGGTCAGTTTCAAGCACCTTGGGATATGAATCAGGTGGTTGCTAAAGCACGTGAAGTGGGTAACGACAATATCATGGTTTGTGATCGTGGAACATCATTTGGGTATAACACCTTAGTCTCCGATATGAGAGGTTTAGCGCAAATGCGCTCAACAGAGTGTCCAGTGGTGTTTGACGCAACGCACTCAGTACAACAACCTGGAGGGCAAGGAGCTACTTCGGGTGGACAACGTGAAATGGTGCCTGTTTTGGCGAGAGCAGCGATTGCTGCCGGTATTTCTGGGGTGTTTATGGAAACCCATCCTGAACCAGAAAATGCACTGAGTGATGGGCCGAATATGTGGCCTCTGGGGAATTTAAAGCCATTACTGGAAACCATGAAAGAGTTAGATCAAGTGGTAAAACAGCACGGTTTTATTGAGAACCAATATTTAGGCTAAAGCCTTAAAAGCTCCATAACAAGCGTTTGTTCTGGGGCTTTTTTATGTAAATTCATCTTGCTGTCATTTAGCTAAGCTAAATTTGCATCAAGAATTTTTAGTTTTTTATTTAATAAAATAGGAAAAGCAATGTCATTAATTAAAGATATTAAAGCTCGCCAAGTCATTGACTCTCGCGGTAACCCAACCGTTGAAGCGGATGTGATCTTGGAAGACGGCTCAAAAGGCCGTGGTATTTCTCCATCTGGTGCATCTACTGGTTCACGCGAAGCAATCGAATTGCGTGACGGCGACAAATCTAAATTTGGTGGCAAAGGTGTGTTAACAGCAGTTAGCAACATCAACACAGAAATCAAAGCCAAGCTAGTAGGCATGGATGCATACGACCAGAAAGCAATCGATACTGCGATGATCGAGCTTGATGGAACGGATAACAAAGGTCGTTTGGGTGCAAATGCAATCCTTGCTGTATCAATCGCAACGGCTCAAGCGGCAGCGGCATCTAAAAATTTACCACTTTATGCCTACTTGAAAACGGATAACTATCAAATGCCGGTACCAATGATGAACATCATCAATGGTGGCGAGCACGCGGATAACTCCGTTGATTTCCAAGAGTTCATGATTATGCCTGTTGGTGCGCCAACTATGTCTGAAGCACTTCGTTACGGTGCAGAAGTCTTCCATGCGTTGAAAAAAGTGCTTGGTGACAAAGGTTACAATACCGCGGTAGGTGATGAAGGTGGATTTGCTCCTGACCTAAAATCTAACGAAGAAGCGTTGCAAGTTATCCTAGAAGCAATTGAAGCGGCCGGTTACAAAGCTGGTGAAGACATTATGATTGCAATGGATGCTGCCTCTTCAGAGCTATATAAAGATGGTGTTTATACTCTAGCTTCTGAAGGTCGTACTCTGACTTCTGAAGGCATGGTTGATTTGCTTTCTGAGTGGGTAACAAACTACCCAATCATCTCTATTGAAGATGGTCTAGATGAATCTGATTGGGATGGTTTCAAATACCAAACTGAAAAAGATGGTAAGCGCTTACAGATTGTTGGTGATGATTTGTTTGTAACGAACCCTAAAATCCTTGCTGAAGGGATTGAGAAAGGTATCGCGAACTCGATCTTAATTAAAATTAACCAAATTGGTACGCTAACTGAAACGTTTGAAGCGATTGCAATGGCGAAAAAAGCGGGTTACACAGCAGTAGTTTCTCACCGTTCTGGAGAAACCGAAGATACAACGATTGCTGATATTGCTGTTGCAACAGGTTGTGGTCAAATTAAAACAGGTTCTATGTCTCGTACTGACCGTATCGCTAAGTATAACCAGTTGATTCGTATTGAAGAAGAGTTGGGAGATGCAGCCGTTTATCCAGGTAAAGCAGCGTTTTACAACCTAAAATAATAAAACTTAAATAGTCTTGTTTTAAACAAGTTAATTGAGTTAAATAGGCCTTTGAATCACTTGGTTAAGCTTTGTGGTCAAAGGTCTTTTTTTTTGGAAAATTTAATGCTAAAAATTTACGTAGTATTTACTGTTGTTGCGCTGGGCTTGATCTCTTCATTGTTATCCTCAAATGGAGGTGTCAGCGAGTTGATGTATCTTGAACAAGAGATTCAAAAACAAAAACAGGTGTTAAATCAGCAGATTCACGAAAATCAGATTTTAGAAAAAAACATTATTGTTCTGCAAGATAAACCAGAAGCGATTGAAACTATTGCTCGAAGTCAGCTTGGTTTGGTCAAGCCGGGTGAAGTTTTTGTCGAAGTGATTGATTATCGTCATATTTCTCCTGAAACATCAGACCAACCTATGGCAGATGAAACTCCAAACAATGAGACGCTCCCTTAATAAAAGGTTAACTTTCAATTTGGCAAAGTTTAAGCTAATAAATTGGTTATTTGGTTTTCAGCTGTATATTAACAGCTCCAACTCCACCGTCTTTTTCAGGAGCACTGCAAAACCCGACAATATTTTTTAATGTCTTTAATTTTTGATAGCAAAGATTTTTAAGAACAGGAAAATCATTGTCTGAATTGTAGCCTTTACCATGAATAATTCTGACGTATTTCATCCCGCATGAGATTGCTTGCGAAATAAAGTTTTCTATTGCTATTTCGGCCTCTTCAGAGGTTTTGCCATGTAAATCCAAACTTGCCTCTAAATAAAATTCACTTCGTTTTAATCTACTCAAATCTTGAAGACGAAGTCCTTTTTCATAATATGTAACTGTGTCAAAAGCCTTGATGGGGTGTGAGCTATCTAACTCCTTGAATTCGAGGTTTTTAGGTGCTAGTGGTTGTTTATTACGAATTTTCTTTAAATGTTTTTGTGCCTGTTTTTCTGAACGGTTCTCAAATAATGAGATTCGGTTATGGTTGTTGATAGGAGTGACATCTTGCATGGCTTCAAGGAAGAGTGCTGAATCATCGATTTTATCACTTGCACTTTTATGATTATCTGAAGAGGCGTTTGTCGAAGCCTTAGTTTTCAAATGTATTTTTTTTAAAGATTTTTTAATTGAATTCATAAGTTACACGTAAAGCGTTTAAATCTGCTATATTCAGACTAATTTTTGTAGACACTGATTGGATAAGACATGAAAGTATTGCTTTCAAATGATGACGGATATTTTGCCACAGGTATTCAAGTTTTACTGGATAAGATTTCACAACATAATGGCCAGTTCCTAGGTGAAAGTATTGAAAGCATCTGTGTGATTGCTCCAGATCAAAACCGTAGCGCAGCGAGTAATTCATTAACACTTTCCTCTCCTTTAAGGCTTCAAGAGCATTCGCATTTTGCAAAAGCTTCGGCTCATTTGGATAAAGTGAAAATTTTTGGTGTAAATGGTACTCCAACGGATTGTGTTCATTTAGGGGTAAATGGTGTGTTAGGTTATCAACCCGATATTGTCATTTCAGGCATTAACGCTGGTGCAAATATGGGAGATGATGTTATTTATTCTGGGACAGTTGCTGCGGCGACGGAAGGGAGATTTTTAGGTAAGCCTTCTATTGCTATTTCATTATGTGGGGATACACATTTTGAAACAGCAGCTAAGGTATTAATGGAGCTTTGTCAGAATCGCAATGCATTGCCAGTTTCGAATAATTGCGTTATTAATATCAACGTACCAGATATTCCCTATAATGAGCTAAAAGGTGTAAAAGTAACCCGTTTAGGGAAAAGACACGCTTCTGAGCCGGTCGTTCAGCAGCTTGATCCTCGTGGGCTGCCTATACATTGGATTGGCCCAGCAGGTTCTGCAATGGACGCTACAGAAGGAACAGATTTTGAAGCTGTTGAAACGGGATATGTTTCGGTTACTCCACTTATGATCGATTTAACCGACTACGGTGCAATTGATGCTTTAAATCAGTGGAATACGCAATAAATTTTTTAAAGAACAGTTATGTCAGATTTATCTTTGCAATATACTGAAAACCATTTTGTTTCATCCCAAAATCTAGGCATGAGTTCTTCAAAAATTCGCCATAAAATGGTTGACCGTTTATGTGCTATGGGCTTGTCTGATCCTCGTTTAATCAAGGCGCTTCAAATGGTTCCAAGGCATCTTTTTGTTGATGAAGGGTTTCTCCCCTTGGCTTACGATGAAAGTAAAGCGCTTCCGATTGGTTACCGCCAAACACTTTCTCAACCGTTGACCGTTGCTAAGATGACGCAATGGTTATTCGCGGAAAATGATATTAGCCCAGTAAAAAAAGTTTTAGAGATTGGAACGGGATCCGGTTATCAAAGCGCAATTTTGGCAATGTTGACTCAACAAGTTTTTACACTTGAAAGAATTGCACCTCTAGCCGTTGAAGCCCAAGAGAAGCTGATAAGCCTAGGATTAAGCAATATTACTTTTGGTAATGGGGATGGCCATTGGGGATGGAATGAAAATGCACCCTATGATGCAATTATCTCTGCAGCGGCACCTGAAACGTTACCAACAGAATTGATTCAGCAGTTAAAAATTGGTGGACGTTTAGTTTTACCCATTGGTAAACAAGCACAGCGTCTTACTGGCTATATTCGACATGAAGATCGTATTGAAGAAGTCGATTTGGGGACTGCAAGCTTTGTTCCGATGCTTAGTGGAATCCAACCGGCCGGTTAAATTCTTCATATTCCTTTCTTAAATTTAAACTAAAAAATTCCTCAACAACTGTTCTTATATGAAATTATTTGCAAACCTTTATGATAAAACTCTGCTGTGGTCAGCAAACAAGCAAGCTCCCAAATATCTTGGTGCTATGAGTTTTGCGGAATCATCTTTTTTTCCGATTCCACCGGACATAATGCTGATGCCTATGTCTTTAGCTCGTCCTGATAGAGCAATTTATTTTGCATGGATTGCAACAGTGTTTTCAGTGTTAGGTGGATTGTTAGGTTATGGCATCGGCTATTATGCAATGGATTTTATCTTCCCTTGGTTGGTTGAAATGGGCTACGGAGCAAAACTTACATCGGCTCAAAATTTTTTTGATGAATATGGTGTATGGGTTGTGTTTATTGCAGGTTTTAGCCCTATTCCTTATAAGGTATTTACGATCACTGCAGGTGCCAGTGCTATGGCTTTATTGCCTTTTATCATTGCATCGTTTTTCGGCAGAGGGGCAAGATTCCTTCTGGTCGCACTATTAATGAAATACGGAGGCAGCAAGTTAGAACCTTTTATTCGAAAATGGGTGGACTGGCTGGGCTGGCTAATCATTGCTTTGATTATTCTTTATATTATTTATAAAACTCAAAGTTAATTGCGTTGGATTTCAAATGAACATAAAACAATTAACAAACGTTAAATCTATTTATTCTCCAGTTAAGCTGATTAGTGTGTTTGTTACATTTGTAACATTAATAGGCTGTAGTTCTCCTCTGAAATATGAACCACGAGCTCAAAAGCCGATTGCTTCAGAAAAAACAAACACTTCTGACTTTGTAAAAAAGTCCGATTGTAAAACGGCGTATCAAATTCAATCGGGAGACACCTTAAGTGGTATTGCACAAAAATGTGCAGTGTCACAAACTTTACTGGCACAACTTAACGGAATTGATCGACCCGATAAAATTTATATTGGTCAATGGCTAAAAGTACCTTCAAATAAGGTAGGTCAGCCATATTCTAAAAGTGCTTCTCAAGTTGACCAAATACGAAGGGAATCGCGAGAAGAATCTTCGTCAAGAAAAGTTGAATTAGCCAGTGATAGCACTTGGCAGTGGCCAACAAAAACAAACTTACCGTATCGTTGGTCGAAAGATGCTAATGGGATTAGCATGCTCGATATTGATGGAAACATTGGCGATAGTGTTTTTGCAGTGGCAGAAGGGGTAGTTGTCTATGCAGATGACGGTATTCGTGAATTTGGCAAAATGGTTATGATTCGTCATGCTTCTGGAAAACTTTCAGTCTACGCTCATGCTAGTGAACTCTTGGTAACCCAAAATGAAAAGGTTACTCAAGGGCAAGAAATTGCGAAAATGGGTGCAACAGGAATGACGGTTAAGCCTAAATTACACTTGGAAGCACGCTTTTTAGGCAAAAAAGTTCAACTTAAACCTCTTCTGTCGAATTGATGAAATATGATCAGTTTTACTGAGTTTTCGATTTTTCATCGAAAATTAATGCAAGCACAACCTCTCTGTCTTCTGTTGTTAGGATGTTATAAGTTCGGCATGCAGCATCATTAGCCATAACTTCAAGTGCGGCTCCTCGATTTGTACAATGGGCAAATAATTTCGGTTCTGGAAAAATCTGAGATTCACCGGTTCCTAAAATAATGACTTCCGGTTTTTGATCTAGCAAAGCATCTAAAGAATTAGTCGTCAAACTTCGGATATCCGAACAATGCCAGTCTGAAAAAACCTCCTTTTGAGTCAAAAAAAGGCTTTGATGGTATTCATCGGCATTAATCCTAACCTTACCAGCTTCATAGTTTTTAACGGTATTAATATTTGAGTCTCTATGTTCGGTGAACTTCATATGTTTGACCTTTAAATTAATTTGACTTCAAGCTTGTAGAGTTTCATAAAAATTTGGCTTATTTAACCCTAGATTACGTCCATTTTCAATTGACTGGATGGCTGGCTGTTGTATATGATTACCTACTTTTGTAGAAATCAAGAATTTAGCGTGTAGTTTATACATGAGACTGGATTTCAAGGTCGACTTTTAAGGCTTTGAATCCATGATTTATCTACTTTGCAATCAAACTCAATCTTGTGTGAAAAGGCATCTATCGTGGCAGACGATTTTCAAAGAATTAAAAGACTTCCTCCGTACGTATTTAATATTACCGGTGAATTAAAGGCCGAGGCACGTCGTCGTGGCGAAGATATTATCGATTTCGGTATGGGAAACCCAGACCAAGATACGCCTAAACACATTGTCGATAAATTAATCGAAGTGGTGCAACGTGAAGGAACGCATCGTTATTCGGTATCGCAGGGGATTCCTCGTCTTCGGAAAGCAATTTGTAATTGGTATAAAAATAAATTTGATGTAGATCTGGATCCTGATACAGAAGCGGTTGTCACGATCGGTTCTAAAGAAGGCTTGGCTCATCTAGCTTTGGCGACAGTTGATAAGGGTGATACGGTTTTGGTTCCAAACCCTGCTTATCCTATACATCCTTACGGTTTTGTCATTGCAGGTGCAGATATCCGCCATGTCAAAATGACGCCGGATACTTGCTTCTTTGATGAACTGGAAAGAGCGATTAAAGAATCTTGGCCGAAACCGAAAATGCTGGTGATTAATTTTCCAGGTAACCCAACGACTGAATGTGTTGATCTTGAATTTTTCGAGAAAGTTGTTGCGATTGCTAAAGAGCATAAGATTTGGGTGATACATGATTTAGCCTACGCGGATATTGCATTCGATGGTTATAAAGCTCCATCAATAATGCAGGTTGAAGGGGCTAAGGATATTGCTGTTGAATTTTATACGCTGTCAAAAAGCTACAATATGCCGGGTTGGCGTGTTGGTTTTATGGTTGGTAACCCAGAGTTGGTTCATGCACTTAAGCGAATGAAGTCGTATTTGGATTATGGAACTTTCACACCAATTCAGGTTGCTGCGATTGCTGCACTGGAAGGCCCGCAGAATTGCGTTCAAGAAATTTCAGATATGTATAAATCCCGTCGAGATGTATTGTGCCAAGGTTTAAATGCTATTGGTTGGGAAGTTACACCGCCAAAAGCAACAATGTTTGTCTGGGCACAAATTCCTGAGGCCTATCGTGATATGGGGTCATTGGAGTTCTCTAAAAAGTTGCTAACAGATGCAAAAGTTGCAGTAGCCCCAGGAATTGGATTTGGCGACTACGGTGATGATCATGTCCGTTTTGGACTGATTGAGAATGAACATCGTACGCGTCAAGCAATTCGTGGGATTCGTGATATGTTCCGCAAAGATGGACTCATTAAACTAGATTAATTAAAACGAGCGCTTTGTTCCTTTAGAGGAAGCCGGAGATAACGAATCTCTTAATCAAATATACAAAGCCCTTAAACTTTAGGATTATTCCTCGATTATGAAAACCTTTAAGATTGGCCTACTAGGATTAGGCACAGTGGGTGGCGGTACCGTCAACATTTTGCAAGAAACTCTTTCTGAAATTCAGAGACGTATTGGTCACAATATTGAAGTCTCAATTATTGCAGTTCGTGATTTGAATCGTAGTCGTCCAATCGATACGTCATCAATACAAATGACGGATAACCCACATGATGTAGTGAATCATCCTGAGGTTGATATTGTTGTTGAATTAATGGGGGGAACAGGGCTTGCCAAAGAATTGCTGATAAATGCGATTCAAAATAAGAAGCATGTTGTCACTGCGAACAAAGCATTGATTGCCGAGTTTGGTAATGAGTTGTTTTCATTTGCCAATGAAAACAATGTCATGGTGAATTATGAAGCAGCGGTTGCTGGAGGCATTCCAATAATCAAGGCTGTCCGAGAAGGCTTGGCGGCTAATAAAATTGAATGGCTCGCAGGTATTATTAATGGGACAGGCAACTATATCTTGACTGAAATGAAAAAACCAGGCGCAGATTTTGCCGAAGTTTTAAAGGTTGCACAAGAATTGGGTTACGCGGAAGCGGATCCAACCTTTGATGTTGAAGGGATTGATGCTGCTCATAAGTTAACTATCTTAGCTTCAATTGGTTTTGGAATTGAATTACAGTTCAATAAGGTCTATACCGAAGGGATTAGCAAAATCACTGCGGAAGATATTCATTTTGCAGAACAATTAGGGTATCAAATTAAACATCTAGGATTGGCAACCCGAACTGAAAATGGCTATTCACTCCGTGTACATCCTACTTTGGTAGCCAATGAAGTTTTAATTGCTAATGTAAATGGCGTGATGAACGCGGTTATGGCAAAAGGTGACCATGTTGGGCCTACCATGTATTACGGGCCGGGTGCTGGTGCGGGACCAACTGCCAGCGCTGTGGTTGCTGACATTATTGATGTGATTCGAGCTCAAAGTCAAAACGTTGAAGATCGGGTTCCTGGACTGGGCTTTAAGGCAGACCAGCTAGAATCCGCTCCGGTAGAGCCAATTGAAAACAGTGTTTCGAGTTTTTATATTCGTTGCTTTGCGCAAGACCATTCAGGTGTGTTGGCTAAAATTACTGCGGTATTTGCTGAACTAGAAATTAATATTGAGCAACTATATCAAGAACCTTCGCAAGAGAAGCCTGAAGATGCAACATTAGTCATGGTTACTAACGCGGTAAAGGAATCCCGTTTTAATCAAGCTTTAGCGGAACTACAGGCTATGCCTGAAATTGGTAATGATATTCAGCGTATTCGTGTTGCTGAACTCGATTGATTTCAAAATTGATTCCGTTTAAACCGGCTTAATGCCGGTTTTTTGTCTTTTAAACTTATTGAGTATCTAATGGCGAAATCAGAAAATCATCTAACATTATGTTTTCCAGGACTCTTAGCGTCTCAGCGAGTTCAGGAGGGCTTAGCTCAATTGAAAAAAACTGAGCTTGTGAAACTGCAAACCTTATTGTCAAAAGCAGATTATCACTTCCCTAAGAAACGATGCCACGAGGATTTAACGGCCTATTTATTTCATCAACAAAAAGCTCCATCTAGTGCTATTACTCGAGCAAATGGATTGTGTGATTTATCGGACGATGAATTAAGCGAATATTGGATTAGTATAGATCCTGTTCAGATGATTCCTGATCGAGATACGCTGATTTTAATTCCTTCCGCGGATATTGGCATTACCGAAGAGGAGTCCAAAGCTTTATTGGAAAACTTTAATCAACACTTCTCACAAGATGGACTTAAATTAATTTTTGGGGATGCTCACCAGTGGTTTTTATCGATAAAACAACCGGTTGCGATTGAAACAACACCGCTTTATCAAGTTGCTTATCAGAGTGTGAACAATCATTATCCAGAAGGACCGGCCGGTAATTATTGGCGACAATTGATGAATGAAACACAAATGTTGTTTTATAACCATGAAGTGAATCACCAGCGTCGTCTTTTGAATCTTCCCGAAATTAATAGTGTTTGGGTTTGGGGGGAAGGTGGAATTGACCTAGATAAGATTAACCAAAGAAATAATGCCGTTTTATTGTCTAATTCCGACTACTCAAAAGGCTTGGCTAAGTTTTCTGGTGCCGAGTTTGCTGCGACTCCAAAATCCTTCAAAGCTTGTAGAAACCAGATTTTATCATCACACCATACTCTTATTGAATTTAACGATCAGACTTTTTCTGGCGTATCTCTTGAACAAATGACACTTGAGCAATGGCTTGATTTACTGTGTTTTTTGGAGAAAAATTGGTTTGAACCGGTTTTCGAGTCCGTAAAGAACAAGGAGCTTGATTCAGTGTTATTAGAGCTAGGTGCTAATAAACAGTTTCTAATTACTTCCAAGACTTTAAAGCGTTTTTGGCGTTGGAAAAAATCCTGGTTAGCGATATCTAATTAATCAGCTAAACATCATTAACTTCGACCCCAGTGAAAGCCAACTTCGGTATAATTTCGAACAAAATTAAAATTACATTAGGTTAATAAAATGAACTTTATTGAAACACGTGGCAATGATGGTCAACGTCCAACTTCGATTACTTTTTCTCAAGCGATTCTAAGTCCAATGTCTTCATTTGGTGGCATCTATTCACCTGAGTATTTACCAACATTACGTGAAGACTTTTTGAATGATCATGTAGATTCAGGATACAAAGTACTGGCTAAAGACTTATTGAAAGCATTTGAAGTGGACATTGAAGACAGCGTTATTGATGAGGCGCTTGCACTTTACGATAAGTTTGATGATCCAAAAAATCCGGTGCCTGTTGTAAAGGTGTATGAAGATCTTTATGTTTCTGAATTATTTCATGGTCCAACCCGCGCCTTCAAAGATATGGCATTACAACCTTTTGGAAAGGTATTGTCTGCAGTGGCGCAATCACGAGGTGAGAAATATCTGATATTAGCAGCGACTTCGGGTGACACTGGACCTGCCGCTCTTGAGACCTTTAAAAATCGCGACAATATTCAAGTCGCATGCTTGTATCCAGATGGTGGAACTTCAGATGTTCAACGCCTACAGATGGTTACAGAAGATGCGCAAAACTTAAAAGTCATAGGAATTCATGGCGATTTTGATGATGCACAATCTGCATTAAAAACTTTGTTAACCTCTGAAAAATTTAATGAAGCTCTAAAAGTTCACAATACTTCTTTGTCGGCAGCCAACTCTGTAAACTTTGGACGAATTATTTTCCAGACAATTTACCATGTGTACAGTTATCTTGAATTAGTTCGTCAAGGTGCAATCAAGATGGGTGAAGAGGTCTTCCTAAATGTTCCAAGTGGAAACTTTGGAAATGCATTAGGTGGTTACTATGCAATGAAAATGGGCTTGCCGATTAAGCAAATACACATTTCATCGAACAATAACAATGTTTTAACACGTTTTATTACGACGGGTGAATATGACTTACGTGATGCTTCCGTGATTCCAACGACTTCACCTGCAATGGATATTTTGAAATCTTCGAACGTTGAACGTATCTTATTTGATATGTTTGGTGCAGAGCGTACCAAAGAATTAATGCTTCAATTAGATGCTGAGAAATTTTACGCGTTGACAGAAGAGGAATTGACACAAGTACAAGCTGTGTTTGCAGCAGACTATTGTAATGATCAAGAAGGTTTGGAATATATCAAACAAGCCTTTGAAGTGGATTATTTAATGTGTCCGCATACCGCGACCTGTTTCAAAACCTATGAGACGCATGCAAAAGACAAAAATATCAAAACCATTGCTTATGCGACGGCTGAATGGACTAAATTTTCTCCAAACATTGCACTTGCAATCACCGGTGAAAAACCTGAACATGATATTGACGCACTCAAACTGATTGCTGATCAAGCAAATGTTGTTGTACCACAACAGATTGCCGAATTATTCGACAAGCCAATTTCACAAAAAACTTTGGTTGATAAGCAAGAAATTGAAGCTGCTATTCTTGAGTTTTTAAACCAATAAGCCTCATTCAGTTTTTAAGTAAAAAGCACGTCATTAATAAATAAATGGCGTGCTTTTTTCGTTTCAGGAGTTTGCTTTATTCAAGAATCTTACATTAACTGCGCAGTCAAAATTCGCAGTTGTAATGTTGTTTGATTCATAAAATGATTCAAGCTGGGTTGAAATGCAATTTTAATTTGATCGCCAACGGCGAAGGGTATTTCCTCAGATGCATCGTTTAATGCATTGAAATAAACAGCATTAATGTGTTGTTGATGTTCGGATACCAGCTTAAATGACAAATGGGTTCTAGTTTTGCCAATGACTCTAACAGCATCTATGGCAAACTTACCTGCAAAACAGGGACTAGGCCATGCACGACCAAAGGGTTGTAGTGCATTAATCTCGTCGATTAATTGTGGGGTTAATTGCCAAGGTTGAAGTTCCCCATCTGTCTCAACAAAAGGATAGGGCGGTTCTTCACCAATCTGCTTTTGAATGGCTGCTTCAAACTCTTCTTGAAATATTTCAAAATCTATTTGTTGTATCATGCAACCGGCTGCACCAGCATGACCGCCCATCGATTTAAAGATACCCGGCCGGTTATTTTCAATTGATTGAAACGCTTCTCGTAAATCGATATTTGGGACAATTCCACGTCCACTTCCTGCAAGATACCCATCCTCTAATTCCGTCATAGCCACCGTCGGTATTCCATATTTTTCACCTATACGTGAAGCAATAATCCCTTGAATACCAGCGTTGCCCTGCATTTTAATCGCCAAACTATACCGGCCGGGTTGATATAGGTTGTCGGCAATTTCTGATGCTTGCAGAAGCATCGAGTTTTGCTGTTCACGGCGGTTTAAATTATCGGTGTCGAGTTGTTGCAGGTAATACTGCGCTTCTTCTAAGCTTTTTGCTGTCAAAAAGCGATAAGCGGTGGTTACATCACTGACTCGGCTAGCGGCATTAATACGGGTTGCGACTTGAAAGCCTAGAAATTCAGCATCAAAATCTTGATGGTTATTATTGTTTAGCTGTCGCATTGCTTGCCATGCTGGCGAGTTAAGTTGATTAATTTGTTGTAGCCCAGCTAAAACAACTGCTCGATTATTAGGACTTTGTAGACTGACGCTGTCTGCGACAGTACCCAAAGCAACGTTCATTAATAGGTTTTTTAATGTAGGAGAATTTGCAGAAAGCACATTTCGTTGAATTAATTCTTGTCTAACCTGAGTCATGACGAGAAAAATTACAAAACAGCCCGCAACGGTTTTGTCATAATCACACTCAGGTTGCTGAGGATTAACTGTACAAACTGCGCTTTCGGGAACACCTTCCAGTGGAATTTGGTGATGATCTGTCACACACACCTGAATACCATGAGATTTCAGACGAGCAATTCTGGCTTCATCGCTTGAACCTTGATCGGCTGAAATTACAAGCGAGACCGATTGTTGAAGTTCTAGAATTCTTTCTACCACTTCCTCGGTAATTCCGTAACCAGATTTACGTTCGCCAATAATTTGTTGAATCCTGGATTCAGGCACATCAAAATGTTCAATCAAAGCGGTTCTAGCGACCCAAGCAGAGGTAACGCCATCGGTGTCATAATCAGTCGCTAAAACGATTAAACCATCTGATTGAATTGCGTCTGCAATAATGCCGGCCGCTTTTTTTGCACCGTAAAGTTGATTTGGGTTTTGCAGGTTTTTAAGTTTTGGAAAAACAATGTATTCAAGATCTTCTGTTTGGTTTATTCGATTTGCGACAAGCTTGGCTTGCAGATCGGTTAAACCTAAACTTTTTGCTTTTTCAAACACGGATGAATTTGTATTTCTAAGGAGGATTTTTGGCTGCGGAGGCGTTTTCATTGGTATTTTATTCATCCAATTATTTTAACAGCAATCCTCTATTATTTGATCCTTCCTTTACTAAACTCTAATACATTCAACTGGACGAAACATTATTTTTGAGAAAAAAGAATTATGAAAATTAATCATGAAAAGTGCATAACCAAGCCTACACAAATTCTATATATCCATGGATTCTTAAGTTCAGAAAAGAGTGTAAAAGCCATGGAGCTAGCTAATTATTTTCAGCAATGTAACGATGTTTGTTTCACAGCTTATACTTACCCTCAAAGAGAGGTAAATCAGTCCTTGGTGTTTATTGAAAATTGGGTTTGTAATGCAAGAAAAAAAGGAAGTGTTGTTTTAATAGGATCTTCTCTAGGTGGATTTTATGCGCAATATTTTGGTCAACAGTACCAATTGCCATACTGCATGATTAATCCAGCATTGAATCCTGATTTATTTTATGAACATATCGGCAGTTATACGAATTCGCATACTGGTGAAAGTATTAATGTGTCAGATTCTTATATCGAGGAGTTACTGAAACTAACGCCAGAAAATTTAAAACACAATTCTTCAATTCTTCTATTAATGGATCAGGAGGATGAAGTCATTGATGTGGATTATGCAATCCAATGTTACCGGCCGGTAAAAAGAACAGAGAGCTTAAAGGTAAAAGTTTTTTCAGGTGGGAATCACGACTTCCAGCATTTGAAGGAGTCTTTTTCCTTAATAAATGATTGGTTAAATAGCTGTCAAAATGCCTAAGCTTTAATATCAAGCAACTGACCAATTAAGGTATCTTCTGTTTTCAAAACTTTTACAAGTGCCTCAATATCTGTCTGTGTCATTTTGTTGTCTATTAAGTTTTGGGCAACGTCTTGGTTATCAGAATTAGGGTTGGCGATTTGCTGTGTATTTTCAGCAAGTCGGTTAAAGTTATTCTGAATACCGTTGTAGGCGGTTAAACCGGCAGAAATTTCCATGTAAACCTCCATTAAAAGACTTTTCAGGACTTTATGAATTTGTTATTGAAAGTTTAACATTTCAAGAGCTTAGGTGCTAGATTCTCTGAATTTTAAAGAATCTCTAGTTTTTTGCTAAGTAAAGCGAAGTATTTTTTATTTCATATCGCATAAAGACTTTACCTAAAGATTCACTGCCCTGACGATCAATTGTGATGCGCATCGCATCATCTTCCCAAATATAAGCGACATAAGATTGAAATCCTCCCCATCCTTTGCGTTGCATTGCTGTTGGTTGTCCCAGCAAACTGACAAACTTCTGTGCTAAACGCTTGGTTGTCAATGCTTGACTGTTTTGATCAATGGAGTCTGTCACAGAATAGTTATAGGGGCGATACAGGCGAGTTAAGCTGGTCACTTGTCCTGCATTGTTAAACCTAAAATCTAAATAATAGCTGTCCGCGAGTTGAGAGTTGCTGTAAAACTTATCAAAATGCTTTTGTTTAAAGCTGGCTCGAGATTGCTTAAAACCGCCAATAGAGGCAAAGCGTTTGTTAATTGTTTTTTGCGTTGCACTCAATAAAGGTATGTCAAAAACCTCAACATCTTTGGGTGCGATGATTACAGCTGAATTTTCAGTTTCTACAGCAAAGATTTGATTTGAGAAAAACAGAACGGTTGCGGCGATAAATAATAAAACGAGTTGTAATTTTTGGGTGTAGTGAAATTTAGTAAAAATCATGATTCGGCACCGATATTTATCGTAAGTAAGCGATTAAAAGTTATGTTAACTATATCGGCAACTTCAAAAATTTCTTTATGCGCGAAACAGGAAGTTCGTGCCGAAGCTTCTTTGCATCTAAAGCTAAAACATTTTGAGTCTGTATTTCAGTATGCATAGGTTTTTCAAAAACTTTCATTTGTTGATGCATGACCATTGTGCCTGCATCAGAAGGGTCGTCATTTGTTTTATGGCGACTTTCAATTGATTCAGATGCAAGTTTTTCATCTACCTCAATTGAGAATAGATAACTTTCTACGTTTATCTGTTTCGCAAGTTCATAGAATTTTTCACGATGAGACTTCCTCAAAAAAGTCGCATCGACAATTACATTAAATCCAGACTGAATCGCTAAATGAGTATTGTTCAAGAGGGCGTTATAGGTTTTCTGGTTCATGTTTTGAGAATATAACTCACTTCGAAGTTCTTCATCTACACGTGTGGTGGGCTCAATTTTAAACAGTGCTTTTCGTGTTCTATCTGAGCTAATGATAATCGCATCTATGTATTGGATTAGTTTTTCTGCTAATACACTTTTTCCAGCGCCAGAAATACCTTGGATAAGGATTATTTTTGGCTGTGTTTGATTGGATTGCAGCTGGTTTGCTAAAGCTAAATAGCGTAATGTTTTAACTGTCAGCTCATTGTATTTTGTGGAATCTATTTCATTTTGTTCTGCTTGCAAAGCAGAAATTTTGGCACGAACCATCGCTCTGTAAACTTTATAAAAATTCAGAACTTTGAGTGATGAATAATCTTGAGTGAAATGTAAGTAATCTGAAAGAATGAGGTAAGAAAGCGCTGATCGCTGGCGAAAATCCAAATCAATCAGCAAAAATGCCATATCGCTGATAGTATCGATATGACTGAAATAGTCGTTAAATTCAATTGCATCAAAGAGAACTGGAGAATCGTTGACCAACGTAATATTATCCAGGTGCAAATCACCATGGCAGTTACGGATAAATCCATTTTTCTTGCGATTTGTCAGAAGTGGTTTGACTGAATCAAACTGTTCTAATGTCGTGTGATGGAGCTTTTCCAGAGTAAGCAAAGCTTGTTCTGAATTCGTTAGGGTGCTTATAAAACGTTTAAGAGAAGGAAAGTTATCCATCATTGGTTTTAGAGCAATTTCAGGCTCACCAAACTCACTCGTCATATCAACCACAGTTGAATTCATATGTAAGTCTGCAATTTGATGCGCTAAGGCACTGATTTGAGATCGCTGAAGATTATGCTTTTGAAGATAATGGCTTAAGACATTATTAGGATCAAATTGGCGCATTTTTAGTATGCAGTCAATAACAGAATTATTACTGTTCGGTTTGAGTGAAATTTGTCCTTCATTCAGATAAAGAGGGATTACCTCAAGATACAACTCTTTGGCGGTTCTTTGGTTGAGTTTTAGCTCTTTCTCACAGAATTTCAACCGCTGGGGAATTTGGGTAAAGTCTAAAAAACCAAAGTTGACGGGCTTTTTTAATTTGTAAGCATAATCTCCTGTCAAGAAAACAATAGAAATATGAGTTTCAATCTTGGTGATAAGTTTGACAGGGTGAGGGTAGAAATCAGGGTTTGAGAGTTGATCAACAATTTGATCAAAGTATTGCGATGACTTTTCGATTTTAGGCATAAAGCTCTCTTATTGAAAAGGATCAGAATGATAGAAGTGAACCAGAACGCGTGGAAATTAATGAAAGTTTAGGTTTAAAGCTTGCTTTGAACTTAACCACACGTTCTAAATTTGGAGCGAGAGCTCATTGAGTCAAAGTTTACATGTTCTGTAAACTTATGCGACACCTTGTTTTTCGCGAAGTTCTTGTTTGCGTTTCATCGCAACCGTTAATGTCGCTGTAGGGCGAGCTTCCATTCGCGCTAAACCAATTTCTTCACCGCTCATTTTACAATAACCATATTCACCATTTTCGATGTCACGTAAAGACTTATCAATTTTTGAAATTAACTTACGCTCACGGTCACGAGTACGTAACTCTAGTGCAAAATCTTCTTCCATTGAAGCGCGATCATTTGGATCAGCTGGAGTACTCGAATCTTTTTGTAAATGAGAAATCGTTGATGACGCTTCTTCAATCAACTGACTTTTCCATGCTACCAATTTTTGACGAAAATGTTCTAGCATGCGATCACTCATATACTCTTCATTTTTTTCAGGGCTGTAAGCTGGATAGTTTTCAATAAAATCGCTGTTGTTTTCCATGGTTTCTCTCCTAAAGCACTTTTTTTGATTTGTTGTGCCGTGTTTACAATAACGCAGTTTTATATCAGCTTTGCTAAAACTCGACAAGCATTATTTAACCTTTCTATTTTAACGTATTTACAATAAATTAACTGTTTTCAAGGAGAACGTTTTTATAAAACTTAACTAAAACAAACTGCTTACAAAGCTTTGTATAAATTTTTTTTAGAATAGGTCTTAGTAGAGAATTTAAAATTTATTGCTTGAAATCAAGTTCTCAACAACGCAAAATGGCGTCACTTTTTACCTAGTGGGCTCTGAATAACTAGCAACTTTCGTGGTAAAACTGGCACTTTCTATTGTCTAAAGAAACAAATTTACAACTACTTTGAATGATTAAGGAATACAAATGGAACTAAAAGCTCTGCTATTTGATGTAGATGGCACGCTCGCTGATACAGAAAAAGACGGTCATCGACCGGCATTTAATATGGCCTTTGAAGCAGCTGGGCTTGACTGGAACTGGGATGAATCTCTGTATGGCGAGTTGTTGGCTGTGACCGGTGGAAAGGAACGCATTAAATATTATTTGGAAAAGTTTAATACACAATTCGTAAAACCAGATAATTTCGATGAGTTTGTTAAAGGTCTGCACGCTTCGAAAACAGAATTTTACAAACAACTTATGGCAGAAGGAAAAATTCCTCTTAGACCGGGTGTTGAACGATTAATCAATGAAGCACGTCAAAAAGAAATGCGAATGGCGATTGTAACCACTACCACGCCGGCAAACGTGACCGCATTGTTAACAAACACTTTGGGTGCAGACTCTGAAAGCTGGTTTGAAGTAGTAGCCGCGGGTGATATTGTTCCTGCAAAAAAACCAGCTCCTGATATTTACTTTTGGGCAATGGAACAGATGAACCTGCAACCAGAAGAATGTATGGCTTTTGAAGATTCGTCTAACGGAATTCAATCTTCAATCGCTGCGAATTTAAAAACCATTATCACGATTAACGGTTACACCAAAGATGATGATTTTAGTCAGGCAGATTTGGTTTTGGATCAAATGGGTGAACCAGGACAGGCGTTTCAAGTTTTACAAGGAGAAGGATTCGGACACCATTATCTGGACCTAGCGTTGATAGCCAAAATCCACAAAGGATTTCATCAATAAAACGAATCTCTTTCTTATGTGTACTTAACTTGTAAGTCATTGATGAAAAAAGGGAAGAGCGTTTGACGTTTTCCCTTTTTGAGCGAGAGACTTATTATTTCTGCACGAGTGCTACACCTGAAAACTCGATTCCTTCCCAACCAAATTTCATGAAATTACGAATATTCTGATGGTCATCACCGTTCGGATTTTCCAATACATCTTTTGTATAAAAGTCACCAAATAAGTTCAACGTAGATTGTTCATCTAAACCATGAAGCTGTGCAAATGCAAATAGCTTACAAGAACCATTGTTCGTCCCAGACTGATTTAACGTTTCACCATTTTTGAATTCTGTTTCTGTAAATTCATAGTTGTCGTCAATGACTTGCATACTTGATTGAAATGCAACGGGTTTGTTTTTTGCCATTTGAATTAGGTCGGTAATGTTCATGATTTCCTCATTCGTTTTAAAAGTAGATTTTTAAATAACCAGACGTGTCACGCCATAAGCGGCATTTTCTGAGAATGGAGATTTTATACAATCGGTAAGATAGCGTTTGCGTAAAATTTGCCAATAACCATTTTTATTGCCTCCCCCCACGCTGTAAAGGTTGGCTAATTCTGTGCCGGATTTTTCCATTAGTTCATATGCTTTCTTTTCAATTTGCACGAAGCCTTGGATCATTGAATTAAAAAAGAGTAGATGATCAATACACACATTAAATTGACTTTCGTTCAATTGAGTTAACCATTTATGCATCTCGACAGGAGTTAATTTGTCAATTGGCCGTGATGGAAAAATCGTTTTTAAGTCTGTAATTGGCGAAGGTTTTAACCGGCCGGTAAATGTTGAGTCATTAATGGGAAAGCGTTCGCCGTTTTGCAACAAACTGTAATAGTCATGTAGTGTTTGGAATTCATCGAATAGTTCAAGAATCCTTGGTTGAAGAATGGGATCTCGTTCCTTAAATATGAAATCAGCTTCACCATCCTGTAAATGCTTATCAATAAATTGACAAAGCTGATCTAAAAATTGAACTTCTTGCAAAGAGTAGTAGTTGAGTAAAACTTGACCGCCACCATTGGAAGCTCCGCCCAATAACCAGATGGAATGAATTTTATGGCTGTAAATGCCATGCTCAAAAGAAAAAAAAGGCTTTTCTGTCAGTTGTTTGATTGCAAGAGTGGAACCTAAAGATGACGTTGCATCCCCAACCTGATTAGCACCGGTCGCCAAAAAACCGGCAATGCTGTCGGTTGTTCCAGCATGCAGCACACAGTTTTTTGAAAAACCAATTGCCCTGATTATTGTATCTTTGACTTTTCCAAGAATATTACCGGCCGGTAAAGCTTTTGGAAGCTGTGCCATTGGCATCTCCTGAGAAAACACGTTTTTTACCCAGTGAGGGTAATCCTTGATCTCGGGGTTATAACCTAACTTTAATAAATTGTTTTCGTCACAAAAGATGGTTTTATGAGTTGAAATTTCATTTAAAAAATAACGGTTTAGCCAATCAATTTGATGTTGTATGTGAATGTTTTTAATATTCTCAGGAATTGAGTTTTTATAAAGAAAAAGTGCTTTTGCAAGACTGGAGCTAACCCCACGTGCTGCTGTGTCGGGGTCGTTTTTAGCGTAAGTTTCAATGCAAGCAGATTCCGCTGAGGCAACTTTTGAATCATACATTAATACTGGTGTTATGGCTTTACCTGCGTCATCGGTCAAGAGTAGCGTTGATGAAGTGGCATCACAGACAATATGTTCAATGTGGTTTGTTACAGGCAGATTTTTTATTTTATTTAATAGCTCCAGAAGTGCTTTTTCCCAAAGTTCAGGGGATTGGGATGTCTGTAGAGTTGGTCTAGTTTGGGAAAAGCGAGTCGTTGATTGTTGAGAGCCTTTCAAACTTGTAAATGGTATTTGGATTTCAAAGAGACGCTTGTCGAGCGAAGGGTTGCTAAATGCTGTTGCTCTATCTGAATTAGTCTGAATATTTCTTTTAACAATACATCCTCTTATTCCGGACGTACCTAAGTCAATTCCCAGAATGATGCGTTGAGATTTTCCATTAAAAGCTTTTTTTGTATTCATTAGTAATTTCTAATCCGATGTAAGATTGTACAATTTGAGTGGAAAAAGACTGCCATATAAGGGTACAATCATTTCTAAATTTCGACTTTCTGTTAGGTTGTGAATAGTAAACGGTTTTTTCAACGACTTATCGTTAATTCTTTCAATTTATTGGATTTGAAAGAATAGACAAACTTTTGACTTTGGTGTGTTTCGGTACACCTTTAGGAATCCATCAATGAACGAATTAGGCATTGTTTTAGTCCTTCTTTTTGCACTGATCTTAATTTTTATCGTTTTTAACCGTGGGTTAAAAAGTTTTTTTAGTCCTCCCGTCAGCTCATCAGAGAATCCTCAGGCTTCTTCATCACTAAATCAAGAAAATTCTCTCGCTGTAAGCCCTAAAACGTCGGTTGCGACGGATGCCGTTGAAGATGAACATCCTGATCAAACAGCATTTGCATTTGAATTCAATCAGCAAAGTGATATTAAATCGAAAGCAAGCTCAACAGAGCCAAAACAAAAAACGCCGGAACACCCATCAGAAATATCAGAAACTCCCAGTGATGAAAACACAGGCGCTAAGTTGAAAATTAGCGATGCCCCAAATGAACATGGCGGCAAGCATTTTGTACTAGAAGTAGACGATCCAGCTATGACAGGCGAGTTGGACGAGACTAAATTTCCTCCGATGTATGAAATGCCTAAATTCGGTCGTCCAGATGAATTTGCGAAACAAAATTCGGCGAACTATCAGGAAGAAATTAAACAACCTATTGAAAGTGCGCCAGATCCCAAAGCGTTTGTCTTGGTGATAAAATCCTCACAAAATATTTATCCGATGGAGCGTGTTCACCAGATTATGCGTGCGCTAGGGGCTAAGTTAAATGACAAAAACTTATACACCTATGCGACGAAAGCGGTTCAAGGAGATGGTTATGTGACTATTGCAAACCTAATTGAACCTGGAATCTTTCCAACTGAAAATATTGAAAACATCAATACACCAGGTGTAGTACTTATTCTTGAACTTCCAACCTTTGTGACGGCCGCTTCTGCAATGCATGACATGATTATGCTTGCTCGGAAATTAGTCGGACATTTTCAAGGTCATATTCTTAATGATAAGTTCGAAAAAATAAAAGAATCGGATTTACAATCCATGCGTGAACAGTCTTTGGAATACGATTCAAAGCGAATAGTTTCATAGAAACATGTGTATTTTCTTCTTTTCAAGCACAATAAACCTAATTCTTCAGTGAGTATGAATTGTAAACATTTCATACTCCTGTGATATCTAAAATATTTGATCCAACCTTCAGTAATCGAGCGATTTTCAATACCTTCATGAACCATCAAAACTCAGCCGAATTTGAACAACTTAACTCTATTAAATCAGAATTAGCGCGACTTAATTACGCTTATTATGTTCTCGATGCTCCCATTGAGAGTGATGCCTATTATGATGAGCTTTATCAAAAATTAAAATCGATCGAGGAGCAGTTTCCAGAATGGGTAACTGCCGATTCTCCAACACAGCGAATAGGCGGTCAACCTTTAGAGCAGTTTGAAAGCGTTACTCATTCCAAGCAGATGTTTTCATTAGAAAATGCGTTTTCTAATGAAGATATGCAAGCGTTCATAAAGCGTATTCAAGAACGATTAGAGGTTTCCAGTGATACTTTAGAATTTGTTGCTGAACCTAAAATGGATGGTTTAGCTATTTCTATTCGCTATGAAAACGGTGTGTTAGTGCAAGCAGCAACGCGAGGTGATGGGGTAACAGGTGAAGATGTGACTCATAATATTCGCACCATTCGTTCAATTCCTTTGAAGTTATTTACTGCAAATTCCAGCAAAAATAATTCTAGACATGAAAGTGAACTTGAACCTCCTCAGGTTTTGGAAGTTCGTGGTGAAATTTTTATGTCGAAAACGTCTTTTGAAAACCTTAACAAGAAGCAAGCTGAACTTGGCCAAAAGACTTTTGCAAACCCGAGAAATGCAGCAGCAGGAACACTTCGTCAACTAGATTCTAAGATTGCAGCAAAACGAAATTTAAGTTTGTATTTATATGGTTGGGGTGAGATTTCTGATGATTATCAATGGCCGGAAACTTATGCTGAAGTCCTAACACAGTTAAAAAAATGGGGGCTGCCGACACACCCCCTTGCTGATACGCTTATTGGTCTGGATGCAATTGAGGATTACTATGACCGTCTTCAAGCACAGCGTAATGCATTACCTTACGAAATTGATGGTATTGTTTACAAGCTCAATAAAATTAAAGGTCAAGAGACCCTTGGGTTTACCTCAAAAGCACCTAGATGGGCAATTGCTAGAAAATTCCCGGCTCAGGAGGTTTGGACTGAATTACTGGGTATAGATATCCAAGTCGGACGAACGGGTGCTTTAACCCCAGTTGCTCGTCTTAAGCCAGTTGAAGTGGGAGGGGTTGTCGTCTCCAATGCCACTTTACATAACCTTGATGAAATACAGCGTAAGGATACCCGAGTTGGAGATTGGGTAATTGTTCGTCGTGCTGGAGATGTTATTCCTGAAGTAGTGGGGCCTGTTTTAGCGAAGCGTAAATCGGAGCTCGCTCAATTTGAAATGCCAGAAGCTTGTCCAGTTTGCAACTCTGAGGTTATTAAAGAAGAGGATAAAGCGGTATATCGTTGCTCAGGCGGACTGTTTTGTCCAGCTCAAGCGAAAAGGGCTTTGCAGCATTTCGTATCTCGCAAAGCTATGGATATTCAGGGATTAGGTAATAAGCTAATTAACCAATTGAACGATCGTGGTTTATTGAAGCATCCAAATGATTTCTATGCATTGACGATTGAACAACTTGCAGAGCTGGATCGAATGGCAGTGAAATCCGCAACAAATGTTATACAAGCCATAGAAGCTTCAAAAGAGACGACACTGCAGCGATTTTTATTTTCATTGGGAATTCCTGAAGTCGGTGAAGTGACGGCTAAGAATTTAGCGAACCACTTTAAGTCGCTTGATAAAGTGATGGAAGCTTCACTTGAAGCTCTCATTGAAGTGGATGATGTGGGCGACATTGTTGCGCATCATATTGAGACATTTTTTGCTCAACCACATAATCAGGAAGTGATTCAAGGCTTAATTCATGCAGGGATTCACTGGCCGGAGATTACGGATAAAACAGAGACAAATGCTGCTTTGGCTGAGAACCCCTTTTTCGGGAAAACCGTTGTGATTACTGGTACTTTAGAAACCATGGGAAGAAGTGATGCCAAAGCACATTTTGAAGCGCTTGGCGCTAAAGTAACAGGCAGTGTTTCTAAAAAAACCGATTACCTACTTGCCGGAGAGAAGGCTGGATCGAAATTATCTAAAGCTGAATCTCTAGGGGTAACGGTGTTAAGTGAACAGTTGTTCATATCACAAATTGAAGCATTAAATTAATACCGGCCGGTATCGTAATAAAAAAGTATAAACCCATTAGGAGAGAGTGATGGTTAGACCACGTAATGTTGGTAGGGTGACGGAAGAAAAAGATATTCCTAATTGGGAGCAAGAAGAATTTGAGAGTCGAACCGATATTAAAAAAGCCGCACAAGCTGTAACGGATTTAGGTATGCAAATTGCCGACATGACTGAAACTGAAATTCATAAACTCCAATTACCACAAGAATTTGTCGATGCGGTGTTGATGTTAAAGTCAATGGATAAAGGACCAGCACTCAAACGTCAACGCATGTTTGTCGGTAAACTGCTTCGTCAAAATGAACCCTTAATTATTGAAATTAAAGCCAAACTTGCTGAAGTTGAAGCAAAGAAAAAGCAACAAAACGCCTATTTTCATCAATTGGAAAAATGGCGTGACCGTTTGGTAGACGAGGGAGATGCCGCTTTAAGTGAGCTGTTGAACCTTTATCCGCAAATTGACCGCCAACAAATGCGTCAATGGATTCGAAACGCGAAAAAAGAACAGTCACAAAATAAACCGCCAAAATCGGCACGTGAGATTTTTCAATATCTCAAGGCTTTGGAGTGGTAGCGTAACCTGCCCAAAATCAATAATGTTGCCTACTAATTTTTAAGCAGATGTGAGGAATTTGATTTCTTAAATCGATTCAAAAATTCCCTTCTCAAGGTTTTTGTATACCTTGTCTGCTGAATGGATACGCCCATTCATGGCAATAAAACAACCGGCCGGTAGCAATTGCACAGCCGTTAATGCGGAGCCTAAGTTAAATAACGCGTCCGATTTTCCAAGTTTGAAAGGGCGCATCGCTCCTGTGAAAACAATGGTTTTCTTTAGCGGCTGTTTTTCCACTTTTAAGTGTTCAATAATCGTTTGCGCAGATTGCGCCATGGTATCCGTTCCGTGTGTCACTAGAATCTGGGAATACGGTGCTTGCAGCACAGCTTTAGAAATTCGGTTGCGATCCGCTTCATCCATTTCCAAGCTATCTTTCAACATGAGCGTTTGTATTTCTAAGTCTAAAGTTAAGTTTGCTTGTTTGAGCATTTCAGGTAAGTGGGTTGAAATAAAGCTCAATTCTCCTGAGGTTTCAATGTAGTCTTTATCAAGTGTTCCGCCCGTGACGAGTACCAATGTTTTGGATGTTGAAAGAGGGCTTGGGGTTTGAAGTGTAGCTAGAAGTTTAGACATTATTTTGGGACTTTTAGAACGCCTTTGACGATACCAATAATTTCGATCTGTTCATCGGTAATAATAATTGGTTCCATTTCATCATTTGCGGGCTGTAAACGAATTTGGCCTTTTTCAATATAAAGGCGTTTCATAGTGACTTGGTTGTCGTTGACTCGAACCACAACCGATTCGCCATTTTCGGCAGACGCTTTCCGTTCAATAATGACAATATCGCCATCTTCAATGTTTTCATTAATCATTGAATTTCCTTTGACTCTTAGAGCAAAGGTTTCTTTTTTGACCATATTGGCAGGCACTTGAACCGAATCATAATCACTATGCAGCTCAATGGGTTGCCCCGCAGCCGTCCAGCCAAGCAGAGGAATATTGATAAGTTCCTCGTCAAGTACTTCAATGGGATCAGCCGCCGAGATATGTAGACGGCTTTTAGGAATGAGATAACTGACGTTCGAGTTGGTCATTTAACTTCCTCATTTAAATCTTTTTATATCAATCATCTCGATTGTTCTGTCTATTGCCGTGAGATGATTTTTGTAACAAGATTTAATTTAACCGTGAAAGTGTTTTATGTCAAAGGTTTAGCGTGTTTTATTTGTTCTCTTTAAGTACTTGGAAGCACTTTTTTAAAGGGTTTAACATCGACCTTCTGATAAACACCGGCTTCAATGTATGGATCAGCAGAAGCCCAAGCTTGAGCTTCCTCAAGCGAAGCAAATTCAGCCACAATCAAGCTACCAGTAAAACCTGCATCACCAGGTTCATTACTATCAATCGCAGGATTTGGGCCTGCGATGATTAGACGATTTTCGGATTCCAAGCCTTTTAGGCGAGCAATATGAGCTTCACGCGCTTTCATACGAAGCGGTAGGCTGTTTTTAACATCATAGGCAAAAATTGAGTAAAGCATGATTTATCTCTTTTATCTGGTTTATGAATTACGCTTCAAATTTATCGTTTTTGGTCGGTTTTTTTTCCTCGTTAACAGATGTAGTATTTGAATCGTGAATTTTTTCTACGTCATCTAACTCCTGATGAGGAACATCTTGACCATCCAAGCGTGCTTGCTCTTCAGCTTCAGAGTCTGACTCATTCATATATCGGCTGATATAGATTCCTTGCAAAATAATAAATACAAAGGTCATTCCCATAAGGCCAAACAATTTAAAGTTGACCCAAGTGTCCGTGTCGTATTGATAGGCGACATAAAGGTTAGCAATGCCAGACACCACAAAAAAGCCAATCCAGAGATAGCTGACGCGAATCCAAATTTGACTTGGTAAACTGATTGCCTGATCCATCATACGTTGAACAATAGGTTTACTACCAATGTAATGGCTACCCAAGAAAACGATGGCAAACCCCCAGTTAACAATGGTTGGTTTCCATTTGATGAAGGCTTCATCTTGGAGAATAAGTGTTAAGCCCCCCAGTAGCACTACTAAAACCAGCGTAATAATATGGATCTTCTCAATGCGTTTGTGAACCGCATACATGTAGCCGACTTGCAGAATCGTTGCAACGATAATCACCGCAGTAGCGGTATAAATGCCATACATCTTGTAAGCAATGAAAAAGAGTATGACGGGAAAAAGGTCAAAAAGAAGTTTCATAGATAGCTCGCATTCACTCGCTGAGGAGATTTTATTTTTAAAGTCAGACGAGATTCTAGCGGCCTTTGTGTCTGTTGAAAAGCAAACTATGTCAGAAACTACTGCTAGAATGTGTTCAAAATTCGAAATGAGTAAATTTGGGAGACGATTGGTGTCAACTAGATTTACATTTTTTAAATGTTTATTCCGTTTTCTTGTAACTTGCGAGCCAAAACTTTATGAAAGTTGATTTTCATTGTCATACGAATGCTTCCGATGGGAGTTTATCTCCTGAGCAAATCATTGATCTCGCTTTGGAACATGAAGTGAAATGTCTGGCGATTACCGATCATGATACGACGGCAGGTTATGAGAAAGTTTTGGGGTATGCGAAGGCAAACGGAATTGAATTGATTTCCGGTGTTGAAATCTCTTGTCTGTGGCAAGGCCTTACCATTCATATCGTTGCATTAGATTTTGATGTTGCCAATTCACAACTTCAAAATGGACTGAAACAAATTCGTGAGCTCAGAAAAGCTCGGGCAGAGAAGATGTTTCAAAAATTAAGTTCAAAACCTAATGCTCATCTACAAGCACTGCCAGAGAAAGTCTTAGAATTAGTGGGTGAAGGTATTATTGGTCGTGGGCATTTTGCACAAGCAATGATTGAGTTAGGTTTAGTGAACAAGGCGCAACAAGCATTTGACCGCTTTTTAAAGCGTGGCAGAATTGGTTATGTCAAACCTGAATGGCCAGAACTTGAAGAGGTTGTTAGATGGATTACCGCAGCCGGAGGCATTGCTGTAATTGCTCATCCAAAAAATTACAAGCTTAGTTCCAACAAGTTAAACCTGCTCATTGAAGACTTCAAGGGAGCCGGCGGCCAGGCAATTGAAGTGGTTAATCAGTCTAGGTCAAATGCTGACTCCATTGGGATGGCGCAAAGAGCGCATCGTCATGGGTTGTATGCTTCTCTTGGTTCAGATTTTCACCGGCCTGAACACCGTTGGCGTGGACTTGGTTGGTTAGCTCCCTTGCCAAAGGAATGCCGGCCGGTATGGGAGCTGTTCCATCCGTCCATTTCAGAAATGATTAGCCATTCGAACTCATGCTAATGGAGTTTTCATTTGGAATTTATAAACCAAATTTACAGTAATTTAATTGCCGGTGATGTTTTTGCGCTTTTAATGGTTATTAGTGCGTTTATTATCGTTTTCTTTATTTTGAAAATTATTCTAAATGCTGTGAAAGCACTATTCATTGTCGCGGCAATACTGTTAATTGCGGCATTTTTAATGCCAGATGCAAAAATTCTTGAAAAAACGCAGGATGCCGGCCAACAGGCCGTTGACTATATGAAACATTCATTGATTCCCCCCGAAAACTAAACGCAATAAAATCTCAGGATTTATCTTTTTGACAGCTCTTTTGAATGTAATAGCGTTTATAATATTCCTTTAATTTTTTGCTAAATCGAGGTCACTTTGAACCACAATTGTCAATATATTGGTGTCCACCCTGAAAATCCTCAAAAACGATTATTGGATCAGGTGGTGGAAATTTTAAATAACCAAGGTGTTATCGCCTATCCGACAGAATCAGGCTACGCTTTAGGATGTTTATTTGACAATAAAAAAGGGGCGGAAAGAATTCGGGCGATACGTCAATTACCGGATCAGCATCCACTGGCTATTATGTGTGACAGTTTAAGCAAACTTTCCGAGTATGCTAAAGTTGGTAATGTTCAGTTTCGTTTTTTAAAGAATCATCTTCCAGGCGCATATACGTTTTTGCTGCCAGCGAGTAGAGAAGTTCCGAAACGTTTACAAGCACCAAAAAAGAAATATATCGGATTACGTGTATCCCCTAACAAAGTTGCGAATGAATTACTAAGTTTAATTGATCAGCCTTTATTGACTGCGTCGTGCATTTTACCGGGAGAAGATTTTCCGTTGACGGATGCTTGGGCTGTTCAGGAATCAATTGGTCATGCATTGGATGCAATTTTAGATGGTGGTTACTGTGGTTTTGAGCCAACCACCATTATTGATTTTTCCGATGATGAACCTGTTTTAATTCGTCAAGGTCAAGGAGTTTTTGAGCAATGATGGAGGAGCTTACCCTAATTCAGAAATTAGCGGTTTGGGCTTTGCCGGTTATTTTTGCGATTACTTTGCACGAGGTTGCGCATGGGTGGGTTGCAAATAAATTAGGCGACCCTACTGCAAAAATGCTTGGCCGAATTACATTAAATCCCATTAAACATATTGATCCGCTTGGAACAATTATTGTTCCGGGAGTACTTTTGGCATTGGGTGGTTTTGTTTTCGGTTGGGCAAAAGCCGTTCCTATCACGCCAAATAACTTTAAAAAACCACGTCAGGGTATGGCGATTGTTGCAGTTGCAGGTCCGGCCAGTAATTTTTTAATGGCGTTGTTTTGGGCAGCCATTCTGAAAACAGGATTGGTTTTACAGACTTCACAGCCGGATATTGGACAGTTTCTTATTTATTCTGGTGTCGCTGGTGTAACGATTAATTTAGTTTTAATGGTCCTGAACCTGCTTCCTATTCCTCCTTTAGATGGAAGTCGAGTTGCAAGCTGGTTAATGCCAAAAAAATGGGCGTATTATTATCTTCGCTACGAAAACTATGGATTCATAGTACTAATTGCTTTGTTGTTCTTAGGTTTTTTAACCCCTTTTATTTTAGGTCCATTTAGTTTTTTCCAGCACTGGATTTACAGTATTTTTCATATTTAGAATTTCCGATTTTTCTTTTATTTTCATTTAACTAATTAGAGTGCTCCATTATGCAATCGAACTCCTCTTCAAATTCCTCACCGGCCGGTGAAAAACTTCAAAAGGTGCTATCAAGAGCAGGTCTAGGTTCAAGACGTGCCTGTGAAGAACTGATTGCACATGGACAGATTAAGGTTAATGGAAAGATCGCTCAGTTAGGTGTTCGTGTCACTGAAGCGGACAAAATTAAATATAAAGATCAATTATTAAAAGACAGTCGAGTTCAGAAACAACCGACCCGCGTTATTTTGTACAACAAACCGGAAGGGCTTGTGTGTAGTCGCAAAGATGAACAAGGCCGAGATACCATTTATTCCCAGTTACCCAAAATTTTTCAAGGGCGTTGGATCAGTATTGGACGTTTGGATTTAAATACCAGTGGTTTGTTGGTCTTAACCAATAATGGTGATTTGGCGAACCGTATGATGCATCCATCTTATGAAATGGAGCGAGAATACACGGTGCGTGTATTTGGGGAAGTGACCGACGAAATGCTGCAAGCTATGAAGAAAGGGGTTCAACTTGAAGATGGGCCGGCAAAGTTTAATCGAATTATTCCATTACCCACTGAAGATGGCGTGATGAACCGTTGGTTTAAGGTGATTATTAAAGAAGGGCGCAAACGTGAAGTTCGTCGGATTTGGGAATCGCAAGGGGTTCAGGTTAGTCGCTTGCATCGTATTCGTTATGGTGAATTGAGTATGCCGCGTAATTTACGTACAGGCAAAACTGAAGAGCTTACTTGGAAGCAGGTCAATCAATTACTGCGTTCCGTTGATTTGCCGGAAGAATCCCAGCCAGATAAACGTCCAACTAAACGCTTTGATAAAACGGGTTTAAGTAAACGTAATGCCAGTAAATCTGATCGAACACTTGCAGGAAAGTTCGGGCGTAACAAACCACAAAGAAAGACACGCATTGGTAGTGCGGACAGAAGCAATCGAAATAAATGATTACATAGCCTTAGAGTTTATAGAGATCTATCCTAGAAACTCTCGATTGAGAATGGCTTGTTACCTCTAGTTCAATAAGTTGAGCACTTTATGGATGATTAATTACTGAGTGTTGGTTCGACAATTTCTAGCGATTGCAGAAACAGAATCTCTCCAGCTTTTGCCCCAGAATCCTCTCTGCTTAGGGAGGTTTTCCATTTCCAGTGCATGGTACGTTCCACGTCTACTAGATGGCCTTGAAGGTTCACTACTTGGCCGATTTTAAGCATATCCAATTGATCAGCGATAGTGTTATCTGCTGGGATAATACTGATATTTGCCGTTGAACGTTTTATTTCGTCATTATCAACAGTAGGAGAGTTATTTTTCCAACTGTATGTTCGGTCACTTAAACTGAAATCGATTAATTGATAAACGCTTTCATCTGAAAGACTATTCCAGCCAACAATAATATCCATCGGCGATAGCCAAGCTTTGCGATCAAAATAATAACGTTCAGCATCTAAGATTCTAGCTTCGACGTCAAAGCTTTTTCTTGGAATAATCTCAAAACTATCAATGTCAATTCGCTGCATTGTGCTTTCACCTTGATAGGGTTCGCCAACAGAGGTGACACCAGCGCCAATTGGATTCATTTTACCGACATGGTAAAAGTGAAACCATAGTCCTACTAAAATTAAAAGATAGATATATTTTTTCATGGTTGTCTTTAATGCACCCTATCGTTGGGTTTAAGTCAAATCTGTTTTCATATTACATGAACATAAAGGGAATAAGAACTCCTTGATATAGGTTTACGAGATGAGCAATAACATGCTTTCCCGTTTTTTCTTAATTCAACTTTATTTCGATTTTAGGTTTTTTAAGCAAATAAAGCTGAATGAACAATGTTAAAACCGCCTTAATAGTGGGGCGGTGGAATTTCTTCTTCAACCGTTTTGATATTGCTGTCTTTAGGAAGACTTTTAATATAATCAGCCAATAAGCTTAATTTTTTATTTAACAGCTGGATTTCCTGATGCTGAGCGGCAATCGTGCGTTCCATGGTTTCAATAGCATCATCTTGATAGGTTTGCTGAATTTCCATTTCTTGGAGTTTACTGTGAAGTTGTTCAACGAATTTATCTGCTTCCATAATTATTTACTCCTTTAACCACTTCAAATTATTTGAAGGGCGTGAATCAGACTCTGTTTGCTGAATGGTTACTCTATCAAGTGGTGCTTTGCGTGGAGTCAATTGTGTTTGGTATAACTCATCGCGACGAAAATAATGGCATTCCCAGGTTTGTCCTTCCTGATGCCTTGCAAGAAGTTGCTCAAATGACGATTTATTACGAACTTTAATTCCGTTAATGGCAATAATTTGATCGCCTTTTGTCAGGCCAGATAAATAGGCAGCTTGTTGATTCCAGACATGAGTGATCTCAATTCCACCGGCCGGTAAGTCTTGGAGTCTTGCTCCAATGGAGCTGGGTGTGGACTCAACCAGTTTTTGCAATACACCTGCCTCAATATTTCCACCTGTATCACTCGGGTTTTTCGCTGGACGTAAAATGAAATCATAGCCAAAGGGTTTGAATAAAGATTTCAAATCAAAATCGTCTTTACCATACAGAACTTGATCAAAGAAGCTTTTTAAGCATTGGCCGCCATTTTCAATACAAAGACTAGAACAAATCTCTTCGATTTGTTTTTCTTCTAATCCGATTCCTACTCCATTGTTTTTAGAACCAAATTCATTCCAGAGATATCGCACGACAGTGTCTAAACTACAGCGGTTTTCTGTTTGTTGACGAAGTGTTAAGTCAAGTGCTAGTGCAATGAGACTGCCTTTGGTGTAATAACTGATAATACTGTTAGGGGCGTCTTCATCCTGTTGATAGAACTTACTCCAAGTGTAATGACTCGACTCGGCTACCGATTGCTTGTGGCGCCCAGGCATCATATAAATCCGGGTTAACTGTTTTCCAAGCAAATTCAAGTAGTCCACCTCACTAATTATCTGGCTTTTCAATAGAAATAGCGCGTCATAATAAGAGGTAACACCTTCAAACCACCAAAGTTGTTCGGAGATTACCGGCCGGTCAAGTTTGGAATCTTGATAAGCTTTGGGTTGAATTCTTTTCACATTCCATGTGTGGAAATATTCATGGGAACATAACTCTAAAAATTGAATATAGCCATCGGTGTTACTTTCCATACCAATATAGGCCAAATCATCTCGGGCGCAGATTAAAGCTGTAGAATTTCTATGTTCTAAGCCACCATAATCCGATGTGGTTAGCATCACTTGAAATAAATACTCTGACATTGGAGGGTTTTGAGGTGCATCCAATCCAAAAAATTCGATTTCCGTTTCACATATTTTTTGAACATCGCTGCGAATTCTTTCGAAATCTGTATTGGCATTTAACCGGCCGGTAAATACCATTTTGTGAGGGATACCGCAGGCTGTAAATTGTATTTCATGATAATTACCCAGCTCAAATGGATATTCCACTAAGTCGCGATAATTGGATGCCCAGTAGTCTCCAAACCCTTGCTCGTTGACCTTTAGAGCTGGCATGCCGGTTGCCACTTTCCATTGAGCATCATGGGTAAAGTCATTGGTAATCATCGTTACTTTTACTGGAGTGTCTCTCTGTTCTTCCAAGGCTAGGAATACCGAGGTGCCGTTGAAAAATGCATGAGTTTGGTCAAAGTGCGCTTTACGGACTGATAAATCCCATGCATAGACAATATATTCAACACTAATAGGTAATTGGGACTGAAAATCCCATGCAGATAAACCATTTGGAATAAGCTCAATCAAGTTGCCAGACGAATCCCGTGCGTTTATTTCTACAATATGCTTTGCAAAATCTCGAATCAAATAACTGCCTGGAATCCAAGCCGGCAGAGAAAGTGTCTGTTTTTCTCCAGTAGTTGGTTGGATGTCCAGTTTGACGCGAAACAGATGTGCATGTGCGTCAAAGCATTCTATTTGATAGTGCAAGTCAAAAGAGTTTGGAGTGTCGGGGGATTGGCTGGTGTGATTGGTATTAGACATAGTTGATCGTTTATTGAATGAATCTTGCCTGCATTCTATCAATAAAAACGCCGGTGGTAACAGATGTCACACCGGCGTTCGTTAAAAATATCGACTATGCAGTTTGTCTAAAAACAGGTTTTAGTTTCGATTTAAGGATTTGGTTTAGGATGAGGCTTACACAATCGTTTATTCTTAATGGTTACCAGTGTTTTAATGAAAAGCTGTATAACTAAAAGTGCTAACCCAATCAAAATACCCATCCCAATGATTAAATGGAGTCCTATCTGACTTTGTTCATAAATTGAAAAGCTTGCAAGTGCCATTGCTGCTAATGGGAAAGTGTAAGCCCACCATGATAATGCGAAGGGCACTTTGATAAACTGCGGAAGACGGCTTAGTAGCATAATGGTTAAAAACAGCGCGAAGTAGTAAAGCACTTTGGCAAAAGCATCTAATTGGTGTCCGTTAAGCGCCATGTAAGCCAAAAAACCAACTGCGGGCGGCGCAATCATTATAAAAAGAGTAGGCTCCAATATTTTCATCATAGGAGGGTGGAAAAATAATCGGTACATTACAATGCTGAACAACAATAGCCAGAAAATAAATCCGATGCTGAAGAAAAACCAGCCTAATTCTAGGTTTTCAAACTGTACGGCACCCAATGGAATTAAGATATTACCAACCACTGGAATGAACCAGGCAGGATTCATATGGGTAATCTGCCATTTTTCATGATGCATCCAGCTATTTAAAATGACAATCGTTAAAACGAAATGTAAAACAACCCCCAAATGCCACATTATGCTGGCGATTGTGGTTGAAAAACTCTGTAAAAATAAGCTTATCAAAATCAAGCTGATGCTAAATGCTGGAAAGAAATTCACAGCAATAGGGTGTTGGAAATCGTGTTTGACTTCAGCAGGGTGTTTGATGACTTTGAGTAAATAGGTCAATGTAATGACAGTGAAAATAATAACTGTCAATAACGCTAGGGAGGTGAATAGTATGAAAGGTAGGTGTCCCAACTCCACTAATTTTTTAGTTCCAAGTGTTAAGCCACTAAACCCCATAACAGCACCGAATAAATTAATGGGGAAATGTGCGAGCCTTTGATTTGATTGTTCTGCCATTATATTTTTCCTCAAAAAATAGCATTTGAATATAGCAAACCTTAGCGAAAACTTTTATGAATTTACTATAAAAGTTATTCATCAACGCCCATGAATTCTATGTATTGTTTCAGTTGAGAAAACGAACAGACAAGTTGAACTGCGTTATAATTAGCCGCTTATTTATTTACTTGTTATTCCTAAAACTTTGGAGTCTTTTGTGATTCGTACTCGATTTGCCCCAAGCCCGACGGGTTACCTTCATATCGGTGGTGTTAGAACTGCTTTATATTCATGGCTTTATGCAAAACGCCATGGCGGTGATTTTATTCTTCGTATTGAGGATACAGATCTTGAACGTTCGAGTGTTGAGTCAGTCAATGCCATTTTGGAAGGCATGACTTGGTTAGGTCTTGACTACAATGAAGGTCCGTTCTACCAAACTAAACGTTTTGACCGATACAAAGAGGTCATTCAGCAGTTGTTTGATAAAGGGTTGGCTTATTATTGCTACGCAACGCCTGAAGAATTGGATGAAATGCGAGAAAAGCAAAAAGCTAACGGTGAAAAACCTCGTTATGATGGGCGTTACCGTGATTTTTCTGGAGAACCACCGGCCGGTGTCGATCCTGTAATCCGCTTTAAAAATCCGATTGATGGTGATGTTGAAATCGAAGATTTGGTGAAAGGTAAGGTTGTCGTCAACAACCGAGAGTTAGACGATTTGATTATTGCTCGTTCAGATGGTACGCCAACTTACAATTTAACTGTGGTGGTTGACGATTGGGATATGGGTGTCACACATGTGATTCGTGGTGATGATCATTTAAATAACACGCCTCGACAAATTAACCTTTACAAAGCGCTAGGCGCTGAGCTTCCTAAATTTGCGCACATTCCAATGGTATTGGGTGAAGATGGCTCTCGTTTGTCGAAGCGTCATGGTGCTGTCAGTGTCCTCCAATATAAAGAACAAGGATTCCTGCCTGAGGCTTTACTAAACTATTTAGTCCGTTTGGGTTGGTCTCATGGTGATCAAGAAGTCTTTACGATTGATGAAATGGTTCAGAAGTTCGATTTAGAGCATGTTAATGGTTCACCTTCAACATTCGACAGTGTCAAGCTAACTTGGATTAACGAACAACATATCAAAGTGGCAACTGCTGATCATTTAGCAACCCATCTTGCGCCATTTATGGCTGACAAAGGATGTGACCTTGATCAAGGTCCAAAACTCTCGGAGGTTGCTAATCTTTTACGTGAGCGAGCCAAAACCTTAATTGAAATGGCTGATGGGGCAGTTTATTTCTATAACGATTTTGAAGAGTTTGAAGCCGGCGCAGCGAAAAAGCATTTACGACCAGCTGCTTTGGAGGCTTTACAATTACTCAGAACGAAATTAACCGCATTGGACGATTGGACTGCTGAACCTATACATGCTTGTATCCAAGGCACTGCAGATGAGCTTGAAGTAGGGATGGGTAAAGTTGGTATGCCATTACGTGTTGCCATCACCGGAGGTGGTCAATCTCCTGCGATTGATGCAACCGCTCAATTGATTGGAAAAGAGCGTTGTTTAACTCGATTAGATATGGCGATTGCTTTTGTTGAGGAGAGAGCGAAGAACGCTTGAAGTTCTTTGGACTAAGTAAATTTCATTCGAAATGCCAGTCAATTTTGAAAAATCAATAAGTTAAGATTGATTGATTTAGGTGTTTTAAAAAACTCAAAAATTAAATTAATTTTTTTTAAGTTTTGCGCTTGACCGATAAACAGAAGTCATTATAATACGCGCTCATCAGTTCGGGGCTATAGCTCAGCTGGGAGAGCGCAACACTGGCAGTGTTGAGGTCAGCGGTTCGATCCCGCTTAGCTCCACCATTTACTGATATTACAATTTGTCCCGTTCGTCTAGAGGCCTAGGACACGGCCCTTTCACGGCTGTAACAGGGGTTCGACTCCCCTACGGGACGCCATTTGCGGGAATAGCTCAGCTGGTAGAGCGCAACCTTGCCAAGGTTGAGGTCGCGAGTTCGAACCTCGTTTCCCGCTCCAAATTTAGTCAGATTGATACTCAGTCCAATAGAGTTTCAGTAGGGCGCTTATTGAAATATAAGCATTTAAAAATTGATCTCATATTTGAGAGCTTTTTTAGAATTTTTAGCTAGAGACTTTTTTATTTCGAGAAAGCATGAAAGTACCTGCAAGTGAGTAGGTGGTAGCAGGCTGACAAAGAAAATAAGAAAAATAACAGTTAAAAAATCAAAAAAGTCCCGTTCGTCTAGAGGCCTAGGACACGGCCCTTTCACGGCTGTAACAGGGGTTCGACTCCCCTACGGGACGCCATTTGCGGGAATAGCTCAGCTGGTAGAGCGCAACCTTGCCAAGGTTGAGGTCGCGAGTTCGAACCTCGTTTCCCGCTCCAAATTTTATTAGAAGAAAAGATTATTTCACATCTTCTAATTTGACTTAGAAATAAGTCTTACAAGTAGTCTCAATAAACTTGTTTGTTTTGAGATGCTTTTTTAAAGATTTCTGATAGGAATTTTTTCCAAGATTGAGGAGGTTTTTTCGAGTATACAAAAGGGTACTCGAGTAAAAACCGACAAAAAGATTGGGGGGGGAAATAATATCAGAAAGATTAAAAAAGTCCCGTTCGTCTAGAGGCCTAGGACACGGCCCTTTCACGGCTGTAACAGGGGTTCGACTCCCCTACGGGACGCCATATTCAAAAGCCCGATGAGAATAACTTTCTTATCGGGCTTTTTTATTTTCAGTGATCCAAAAAAAGATGGAGGACGACTAGCCGATTATTTCTACTTAACCGGCCGGTAGGAAAATTTAGCTGTTGTTATGGAAGCGTTTTAATCGATACTGATTCAATATTTTGAATCATTTCAATTTTATCCAAAAGATGTCCTAACGAAAGGGCTGTTTCAACTTCTAAGGTTAGTTTCATTGTCACAGTTCTTTCTTCTTTATCTGTTTGAGTTTCAGATTCAATCAAGTTGATATTCATTTCAGATAATGTTGCCATTACATCTCTCAATAAGCCTTTACGGTCAAACGCCAATACATGTAACTCTGCTTCATAGCAACGATTTTCAGCAATTTGTCGATCCCAAGTAACATCAATTAAACGACGACGTTCCTCATCATTAAGATTTAGGATGTTATTACAATCTGATTTATGAACTGTTACACCGCGACCACGCGTGACATAACCAACAATGGAGTCTCCAACTGCTGGATCACAACAGGGGGCTAACGAGGTATGGATATTAGTTGAACCAATAACATAGGCATGGGCATTTTCATCTGTCGCAATAACTGCTGGCTGATGAACATGAACTGTTTTCTTTTTAGGATGAAGTACTGCTTGAATTGCATGTGCAAGTTGCCGCTCGTTAATACGTCCTTTACCCAGATCTTCAAAAAAGCTTTCTTGTTCTGTATGGTGAAAACGTTCAACAATGTCATCAATCTTTAGATTCTCGGCATGCAATCGTTTGATTTCTTTATGAAATAAAGATTCACCAGCCTGAATGTTTTCATAGCGATTTTGTTTGTTGAACCAAGTACGGACCTTTTGACGGGCACTATTGCTTTTTAAATAACCAAGGTTAGGATTTAACCAATTACGACTAGGTTGACCTTGGTTGATGGTCAATACTTCAACTTTGTCACCTGTTTCTAAGGGAGTGTTGAGGGGACGTATTCTGCCATTGATTTTAGCGCCACGGCAACGATGTCCGAGTTCAGTATGGATGTTATAAGCGAAGTCAAGAGGTGTAGAGCCTTGCTGTAAAGTAATGATTTCATTATTTGGCGTCATAACATAAATGTGCTGACTTTGTAGCTCAGTACTAATCTCTTGAAAAATATCCGGATTGTCCGCGTTTTCCAGCATTTGCCGAACGTTGGCAATCGAACGTTCTAGGTTTTTATCAACACCGTTTTCACCTTCTTTGTAGCGCCAATGTGCTGCAACACCATATTCAGCATTGTGATGCATGTCAAAGGTACGAATTTGAATTTCAACCGTATGTCCTTCCGGCCCAATAATTACTGTGTGAATGGATTGATAGCCATTGTCTTTAGGCGTGGCGATATAATCATCAAATTCTTGCTTGATATAATTCCATTTACTGTGAATTAGCCCCAAAACTTCATAACACAAACGGATGGAATCAACATAAATGCGCACTGCACGAAGATCATACAACTCTTCAATCGGCACATTTTTCTTAGTCATTTTTTTCCAAATACTATAAATATGTTTTGGCCGGCCGGTAATCTTTGCATGAATGTTTTCGGTTGCAAGCAATGTATCCAAATCTGCTAGCATTTTTTCAATATAGGTTTCACGCTCGGCACGCTTTGATTGCAAGCCTTTTGCAATAGATTTGTATTCAATAGGGTTGAGAAAACGGAATGAAAGATCCTCAAGCTCCCACTTTAACTGAGCGATCCCTAAACGGTTGGCAAGCGGAGCAAAGATCAGTTGGGTTTCATAGGCAACTTCGCGTTGAATAAGCTCATCTTCGTATTTTAGATTTCGGAGACGCGCAACACGGTATCCAAGTTTCAATACCATGATTCGGATATCAGATGTCATTGCCAGCAACATTTGGCGTAAGCGTTCATGTTGAATTTGATCATTTTCAGCAATCTGGAATTCACGGAACTGATTGAGTTTACGAATTCCTTCCACTAAATTTGCAACGGTTTTTCCGAATCGTTCTCGAATGAGTTCAAGAGGGTAGACAGGATCAAGATTCGCATCACTAACGAGCGCTGCAATCATGGTGTCGTCATCCAGTTTTAATTGAGCAAGTATTTCAGCGACATCAACACTTCTAACAATACCTTTTTGTGGAAGTGATTGTGCTTCAAGAGCCATTTCACAAGCATTTACACAGGCTTGTAGGTGATAACTGTCTTCAGATGTAAGGCAGCGTTCTGGAAATGTTTTAGAGAAAACTTGTTTTACGCTTTCAGAAATACTTTGAGACTGATTTTGTGATGAACTTGACATAGGCTTCTTTAGTCAAAGTGACATTAATCATTTTTATTATTTTACGTAGGTATGTTAGGTACGTGTAGAATTTTAAATCATTCTAGCAAGTTTTCAGTTTATAAAATTAGTCATTATGTTTTATCACTGAATAATGGAAAGTATTTCGACCAGCATTCTTTGATTTGTAGAGAAGTTGATCGGCTTTTTTCATTAATTCTTTTGCGCTCATCTTATGTTCTGGATAACACAAAATAGCTCCAGCAGAAAGGGTAACCACTTTGAGGGGGGCTTGACGATTCTCAATCCCCAATGATCGGACATAAATTAAAAGGTTATTGATATGGACTTCTAAAGATCGAAGGTTGTCAAAGTGGGTAATGACCATAAATTCTTCACCACCAATTCTAAAAATCATATCTGTGGCACGATGGAAATAACTATTAAGTGATGTTGCAATTTCAATTAACACTTCATCACCAATATCATGCCCATATTCATCATTAACACTTTTGAAAAAATCGATATCTAGCATAATCAAAGCAAGATTGGTTTTTTCTCGATGTGCTCTATTGATCTCAATAGGAAGGGTTTCATTGAATTTTCGACGGTTTAATAATCCTGTCAGTTCATCGGTAATAGAAACTTGTTCAACGCGTTTTCGATCAGTGATGTCGTATCGCGTAATGACGACTTTATTTACTTGATTAAAAAAGTTTTTATGTGGTGTCATGGTTAAAGCGACCCAGTATTCTTCTCCATCTTTACGAATCGCAGGAAAATCTCCTTTCCATGTTTTACCTGATGCTAGCAGTTCTTTAACCTGCTGAATCTGTTCTTGTGGAATTTTATTTTTACTTAACTCCAAATAATTTTTATTAATTAATTCCTTGCGACTATAACCACTTAATTCACAAAAAGAATCACTCACACTCGAAATTTTCAATGTTTTAAGGTCAATGGTTGTCGCTAGTGAAAGTTCATAAATCGAGTTGATATAACTTTGTCTTTTTAACACAACGGCTAGAAACAAAGAAATACCGATGATAACCGATAGTAGGAGAGCAATTACTTGCCAGAATTGCTGAGAGTCAAATTTGTTGACCATGGTAATAGGAAACCATTTTTCATAAAGGTGCTCTCTTTCCAGAGGTGTGATCTGACTTAGTGCTTTTTGAATAATCGAGAAAAGTTCAGGATATTCTTTACTCACGGCCATTGAAAGTTGATAGCTTTGTTCTGCACGTCCAACAATATTGAAATCGGTGAGACCTTCATGTTTTAAAGCATAATTAATCGCACCTAAATTACCTGCATACACCAAACTTTTGCGTTCCAAAACGCTTTGTAATCCTTGTTTTGCCGTATCCACTAAAAGTAATTGTATATTTGGATAGTTCTCTCGGAAGTAATCATGGGCCCATGATTTGTTAATGACGGATACTGTGTGCCCCATTAGACGTCCAAAATTTTTAATAAATCCGTCCTTATGATAACTTGCTAAAACAAAAGGGAGGTGGACATAAGGATCGGTAAAATAGAGATGTTGACTTCTAAATGTCGATTTTACTATTGCAGGGAAAACAATAGGTTGGTCTTGTTGGATCAAATTGGTAACTTCAGACCAAAGGTTATTTCTGGGCTTAAACTCAATACCCAGTTTTGATGCCATTAACTTTAGGTAGTCAGCTGCAAGCCCTTTATAGTTCCCATCTTCTATGTAATCAAAAGGGTGCCAGTCACTGGCGTTCCCTAAATAAATCACTGGATTATTTTTTAGAAAAGCTTTTTCTTTGATGGATAAAAAGTCAGTCTCGCTGCTAAAAATGAAATTTTTTAAAACCTGTTCTGACAGAGGCTGGTAATCCGACTGTAGATATTTTCTGGCATCCGATAAAATGGTTTCTAGTTTATTGACGTCAATTTGACCAATCATTCCTGGCGATGGTTGAACATACTGAGCAATCGCTCTCGCTTCATTTAGCATGTCTTCTTTAGTTTTATGGGTTTTGTAATGTTCAATGATGTAATCGACAATTTCCTCTGGTTGATCTAAGGCATAAGACCACCCTTGAATGGTCGCATCTCTAAAATTCGAAACAAGTTGTGGTTGCTCAACGACTAATTCAGATCGAGTTATTACCAAACCATCATAGCTTTGTACCCCATAAATTTTCGGATCAATCACTGAATAGGGAATTTTTTTACGCTGAAGAATAAAGGGTTCGTTTGTGTTAAAAGCACCATAAAAGTCGACTTTTTTTTCAATGAAATCTTGTAGACTTCCTGAAGAAGGTTCTACATCAGAAAAAATTCCCGTTTTTAAGTAGGCTTTTTGTAGTAATGTTCGAATCTGTAAGCTCCCGTTATGCATAACTTTGGCTCCAGAAAGCTCAGATAAGTTGCTTATAGGTTTATGTGATAACAATACTAAAGGAGAATATTGAAAGTTAGCCATTACTAACTTAAAGGGCGCCCCCTTGGCCAATTCAAGTAAGCTATCATTCTGTGCTACGCTAAAATCAATGTCACCAGATGAAAGATGCTGAAAACCTTTATAACCAGGTCGCCAGTCGAGCACCTCAACATCTAAACCTTTTTGCTTATAGAATCCTTTTGCAATAGCCGCATAAAACCCTGCAAATTGAAATTGATGATTCCAATTCACCATTACTTTAATAGGTTTTAAATCGTTTTTAAATTGCTTTGATTTAAGTGAATGACTGGGAAAAACTGATTTTTCGTTGGATGACTCTGTTGCACTATTTGGCGGTTCTATATTGACACTCGAAAAAACTATGAGAGGGTTAAGTACAAGAAATATCAATAGAAATAGAGAGATGTAGGCGATAAACAGGTTTCGAGAGAGAGGATTAGATAGGGGACGAAACAAAGCAGAAGTAGCTATTCCAGCAAATGCAAAAAACTGAAAAAAATCCGTTTTTGATCCCAAAAAACACTTTTTATGACATTTCAACCTAGGCATTACACTCACTCTCAAAAGGGTTAACTAGAAATACCTGATTATTTCAGCTTACCATTTTATGCTGAATAACGTAATAAATATCAAGTTTACTCAATCAAAGTTCTTTTGATTAAAATGTTTTTTGCGCTTTTAATATTAGAATTTATTTGCCTCAATTTGCATTGTAAATTTTAGACAAGGTGTTTAGATTCGCTACAATAGTGGACAATATAATCACTGCTAAGAACCACAAAAATATGCCACTTTTAACATCTTGCAACTCTTCTAAACCTCTAGCCGAAATTTCTACCGACCGTTTAGAAAACAGCGCCATGCATTTCAGCGTTGCGCCGATGTTGGATTGGACAGATAAACACTGTCGTTACTTTTATCGAACCATGACGCAGAATTCGTGGCTTTATTCAGAGATGGTGACCACTGGTGCGATTATTTACGGTGATAATTTACCGCGTTTTTTAGGCTTTAATCCGACGGAAGACCCTGTTGTATTGCAACTAGGTGGGAGCAATGCTCAAGAACTTGCACATTGTGCCAAATTAGGACAAGAGTGGGGCTATTCAGAAATTAATTTGAATGTTGGCTGTCCAAGTGATCGCGTGCAAAACAATATGATTGGTGCATGTTTAATGCAGCACCCGCAAATTCTTGCGGAAGCGGTCGATGCGATGAAGCAATCAGTCGATATTCCTGTCACGGTTAAATGTCGTATTGGGGTGGATGATCAAAATGAGCAAGAAGAATTATTCACTTTAGTGGATAAACTCAATCAAGTTGGAGTTGACGGTTTGGTTATCCATGCACGAAAAGCATGGTTGCAGGGGCTTTCATCCAAAGATAATCGGGACGTACCTCCTCTAAACTATGATTTGGTTCATGCGGTTAAACACCAGTTTGCAACATTACCGATTACCATCAATGGAGGTATCAAGTCGCATACGCAAGCCATTTCTCACCTTGAATCCATACCGGCCGGTAACTTTGATACACCGGTAGATGGAGTTATGCTTGGTCGTATCATCTATGAACAACCTTTTTTGTTAAATGAGGTTGATGAGCGTTATTACGGCTGCGATAAAAGTACCAAAACTCGAAAGGAAGTGGTCAATGAAATGCTCCCTTACATTGAGCAGCACCTTGATAACGGTGGTAAGTTAATACAAATTACCCGTCATATGCTTGGATTATTTCATGGATTGCCTGGCGGAAGAATGTGGCGTCGTTATCTAAGTCAAAATGCTTTTAAACCTGAGGCTTCAACTCAAACGGTTGTAGATGCTTTATGCATGGTAGAAAATGAAATTCAGCGCATGGCTGAACAAAAACGGCAATTTGAAAATGATAAATTAGTAAGTAATGAATCTTAAATGAGATATCTAAACGTTCCATTTTCTCAAAAAGATGAAGCCAAAGCATTAGGTGCTCGTTGGGATGCGATTGCTCGACGTTGGTATATTCCTCAAGCACTATTAAACGAGTCTGATAAGTTCTCTAAATGGTTTTTAGAAGAGAGTGAATCTATCTTATCAGACTCACAAAATAAGCTCAGCCCATCATCAGAACCAGTGAGTCAGCCTAATGAGCAAGTTGAAGTGGGCATAGATTTACCTATAAATGACTCACAAGACATTGATAAACCACAAAAAAAACGACCAAATCAAGACTATACAAGTCATATTGAACACCAGAACTCAGCAAGAGAAAATCAGGCTATAACACTCTCAGGACTACTCAATAAAGTTAAAAGTGCACTGCAATCCAGTTTTGTACAAGCTCAATGGCTAATCGCTGAAGTTGCAAATGTACAACTTCGTAACGGTCATTATTACCTGGAACTGACACAAACTGATTCAAAAGGTCGTCAACTTGCTAAAACACGTGCAATGATTTGGTCGAGAACTGCGCAGATTATATTGCCTGAATTTGAGAAAAATACTGGTAAATCAATTGAAACAGGCCAGAAACTCCTGATGTTGGTAAATGTTAATTTTCATGAACAATATGGATTTTCATTACAAATTGAAGATATTGATGCCAGCTTTTCTTTGGGGGAAATGGAGCGAGCGCTGGTAGAATTACGTGAGAAACTTCGCCAAGAAAAACGATTAGAATCCAATAAAGTGTATCGAATTCCTCACGATTTCTTTCGTATTGCAGTCGTAGCGCCACCTAAAGCTGCTGGGCTTGGTGATTTCAAAGTAGATGCCGACCGATTAGAAGCGCTTGGACTTTGCACTTTTGTTTATTTCACGGCGAGTTTTCAAGGTGAAAAAGTCCTCAAAGAACTTTCAAATGCACTGAATCTTATTCAATCTCAAATTTTACTCAATCCCTCCAAATACGATGCGGTTGTTATTATCCGTGGTGGTGGAGCGAAGTTGGATTTACAGTATTTAAACCAATATGCTATCGCAAAATCTTTAAGCGAGCTTCAACTTCCCGTAATTACCGGAATTGGGCACGAGAAGGATAATTGTATTCTAGATGAAATGGCCGCAATGCGATGTGATACCCCAAGTAAAGTTGTTCATTTTATTCGAGGAGAAATCATTAATAATGCCCAGACAGCGCAAAAAAATTGGCTACAAATTCAACAACGAAGTCAATTTATAGTTAAAAAACCTATCCATGAAATTGAGCGACTTCTTAATCAGGTTAAACAGAATTCATGGCAAGTTTGGCAGGGGGCTCAAGCTAAATTGGCACCGTTGTCTTATCAGATTGCACGTAAATCACGTCAGACAATTGAGACACAAAAACATTATCTAAAAAAACAGCAAATGCAAATATCGAGCCTGGCAACTCAAGCTGTTCAATTAAAAAAACACCTCATTAATCAATCTTTTCAAGGTGTAGTAGCACATAGTCAAAATGCCATTGAGTATAAGCAACAATCAATTAAATATTCTATGCAAATAATTTTAAACAGCGGACCCCAAACACAGATGCAACGTGGTTTTGCGATTACTAAAAATAGTCAAGGAAAGTTGATTACATCAGTAAAGCAAGGGCAAAAAGAACAGCAATTGACCATCTCTTATCAAGATGGCGATCTGAATGTTCAAGTATTAGAATTCAAGCAACAGTCATAATTCAACTACCTTTAAAATCCAGATGAGTAAACAAAATGTCTGAAGAAAAATTTACAGAGAACTATCAAAAGTTACAAATGATTGCGCAGAAATTATCCTCTGCAGGAGAAGTCGATATTGATGAACTTATTCCAATGGTTGATGAAGCCAGTCAAGCTTATCAGATTTGTAAATCACGATTAGAAGCCGTTGAAAAAGCTTTAAGTGAGCGACTAGACGATACAGAATCTGAAACTGGCGAGTCTGTAATAAATCCAGATAGCGATGACAATAATTCATCACAAGTTCCGTTTTAAAGTACTAAAAAGTTAAAAAACTATGAGCCAGCAAACCATTACCATTTATCACAATCCTAAATGTTCAAAGAGTCGTGAAACCTTAAAGATTGTTAGTGAATATTGTGAACAACATCCAGAAATTCAAATTGAAGAAATTCGTTATTTAGAAAATCCACCCAGTAGTGAAATTCTGAAAGAAGTATGTCAGCTGTTGAATGTGCCCGTGCAAGAAATTATCCGTACAGGTGAAAAGCTGTTTAAAGAGCTAGGCTATACTAAAGCCGACTTAAATCATTATGATGAAGAGCATTGGCTGAATGTTCTACAAAAACATTCAAAACTGATTGAAAGACCGATTGTTCAATTTAATAACAAAGCTGTAATAGGACGGCCACCAGAAAACGTACAAGCGTTATTCAAAACAGAATGAAACTTTCCAAGGTCTAGAGCTGGTTTATTTGAATAGTACAAATCTAGTTGGTAGTGGAGTGGCTAATAACTCCATGAGTTTAAAATAGATATATTTTAATTTAACATAATATACATTATACGAAGTTAGGTTATAGCTAGATCTTTACGCTGTTTTAAAAGCTACCGGCCGGTAAAGATTTATTTTTTGTTAATTTTGATACAGAGTAACTTAACTAATCCTATTATTTTGGTATCTTGTGCACTCTAAGTTTAATCAAGTATGTGGAGCAAGTAATGGAATCAATTAATCTCAAAACCGGTATTTACAAGTCGACTCGAGGAGACTTTACCGGTGCGGCCCTTTTTATTATGGATATCTCTGACGGTGAAGATAATCAGCCAGTGTATCTAACGATTTTCAATCCAGAAAACAACGGTGTTCATGAAATTACGCCCACAGAGTGGCAAGAACTTGCAGAGGCAGACGGTTTAGAGTGGCAACAAGAAATTCCGTTAGATGTGAAAGACCAGTTTCTGAATCGTCATAGCTTTGCACATTTACAAGGTTTAAATGATTAATCCAAATTTTGATTGGGCTTTGAGGAGAGTTATATTTCCTCTCCTCGGATAGCTTGATTATTTGGCTAAATAATGGCTAAGATTGGTAGTAACGACACGCCCGCCAATAAAAGTGGAATCCAAGCTTTTTCCTCTTTTTGACTAATTCCATATCCCCCTGCAACCAGCGCGACAACCGCCGCCGCCCATGCTATCGGAGGAAATACAAAACCAAATAATATCGCGATGACACCGGAAATCATACCCAAAGTGACCGCGTTGCCCGGATTGTATGATTTTGTATTTCGCATATCAGACGGTTGCGAGCTAGAAGATTCTAAACGTGCCAAAATCGTACTTACATCCGAATCATCTAATTGATCCTGAACGAGTTCAATATCGGTCAAACCAAGGGTAATTTTTTTCTGTTTATACAGCTCTCTAATGAAATCATCCCAAGTCGCATTGTCACCTAATTGGTCTAAGATCGCTTGCGTTTCAGCTTTAATAGTCATATCAATCCTCTAACTCTTTGTTTTATTATGATTTTGACGAAATTCTAAATTTCAAACCTTATTCATGCAGAACGATTTTAATCATTCTGATTGTGCAATTCATTGGTCGCTGTCAGGTTTTAGCCCTGAATCTACGGTATCTTTACTTCCAATTTGTCGAAATTTTGAATTATTATATCTACTCATCACGTTTTTGCACCTAGGTTTTGCGTTGAAAGCGCAACACTCAGAGAAATTGAATTGATAAGGTAGAAGTTTATGGCGCTCATGCCCGGCTTACAGCTCAACATTGGCCAACAACTAAAATTAACGCCTCAGTTACAGCAATCCATCAAGATACTGCAATATTCCGCATTGGAAGTTCAGCAAGTCATTAAAACCACGCTTGAAAGCAACTATATGCTTGAAACAGATGATATGGAATTTGATGAGGAAATTGAGGAGGATTTTAAAGATGATGTTGATGAAAACGTTGATTTAAACAATGAGCTTGATATTGAAAATGATCAATCCTTGAGTGAAGAAATTGAGTTAGATATGAGTTGGAATGAGGTTTTCAGTGATCATACCTCTTCTTCATCCGGCTCTGCATCTAGTGATGAATTTACCAGTGCTGAAAACTACACAGCAGCTCATACTTCGCTTTATGACCATTTACAATGGCAAGCGGAAATTGCTTTTAATCCTGGCTACGAAAGTGTGGTTGCTTCATACATTATCGATGAAATAAATGACGAAGGGTTTTTGATCGAACCTTTAACTTCGATTCTTGAAAACATCCAAAATAATGAATCTGAAATAACAGGGATTTCAGAACTAACTCTTGAAGATATTGAAGCTGTTTTAACTGTTATTCAACAGTTTGAACCAACGGGCGTTGCAGCAAGAAATTTGCAAGAAACCCTGATTTTACAGTTGAATGCGCAGAAACAAACGCCCTTTGTGGTTACTGCAAAACAACTTATTTCTGAAAATTTTGAATGGTTAAGTTTTCACGATCACAAACGCATTAAAAAGTTCTACGGTTTAAATGATCAGGAGTTAACCACCCTTTTAAAACTGATTCAAACCTTAAATCCTCGACCAGGTCGTGAATACGCCGATACAGAAGCTGAAGTAGTCATTCCCGATTTACGCCTTAAACGCGATGTCAAAAACGGTTGGTTGGTTGAGTTAAATGCGGACGCATTTCCAAGGCTGAGTGTTAATTCAACCTATGTCGATTTAGTCAATAAAATGAGTAAAAGCGAAGACTCAAAGAAAATGAAAGAGCAGCTGTTGGAAGCAAAAGGCTTAATTAAAAGCGTTCATTCACGCGGTGAGACTTTATTACGAGTTGGTGCATTTATTATCAAACGCCAAAAAGAGTTTTTTGAAAAAGGCGAAGAAGCTATGCAACCGATGGTTTTACGAGAAGTTGCTGATGAGTTGGATTTGCATGAATCTACGATTTCACGTGCAACTAATCAAAAATACATTCAAACTCCGCGTGGAACTTTTGAGTTGAAATATTTTTTCTCGACCGGTATTGGGCAATATGGAAGCGCAGACCAATCATCAACGGCAATTAAAGCACACATCAAGAACCTTATTGATAATGAAGACCCCAAAAAACCTTTAAGTGACAATAAGTTAATGGCATTACTCGAGGAAAAAGAGATCAATGTTGCTCGACGAACGATTGCAAAATATCGTGAAGCCTTGAATATCCCTTCCTCCAGTGAACGTAAAAAATTAAACAAATATAAATTTTAGTGTCAGGAAACCTTTAATGAAAAATACCGAACAAATTCAAGAAGCTGCGCAACAGAAATGGCAACAACAGGCTGAATTCAAAGAATACATGTCTGCGGTAAACCCACCGATGCCAAAAATTGATGTCATTGCCTACGAAAGCGCCCTTCATAAAGATGGCGATACTCGAATTATTCCGTTTGATTTGTCTCAACAACTCGAAACAACTTACCCTGCAACTTCTCCAAACTTATTGGCATCCTTTTTACGAATTAAAACCAATGACTGCTTAAAAACAGATGCTAATGCAAGTTCGCAGCTTTTTTATGTCATTCGTGGTAAAGGTCGTACTCAAATGCGTCATGGTACGATTGAGTGGAAAGAGGGAGATTTGTTTACATTACCGGCGGTTCCTGACGCATTACATAGTGCAGATGAAGATACGGCAATTTATTGGGTAACGGATGCACCGGTGCTCAGTTATTTAGGCGTAATTCCAAACTCAGAACGTTTTGAACCGGTGCTTTACACCAAGGAACATTTGACTGCTGAATTAACAAAAGTCCGTAAAGAAGCGGAAGGCCGGAATCGTACAGGGATTTTGTTAGCAAACCCTAATTTTCCACTGACGATGACGCTCACACACACACTTTGGGCGCTATACAATGTTTTACCGGCCGGTGTTGTTCAAAAACCACATCGCCATAATTCAATTGCTTTAGATTATTGCGTGGCAGCAGGTCCTGAAACTTACACCATGATTGGCAAAGAGCTGAATGAAGATGGTTCTATCAAAGACCCTGTGAAAGCAATGTGGACCCCAGGCTCTGCATTTATTACGCCGCCGGGCTGGTGGCACTCGCATCATAACCATTCCGATCAAGACGCGATTGTTCTACCGATTCAAGATGCTGGACTGATTATGAATATGCAAGTGCTTGACTTCCAGTACTTGAAATAATCATTCAGACAATCATCACTTCATAAAAAACCACTTTTAATTCACATTTGAGTGGTTTTTGTGCACTAAGATGACTTAAAATTATTGAAAAACTCGACAAATCGAGGAGAAAAGTTATGACAAACACCATTCAAAGCCATCGCATTGCGGTCATTGAAGATGATGAATTACAACTAGCAAGCCTAGTCACTGGTTTAGAGCAACAGGGTTTCACCGTTGAATCTTATACAAATCGTGAAGATGCCCAGAATGCATTTAATGAAAAGCTCCCAGATTTGGTGATTTCAGACATTATTCTTGGGTCAGAAATGGATGGAGGTTTTGATTTAGCTAAACACCTTCTTAGCTATAATCAACCGATACCCATTATTTTCTTATCAGAACGACAATCGGAGTTTGATATTTACACTGGTCATGCATTAGGGGCAATTGATTATCTTCCTAAACCAATAAGCTTAAACGTGTTAATTGTTAAGGTTAAAAACTTACTGAGAATCACTTCTAGTACAGGTCAAAAAGAACAATTAGGTGAATTTGCTTCAAAAATTCCTGGTTTAGAACTTTCGCAGGAAAAATTTAAAGCTTACTGGCATGAAAAACAATTAGATCTTACTGCGACTGAATTTGAAATGTTGAAACAATTTGCAATCTCTGGCGAAGGTACGGTTGTTTCTTACGACTCTTTACAAGCTTCCACTCAAGGCGTGGTTGAACGAAATACGATTAATACTCATATTTGTCGAATCCGAAATGCCTTTAAAAAAGTCACCCCTGATTTTAATCTGATTCATAACGAATACGGAAGAGGCTATTCGTGGCAATCAAAAGATTAAACAAATATGCTTCCCTCTCTCAAGTAAAGCAGATTAATCCTTTCAGCCACTGATAATTTACGACCGGCCGGTAGAAATTAATTTTTACCGGCCGGTTGCATTTTAAAATCAATATTTTGACAAATTGATACTAATAGACCTTTAAAACGGTTATTTATAAGGTAATTTTCAATGATATCGGCACTCAATAAACTTCGACTTCGCCTTTCGATTCGGTCTCGTTTTTTTATTTTGTCACTGTTACTAACCATTCTGCCTTTTTTGGCCTACCGATTCGCAATCGACCTGCATCGAATTATGTTGACCAACCAAGCGATTGTCCAAAAGCAGACCGTTGAAAACCTTGCCTTGATTTTGGCTAATCGGACAGATTTATGGGCTTTACAAATCCAGTCTGGAAAACCGACTCACCTATCACATCTGAATTTAAAAAATTCTGTGTTGTGGGTTGTGAATGAATTTGGACAAACGACCTATGTCGTAGGCGCTTTGCCGTCACAATCAGATCAGGAAAGTGGTGATGTTTTTACGGCAACAGGTAAATTACTCATAAAAACGTTGGCCACCTTTTTACCCTATTCTTTACCTTATCCCTACCCTCAAAGTGAAAACCCTGAAAAGCTCTTAATTACCAAAGCATTAACTGGACAAACTTTTCAGCAATATCGGATGAATTCAAGTTATCAACCCATTTCCTTAATGTCTGCCACGCCACTTTTAATGAAAGGTCAAATTATTGGAACCTTAGTGTTGGAAGAACGAATGGAGAATTTATTCAGTGAAAGTTTAAATTACTTTTATCGTTTAATTGGAATTGGTTCGTTGATTTTCTTGTTTGTTTTATTGGGAGCGATGATTTATACGGCCAGTTTGTCTAATCGAATTTTACGATTGGACGATGATGTAAAGAAAACCTTTCATCTAAAAGGACGCTTAACCAATCTAGATTTCCCTGATTGTCGTCAACGCTATTATCGTGATGAGCTATCAGATCTTCGACATCATATTTATGAAATGTTAAGACAATTAGGAAGTTATGAACGTTATTTAAAACAACTTCCGAAGACCCTACGACATGAACTTCACAATCCTCTGAATCGTTTGTCAATGAGCTTAAGTTTGTTGGAAGAGAACTGTCAGCATTCACAGTTAGATTATGCAAAGCATGCTTTAGCACAACTTAAACAAATTATTTCTAGCCTTTCTGAAGCGACAAGTATTGAAGATAGCCTCCACATCCAACAACCTGAGGCTTTTCCTATAGGTTTAATGTTGAGCCATTATTTTGAAAATGTACAAGCGCTCCATCCAGAATACGATCTAGTGTTTGATTGCCAAATTGGCGAGTCTGAAATGGTTATGGGCGATGGTTTTATGATTGAGCAGTTACTGGATAAGATTATCAGTAATGCGAAAGACTTTTCGGATAAACAACTACCGATTCGTGCAGCCGCTTTTCATGGTCAGAACAGTGTTTTCATAACCATTGAAAACTCTGGGCCTTTGTTGCCAGAAGGTTATGAAGAACAGATTTTTGATGGTATGACTTCGATTCGAAAAATGAATCAAGATGATCAAGCGCATTTAGGTTTGGGTTTGCATATTGCAAAGTTGATTACGGATTACCACGGTGGAACAATTAATGCAGAAAACGTTAATCGTATGCAAAATCAAGCAATTAAAGGCGTTCGATTCCAAATTGAATTACCTTTGATTACTAATAAATAATCAAAATGAATATAAAGAACTCTTTACCGGCCGGTAAAGAGTCGTTGACAGAGTAAATAAACGCTATTACTGCCCTGTTTTACCTTGAATATCCTGTAGTTTACGAATCCAAGGCGATATGCCTGTTTGCTTTTTAATGTCATCCGCTAGTTTCTTGGCTATTTCTCGATTGTCGATGGTTTCATACAACAAAATATAGTTCACATTTCCATTGCGTACTTGCGGTAGGATTTTTGTATCCTTTAAGCCTTTGTTTGCTACTAAACGCTGTAAGTCTTTGGCCGTTTTCATGCTGGCTAATTGTAAAGTGAATGATGAGGCTTTTTGAGACTTGACCCACTGTAAATCTTCGGACTTAATATCCACAAATTTTGGAAGAGAATTATTAGTTGCTATTTTTTTAGACTCGGCAGCTTTTTTAGGAGACTCTATCGGTTTAACAGGCTGGATAGATTTCACAGACCCCACATTTTTTTTCTCATCTACTTTTGGAGCGACCATTGTCAGTAAAGGAGTTTCCATAATAGGTGTTTTCACTTCAGGAAGTTCCGGAGATTCAGGAGCTTTAATGGTTATATTGTTTTCCTCTGGTTCAGCAACCGTGACCGGAGTTTTTTGAGGTTGTAAATTTAATTTGGCCAAAATAGGTCTTAATTTTTGATCTAAACGTGCATCAAGTTGTTTGGCTAATTTTTCATTATATTGACTCAACTTTTTGTCGAGCAGTTCCTCGCTCAGTCCTGTATTTAATGACAAAGTTTTTCCAATAGTCTGTTTCTGCTCTTGGCTGAGTTCAGACAAGTTAGACAGATCAAGCTGTTGTGTCGACTGACTGCTCATTTCAGATATCTGCTCTTGCAACAAACTTAACTGTGATTCTAAAAATTGGATACGTTCATCCATTGCACTCATTTGTTTTTGAGCTTCTTCATTTATTCCACCTTGCTCGATTGCTTGCTTGATTTCAGCAAGTTCTTCCGAAGAGGTGCTACGAATGTCACTAATTTGTTTGGTAAGGTCACGATGACCAAAATATAAAATCAATGAAAAAATGGTCAGGATAGAAATTTGCAATAATAACGCGGCAATTGAAAAGCCAGCTGCATTTGATTTAGGGTTTTGCATAGTTGTGTTTTTATTCGCATTCAAGGATGTAGTGGTCTGAGAACTCGATGCTTCAGCTGTTGCAGAGGGTGTTTGCATACTTTGTTGCATCGCTTGAGAAAAACTTGTTTTGACATCATCATCTGAGTAGATGTCGGCTGTCGACTGTTCCGCTGTTGCTTGATAATTAGAAATATTGGATTGAGTATTATTTTCTAGGTTATTTGCTTGTCCAAGTGCTCCTGGAGGGACAACCTCTTGAGCAGCATTCAGCCAATCCTTAAGACTAGCCCCTTCTGGGTTTGCTGCATTTTGCTTGGCACGATCTTCAATTTCCGCAAGAATTTTTGCTCTTTCAGCTTCAATTTCAGAAATGGTCGGCATAGTCTTCTCTTTGGTTTTGGTAGAAATTAATGGTATTTATTGTAGAATGCTTTGCAAGCAAATGCTATGACTGAAAATGAATAATAGATTGGAAGATTATTATGCCTGATATGGAGCAAGTTGGTTCCGCACTTCTTATAACTTTTAGCTTTTTGGGAGTCTCAATCCTTATTGTAGGATTTTTAATGTGGTGGTTATATCGAGTTTTTAAGAATAAGGATGAGCAGTAATCATCGCTTGCGACTTGTGTTTACAAAACTTTGAAGCGTATGAACTATTAGTTGATCACTTCTCCTTCAACGTATAACCAGCCACCCTTTGAGTCTTTTTCGAACTGACTCATCTCTTCTAAAGTTCCAGTATTTTTTGGATTTAACTTATCTTGAAATTCTGCTGAAAAATGAACCATTCCTTTGTGATGTCTTTTTTTCCCATCTTTACGGCCTTTGATTTTTAAATTAATCCATTCAATGGAAGTATCCAGTTGCATCTCTGCCGGTCTCGTTTTCGGATGCCAAGTCCTGTAGTAAGTATTGTTCAAAGAATTTCTGGTTTTCCGAGTTCATGGAGCCTATTGCAAATGCCGTAAACCTTGATCGCATTAAATCTTCAGCGGTTTGCGCCTGATAAAAATCCAAATGAAACAGTCGACAACATTGTTCATAGGATTTACCGCTATGGCAGGGACAATGCTTTATAGTGATATTATTGAGTTGATTCATGAATACCATCATCCATTCGATGTCAAAAGCGTTGGCTGAATCCGATGGAAAGTTTGATGGAGTCGCCAACTTAAGAGAATAGCGGAAATGATCAGACCAAGGACAATACCGATCCAAAAGCCATCAACTCCCATTGCAGGGACAATCCAGTCTGTAAAGGTTAACAGGTAACCGACGCCTAACCCGACCAACCAGTAACTCACCAAAGTGACCCACATTGTAAAGTGCGTATCATGAAATCCTCGTAAGCACCCGGCTGCTGTCACTTGGATTGAGTCGAACAATTGATAAACCGATGCCAAAATAATTAAGCTAATGGCTACTGCGTAAACTTCAGTGCTGTCAGTATAGAATCCAATGATGTAATCTTTAAACACAAACGTGACTATGGCTAAAATCAGCCCCGCAAGAATTGAAAAAAGAAGTGCGGTTCGAAGTACCGTTACTAGGTTTTGAAGACTGTGTTCACCATGAGCTTGACTCACTCGAACAGTGACTGCCATTCCTAAACTTAGCGGTATCATAAACAAAAGTGAAGTGACGCTGATAGCGATTTGATGCCCTGCGATGACAGTTGCACCGAGTGGTGCAATAAACAAAGCAATAAACATGAATAAACCGACTTCAAATAGAAGTGCGAAGGCATTTGGAACCCCTATTTTCAAAATATCCCTGCAACCACCCTGCCACTTTGGGCGCCAGCAAATGTGGTGCTGTCTTTGCTGGTTTGTATTTTTGACATCAGGTAGGATTTGCGTTTTTAAAATATAACTGAATCCAATTAACAGCATACTCCACATTACAAGAGAGGTTGCTACTCCGCATCCAGCCGCCCCCATCGCCTCAAATGGACCAAATCCATAGATGAATATTGCGTTAAGAGGAATATTCAGAATTAAAGCAAAAAAGCTGATCCACATAGTGGGCAATGTTTTGCCCAAACCTTCCCAATAAAATCGCATGGCTTGATAAAGAGCAATGGCCGGCATTCCGAAGGCAACAAAGTAAAGATAATCTTCAGTTAATTGGTAAAGCTGAGGACTCAATTCCAACAAGTTTAAAAGCCATTGCATGTTACTCATAAGTAATAAACTGATTAAACCTATGGGCAATGAAATCCAGAGACCTTGCAGAAGGTGTTGAATTAACGAAGCATTCTTCTGCTCTTTGCCCCTTGCTTTTCCAACAATTGGTGTAATTGCCAGAAGTATACCTGTGCCCATGATAAAAATGGGTAACATAATACTGGAACCTAAACCGATGGCGGCTAGGTCAACCACTCCGACGGCACCTGACATCAATGTATCGACAACACCGAGGCCTGTTAGCGCTAACTGAGCAAATAAAATGGGTAAGGCCAATTTGAAGAGTGTTTTGGCTTCAAGCTTTAAATCAAGCCATCGGTATTCGTGAAAATTAAACATTGAATCAGGTTTTCATTGGGAGCAGTAAGTTTTAAAAAATACTACCCTGTTATCCTTTATTTATCTGTGATTTGAATCATTCTTTTGAGAATTATTGTTAGGTTTTACTGGTTGAACGTCTTCTTTCTGATGCCAATAATCCGCACCTAATTTTTTTTCCATAAGCTGATTAGATTCATTTTCGTATGAGTCGTCGATTTCATTACTCGGTTTATCAGTTAAACCGGCCGGGTATAAAAGCACCAAAATGAGCTTAAAGCTCCAATAAACACTGGCATACGTCATAATTGCAAAAGCCAGAACTAAAGGCAATCCAAAAACCAAATCGATGATAATGGCCTCACCCTGAAGAATTTTTGACCACAAGGCTTTCTCAATAAAAGCGAAATACAACCAGTAAAGCGTGGCTGCCCAACTGAGAGCAACCGCGACGGGGTCAAGCCTGGGATGAATTAAGGAGTTTCTAAATAAACAGAGCATTAATCAGGTCTCTTAAATAAAATTTGAATAACGGTTAAAAAACCACTGTAAAGACATAATTGTCGTACTCACATTGAAACTTTGTTGCTCAAGCATCATCTTTGCCTCTTTAAACGATAACTTTACCACTGCAATATCTTCATTCTCGGCTGCAACCCCGCCATAACGCTGATTATGACAGCTATCATACTCAGCAGCATAGAGAAAAATTCGTTCATCACAGGCTGCAGGTGACGGATAGTAACATGCGAGTTTATGAATATTGGTCACTTTTACTCCGGCTTCTTCCAATGCTTCTCTTTTTACTGCCTCTATTGGAGATTCACCTTGATCGATGCACCCAGCAACCGGTTCAACTAACCAGGCATCACTTTGCGAAGTTGTTTGTTGATTAAGATGGATAGACACCATTGCACCTGCTCTAAACTGTTCAACCAATAGGAGTTCTTTGCACTCTAAATTAAATAGTAAGACTGCAATGGCATCGCCTCTACTCATAACTTCACGGTGGAGTTCTTCTGAAAATTCTTGGGGCTTGCTTGGGTCTTTATGATACAGACTATGACTAACATCCAACTTTAGGTAGGAGAAAAACCCACTATAAAGAGTGACAAGTTTATTTATCTGAAAAATTTTTAAAGATTTCATTACAAGCTCTGGCTTACGCATTTTCTTCAATATGTGGAACCCTCTGAGTCACACCACATAGCAACTCATAGCCAATCGTTCCAGAGTGTTCGGCAACTTCGTCTACAGATAACTGTTGGCTACCCCATAAAATCACTTTATCATGAATCGAAACCTGATTAGCAATCTTAGTCACATCAACGGTAATCATATCCATAGAGACCGTTCCTGCTAAAGGCACTTTCTGATTATGTATTTCGACAGGTGTTCCATTTTTCGCATGTCTCGGATATCCATCACCATAACCAATTGCCACTACCGCAATCAATGAATCCTCAGATGCAGTCCATTTTTGACCATAGCCAACGGATTCCCCTTTTGCCACCCAATGTAAAGCTTGAATGGTTGATTCTAAACGCATGACAGGTTGAAGGTTGTAACGATTTAATAATTGCGTTCCAAGCCCTGCACCATAAAGCATAATACCGGGACGGACCCAATCATATTGAGATTGTGGATATCGGACGAGCGCTGCACTATTCGCAATGCTAGCCGTGAATTGATCAGGTTTAAATTTTTCAAAACAAGACAGCTGCTTTAAGGTTGTCTTCTCTCCGACTTCAGTAGCCACATCGGCACTAGAAAAATGGCTCATTAAGGTAAAATTAAACGGGTTTTCACTGCTTTGAAGCTGTGCAATCACTGAGGAAATAGAATCAGGCTCAAAGCCAAGCCGATGCATTCCCGTATTGATTTTGATCCAGATATTTTGAGATTGTTCAAAACGCTGGTTCAAAAGCCATTCCACTTGATATTGAGAATGAACGACAATGTCTAATCGATTTTGTGTCACTAAACTTAATTCTTCTTTTGAGAAGACACCCTCCAACAGCAAAATTGGGTGAAGAAAACCTTTTTGCCGCAAACGAAGCGCATCATCTATTGAAGCAACACCAAAGCCGTCGGCAGACGTAAGTTGTTTGGCGACACGTTCAATACCATGACCGTACCCATTAGCTTTGATGACGGCTAAAACTTTACTGGCAGTCGCAAGCTTTTTAACTTGTTGTAGGTTATGGCGCAAAGCTTTTAAGTTTATATAAGCTTTAGTAGGTCGATAAAACATCAGAGTCGGAAGTTTCCATTCGAATACATCAATTCTGTGAGTAGCAAAAGTTTAATAACTCTCTCCGTGGTCATCAAAACTCGCAAAGTTTTCGAAGCGAGTATATTGTCCTAAGAAGGTTAAGCGAACAGTACCCAAAGCACCATTACGATGTTTTCCGAGAATGATTTCTGCGGTACCTTTATCTTCGGAATCTTTGTTATAGACTTCATCCCGATAAATAAAGATGATTAAGTCGGCATCCTGCTCAATCGCTCCTGATTCACGCAAATCCGACATGACTGGGCGTTTATTGGGGCGTTGTTCCAAACTGCGATTCAACTGCGAAAGTGCAATCACTGGAATATTAAGCTCTTTTGCCAGAGCCTTTAATCCTCGCGAAATTTCTGATATCTCATTCACTCGGTTTTCAGCTTTGGCCGAGCCACGCATCAGCTGAAGATAATCGATGAGTACCAAACCTAAGCCTGTCACTTGTGATTCAGGATCAGGATGCCCAGCTTCTGTTGCCTCTTTTAGCTGTTGAGCGCGGATATCTTTATCGATTCTTCGAGCTCTTGCTCGTAACTCATTGATCATGAGAGCAGGCGTGTCGTCAATAAATATTTTAGCTTCAGAGAGCATGCTTATGGCACGGTTAAAGTTAGGCCAGTCTTGTTGTTCAAGTTTCCCGGTTCGCATTCGCCCCGCATCAACCCTTCCTAAGGAACTAATCATACGCATAGCTAGAGACTCGCCAGGCATTTCCATTGAAAATACCGCAACGGGTGTTTTATTTTTTGTTGCGATATTTTCAGCAATATTCATGGAGAAAGTGGTTTTTCCCATTGAAGGACGGCCAGCAACAATGATTAAATCCCCTTTTTGCAATCCTGCGGTAAGATCATCAAATTCGGACAGATGCGTGGCTTCGCCGGTAATGGTGCCATCGGTATTGAACAATTCTGTTATTTTATCTACCGCCATGCTCAACAGTTGCGGCATATCTTTATAATTACGCTCTTTCCCCTCGCCATGTTCAGCGATCCGCATAATATGCGATTCTGCAATGTCTAATATTTCTCGAATATCTTTTCCTTCAGGAAAATAAGAGGCCTCAGCAATCTCATTACTTGCTTGAATTAGGTTTCGGAGAATCGCTTTATCACGAACAATTTGAGCGTAATAAAGAATATTTGACGCACTCGGTATACTTTTGACCATTTCGGCTAAGTAAGCTTTATCCCCAACTGCAGCGAGCTGTCCATTAGAGTTTAAGTGTTCAATAACTGATAATAAATCCAGTGGCTTGCCAGCAGCATTTAGTTCTAGAACTGCGTCAAAAATCATTTGATGAGGTTTTGTATAAAAATCATGAATATTGACAATACTGACAACATCATCAATTTCATCGTCGCTTAACATTAAACCTGCTAGAACAGCTTGTTCAGCATCGAGCGAATGTGGAGGAATTTTTAAAGGATTATCACTTTGCTGTGACGTTTTGGAATGCGTTTGAAAAATAGAATTTGAAGGTTGTTTTTCAGACATAGTTAGTAGACGTCGCAGAGCGTTAAGTTATGGGCGTAAATATGACTGCTCATTATACTTAGCCGGCCGGTTAAATACTATGTAAGAAAGGCGGTTGTAGAAATAAAAAACGGCCTTCCGAAAACTCGAAAGGCCGTTTTTAAAGCAAAAAATAATTTTAAAAATTATTCAGCAGCTTTCACTTCAACCGTAATTGAAGCAACAACGTCAGTGTGTAACTGAACATCGATTTCAAAAGTCCCAACAAAACGTAAAGAACCTTCAGGCATACGGACGTCACGACGCTCAACTTCAAAGCCAGCAGCTTTAAGAGCATCTGCGATGTCTTGAGTACCAACAGAACCGAATAGTTTACCTTCATCACCAGCAACAGATTCGATTGTGATTACTTGACCGTTTAGGTTCTCGTAAACACCTTGTGCTACAGCTAGTTGTGCTGCCGCAGCTTTTTCTAATTCCGCACGACGTGCTTCAAACTCAGCGATATTTTCTTTCGTTGCAGCTTTTGCTTTACCTTGTGGAATCAAGAAGTTACGTGCGTAACCTGATTTTACAGAAACTTGGTCACCCAAAGTCCCTAGATTTTGTACTTTTTCAAGCAGAATAACATTCATGGCTTAAACCTCAATTTATTCAGAATCCCATCGGCGTCGGAAATCCATCCAAGTGTCAATCAAGCCGAGGGTTGCTAATATCAGCATCGTTTGTGGAAATATAAATAACAAAATATATATTCCAACAAGCCAACCAACACTGGCTTGCTTTTGGTCAACGGTTGCGTGGGCAATCGCTAATCCCTGAAACATAAATACTGCAATAAAAAGCCCGGTTAAATCATAAATCAAACCATTTGTTTGACCTAGAGCAAGTGATGCAATCGAAATTGCAATTCCTGCATAAGCCGTCTGGCTAGAAACACGTAACTCATAAAAGTCTTTGCGAAACTGTCCAGGCGCATATAACTGGCTTTGCCACCATCGGCCGATCAAAACAATCGAAAACCATAAGACTAAAGCAAAAACTGCGATTAGCATGGTCACCATATTAGCTAACTGTGTAATGAGCTCTAAATCGTATTCGACCTTAGCTTCAGCAAGCACTGGTGCAATGGTTTCATTGTAGAGCGCTAACCAGTAAGCCGCGGTATCCGACACACTTAAATGGAATAGCGCCAAACCTATGGCAATAAATATTAGTGCAGCTTGCAGAGTTTTTGCAAAACTTTGAGTCTCGCGTAATACAACACTGAGAACCCAAACCGGCAAAAGGAATTCCATTATGGCAATAAAAGCCGGCAACGCATTACCGGTAATCATCATGGTAACAGCAAGTTGTGCCACCACCGCCAAAGCAAGAGACTTAAAGCCTTCTATGCTTGAAATTCTCAAGGTAACCAAAGCGATTAACCCGCCGGTAATTAAACCGATGGGTGCAAGTATTACGCTTAATGCGGAAGAAAGCACTACTGCAATCGCTGCCTGTTTTGGCCCTTTCATGGAGTAGTTAGCAATGCCCAGCATAAGGTTCCTTTGACTCTGCTATTTAAAATTTTGTTTATTAATTTTTTCCGTCAAACAAAATTACTTGTGTTGATCGGTATATGGCAACAAAGCGATGTAACGCGCACGTTTAACCGCAGTTGCTAATTGACGCTGATACTTAGCGCTTGTTCCTGTAATACGGCTAGGAACAATTTTACCTGTTTCCGTAATGTAGGCTTTCAAAGTATCCATGTCTTTGTAATCAATTTGTTTTACGCCATCCGCAGTAAAACGACAGAATTTTTTACGTCCAAATCCACGTGCCATGATTACGCTCCTCTTGCTTGGCGCTTATCGCCTTTGTCATCTTTCTTAGACATCATTACTGAAGGTTCAGTAATCGCTTCTTTTTGCTTAACAACCATGCTACGTAAAACAGCATCGTTATAGTAGAAAGCGTTTTCAAGTTCAGCAAGCGTATCTGAATCACATTCGATGTTCATTAGAATATAATGTGCTTTGTGGACTTTATTGATTAGGTAAGCTAATTGACGACGACCCCAATCTTCTTGACGGTGAATAGCACCACCAGATTGTTCGATCATTGCGCGGTAACGCTCAACCATTGCAGGAACCTGTTCAGACTGATCAGGGTGCACTAGAAATACGACTTCATAATGACGCATTTAACTATCTCCTTATGGATAAAAAGTCAGTCTCCCTAAAATTCAGAAATCGTAATTACTTATGAAAACCAAATAGTGGTGAGACAAGGAAATCACACTTATGCGTGAAAGTCGCGGATTATAACGGCTTTGCCTTTAAATAACAATAATTTAATTTTATAGTATTGTATCAATTAGGACCTTAAACAGTTGCACAAGACACTCTGTTGTTGGTAAAGCCAAACATAAGATCCTATTGCGATTTTGAAAAATCGCTAATCAATACAATAAACTGGCCTATTAGCTGTTAATTAATTTTGAATTGATTGGTTAATATCTTGTAAAGCCTGAACTGCACTTTGTGCTTGAGTAATTGGACGACCAATCACTAGATAGCTCGAACCAGCAGTTAACGCATCTTTCGGTGTCATAATACGTTTTTGATCATTGACATCGCTACCGGCCGGTCGAATACCCGGTGTCACCAAACAAAAATCATTGCCAATTTCTTTACGAAGCATTTCCACTTCTTGCGCAGAACAGACAACCCCATCTAATCCTGACGCTTTCGTTAATTTTGCTAAGCGTTTTACCTGTTCTTTGGGTTCAATATTAAGCCCAAGTTCAGCTAAATCTTCTTGTTGCATTGATGTGAGAACGGTAACGGCAATTAATAATGGAGGATTTTCAAATTCTGCTAGCGCCTCTTTTGCAGCCTTCATCATTTTCGATCCACCCGATGCGTGAACATTCACCATCCAAACCCCCATTCTTGCCGCTGCTTGCACCGCCTTAGCAACAGTATTTGGAATATCGTGATACTTCAAATCCAGAAAAACATCAAAACCCTTATCAACCAAACCTTTTACAAATTCTGGCCCTGCCACTGCAAATAACTCTTTTCCAACTTTTAAACGGCAATCTTCAGGGTTAAGTTCGGAAACAAATTGGTTAGCCGATTCACTGTTTGCAAAGTCTAAGGCTATGACAACTTTCGGATCGTTTGTAGACATGAAACTCTCTTTATTTATTGTTTAATGCAGGTAGATTTGAAGGCTGTTCTGCCTCTTGTTTTTTACTAAGCTCTGCTTTCAGTTCAATGATTTGATTTGCTTGTTTACGGTTTCGCTTAGATTCCTTATTCAACTGCCAACGAAGACGTAGAACCTTTGGAACCATTAACAATGAACCAAGAAACAACCCAAAAATAAACATAAATGCCATAATCAGGCTTAACGGTAATGTTGGTGTTAACCAGAATAAATCGAGCTTAATAGGTGTTGGATTTAAAACGCCTAAAAGAATACCGGCGGCTAAAAATAAAACTGTTGCAATTAAAGATATGATTTTTAACATTTGACTCTAAATCCAAGCGAATGATGCTTGAATTATAGAAGAGTTAGACAGAGATTTGAATGATAGTTCAGAATTAACTAACAAAAAATACGAGAACATGACTTTTGGAAAAAATAAAAAAGGGAGCAATAAGCTCCCTTTTGATTAAGCGATAATGTCAGTGTAATCTTTAGATTGATCAACTGCCTCGCGTAAAGCCTTTCCAGGCTTAAAGTGCGGAACACGTTTATCATTCAACTTAACAGTTTCACCTGTTTTTGGATTACGTCCAACACGCGCTTTTCTATGATGAAGACTAAAACTCCCAAAACCACGAATTTCAATTCGATCGCCTTGCGATAAGGTATTTATCATAGAATCGACAATTTGATTCACT